>JABHEG010000177.1 GCA_018676675.1 Lentisphaerota bacterium
GAACGGAATAAATAGCGAGGAACGAGCGGCTTTATGCCGGATCTGAACTTGCCCGGTAGCAAGCGTCATGGTAAACCACACCATTCTCCATACCGGCTCAGTCTCTCTTCATTGTTTTCATAGAACTTTTGACGCTACCCGATCGGACGGAAATCAGGTATGACCACATCGTCGCCTGGCACCTCGAGGAAAACCGCTTCTACAAACTTCAGCGAAGCGGTACCCAACTGGGCAGGCTTCAGTGCGTAAACGACCGCTTGGAAGTCGCCACAGCCCGGGGCAGTGTTGACATCACGAACGACGCCATTCTCGGGCAATGGCATCCCGCCGAACTCCAGGGCCTGATGGTGAGCGTCACCGCCAAGAACGGGTCAATTATTCAGGGCCGTTTCGTGCATTTTGACGCTCACACGGTGACGCTCGAGGCGCCGTTCGCGGGCGTGATGACGCTGCCAAACCAGGAGATTGACCGCTGGGAAGCCACCCCGGCGCAGTTGTACGTGCTGGCGAACGGTGAGCGCGTCCGTGGCGAGTTGCGATACGAAAAGGGCAAGCCCTGGGTCGTCTCCAGCGAAGGAGCGACAAACGTGATCCGCAATCCAGTCGTCCTCACATGGGGCGGGAGTGAGCAAGATCTCAACCACATCCTTATGCAGGAACAGGACCTCGGGGGGGCTCCGGCCGCGTTGCCGGTAGCGCCCTCCCGGAAGAAATCGTTCCGGCGTAGCGCACTATCCGGCCTCGGCAAAGCGATCTGCCACCTGCCGCTGCCTATCGTGTGTCCTGGCAGACCCGAACCACAGCCCCGGGCGGCCCAGCCGCCGGAAGCAGCACGGCCGCAAGCCCAAGTCGTGTATTCTGCCGACGCTCCCGTGCAGCCATTGATCCAGCCCCCGCCCGCCCCGCCCGCCGTTCTTCCCATCGCAACCCCTGTCTCACCCGAACCGACGATCTCTGAGACAAACCCGGCCCCGACCGAATCGACGATCTCTGAGACAAGCCCGGCCCCGACCGAGGCAAGACGGGCACGGCGCAGCATGCTGCCTGGCCTGCAGAAGCTGTTCTGTCGACTCCCCTTGCCCGAGGCAGTGTGTCCGGCTGACGGTAACGTACGCCCGTTGCCCCCGGCCCCCGAAATGCCGTTCCTGCGTTTGGGAACACCCCGCCATAACGTTCAGATCATTTTCGTCCAGGGCGCCCCCACCGTCGTGCGAGATGTGCTTCGCCGGGTTGACGACTGGGCGAATGTACAGCTGGCGTTCCAGGCCGGTCCCGTGTCCGACGAGGAGATCGAAGCGCTGCGGCAGATTCTGGTCCAGGCTGGGCGAGAAGCAGGATACGTCCTCGCGGAGGTTGATCACGTGACTGGGGATTTCCCTCAGGAGATCCTGACGTACAACGTTAGAACCGGGGGGATCGGCGATGTCCAGGTGTCCGGCAACCGGCACTACTCTGAAAAGCAGATTGTGCGCAATCTCGGACTGGAGAAGGGGACCCCCTTCAACTACACGACCTTCAGGGAGGACGTCAAGACTTACAGTGTCAATTCGGATGTCAAAGTGGATGTGACTCTGGACCCCAAGACACGCGCCGGCCAACATGAGGTCGATGTGGCCGTCAAGGTTCAGGACAAGCTGCCGATACACGGTAGCGTGGAATTCGCCCACGAGGCATCGGGAGCTGGGAGCGACCAGCGTGTGCGCACGACGATCGAGCATCTGAATGTGACCAAGGCGGATGATCAACTCAGCGCGCAATGGACCACTGATCCCGGCAATATCGATGAAATCAACGCCGTATCAGCCAGCTACCGTCGACCGATCGGGAGTAAGAACGCGGTCAACGTCTACGGCGGATGGTCGGAAGCCGATCTGAACGATGTGCTGCCGGAACTCGACATCCACGGCACAGGTCATTTCGTAGGGATCCAGGCAACCAGGGCTCTTAGGAAGACGCCGCGTTACCGCATAGATGGGGCGGTGGGAGTCCTCCACCAGAGCCTGGAAAACGCGCTGGATTTGGCCAATATCATCTACGACGAGCAGAATGTGAGACTCACTCTTCCAGGCGTATCGCTCTCCTACGCGGATCGCGCGTTCGATCGGCTGGGAGGCCGGAACGTGGCGTCTCTATCTCTGTTGGGTAACGCCGCCGGCGCTCTGGGAAGCTCAGACGAAGAAGAGCTGCGCCGCAACATGCCGAACGCGGACGGTGACTTCCTGATTGCGAAGGCGGAGTTCGCCCGCCTTCAGAAGCTGTTTGACACGCGTTCGTCGCTCTTCTGCCGGCTCAACGGCCAATTCACCGATGCCACGCTTGTTCCCGCCCTGCAGAAAGCAGTCGGCGGGGCCGACGAACTGCGCGGCTACCTCAACCGCGAGTTCTCCGCGGACTCGGGGCTGTCCGGCACGGTGGAGCTGCGGACGCCGCTGCTCCAGGACTTCATTCCCGGATTGGCGCACACGCCGGAGTTCCGCAATGCGTTACCCCGCCACTGGAGCTGGCACCAGCTCCAGTTGCTGTCCTTCTTTGACTTCGCCTATCTGTCACGAAACGACGGCGTCATCGGGTTGGATTCCACTGAGGCCTTTGCCAGCGCCGGGCTTGGGCTCCGCCTGGCTCTTTCGCCCTATTCAGCGCTGAAACTCGACTATGGAATGCCCCTGAATGAGACGGATGCGTCGCCGGGGTCCGGGCGCGGCTATCTGTCGCTGCAACTGCATTTCTAGCGCCCCCGTTGGACCTCGACCGTCGGAACCGTGCGTTGAAGCACGATAGCAGATCGAACACTAAGCCCGGTGTAAAAGCTGCGGGCGGAGCAACCCAAGGTCGTGACGGCCCTGGGAGTGCCCTGGACAACTGGTTGCCTTGGGGAGCCCAACGCAACGTGTGCGTCGAGCCAAGGCGAGAGAGAGGATCCTAGCTATGCACAACTCGTCAACACTGAAAGCCTCGAGGGCGTCCGTGCACGGGCGTGTTCTCGCTATTGTGACGTGTGTCAGCCTGCTGTTGGGGCCCCAGGGATGGGCAGAAAATTTGCCGACCGGGCCACAGGTCGCGCACGGGCAGGTGACGATCAACAGGGATGGGGCCGCCTTGCTGATTCAGCAGTTGACCGGCAACGCCATTATCAACTGGGAATCGTTCAGCATCGGTCAGGACTTTGGGGTCTACCTGAACCAACCTTCCACGAGAGCGGCCATGTTGAGTCGTGTCACAGGCGGTGACCCCAGCAGCATTTTCGGCCTGCTCCAGGCAAATGGCATCTTCTATCTGGTCAACCCGAACGGTGTCTATTTCGGGCCGACAGCATCAGTCGACGTGGGTGCCCTTATCGTCTCCACTCTGGGTATCTCAGACGCCGACTTCCTGGCCGGCAAGAACAACTTCGAGGGCGTGTCGAAGGCTCAGATCACGAACGATGGTTCTCTGGCGGCGCTCCAGAGGATCCTCCTCCTGGCGCACGGAGTCAAGAATCGCGGTACGGTCAAGGCACCCAACGTCGCCGTGGCCGCCGCGAACAGCGTTGTTGTCGATCAGGTGGCTGGAAGCACCATCCGCCTGAAGCTTGACGGCCTGCGTGGCGAAGCCGTGAACGAAGGCACGATCGATGCCTCCGGCAGGGAGGGGGGGCAAGTCACGATGCGCGGGCAAAACGTGGTTCAGTCCGGGACTGTCAACGCCGATGGCAGTCGAGGAAAGGGCGGGGCCGTGTCCCTGACGGCCCCCGGCAAGATCACCCTGGGCTCGGGCAGCACGACAACCGCCAATGCCGGAGAGACGGGCAACGGCGGAAGAGTCGTGGCCTTTGCCGATGACACGACCGACTTCCAGGCCGGTGCCGTCGTGGCGGCAAAGGGGGGGACACTGGCCGGTGACGGGGGCTTCCTCGAAGTCTCGGGAAAGACCGTCTACATCGCGGGTCGCCCCGACGCATCGGCGCCCAACGGCAAGCCCGGCACCTTCCTCATAGACCCTACCGACATCAGCATCGTCAGCTCAAACGGGATCCTGACCGAGATCACAAACAACAATGACGGAACGTTCACGGGCAACGACGATGCGAACAAAGTGCTCGACACCACAATCGAGAGCCTGTTGAACAGCGGCACATCCGTGACCCTCGACACCTCGCTGTCCGATGGCAGCGGCGGCGGGCCTGGTGGTGCGTGGTCCGGCGACGGCAACATTGTCCAGGACGCCAATGCGGTCATCGATTTCGGCGGAACGGGCCTGCCCGTAACCTTGACTCTGATCGCGGATCAGGACATCGTGCTGAATGGCGGCGTCTCCACAACGGGGGCCACAACCCCTCTGAACATCTCCCTGCAAGCTGACGCGAACATCGACATCAACGCACCCATCGCCACGAATGGCGGCGCGTTCACGACCTTGAGCCGTGGCTTCGACAACACCGGTGGCCCTGTGACGACTGTCGGCCTTACCGCCAGCGGCGCCGTCAACTTGGACGGCCGCGACGGCATCGTCCTTGTCGGTGGGCTCATGAATACGACGGGAGGCACGGGAGAGATCACCTTGACGGCGGGGGAAATACAGCTGGCAACTGCGAACGCCCTTCAGACGGGCTCGGGTGCCATCACCGTCTCTGCTCCGCTCAAAATCAACAGCAACTCGACCATGACCACGCAGTCGGGGACGGTCAGTATCGCCCAGGGAGTGACGGGACAAGGCCTGACGATCGCGGCCGGCACGGGCACAGTCGCACTGAATGGAACCGTCAACGTCGCGTCTCTGGCTGTGACCAGCAGTTCCGGCGTGGATGTCGCTGATAAAGTAACCGGGGGCGGCCACCTCTTATTGGTCTCGACTGGAGATGTCCGAGTGCAGGACGATTTCCGGTCAGCCATGGGCAACATCACCATCGCCGCAGGTGGCGATGTGACCCAGACAGGTGGCGGCATCCGTACCACCGATGGCCAGATTGCCATCAGTGGTGACAACGTCACGCTGATCGACGTCGACGCGTACGTCATGCCCGAGGTGACTCCGGTCGACGTTACAGCGCTCAGCATCACCGCAGCCGACACCGCCACCCTGGCCAATGTCGGAGCTACCTTTGCCCAGAACCCCAACATGAACGGGATCATCGTCGCCAGGGACCTGGCCGCTGTTGGGAACGTCAGGGCAGTCAATGACCTAACGGTGACCTTGACCAATGCCCTGACCATCACGAACAACGCAGAGGTCCGAGCCGACAGCAACACAGGCTATTCGGGAACACTCACGGTGACCGCTCCGGGAGGGATTGATGCGGAAGCCGGAACCGGGCTTCGCGGAGCCGAGGTGGATCTCAGCGGCGGCGCCATGGTCGTGGACGTGATCACCGCCCACGCCGGCGGAGGAACTTTGAGGGTCAATGCCCGGGAACTCACGATCAACGGTACAGCAGACGGTGGCGGCGACGTCGACATCACCACCACGGATAACCTCTCCCTGGTCGGAAGCGTCCACGGAGTCGGCGATATCACCCTGACATCTACCAACGGCAGTGTCCTCGACGATGGTGATACCGACCCCGACATCGAGGGCAACGGCGTGGGCACCACGCTCACGCTCAACGTCGCGCACTGGGCCGGGCGTACGAAAGACAACGATGTGGCCGAAGACCCCGGAGACGGACCGGTCGACACGCACACGGGATCGATCAAAGACATTCTCGGAAATGCGCTCGAAACCGAAGACATTGGCACACTCGTAGCCATAGCCACCGGCGAGCGAGGCGAGATTGCGGTTGACAACTCAGGGGGCACGGAGCTGACGATCGGCGCCGGCACGACGGTGGGCGCCGGCAAACGTGCCGTGCTTTGGGTGCGCAACGACGCGGGGATTACTCTCGAAGGATGGAGCCTCGACAGTCGTGACAACGTCGCGCTGATTGCCACCAGCGGCGATGTGGTCGTGCCCAACACGGATCACGTCCTCGACGCTGATGGCATTCTGACCGCCGCCGACCTGACCGGGGCCCGAACACTGCGCCTTGAAGCCCCCGCCGGATCCGTCCTCGATGATACGGATGGCCTGCTGAGCGTGGTCGCCGAGCGACTCATTCTTGAGTCCCAAACTCTGAAGGCGGGGGATGTTGACGGCACCGACTACGACCTGCTGACCGTGCTCTCCTACGGGGCTGCGCCCGGGAAGCTGGACGTCACCCTTACCAGCGCCGGTCAGAACCTGCGGTTGCTGCAGGCGAACCGCGACGATGGCACCGGTGCGGCAGCGGCAGCGAGCCTCAAGATCACTGACCTGACGGGTGATGGAGACTCCATGGTCATCAACGGCAGCACCACGGCCGAAATCAACGTGAGCATCCTTAACGGCACCAGCGCTGCAGTCGACGGCGCCGGACTCACCATCGAAGACAGAGTGTTCAGCGGTGATGGCGACATGACGTTCAGCATTGATACCGCGGGGAGCCAGGACAGCGGCTATATCGAGATCGCTCCGGGCAGCACCATCTCAAGCGATGCGTCCGATGACGATGGTGGCACGGGGCCCAACTACGGCCCCGGAGTGATCGTCTCCGGGACGGTGCACTCCAACTCGGGCGAAACGCTGACCTTCAGCGCGCCGCCGGGCAACCCGATCACGATCAACACCCCCGTGGGGAACGCCACATTGGACCCGTTGGGTGACAACGTGATCATCACTCCCAACGGCAGGGTGACCGCCGCCGGCGACTTCACCATCCGCAACGCCCGGCTCATCGACATGCAGAGCGACGGAACCAATCACGCGGCCATCGCTGCACCTGGCGGCAATGTGAACATCGAGGACGCCGTGCGTTTCGTTATGGCATCGGGTACGAGCATCGTGGCCAACGGCGATGTGAACATTGGGCAGGGGGCCGGCAACGATATTCTCGAACTGGATTTTGCCCCAAACAGCAGCATCACCGCAGGCGGTTCCATCAATGCAACCGTGCTCGGGAATGCAGCGTTTGACCAACTCACTGCCGTGACCGCGGTCAATCTGACCACGGTCGAGGGTGCGGATCCGGGAACATTGCGCCTCAACAACCTGATCAGCGTCCCGGGCGGAACGGTCACCCTTACCTCCGGAGACAATATCATCCCCGGGCCTCTGGATCCCGACATTGTGGCCGGCACGGCGAACCTCAACGCCATGTTCGGCATTGGCGGCATCGGCAGCCCGCTCCAGCTCCTGGGCACCACGCAACTCGACATCGACAACGGCAGCAGCAGTGCCATCGTCATCGATAACACCCCGGGCGCAGCTGTGACCGCGTTCGAACTTGACGCTGTGGGTAGCCCGGTGACTTACACACAGGACGGCCAGCAATTGACGATCACCGGCAACGGTATCGACACCGACGGTGGCAGCGTCACCATCGCCGGTCCGCCCTCGAACATCCTCATCGCCGCCGACGTGGACGTCAACGCGGGCAGCTTCACCACGGCACTCCCCAACGGTACGTTCGTGCAGACGGATGGCACCGGCACGATGACCGCGTCAGGCGATGTCAGTATTCAGGCGACAAGCATTCTCTTCGACCAGATCGATGCGGAAGCCAACAGCGTCACCCTCCAGTCGGCAGCCGACATCGTGGAGGATGGAGGCGGAGATGCGGCGGTCGACCTCGTGGGCGGCGTGATCGCGCTGACCGCTGACGACGAGATCGGCAGCGCTACCGAGCCGCCGGGCGGCATCGAGGTAAACGCGTCCACTCAGGTCGATGCCACCAGTGCCAATTTTCTGGGGCTGAATGCTGCGGATGACACAGCCACCGATGTGGATCTCCGGATAGGCCTGATCCAGTCGACCGCCGGCGACGTCAGCCTGACAGCCGAAAACGCCGTGATCGACACCAATGGTGCGGGCGTGGTCGACGTCGCGGGAGGGAGCCTGACGATTGCCTCCGGCACCAGCGCCACGGCCACATCCGCCAACGTCGATCTGGACACCAATGTCGATACCATCGCGGTGACCGCATCCACGGCCCCCGGGGACGTTGTTATTGACCAAACAACCGATCTGGACGTCGCCGGCATCACCACCGATAATGGCGCGGTCACAGTGACCAACGGAGCAACGCTGAACGTGACGGGCGGGATCGACGCAAATGCCACCCCGCCCGTGAGCGGAACCGTGACGCTGACTGCAGCGACAGCCGTGACCGGCACGGCCGGCGGAACCGTTGAAGGCGACGACGATGTCCTGATCACAGCACCAACCGTCAACATGGGCGGGGACATCACCTCCACCCTGGGCAACGCCACCGTAACGGCCACAACCGGTGACGCCACGACAGGGGGCATGACAGCCAACGAGAACGCCAGCGTGAGCGGCCAAAACGTCACCGTCGGGGGTGACATCCAGACGACGAGCGGCACGGCCACGGTTACCGCCACCACAGGAACAGCCGCCCTACAGGGCATCACGGCGGGCAGTGATGTGACCGTCCTCGGGCCAACGGGTGTAACCGCAACGAACCCGATCCAGTCAAACAACGGCTTGGTCCAAATCATCTCCACGAACGGGCCGGTTGCGGTTGATGACCTGACGGCCATGACCACGATCGATGTGCTGGCTGCCGGGACCGCCAGTTCGGGCACGCTGCTCGCCGGAGGAGACATCACGATGGCCGGGACCAGCGTAACCGTTGACGGCGATGCCACATCGACCAACGGCCAAGTCCTGATGAACCCCAGCGCCACAAGCCTCACCATCACTGGGACGACCACTGCCCAGAGCATCGACTTCCAAGTCCCCACTGACGCCCGCGTGGGCCCCCTGACCGCCACGGCCGGGGCCGTCGAAATCACGGCCGGGGGGCTGATCGACCTGAACGGGGACATCACGACGAACGGCAGTCAGCCCACCACAATCACAGCCAATGGCGGTGCCCTGACCATGGCAGACGGCACACTCCTGGACGCCGACAGCGGCAACGTTGAACTCACGGCTTCAGGTGACGTCGCGCTCAGTCGGGTCAGGACGACGGGCCCGGTTGTCACGGTCGCTTCCAGTGGCGGCGGCATCGTCGACAACCTAACCGGCGAGGGCCCGAACATCGTCGCGATCGCCGGAGCCTTGACACTGAATGCGGCTACGGGTGTGGGTGGCCTGGGAGACCTAGACATCGACACCACTGTGGCAACCGTCAGGGCAATGTCGTCGGGTGCCGGCGACATCGGCGTCCACGATACGGACGGTCTGGATGTGCAGCTGGCAATGGCAGCTGACGGCTCGGTCAGCATGACGTCGCAGAACGGTGACATGAACGTTTCCGGTCCGGTCACGGCCGACGACGCGGGAGCGGATGAAGACCACGATGCCTTCCTGAATGCCGGCGGAGACATGGCGATCAATGCGCCGGTGACGGCGGACCGGACTGTCGTTGCGATGGCTTACGACAACATGACGGTCGCCAACATGGTCGGCGGCTCCGGACGCATCGAGTTGCGGGCAGACTGGGACTTTGACAGCGGCACCTTTGACAGCGGCGCTGGAGTTGGTGTAGGCGCCCTGACTCAGGCCGGCGGCGTCATCGGCACCGGCACTGAGGAACTTGTCGCCGTCGCAGCGGACGGGATCAGTCTGATGGGGGCGGGAACAAGTGTCACGGCCCTGCAGGCCATCAATGGCGACCCGGCCAACGCGGCAGCGGCGTCCGGGAATATCGCCGTGATCAACGGCGGGGCAGGCGGCGAGCTGGCGCTCAACAATCTCGACCCGGCTCTTCCCTATGCGATACGCAACTTCGCTGCGGACGGAACGGTGACGATCAACGTCGACGCGGCGTTGACTGCCAACCACCGCGTTCTGTCACAAGACGCGATCTCCCTGGTGTCCGCGCTATCCTTCACGCAGAACGACAGCGGCGTGGCGGCCGACGGAATGGCCACGTACGAACCAAACGCACCAATCCACATCCTCTCCGGTGACGACATCGGTGTGTACGCCGCGGCGACCATCCCCACCTACTACTCAATTGCCGCACACGGGGCGGGCTCCGATATCCAGCTCGATGCGGCTAACGACGTGAACGTCTCCCAAGGCGGCGTGGACGCCGCTGTCTACGCCGGTGGAGCCCTCACGTTCACCGCCAACCGGGACATAAACGTAGGAGACCTGGCCAGTGGCAGTTCCGGACACCTGCGGACGGGCGCCGGCGACCTGGAGCTCGATGCCGGCAGCAACGTCAATGTCAGCGGCAACACGCAAGTGACGGTCGACGGGGCATGGAACTTCATCGGTGACGCGGACAGTGGAGCCTTCACCATGGCCCCGAACACGCTCATCAACGCCGACACGGGAACGGCCGCCCTGAGTGCCGATGCAGATGTCACCCTCGGCAGTGTGATGACCACAAACAGCACCGGCGATGCCGTCCGCATCACCTCGCGGGACGGCGGCATCTACGGCACGGCGCCGCAGGTCGATATCATCGCCGATTCACCAGGTGCAGTCACCACGCTCACAGCTGAGCAACACATCGGCACGGTTGCGCAACCCGTGACCAGCACCATCGACATTCTCGACGCATACACCGAAAACGGGCACATCTACCTTCAGGAAACCAACGGATTGGCGTTGCGGGACGTGCAGGCCGGAACAAACGCTGTTGCTCCGGGCAATGGAGACATCACAATCCGTACGCTGACCGGAGACGTGCTGGCCGGATACGTGATCGCTGCTCAGGATGTGGTCAACATTACAGCTGACGTCGGCGCGATCGACGAATATGGACAAGATGCCCTCCCGCCGAACGATGTCGCGGACGTGATCGGCGCAACGCTCAACCTCGTCGCCGGCGACCACATCGGACAGAAGGCAGCCGTGCTCGAAATCGACGCATCCACGGAAGCCAACGCAACCAGCGGAGGTGCCCTGGGCCAGGACATTGTCATGACCGACACGATCGATGATCTGCCGGTCGGCACGATCGACGCCGGACTGGCCGACGTGGTGCTGATCGCCGACGACAGCCAGGATGGCGGCGGGGCGGCAGCCATCACGGACGCGGTTGACGGCAATGTCGACATCACCGCCGCCGATATGAATCTGACCGCCAATACAGGCATCGGTAGCGGCTCCATTGGAGAAGCGACGGATCTTGATGTGAACGTCGAGACGCTGACCGCGCGCGTCTTGGGCGTGGGCCCGATCAGCATCGACGAAGTCGACACCGCCATCATCACCCTGGCCCGGACAGCAGACGGGAATGTAGACATCCGGGGTGGCTTTGCCGGCGGCACGGGGAGCCTTCTCGTTGAGTTGGTCGATGCCGACCAGTCACCGGGCGATGATGTGGTACTGCAGGCCTGGGACGATATCCTCGACAACAACAACGACTTGGCGACTAACGTGTTCTCATCTGGTGACACGACGCTGAGTGTAGCGGTAGGCAACATTGCGGTGCCCGACAATCCTCTGGAGGTGGTCGTGGGGGAACAGGTTCTTCTGGAGGCCTTGGACCCGCAACCGCGTGATGACAACTTCTGGGCCGTCCTCACCGGCTTGGCGGGCGGCGACGAGACACCAGACTTCGTTGAGTACATCGGCGTGGGACACGAGCCCCCTGCCTACGTTTTCTGGAACGGTGACATCATCGGCGGCCGGGAGGCACAGCTGCGCGAGTTCCTCATGCAGAAGACCGAAGGCTACCGCATGGGTCATCCACTGGTCCACACCCCTACCGCGTTCCTTCAGCTCGCCTTCCAGCCCGCCGAGATGGCTGTTGGTTCGTACCGGCACGGCGCCGTGCCTTTGCTGAGCTTCCGCAGTGCGGCAAGTACGCTGAGCGGCATGGGAAGGGGTACCGAGACGATCAACGTTCCCGGCGTGGGAGAAGCCCCATTCGTCTGGAACTTCCGGGCTCCACGTCCCGCTCCGGAACAGTTGGGTGCGGCCCCCCCCGTTCCAGACGCTGATGAGGCAACGATGTTCTGGCGGAACATTGCCGAGTTCCTGCAGCCATCGCCGAAAAACGAGGCGCCAAGCGACATTGCCTGGGATGGGCTTGAGCTACAAGCCGCTGTGGCTGGAACGAAGCGGACGGCGGAGAACAGGGAAGAGGCCAGCAACACAGGTGCGCGGGGGAAGACAAACATCCGCAGCCGATTGCTGCTCAACTTTGGACGTTCAGCGCCAGGCGAGCCGCAATAGATTCGGGATTATAGATCGGAGATGAGTGTCATGAGACTGCTGAGCATCCGTCTTGTCTACGTCATTGCCGTCGGTGCCCTTCTTTCCGGGCCCGCGTCCGCCGTGCCGCAGCGTACCCAGACCTTTGCCTTGCAGGCTGGCTGGAATGCGGTGTTCCTCCGAGTCCAGCCCGAGGCCCCCACTCCTGCCCTCCTCTTCGATGGCACGCCCATTGATATCGTTGCCTGTTACTTTACCCCGCACTCCACCGTTCAGTTCCTGCAGGATCCCGATGAGAAGCCCTGGAACGAGCCGGGATGGCTCGTGTGGTATGCGTCCAGACGCCCGGACGCCTTCCTGAGCAACCTGCTGAACGTTGCCACACACAGACCCTACCTGATCCACGCCGAGCGTGATTTCAGCTGGACCATCTCCGGTGACGTGAGCTTCCAGCGTGTTCGCTGGCAGTCCAATGCCTTTAATCTGGTCAGTTTCGACCTGGTCCCCGACAACCCACCGGTGTTCGCCGACTTCTTTGCCGGATCACAGGCTCACGAACAACAGCGCTTCTACCGCCTGATTGATGGGCGTTGGACGTTGGTCACCAACCCAGCGACAGCCGTGATGGCATCCGCCGAGGCCTATTGGGTCTACTGCAAAGGCGCGTCCACTTTCCAGGGCCCCCTGGACGTCAATGTCCGGGACAGCGGCCAGCTGACATTCACCGCGGGAGCCACGCACCGCAGATGCCGGATTGGGAACACAGGCATCAACCCCGCAGCGGTGACAGTTCACCGCACCGGTCCCCTCGCGGTGTTCTACGGGACAATGGATTACACGACGCTGAGTTACACGACGCATCGGCTTGGTGACAGCCTGTCTCTGCGCGTTCTGGAGCCAGGAGAAAAGGAAGACGTTCGTCTGGATGTGGAGTCGAGTGAAGCCGGAACGCAGGAAGCACTGCTGGAGATCCGGCACGACGCCGGCGCACGCGCCATGGTGCCGATGGTTCTCACTGCACCATAGCAGGCCGACGTCCCACGAGGCCGAGTGGAAGACCGGGACTGATGAATGGCCCCACCTTCCGCGGAGCAGCATGGAAAGTCGCCGAAATACAGCCTAAACGCGCGAGTGGGCGCACCGGACGCCCGGTCGCAGAACACATAGAGCAACTGTCCTGAAGGACGACATGCCATGAGCAAGACACCTCTTTTTCCCCGCATCGTCCCGCGTCTGCACATCGTGCTGATTGCCGTCGTGCTTCTCTGTGCGAGTGGGGGGGCTGACGAGACCGCCCTGGTCCTTGCAGGGAGCAAGCCTAATGTCGTCCTGCCGGACGAAGCCGCGTTCGACTTCGAGACGGCGATGACCGTCGAAACCTGGGTCTGGTTCGACGGCGGGGTCACCCCCCCGAAGTGGGAGGCCATCGTTGCGAAGGGTGACACAGCCTGGGGCCTGATGCGCTACAACGACACCAACCAGGTCTGCTTCCGCACCCACAACGGGCTTCAGATCCACGACTTGGTCAGCCCGGTCGAGTTGACGACCGATACCTGGTACCATGTGGCCGCCACCTACGACGGCAGTGCCAAGGCGCTGTATCTGAACGGCGAAGAAGTGGCCAATGTCCCTTGGACCGGCCCCATTGCCCTAAACGAGTTCAACGTGGTCTTTGGTGCCAATGAAGAGAAGTCAGGGCGGTCCCTGGCAGGTCGCCTGGACACGGTCCGGATCTGGAGCATAGGGTGCACGCAGGTCCAGATCGGGGCCGGCATGCTTCGCCGTCTCTACGGTAATGAGACGGGACTGGTGGGATGCTGGCGATTCGACGAAGCCGCCGATAGCGCCGAGGCCGTTGACAGCTCGCTGCAGGCGAGAGCGGCAGCCGTCACCACCGACGCGGTGCCCATGCGCATAGCGGGCGTAGCCATGGGAGCACCGTGGCCCGGCAACCGGGTGCTGACGTTCGATGGCACTGATGAACGCGTCCAGATCCCAGTGTCCGTGGAGTCCCGATTCGACGCCACCGACACGATGACAGTCGAAATGTGGCTGCAGGTGGAGTCGGTGACCGACAGCTTCGGCATCCGCACGCCCTTGGTATCCAAAGGTAGTGGTGGGTGGGAATTCGGGATCAAGCCCTCCCGGAAGCTCGAGTTCAGTGCGGGCGGGGGAATGCTGCTGGGCGCCACCGCCCTGGATCTCGCTACGTGGTACCATGTGGCCGCGGTTTTCGACAACGGCACGAAACGGATCTACATCAACGGTGCACTCGACAGCGAGGAAGCGGGCATAGGAGTTATGGAGGAGAACGACCTACCGGTGCGCATCGGGCACAGCGGGTGGATGGCCAGCCCCTACTTCCATGGACGCGCGGACAATGTGCGCATCTGGCGAAGTGCACGAACGACAAAGCAGATCGCCGACAACACCATGCGCCTGATCAACGGTAACGAACCCGACCTCGTCGCCGCCTGGGAATTCGACACATACAACGGCAACTGCGCCGCGGACAGCCGTACGGTCACCCGCGATCCCGCTGATAACACGCTCGAGTTCAACTCGTTCGGCCATGCCGACGCCAGCATCCAACTCCATGACAGTCCCCTGACCGCCGGGACCGGGGTCGGGATGAGCAGGATCACGGATATCGGCGGAGAGGAGAAATTGGGCGTCCTGGGGGAGCTGCATCCCTCCTACTCCGGATCCGCCGCTTTCTACAACCCCAGTTCTCTGGCAACCACCTCGCTGGAGCTGACCAACGGCCAACCGTTCCAGTTGCGGACACTGACCATCGCAAACGCCCCCACGACAACGACAACGCTCAATGCGGAGACAGCCGGCGCCAACGTGGCGGTTGAGGTTGCGTCTGCCGCTGTGTTTGCCGTGGGTGACACCGTCAGCGTCCGTGACGGCACGAATGACGAAGCAAGTGTGACGATCGAGGCAATCACCGGGAACACTTTGACACTTGACCTGGCCTCCGCCAAGGCGGCCGGGGCGGTTGTCTCCGTGGTCCAGCCCACTGCGGATGTCACGTTCACCGCCACGAAGGACGACACCGCCGGAACGCTTATCGAGCAGACCGTCACGGTCGACGGCGGAACCGCGAACCCGCGGACGGTCACATTCGCGGGATTCGACAACATCGTCGACGTCACGTGGCGCCGGACATCGCTCCCCAATAACAGCCGGATCTTCCACCAGATCGACAACATCGCCCTACGGATTGCCGCCGCCTCTCCGACAAACTCCCCGGCCGACGGCGAGATGACGAACATGACCAATCTGAACCGTGTCGGTGCTGACAGCGAGTACGATGCGCCTTTCCGGCCCCAGTACGCCGTTGCCTTGAATGGCAGCACTGACTACCTGATCGCGCCGCACCATGACGTGCTGAGCCTGACAGATCTCACCATCGAGGCATGGATAAAACCGGCCAGCACGGGCGCACGCCAGACGATCCTGCGCAAAGGCGAAAGCGGCTACGCCTTGACGATTGGCGACGACGGCAAGCTTGAGTTCTGGGTCGATGACCAGGCCGGCAACGTCTTGAAATCCTCCACCCCGGTCACCCCGGACGTCTGGCAACAGGTGGCAGTGCGGGTGGATAAGTTCACCGACAAAACGGTGTTCTTCATCAATGGCATTCCCGCGGGGACGCACGCGTTCAGTATCGTCGCTAACAACGCGGAGGAGACGGTCTTCGGACGCAAGGGACCAAACACGGACGCGGAGTACTTCCAGGGCGGCCTGGATGAAGTGCGGGTATGGAACTACCCCCGAACCGATGCGGAAATCGCTTTCCTCTCGGCCCGACAGCCCACCACGGATATGGCCGGGCTCGTGGCCCGCTGGACCATGAATGACGGCGTAGGCTTGAATGCCAAGGATGGAGTGAACGGCATCGACGCCGAACTGAAGAATATGACCGGCGACGAATGGCTCTATGGTCCCGACACGTTCACGACCGACGGCCACCATGCCATGACCTTCGCCGCGGCAGACCCCAACGATTACGTCACCGCGCCCAACGCCCCTCTGTCACTGGCCAGCATGACGGCGTTGACTATAGAAGCCTGGATCCGCCCCGAGAAGCTCATTCTGCAGGACGACCTGAAAGACATCATTCAGAAGGGCGACGACGGCTTCGGGCTTGCGCTGGACAACGCGAACTACCTCCGTTTCTACGTCAGCGACACCCACAGCGAGGCAGTGAAGTCATACCTTGCCGTGACCAACAACGAATGGCACCATGTCGCCGTCCGCGTGGACACCGTTGGCAACACCACGGAGTTCTTCCGTAACGGTGTCTCAATCGGTGCCGTCGAAGGGGCAACCATTGCAGCCAACAGCGCCCCGTTCGTCATTGGTCGCCAGTTCAAGGGCGCAGTCGACGAAGTCCGAGTCTGGTCCCTGGCACGCAGTGATGATGAAATCCTGGCCTACGCCTTCCGCCCAATCCATGATCTCCCCTGGGGGTTGGTCGGCTACTGGCGCTTCGACGACGGGCAGGGGACCGTGCTTAGCGACAGTGGGCCTAATGGCCACGACGGCGTCTTCAATGCACCGACAGCCGGAACGTGGACGACCGGGTACCACCGCCTCGACGACCAGAACGCATTCTGGGACATGGCCGAATTCCGGGTGAACGAGAATTACTCCCGTGATGCCTCCAACCCGGGGCTTTGGGTGGGTACGGTCGGCCTGAACGCCGTAAGCGAAATCCGGGGAAACGACCCCAGCGAGACGACTCCTACCGCGCAGACCGTGGACTTCCGAATCCTCCTGCATGTGGATGCCCGGGGCATTGCGCGACTGCTCAAGAAGGTCACCGCCGCACAACAGGTTCTGGCCGATTCCGAGGCGCGTGTGGTTCTGCTCACGGATGATTCCTACATCCCCTACTTCTCGGGTATTGTCCGGCGCGAAGGGAAGATGGTAGGGAAACGCTTGACTGCCGTGGCTTTCGACTTCCCTGGTCACGAACTCGAGATGCTCGGGGGGGTCGGGGCAGGCCTGTCCTGCTTCGGCAAGATCATGATGCCCTCCCGGCATCCCACGAATCCCTATCTACACAAGCGCCATCCTGACCACACGCGTGGCTACGACATTTTCCGCGAGATCACCATCCGTTTCGACGAAAGCGTGGCCGTTCCAGGCTATGGGACGGACAAGCTTGCGGGCTCCTACCGCGAAAAAGTCACCGGCCTTCACAGGGTACCAATCTACACCGAAGGCTCGATCGAATTACTGAAGATCAGCGATGTGGAGGTGCTGAATGAATAGGCAAACGATCACTCCTCAGCACGGGCGAATGGTTGCGGCCTCATCGCTGCAGGCCATTCTGTCGGCGGCGCGGATGCAGCGGGTGCTATGCCGTCGAAGCGTGTGGGCACAAGGCCTGCTGCTGTGCGCCGCAACACTGCTGGTGTCGCTTCACTCCCACGCCATCGGGAGCTTTCTCGTAGCCAAGCAAAACCACGAGTTCGTGCAGAGCGCCGTAGGACGGGACGGCACAATTTATGTGCTCTCCCAATACAACTACGATTCCTACATGGTGCGCTACGACCGCAACGGAGCCCCCGCCGGCGCACCGGTGAGGATCAGCATCAGCCGACCCAAACGCTTCGTGTACGCCCAGCACAAGCTCGAGCCGGACGATGATCGGCTTTACGTCGTCGTCGAAGACGGGAGTACCGACAAACTGCTCAAGTGCACGCTCGACTGCAACGTGGCATCGACACGGGACCTGGACAGCAACTACGAGGTAACGGATGTCGCCTACTCACCCGATGAGGACGAGATCATCGTCTACGGCGAGGGCAGCCAGCTCCGCGTCGTCCCGTATTCGTCAAGCCTGAGTAAGCAGCCCGGCCTGTCGTTCGGCAGCAGCAGCAAGTACGATGCGAAGAATGTAACCGCGGACGCCACAGGACAGATCTACGCCGGATTCACCGACGACGCCAACGTTCTCATCGCGAAGCTGAACGCCGATGTTACCACGAAGATCAAGCAGGTCAGCTACGATGTAGGTGGCATCAGCTCCGACGAGTCCATGAACGCCGTCCAGTACACCAATGGGTTTGTCTACGCAGGGGGCTTCTTCAAGTACGAAGGCAACGTCGAGTGGACATGGGGCGCGGGAACGACGTCCGAAACGCTCTACGACGCCCTGTTGGTTCGGTTTGACACGAATCTGGCCAATGCGCATGCCGCCGCTGTCCGCGGCACGGACATCCGGATTGTCGATCTGTCGGCTGACCCCGAGGGGAACATCTATGCGGTCGGCACGATGAACGAAGGGCAGGCTATCTTCCTGAACGGCGCTCAGGATGTGCCCACCCCGGACTCAGACGAAGAGGAGCAACTGACGTTTGACGAATACGGAACGCCTGGTGTCGGCTTCTTCGTGGCCAAACTCGACAAAGACCTCATGTGGAAATGGGTGCTGCTCCCCACGGAGATCATGCCCACCGAAGTCAAAGGTGTGGCGGTCGAATGGAACGAGGTCAACCAGAAGCTCATGGTCTCAGGCTCGATCGACGGCGAGATGAAACTGGGGACGACGACCGTGGGGCAGCTTGGCGAATGGTCCGGCTTCCTGGCCGTGGTCAACAAGGACGGAACCATGGCTGACAAGGTTCGGCTCGAGGTACGGGCCGAAGCCAACGTGACCAAAGACGACAGCGACGCCATGCAGGTCCGCCAGGACGTCGAGAAAATGCTCAGCCCCGTGCTGCCATACCGTGGACAGGACACGGACCTGATCAAAGGGACAGAGGTCCTGGCCTCAGTCCCGGAATTGCTCTACTTCGATGCGAACGACCTGATCATTCGCCATCCCGACGAGCCGGAGAAATCTCCCCCCACCGAACAGCAGATCCGAAAACACGCGGAGAAGCGTTTCGAGTCCACCGGCTATGCCGTCGAAGACGAGCCGATTCAGGGCTCGGCCTCGACCTACAAGTTTGAGATCCAGGCCGATACGGCACTCGTGTTCACCTGGGACGTTGACTACTCGTTGATCGTCGACCACAACCTGGACGGCACGCATGGAACCCTCGATTCGGGAGCTTCGGGAGACCCGAACCCGGAGACGAAGAAGCACTGGATCCCCGCCCAGGAAATCATCACCGCTGAAATCGATGGCGTCGTCAACGACGTCGATGTCGACAATATCGGGCGTCGTTTCGTGCCCTATGCCTACTGGGCCGGTGGGGCATCTGATCCCTACAGCAAGAGCACCGGACAGGGGAACATTCTGGGGCAGTTGCCGCCTGTGACGATCAAGACAAGCGGGGGTTCCCAGGGCGGCAACGCCAGGGCAACCCTGCCCTCCCTCGGGGAGACCAATGATCGACTGGTGTTCACATCGTCCAACCCCGGGTCAGCCGCGAACGGACAGGCTGTGCAGTACAACGACGCCGGTGGAATTACCGACACGGCTGTTGTCAACCCCATTGCCGGCGGCACCCTCACGATCGACGTGAACGAGGGATACACGAGGGCGAGCACAGTGGCCAATGCCGTGAACACTGCCAACGCCGCCAACGCCGCTGACGTCCCCGTCACGGCCGCCGACAAGACCGGCAGCGACGGAACAGCCCCTCTTTACCTGCATGGCGGACAGTCAGCTGTCCTGGCCAAAGGTGATGACGGATTGCAGGCCACAGCCATCGTGCCCACTCCCACCGCTCTCACCGTGACCCGGAAAGACGTCGGCGGCGAGATACAGATCGTCTTCGCGGAAGCGACGAACCCACCACCCGCCGGCGCAACCTTCGATGAGGAGAACAACCGGCTTGAGATCAACATCCAGACCAGCATCACGACCCTCGGCAACATCGTCTCCTGGATCGACAATCTGGACTCAGGAAGGTTGTTCGAGGCGGCAGTCCCAGGGGGAACAGGGGGCAATGTCGTGAGGGTTCTGCCGGCAAACGTGACCATGGCCAAGGATGAGGATGAGGTGGACGCACACGTACTGGAAAACTATGCGCTCCGCTTCACGGCCAATGATGTCGGTCCGGGCGGAAACGCCATCGACATCCAATACCGGACCTCCGTCTTCGGCCCGTCCGTCAGTGCGGCGACCTTTGCCGGGCCGCACGTCGAAATAACGGTCAATACTCTATCGCTTCCTACCGTGAGCGAAGTGATCGGCGCCGTCAACAGAGTGGCCGGCAACCCAAGCCTGCCTGTGCACCCGGTCACCGCGACGCTTGCCCCGAACATCGTGGGTACCACTTCCCTCAGCGACCCGGTGTCAACAACCGCCGTTGATCTGGCAGGCGGGCGGGGGCCCCTCGCTGCGGAGGCCGAGCTCACGATCGACCATACGGAGCACTCAGAACTCGTGATCGAAGCGAACGAACTGGCTGAGACGATGTACATCGCCAGCGAGGACAAGGACGCCCCCCTGAGCGGCGTGAAGGTCAAGACGCTCGACGATGGCAGTGTCACCGGCAATCAGGCTGAAGTGGTGTACGATTTCGGTTCCACCCTCACCATCAAAATCGACGCCGGGACCACCGGACTGGACACGGCGATCGCCGCCATCAATGAGCACTCCAAGGCGAAGCAGGTGTTCACAGCCAAAGCCGGGACAGGCAGCGACGGAACAGGTCTGCTCACCCCCGCCGGTGACGAAACCGCGGGAGGCAAAGTGAACACACCGGACACAGCCGCGTACATGGTTGAGCGCCTCGACGGCGTCACATTCGAGGCGGTGGGAGAATCCGGCATCAGTATCGAGTTCATCGAAGTGGCCGTTGATGACCCCACGACCGTGTACAGTGCCGCGGGGAACCGAGTCACGATCAACGTCGTGCTCGACGAGACCACCTTGGGCGACATCCAGGAACGTGGTCTGAACGCCACCGATGCCGGAGGCGACCCCCTGTTCACTGCTGTCACGGTGACCGACGATACAAACTCTGACCGCATCGCCTTCCCTGATCCTGCCAACTTGAGCCTCCAATTCAATGGGGGCAGCCTGTCGCGCCGGGCGTTCCTGGCCTTCAACCCGCCCGGACCGGACAACGAGCTGACCTTCGTGACCAGGAGCATGGGCGAGAACGGCAACGATTACAGTCTCGAACTCGTCGAGGACGACACGGTGTCCAAGGAAGAACCACAGGTCTCCTTCAGTGGCAATGTCATCACAGTCACACACTCCCTGGAAGGGGCGACCGTCAACGATGTCAGGGAAGCGGTGGAGCAGTACATCAAGACGGATCCCTCATTCCCCATCCTGGTGTCCCGGGAAGTCTTCTACATCTTCCCAACCCTCGAAGAACGGCAGAAAGTGCGCCAGTTCGTTATGGACCGACCGGCCACGATCACCTACGAGTGGAAAACACAATTCCGCATCCAGATGAGCACGACGAGCAGCAAGTCCGCCACGCTGCCCTATATCCAGGTTCAGATACCAAAGGGATTCCAGATCGACAGCTCAGGAACAGGGGAGTTCTGGTATGACGCCGGCAGCCACGTCAAGATTGGCGGTCGCTACCGCAGCGGCAAACAGCAGTTGCGGGGCTGGAACGCGGGAAGCGGGCACATGGGTGTCGACGGCACGGTCCATGACCTGCGAGAGAAGACCATCATCGGCGGCTATGACTACCGCATGTTCGAAATTGACTCCCTGGCCTACGGCAGCATGGTGCAGTGGGACTACGGCGACCGCATCTTTGACCAGCGCATCACCATTGGGAACGCGGTCAACACGGAAGTCATCAAGGCAGCGGCCAGCCTGCCGAACAGCGAGAATGAACACCTTCAGCTCACCGTCTACACGGACACGCAGCCCGGAATGGTCACCATCGTCAGCGGGCCTCCCGGCACGATAGGAGACAACGTTCAGGTGTGGGACGATGTGGCCGACATGTTCTACCCTCTGCGACCGTCCGTATACCAGATCGAGTGGCCGACCAGTGACCCGGACCACATCGTCATCACACGCGTCACATCCGGCTACCCCAACGCCCCCATCCCGAATACACTGTCCTACCGGATGACACTCACGGCGGACGGCATTGAGCTGTTTCACCACACCGTCAGCGACACCGGCGGTGCGTTGCGTGAGTCCTTTGCTCTGCTGACGAAGAAGCCGGGGGAAGACCATGTCATCGACCAACTCAGGGTGACGTTCCCGGACAGCGGCGGCTCACTCAATGAGGCTACGGTCACCTACACGGACAATCTTCTCACCATCTCAATGAATCACGGCCTGACGACCGGCGAGACGATCGTGGACGCCATCAACGCCTGCGCCGGCTGCCCCTACACGGCTGACACGGTCGGAGTACGAACACTGCCCCTGGGAGACCGTTTCAGAGGCAATCCCGCCAGCTGGACCCACGTCACCAAAGTCGTGGACGGCGTGGCCGATATCGCGCCAGTCGCCCTGGAGCCATCCGCCAAGGATCCCTTCCAGTTCCTGTATCTCGGCTACACCCAGGCCGACGCCCTCGTCTCAGCCGCCAAGTTCACCGCGGCCTCAGCCGGGTACTCGACGCTGGTCTTCTCCACCAACCCGGGCGCTATTGCCAAAGGCGATCTGAACGAGGAAGCCCTGCATGTGCGGACCGTGCGCACGGAGTTGTGGAACGAGAACCTGGTCACTGATTCAGCTCTGGTCGGATCGAGAGTCAGCAGCGCCTACGACGTGGCCGGCCTCGGGACGGGGGCCGTCGTCCATGCACAATCCCGCTACAACCCCTTTGTGCACGACCGGCTTGCCCCCTCCGGGCCCATCTTCCCGGTCAATCAGCATTTCACCAACGATCCCGAGGATGAACTCGTGGTCGCATGGTACCGCAACTACCTGTACGAGCCACAGATAAACTGGCCCTATCAGACGGTCCAATACACCATCAGCTGGCCAAAAACGGACACTAGCAACGGCTATGACCGCATTGTGGTCGCCAGTATGCTCGGGACCGAGGGCAAGAGGTGGGTTGGTGACGCTGATCTCAGCACGGGAACCGTGCCGGAAGAGCAGGATGTCTACGATTCTGAGCTGTTCGCGGACATCTCGGTCTATATCCAAGGCGACCCCACCTTTGCCGGGTACAACCCGAATGAGGAACACGCCCTCCTGGCCAGCTCGTTCCTGTCCCGTGCCGACCCCGATCCACCACAGGCCGCCTTCGCCCTGCGCAACGACCTGAACGTCACCGATCACGACACCACGTATACGTCCGATCCATTCGTGTTGGTGCAGTACCGTGACCTGGTCACCGACGAGTGGAGTATGCGCGTCTACAAGGTGGAGAAACACGACCTGCGTGACGTCTACGAATTCACCATCCCAAATGTGGACTTCACCTACAACTACAAGTTTGAGCTGCCGACACGTGCTGGTGAGATCATGCTGGCCCCGCATCCGTTGGACATCGTCATCGGCGCGCTCCCGCCGGCGGCCACCTATGGCATAGATCTGGACCCGCCCCAGAACGCCGCCAGCGCCAAGCAGAAGGTCTACTTCGAGGACCACAAAGGCTGGTGTTGGTCGCGTTCGGGCGACAGCGACGAGTCAGACGGCCTGGACAACGCCCGTTGCACCGTCCACTTCTTCTACCCCCTGCAGCCGTCGTTCTACTATGTCGAAGACCATGACAAGAATGGAAAAGCCCAGACGCCGGGTGAAGCTGTGCCCTGGCTCCCCCCGGCAGGTGTGTCCGGCACGCAGGCCACGTCCACGACACTCGTTCAGGACGCCGACCCCGGCGTCACCGTACAGATTGGCGTTGCGAGCACGGCCGGCCTGGATGTGGGCGATTACGTCGGCATCGCCGACGGAGAGCGCAGTGAATACGGACTGCGCATCACCAAGATCGACGGCCCAAGCCTGACCCTCGAGCGGATGTACATCGCGAAAAAGACCGGCGCTGAACTCTCGTTGCGCCATTCCCCTGTCCCGGTTACCTACACGTCCGTCTGGCCTGACGACATAGCCACGCTCAAGGTGGGCGAGACCCTCACCTACAGCGGCGGCGAGTTCCGGGCCGATCACCCCGTATCGCGCAACAGCTTCGGCGATGAATTCACGACGCCGGGGCTGCCTGGCGTCCTGGCGTGGGCCGCGGGAGAGATCATCTTTGACTCCGAGAACGCCCCGCTCGACAGCAGCGTGATGGGGTCGAACTACACCGCCAGGCTGTTCCCGGCTCTTTCGACACGTCAGGTCCCGCTCAGCACGGAGGACTACGAACTGTCCGCAGATCTGCTCCCCGCCAGCGGGAACATCATTGTCGACGAAGCCAGATACTACTTCAAGGGGTTGTCCGCGTCACTGCAGAAGCGTGTGTTCTACGATCCGCTGTTCCAGAAGCTCGGCGTGTTCGGGATTCTCAACGACAAGGTGCTGGGCGACGAGACGTTGACGGCGGCCCCACCCGCGGTCTATGTGCTCGAGCCCAACATCCTCACACCCGGCGAACGCGACGAGATTCTGAGCCTGTCGGCAGACACCAAGTGGAAAGATGCCGTGAAGTCCCTCTATGCTCTGACCCGCGACCCGAACGAAGTGGTTGCGGATGGAACGCAGGTGGACGGCTGGTATGCCGGGCTGCAGTTGGACGAGGGAACCAAGGAACTGGAACAGCAGCAGGCGCTCGGGGTCGGGCTGGCAGTGGTTGCCAATCCGGATCTGCTCAAACCCACGGCAACTCCCGGCGTCCGCTATGTGACCTTGGCTGAGAACAACCATGAAGATCTCGGGGCCGCGCCCGTGTCGCTGCACATCGTCCGCGTCATCGTGGGGGACAAAGACATCCCGCAGAACAACCCCAACGGCCTGACCGCAGAACACTTCCGCTATCGCGGCGCACTGAAGACCGTGCTCTCAGACAACGTATTCGACGAGAAAATCATCGTCCGCCATACGGCTGATTTCGGCGGATTCGCCGATGATCTCACCTTTGAGTGGTACTACCGCGGCGAGGACGGCAGCAGTGCACTGCTGCCCGACCAAGAGCCATCGAAATGGCTGATGTTCGCCGTCTCGGACCAAGGCGTTGGGAAGTACCAGATCAGCTTGGAGGGGACCGGCCCGGTGATCATCCGGGACAACTGGTTCTTTATGCGTTACCGCCACAACGACGAACGCTTCCCCGATGCCCCCTCCCCCCCCGATGAGGTAGCGCCCTACCAATGGGTCGGAGCCGGCAACTCACGGCCACCTGACGATGGGGAACTGCCGGAAGAGACCTACCTCCCGCAACTGGTCATGGGTTGGGTGAAGCGCGTGCTGGACGCGATCAATCCCTACGAAGCACGCATCAATGACTTCAAGAACAATGAATCCCCTGCCACCTACGTGAACATGATTCAGCAGCTTGGCCAACGCTATGAGGGACCGGTGGCCCTTAACCCGGCTAAGAACGTGATCGAAAACGTGGGGCTGATCGAGCTCTACACCACGGTCATGGAGCGGGCCAAGAGCCTGAGTATCGATCTGGCCACACCAGTGACCGATGGGGCCGTGTGCAACGCCATACAGCTCGCCTCAACCCGCCTGGCTGACTTCTACATGCTCTTGGGCAATGAAGCGTATGCCGACGCCCTCGATCCCACGATCGGCTTCGGGAGCGAGAACATCGAGTACGGCCACCTGGCCCCGGCCATCTTCACATTCCAGAACCAGCTGGACACACTCCTGGACGAGGAGCTGTCGATGTTGCGCGGCAACGATGAGTACCATGCCCGCCCCGTCTACAACCGCCTCTTCTGGAACTTCACAAAGGGCGAAGGAGAAGCCGCCTACGCCCTGTCATACAACATTGCCGACGTGACCGCGGACGGATTCATCGACGAAGACGATGCCATGGTCATGTTCCCTCAAGGCCACGGCGATGCCTGGGGACACTACCTCACCGCGATCAAAACCCAGTACGACCTGCTCCAGCACTCCTTCTTCAACTGGCAGCAGCGCTCCGAGTTCTATAACCTGATGGACATCGTGCTCGACGTGGACTACCGCGATGAGCGGAAGTTTGCCCAGATCGCAGCTGCCAGGGCCAGGGCCGGTAAAGCGGTCGTTGACTCGACCTACCGCGACCGCTACGTCGAAGACCCGGATGGTCAGTGGCAGGGCTACACCGACACCGACGAGAAGCGGGCCTGGGGAGTTGAAGGCTGGGCCCGGCGAGCCGGACAGGGCGCCCTCTTCGACTGGCTTACAGCCAATGCCTTGATCCCGGCCGTGTATCCCGACCCCGAAGCTGACGGCATCCAACGAATTGATCGCAGTACGGTGGATGACATCGACACCATCGCCGGAGAATTCGCTGCCATCGAGCAGCAGATAGATGCGGCAAACAGTGGACACAATCCCCTGGGAGTCTCTGCTGGCGCCGTGCCCTTCGACATTGACCCCACCTATCTGCAAGTGGGCTCGAGCATGCAGGGCAAGTTCCACTTTGAGCAGATCTACGATCGAGCGCTCACGGCACTGCAGAACGCACATCGCACGTTCGAGTACGCGAACCTGCTCGACAACCGACTGCGCAAGGTGGCCACGGATATCGAGGACTTCGCGGAAGACGTGGAGGAACAGGATCGTGACCTGCGGAACCGTCTCATCGAGATCTTCGGTACACCCTATGAGGGCACGATCGGTCCGGGCAAAATCTATCCCGAAGCCTACGCCGGACCCGACCTGATCCTGTACCAATACGTAGACGTGCGCGAAGTCACGAACGAAACGGTGCCCAAAGCAAGCAAAGAATGCAAACTCTTCCTCAACAGCTTCAGCCAGGGCATATATCCCAAGCTGACCGTCGGGGACGAAATTTTCGGCGGCATGGTCGGCCTGGACGGCGTCGACGGCGGCGCCTATGAGAACATCTATGCACCTTATTTCATCAACGACCAATCTCCCTTTAACGAGGCCTCAGCCACCGATGTTGAGTATGTCACGAACGATCGCGTGCTTGAACTGAGCCTGCCCGTCATGGCCAAAGGCTACGCGTTCGTTCCTCCGGAGGACTGGGGCGTACGCGGCTCTACCGGCCGGATCCAGAGGGAAATCAGGGAACTGGTTATCCTGGAGGCCGAGCTGGCACAGTCGATCAATTACTACGACAATCTGGTGTACGATTTCAAACGTGACTTCTCCGACCTCAACCAACGTGCGGACACATCCAACTACGTCATCAAGCGGATGCAGGACAGCCTGGAGAAGACCGACGATCTTCAGGACGACATCATGGCCTTCTCTGCTGCAGCAGAGATGTTCGATTGGACCGGCGATGAGATCGAGTTCTGGCTGGGAGTGGCCATGGAGGCTGTTCCCGACAACATGGTCTTCGGGCTGGCCAGCGGCGGCGACATGGCTGCTCCAGCCAAGGCGGCATTGCTGATTGGCGGCATAGCCAAGACCATCTTCAAACTCACCGCCGTCGGGTTCAGGCTGGGCGTGCTGGAGAAGGAGCAGGAACTTGAGCTGTATGGGCAAGAGGTGGAGGTCGACATCGCGAAGGCCGAACAGGAGTCGGAGATCCGCGAGCAATTCCACGAACTGGCAAGCTGGATAGGCGAGGAGCCGAAGGTCCGTCTCGAGGTGTTCGCCAACCTTGAGAGGCTAGCCCAGATGAGCGATCAGGTCCGCACCACCATCAAAGATGGATGGCGCGTGGTCAATGAGCGCAAGGCATTCAATGTCAACACGGCCGCCGTGGTACAGCGGAACCGGTACAAGGACATGACGTTCCGTGTCTTCCGTAACGATGCCCTGCAGAAGTACCGCGCCGCGTTTGACCTGGCGGCCCGCTATGTCTGCCTCGCCGCCAAAGCCTACGACTACGAGACGAACCTGGCCTCAGACCATCCGGCGTCGCCGCACGGCATTCTCGAAGACATTGTTGCCGCAAGGTGTCTGGGCGCAATCAATCAGGGCGAACCGGTCGTGGGTCCCAGGGGCTTGGCTGACCTTCTGGCCCGCCTCAAGGCAAACTACGACGTACTCAAACCGCAATTTGGGATCAACAATCCGCAGTTCCAAACCGGACGTTTCTCGCTGCGCCATGAGCTGTTCCGTATCAACCGCGAAAGTCGGCTGCAGGCAACAGGCGCTACAGCGGCCACGATTCGCGATGCCAACGAGCGTTGGCGCCAGACATTGGCCGGCTACCGTGTCGATGACCTTTGGGAAGTGCCCGAGTTCCGCCGGCACTGTCGCCCGTTCACGTCCAAATACGGCGGCGAGCAACCGGGGTTAGTCATCCCCGTGCCTTCGTCCATCGTTGCCGGGAGGAACTTCTTCGGCAAGCAGGCCGGGCCTGGCGACAACGCCTTCAATCCAACGGCGTTTGCCACCAAGATACGCGCTGTGGGGTTGTGGCTCGAGAACTACGATCAGTGGGCCATGGTCTCTACTCCATATGTCTACCTCATCCCGTCGGGCAATGACGTGATGTACATCCCCACCAGCAACGAACTCGATGTGCGCACTTGGCACGTCGACGACCAAGTCATTCCCGTGCCGTTCTCCATCGGCGACCACGAACTGGCCGACCCGGACTGGATCCCGATCCGGGACAGCCTCACCGAGAGCATCGGCCAGATCCGGCGCCACGCATCGTTCCGCGCCTATGGCGACACGGGTGTGTACGACGAAGACCAAATGACATTCAGCACCCGCCTGGTTGGACGCTCCGTGTGGAACACGCGCTGGGTCATCATCGTCCCCGGCATCAGTCTCGACGCAGATCCGGACGCCGGCCTGGACACATTCATCTACGGTAAGACCAGGCCCAACGCCACCGTCACCGGTGACCCGGAGCGAGACCGTGATCTGAACGGTGTTAAGGACATCCGCCTCGCGTTTCAGACCTACAGTCACAGTGGGATCTAGAAACGGTCATTGAAAGTCAGCAGTTGTGCCGGAGTACTGAGTCCGGCTTGGACACTGAAGTACCGAACATATTCGGGCGTCGGTTCGCCCGGAAGCCAACGGCATTGAGCCTCAATTGGCAATTGGAGTGAGTCTCATGATACAGCACAAGCAGCTCCTCTCGATAGTTGCATCGTGTCTTGCGAGTGCAGCGACCTGTCTCGGAGCCGGTATCCTCGAGCCCAGCACGGTGCTCTACGGACGGGCCGTCAACCCGACCAGTGGCCAACCGTTCCTGCTCACCAGCGGGATCCTCACGTGGACGATCGCTGTCCCCAACCAGCCGGACGTCGTCCTCACAGCGGAGCTGGAGTCGCTCGCCGGCGGGGCCTATTCTTACCGGCTTGATATTCCGCACGAAGCCCTGTCCCTCGGCACGGATGCAGACCAACGCACGGTCCCGCTGAGCTTCAGCGACGTCGTCTTCCACCACTCATCGGTTGAGATAGACGGGCATGCGGCGCGGATCGCTGTAGCCAATGCCGAGGCCTTTGCGGCCAGTCAGACGACGCGAGGCTTTACCCACCGAGTGGACCTGATCGTTGAATACCCCCTGCCCGACACCGACGGAGACGGGCTGCCGGATTGGTGGGAAGACCTACATGGCCTCAACAAACAGCTCAACGATGCGTCTGCCGACACGGACGGCGATGGCCGCAACAACTTGAGTGAGTTTGCCGCGGGAACATCCCCGGTCGCCAACAACCGCCAACCAATCATCAACACCACAGCTATCAAGGCTTGGGAACAGGGCCAGAGCGGAGTATATCTGAGCGCGTCTGATACAGACAGCGGCCCCGGTGACTTGACCTACACGATCACCCACCCGCCTGGAATCGGCTCGCTCTGTCTCCGTACGGTCCAGACTCCCTCGGGAGACACGTGGGGAACGCCCCTTTCCTCGGGGGACACGTTTACCCAACAAGATGTAGAGGAAGGGCGCCTCGTCTATGTCCACACTGCAGCAGGCACAGAGGACACCTCCTTTGCCTTGTCCCTCCGAGATGCGACACCTGATCACGAACCGGTCGCTGCTGAACTCTCCGTTGAAATCCGGAGACCCAACGTGAGTGGAGCCCTTGCCGGGCTGCTTGAGAGCTTCTCCGGGACTCGTGACGACATCCTCGACGCAACTCGCGACCTTCCTCCGCAGAGCGCCCGTGACACCAGCTCCTACCTCCTCAGCAAATGGCTCGGGGCCGTCACCTGGGACGCGTCCACCAGCACTGCAGGCGTTGTCCTGCGCACCCCGTCTTCGGATGTAGACGCTGATACCTACGCAGAGGGGTTGGCGGCCGGACAATCGCGTGATAGTTCCCACGTACTGATCGGGGGACTCGGGGACGATGTCCTGACAGGAGGCGAGGAGGATGACATCCTCGATGGCGGCCCGGGAGATGACATGCTGCAAGGGAGCGGCGGAAGCGATGTATTTGTGTTCCGAAGCGCCACGGACGGCAACGACACAATCTGGGACTTCGATCCGGACGTCGACCGGATCGACATTTCGGCCCTGCTTAGCGGCGCCGCCCCCAACCTTGCCAATCACGTCAGTGTCAACAGCAGCGGCGACGATGTCATCATTGGTATCGATGTGGATGGGAACGGCTCGGGCTATACGGATGTGACAATTCGGCTCGTCGATGCAAGCGCGACGCCGGAAAGCAGTGATCTCTATGCCCTCGCCGATTCCGGAAAACTCGACAGTGGCGGGCTGGAGCTCCTGCCGTGCCTGAGTATCTCCGCGGCTGCCGACGCCGGCGAGGGTGCTCAGTCGCCCGGCCGATTCGTGCTCTCGAGGTCCGGCTCTCTCGAGGAGGCCCTGACGGTCAACATCATAGTAAGCGGCTCAGCAACCAATGGGGTAGATTACCCCAGGATCTCGGCCCAACTGACCTTCCCTGCAGGCAGTCGCAGCTCTGACGTACCCATCTCACCCTACGTCGACACGCAGGTAGAAGGAACAGAAACAGTTGAGATCAGCCTTCAGGCAGGAAGTGGGTACACAGTGGCCCATCCCGCATCCGCTGCCCTCACGATCAAAGACCCGGGCGAGCGCATCGGAGTGAAGGCCCTTGAGCCAGTCGCAGCTGTGACGCCACAAACAGTCGGCGTTTTTCTGGTCACCAGATCCGGCAGTCCGGCATGGAACACCAACGTCCTCATCCAGGTGAGCGGAACAGCGACGAATGGAGTAGATTATGAGTATATCGCTCCGGTCGTAGCCATGTCCGCCTGGCAGTCCAGTGCAACCATCACGGTAGTGCCCAAGACTGGGGCGACACTGGCCAATGGAACGGAAACAGTGCGTGTCAAGATTCTGGCAGACCCGACCGGCAATTACGCGCTGGAAGACAATGTGGAAGCATCTGTGGCCATCGTGCAGGACGCCGCGGGGCTTCTGAACTGGCGAAATGCCAACGCTCCGGACAGCCCGGATGCCGATCCTGACCAGGACGGCTTGAGTAACGCGATGGAAGAGGAGCTGGGATCTGATCCCCGTCTCTGCACGATTGTGTTGGAGCAAGGTTGGAATCTGGTCAGCACGCCGCGCGTCCCGGCTCCCGGGCAGACCCTCCAGGATCAGCTGGGCAGTGCTCATGTGGGCTCCGTCTGGACCTGGTCCGGCACTGGATACCAGGTTCTGCCGCCCGATTCACCGATGGTCCCGGGGGCTGCGTACTTCGTCCTGTGCCTTGTACCGAGCCACGTCGACCTGGCGGACACGCCTCAGGCCGATGGATACCGCGACGTTCGGGCCGGTTGGAACCTCGTCGGCCCTATCCGTGGCGGAACTGACCAAGAAGGAACGTTGGCCGGGACGTCCATCTTCGGGTTCACAGCAGAGGGCTATGGGAAAGTCGCTCCGCAGGACCTCAAACCCACGAAGGGATACTGGCTGTACGCGCCCGAAGACGGTGCGATTGTGCTGCCATGAGATATGGAACGCTTAGCTCCGTCCATACAAGCTGCCGGAGCAACCCGCCTGACTGAGGGGCAGACCAACGGTTGCAGCTCCCCCGCCACGGCCGGGCCTGCCTTCGACCTGCTGAGCAGGGCCCGCCCGGCGTTCATCTTCCTTTCAGCGCTCTTCCTGATCTTCGGACCATCCGCCGTGGCCACCGTCTACACGCAATCGTTCGACACGGACAATGGCGGCTTCACGGTGAGCGGAACGACGTCCTGGGCATGGGGACAGATAACCAGCGGCCCCGGAAACGCCTATTCGGGAAGCAAGGCCTGGGCAACGAACCCCGCGGGTGACTACGCCAACGGCGAGTTGAACGGCAATCTCTCCTCACCGGAAATCGACCTCAGCACCAACGGAGGACAAACACTCCTCCTGAGTTGGTGGCAGTTTCTCGTGACGGAAAAGGGAGTCGACGAGGCCACCGTGGCCGTCAGCAAGGATGGCGGGGCAAACTGGGAGACGGTGCGGGAGGCACAAAGCGGCTCTGTCTCACCTGGCTGGGAGCAGCAGAACGTGTTTCTGGACGCAACGTATGCGACCAGCAGCTTCCGAATGCGTTTTGGCTTCAACTCCGATGAGTCCCTAACAGCCGCGGGGTTCTATGTTGACGATATCAGCATCGACACCTGGGAGGTCACATCCATCTACAGTGAGACCTTTGACGCGGACAACGGAGGCTACAGTGTTTCCGGAACGAGCGGCTGGGAGTGGGGAACGCCAACCAGTGATCCGGACACGGCTCATTCGGGCACCAGCGCTTGGGCCACGGGGCTGGGGCAATTCTACGAAAACAACACCGACAGCTACCTTGTCTCCCCTGCCATCGATGTGACGCCGGCCCCGGGGGAGCCGGAAACGATCCTCCTCCTCAGCTGGTGGCAGGTCCTTCACACCGAAGGAGTCACGCAGTTCGGCAACCGTACCGACTTCGCGACCGTCGACGTATCACGAGATGGAACCACCTGGAAGACTGTCTACGGCAAGGTGGAGGGCGAAATCAACACCAGTTGGGCCCGTAGGAGTGTCCTGCTGAACCCGCCTTTCTCGGGCTCCGGCCTTCAGGTGAGATTCCGGTTGTACAGCGATGGGAGTCTGGGGGCTCCGGGGTTCTGCGTCGACGATGTCGAGCTCTTCCGGACCACGGTCCAGGCACCAGACGCTCCCGTCGTCACCCTCTTCTCAGGCCGCGACGCCACTGAAACAGTTCCCGGTTACACCGATGGACGCACCCTTACCGTGGCACTGTCCGGCAGCGTTGAAGGGAGCACGATCACGGGTTGGCAGGTCACCGAGACAGACACACCGCCTCTCGCCGGGGACAGCAACTGGCTTGCCGCGCCCCCTGAGACCTACTCCATCACCGGACCGGCGGGGGAAATCGCTCTGTATGGATGGCTGCGTAGTTCAGCCGGGACGGTCAGCGCGGCGACATCAACGTCCCAGACCGTCGTGCGCTATGAGCCCTCCGTCGACTTCACGTTCCGACTGACCGAAGGCGGCGAGGAACGGTCAGCGCTGCGGTTCGGCACCTGGGGGCAGGCCACAGAGGCCTTTGACCTCCACCTGGATGCCCAGGCGGATGACGGAGACAACGTAACGACGACGGCTTACTTCCTGTCCTCGCTGGACGACGGCCCCGAGAAACTGCAGGCAGATTACCGCCCCCCAGCATCAATTCTCCGATGGCGGTTGGTTGTTGAGGCCACGGCCACACGGGCCCCGGTCACGCTGGAGTGGAATGTGTCGAGTGCAGATGCTGAACGCCTTTTCCTACTCCAGGCGCTCCGCGACGAAACACCTAACGGTGCTCCTGTGGACATGACATCCGAAGGGGAAATGGAGATCTCGGCGACGACTGTTTTCGAGGTCGCCTACGGCATGCCGGAGGAGGCGAGACTGGAACTGGGTGTCGGCTGGAACCTGGTTGGGACACCGGTCATGACTGACCAGCCGCTCAACGTGTTCTTCAGCGCCACTTCGCTCGGCGTGTGGTCCTGGCATGATGGGGCCTATTCCGAGCTCTCCAGCGAGTCGCCCATGAATGCCGAACAGGGCTACTTCCTCCACTCTGAGGTGGCCGGTCAGTCCCAGCCGATGCGCGGCCTCGTGGCCGACGGAAATCTGACGTTGAATCAGGGGTGGAACCTCGTCAGCCCCGTGAGAGACGGAGTCATTGTCAACGACATCGAGGAAGTCGGCCGTGCGTGGTGGTGGGATCCACTGCCCCAGAGTTACGTCCCGACCGAAGCAGGTGCGTCCCGGCAGGGGCGAGCCTATTGGATCTTCATCCACGGGGAATGACCAGGCACTGCGTGCTGAGGCTCTCTACCGGTTGCTTGCTGCCGCTGCCGCGGCATGCAGCATCCGGCGCGTCCCCACTTCAGGATACGCCTCCGCCAACGCCCGAATCGCCTCCACGTCGGAACGCATCGCTGCACAGGCAAGCCCTTTGGCGGCGGAATGGCGAACGTCAAGCGCGTTGACCAGATCCCCTGTGATCGCCAACAGAGCATCCACCGCACCAGCCGGCCTAAGACGTCCGACGGCGTAAGCGGCCGCAGCTCGGTGAAACGGGGTAATCCCCTCGTAAACCATCGGATGGGGGGGGCGAGGGGAAGGCGTATCAAGCTCGCGTGGGCCTCCATGCAGGGCGTCGAGGAGTTCCCGTGCCGCCGCGGCGTCCCCTGTCCGGCCGAGAGCTCGGGCGAGGTAAAAGCAAACCCACGCGCGCGTCCGGGCCTGAGGATAATCCGCCAGGGAAGTGGTCGTCGCCTGCTTCCGGTAACGCCGATAGGTCGCCACCATTGACCGGACTGTCTCGTCAGTTGCAGGAACAATCGAGAGAATCTGGGCCGCCCGCATCTCAGGTACGTAAGGGAGACACGTCAGCCCCCGACGGGCGTTGCGGTAGAGCTGTTCGAGTGTCTTCCCACGATGGGACAGGGGCATCGGATAGGCGGAGATCGCGGCCTGAAGCCCCTCGTCAACACGCATACCATCAGCGCCAAGCATCCCGAGGCATGTTTCACTCACCGACTCGGTCTGCCCGGTTCGGGAAACCAGCTGCCCCACCAGGTTCTCGTAGGAATCACTCTCGATCAAGAGGCCGCGGTCAAGGTCGCCGGGTACGGATCGCAGGAAGACGGGGACGACACGGGCATCCGTGCTGCCGATGGCATCCAGGGCTTCCAGAATGCGGAAGTGGATGACCGATGAGTGGCAGGCGACCAGAACGGGATGATCCCCGCTTAGCCTGGAGTACTCCCAGAATTCCTGCAGTCCTGAGGCCCCCGCCAGCAGGGCCCGTTCGGCATCTGTTCCCCCGATTCTGCCGAGTGCTTCAGCCGCCGTCGCCGCGAGGTACATGTTGCGACGGCGCACAAGCGTACTGCCCTTGCGCGTTTCGAGGTTGATCAACCCCGCCAAGAAGGGAACTGCCTTCCCATTGCCTGACGTGCCCAATGCCCGAAGTGCAGCCATGAGTCCTCGGATATCGCTGCCTTTCGCGTCAGGCGCGAGTCGCGCGGCAATGAAGACACGGAGAGCCTCGCCGGCCGCGTCCCCACCCAAGTGGCCCAATGCCCGAATCGCTCGGAGTTGCTCCACGGTTTCGTCCCCAGCCAGGTCGTCGAGGCGATTCTCCAGCCACTTCCCCCAGCCGGCCTTGAGGGCCAGGTCCCATTCCCAGATCCCCTGGCGTCTGTCACGTTCGCCGCCACCCCGGAATGGTACCGTGTGTCCCGTGAGATTCCCGAGAGCAAGGTGGGCCGCCCGAGCCGCGTTTGGGCACGAATCCGAGAGCGTCTTCTGGAGTGGATCAAGGCAACTGCGATCCCCGCAGGCCGCCAACGCGAGCGCGGCATTGGCTCGAACCGAAGCATCACGGTCACGAAGCGCCACGGTCAAGGCAGGAACAGCTCGTCTGTCACGCAGTACGGCTAAGCGTTGGGCCGCGCTGATGCGCAGGCCAGTTCTGCCAGCGCAGAGGTCCACGAGTGCGAGATCGATCGCATGCATGCGAGCGGATGTAACCGGCGCGCCGTCGGCTGAGCCACCGGATTCCGGGTACAGATCAATGGCCGCAGCTTCTCGAAAGCGGTCGAACTGAAGATTGAGGATGCCGCCCAGTTCCGGGTTGTTGCCGCGGAAACGGTAAGGCGTCCCCCGCCCCAGCAAAGGCACGGGTTCACCCGCGGAAGCCAGGGGCACCGGCGCAGATGGCGGGGCCCCAACTCGATGGCTGTGACACCCCACGCAGGACCGACGCTCGCCCGGCCGAACGTAAATCCACGACAGCTCGTTGACCACGGCCCGTCCTTCAGCATCAACAGCCTGCAGGGCCAATGCTCGGTCAGCCGGCACCTCAATGTGGAACGACCCGTCCTCGGCCAGGGGCACGGTCCCGAGTTCGACGGCCTCTACACCGATATGCAGGTAGTGGTAATGGTCCGGGCGCAGAGCCAGTGGCACTCCCTCGAACACACGCACAGCCCGCACGCGCCCGCGGAGACGCTGCTCCTGCTTCGAGCGAAAGACGCTCTGGCAGTAGAGATAACCGGTCCGTTCGGGATCACGATCCTGCGGACTCCGCAACACCGACGCCGTCACGGGCGGGCGCTTCCGGGGGCCCAGGAAGACCACCGAGTGCGCATCCCTGGTCAAAGACCGATGGAAGGCGCTGAAGCCTCCCGTTGAGAGGTCGATGGTGCCCAGATATTGCCGATCCAGGGACGTGGCCAACAACCTCCCATCCGGCAGGGGAGAGATGTCAAGAAGGTCTCGCGACACGGTGATTCGCCGTCCTTGAGCGGCTTCCGGCTCGGTGACCACGAGCCCGTCTTTGGAGAGAGCAGCGACCCGCCCGTCCGGCAGGGGAGCGGGGCTGCCGAACCCGTTTTGGCGCAGCAAGCCCGGTCTCACAGGCCCTTCGCTGCCGTAGCCGGCGTTGTAGCCAATCGTCCCTCGGTCGTTGCCGAGAAGAACCGTGCCCCCCGTACCGTCACAGCGGACGCGGTGTAACTGCGTCTCCACCTTTGCTCGGTCCATGAAATTGTCAGAGCGCACGACGACCAGGCCACCGTCAGCGCTGGCGCGTGGCTCGCGGTCCGACACGATATGGTAGGTCAGCGGGTGGATACCCGTTCCGCCTGCGTCCATTGCGAAGATACTTGAGGCCAGGTTGGCGTGGTATTCCTCGCGGCTGCCGATGCGCGTGGAGCTAAACGCGATGCGGCCGTCCGGCAACGGCTCGGGGTCGTAGTCGTGAAACGGACCGTCAGTGAGCTTCCGTGCCGGTGCACTCCCGGAAGCGGGAAGGCAGTAGATATGGTAGAAGCCCTCCCCTTCAGGGGCCATCGCGAAATAGATGGTCTTGCCGTCGAAGGAGACAGATGGGGAACCGATGGAGCCTGCGCCCGCGTCGATCAGGACTCTTGCCTCGGCCTCCGGATTGGCACTGGGCAGGAGACACAGTTTGCGCCCGAGAATCGCCGGGGCAGGGACATCATTCTCAGGGTAGGCGCGGGATTGCCAACTGCGGGGCCGACCGTTCGGTCCCGTTGCCGTAAAGGCGAAGTGGTGGGGCTTTGGGACGTTGCCTTGCAGGAAAAGAAGCGCCCCTCCGAGCGTCACCGCCTGCAGTTCCACCGGATCGGCCAGGGGAACGGCCCGAGGTAACGACAAATTCAGTCCCCACGGGCCGCGTCCATACGGGGCAACTGCCGTGGCAGGCACCCATCCGCGGTCGCCCTTGATGGTCTTCTGCCAGCCCTTCTGCACAGTGTCGCTGCACTGCCAGGTCGAGTCCGTAGCCAGAGTGTGTTTGGCGCCGTTCGCTGTGGCGATGCGGAGCTTCGCGATCAGTCCGGCGGCCCCGGGGAGGATGTTTGTGGCCTGGATCGCGAGGACGTTCTCCCCCGGCCGGATGAGGTGCGTGACATCCAGTCGCCGCGGACGGTGCCAGGCCGCCCCGCCCTGTTCCCCTTCGTCAATCAGCCGGCCGTTGAGGAACACGACCCACTCATTGTCAGCGGTGACGATCACTTGTGCCTGACGAACGGTGGTCTCCTCGGGACAGACCAGGACAGCACGGAAAAACCGCGAACAGGCAGGTGGGCTTTCCCCCGGTTCGTCAAGATCTCCTGGAAACCAGATCCACTGGGCGCCATCGAACAGGAGGGGATCCGCCAGCGCGGTCATCAGGGCCGGCCGCAGACGAGTGCCCCAGGCCCCCTTGCCATACGGAGCCACCACCTTTGCCGTGGGCCACGCGCTGTCATCGAGATCAGCAGACTCCCAGTGACGCTCAGCTTGCTCGCGGCTCCGCCATCCGGAGTCGGTGTCAATGGTGGACTGCGCACCGGTGTCCGAGCGCAAAACACAGCGCACAAGTAGGCCGGCCGGCCCGGGGAGAATATTCGTGGCCTCAACCGCGACAGTGTTTCGGCCCGGGGTCAGCAGAGCGGAGATGTCGAACTGCCGGGGTTGGTACCACGACGCCGCCCCCGGATCCCCCTCACCAACCAGGCGCCCGTTGACGTAGACACTCCACTCATTGTCCGCCGTGATGGCGAGAAACGCAGATGCGCTGCCGCCGTCCGGGAGGGTAAATACGCGACGGAAGTAGCGGGTGCACTCGGGAGGCTGCCGGCCGGCTTTGGCCAGATCTGCAGGATGCCAGATCCAGGACGCCCCCCGGAACTCGACCGGCTCGGCGCCAACGGCTGTGCCGGCTCCGACGAGCAACAACAGAGCCACTGCATTGCGTAGGTTAGTCTTCACGTGTCTCCCACTAAAGCGGAGTGTCTGATGGCTGCCTTCGGGGCCGGTTCAATCCAGATGCGAACCCCGGCTAACGTAGGCCACTCCCCGTCGGTTGTCTCCTCTCGACGGGACTTCGGATTCAGCGTTGCATGCCGGGCGTAACAGAGCTACGGTTACTGTTGCCAACGCGGGGCGAAGACGGGGGGGCTCCCAGGCTCCTGCCGGGGACGACATACCACTGCGAGAAAAAGCCAGCTCTAACAGCCATACACCATGCACCCCCAGGAAGCACTCAAACACTATTTCGGCTTCGAATCCTTCCTCGACGGACAGTTGGACGTGGTCGAGAAGATTCTGGATGGCCAGGATCTCTGTGTGGTCATGCCGACCGGAGCCGGAAAATCTCTCTGCTACCAGCTCCCCATCCTGATGGGCAAAGGGTATGGCCTGGTCGTTTCTCCATTGATCTCGCTCATGAAGGACCAGGTGGATGCGCTCTGCGAGAGGAGCATCCCGGCGGCATATGTAAACAGCACGATCTCACCTGAGGAACAACGCCGGCGTCTATGGGCCACGGGCGCAGGCGAGATCAAGATTCTGTACGTGGCACCCGAGCGCTTCCGGGCACCGGCGTTTAGACGCCTTCTCAACGAACAACCTCCTGACCTTCTGGTGGTGGACGAAGCCCACTGCATCAGTCAGTGGGGACATGATTTTCGCCCGGACTACCTGCGCCTGGGCGAAGCGGTCGCCGAGACAAGTGTTCCCCAGGTGTGCGCGTTCACCGCAACGGCAACGCCACTCGTTCGGGAAGACATCCGGACGCACCTCAAACGCGCTGACATGGGAACCTATGTCTCAGGCTTCCAGCGCCCCAACCTCTCCTTCTCGGTTCTCAACTGCCGCTCAAACCAGCAGAAGCAGGATGCCGTGGCCAACCTGCTGCAGGACCCGCAACCCACCATCATCTACGCGTCAACCCGCAAAGCGGTGGACCAACTGGCCAGCGAATTTGGCTGTATCCCCTATCATGCCGGCCTGCGGGACGAGGAACGGACCAGCGCCCAAAACCGATTCATGGCCGACCCCTGCCCCGTACTGGCCGCGACAAATGCCTTTGGCATGGGCATTGACCGACCCGACATACGACGCGTGGTCCACTACAATATCCCGGGCTCACTCGAAGCGTACTACCAGGAAGCCGGACGTGCCGGACGCGACGGCGAACCCGCTGACTGCATCCTGCTCTTTGCCTACCACGACCGCTTCGTCCAGGAATTCCTGATCGATATCAATAACCCCTCCGAGGCCCTGCTCCGGACCCTCTATGGCGTCCTCCGCAAGGAGTTTCAGCGCGCCGGGGACGCCCTCCTTGAGCTCCGCCTGGCGGATCTGGCCGCCATCGTCCCCGGAGCCGAATCCGACCGACAGCTCAGCAGTGCCCTGCGTATTCTTGAGAGCCATGGCTACGTCGAACGCGGCTTCCGGCGTGAGAATCAGGGGACACTTCAGTTCCTCCGTGACTTGGACGGCCTCCACCGCCTGCACCAACACCAGGGGACTCAGCGATCCCGCTTTATCGATCGCTGCATTCAGTACTGTGGGCAACCATTGCGCTCAGGTGTTGCGCTGACTTACGAGCAGCTGGCCGGAATTGCCGGCTTGCGGGTGGACCAAATCCAGCGCGTGCTGCGGGCCCTCCACGGGGAAGAAGTCGCTTGGACGCCTCCCTTCAGCGGGCGAGCCCTCCAACTGCCAAAACCCGAAGAGTCTGAGCTCAACATCAGCTTCGAGGAACTGAACAAGAAGCGTGATTTTGACTTCGCCCGACTGGAAGATGTGATCAACTACACGCGCAGCACGGGGTGTCGACAACGCTTCATCGTCGCCTATTTCGGCCAGGACATTGCTGATTGGCGCTGCGAGGCCTGTGATCTCTGCCGGAAGCTCGAGCATGCGCTGCACCGCGACCCAACTCCAGAGGAAACCGAGATCATTCGGTCGGTCCTGCAGGCGGTCCTGGACTTTGAGGGGCGCTTTGGGAAAGGCCGAATCGCCCAAGTCCTTGCCGGATCAAAGAGCCAGGAAATCGTGCGTTGGCGGCTGGACTCTCACCCGCGCTACGGTGATTTGGCCGACGTCGGCAACGCACACCTCCTGCGTTTCCTGAACTCCCTCCAAAAATCCGATTGCATCAAACAGGTCGGGGATCCCAAATACCCTTGCATCGACATCAGCCCGTTCGGCATCAACGTCCTTGACGGCAAGGAAGCGGTAAAACTGGATTTCCCGGAGGAGGGGGGGAGCAACAGAACGGGGGGGACGAGCAAGAGCCCCCGCAAACGCAAAGCACGCTCCCCGAAGAAAGATGCTGCCGTCGACGTCACGCGTGACGAGCTTGAGGAAACGGCCGACGATCTGTTCGAGCGGCTCCGAGGTGTTCGACTCGAAATGGCGGACGACCGAGGCGCTCCGGCGTACGTCATCCTGTCAGACCGAGCCCTTGCGGGACTGGCCGAAGCGAAGCCGATCACCGCTGAAGAGGCCTTGCGGATCAAAGGCATCGGTCCCAAGAAGGTCGACACCATCATTCCGCGCTTCCTCGCGGAAATCGAGGCGTGGCGTCAGGAGTTGCGAGGAACGGAGACAGCCTGAAGCGCCAACAGGGAGAATCAGTCGTCGTCCCGGATATTGAGCCCTTTGTCCAGCTTCTCTCGCTGTTCGGGAGTCAAATCCAGACTGGCAAGCGCATCCCGGAGCCGCTTTGCGTTGCGCGACACGGGACGGAATCCGCAGGTGTCAGGGAAGACGGGATTCGCGGCCTCCAGGAGGAATTTGGGGTAATCGCGGCACATCCCGGGACGACTGCTGTAGGAATCGCAACCCTTCGCTTCGGGGTCGTAGTGAGTGCAGTGAAAGACGAATGTGTGATCCCCCCGGTCTTCTTCAATGAGTGTGAACCCGTTGACCACGTTCTGCCAGCGCAGGAATGTGCGCCGGAAGATGTCTGAATGGTAGAGAAGACGGTGGACCTGGATGGCAGGTGTCTCGCAGCAGGCTCCGCAACGGTTGCATGATCCGGCCAGACGATAGGGGATATTGCCCCGGGACCGGCGGAACAGTCGGGTGACAGCCAAGTCCACAGTGAACTGCCACCGGGTCAGCATCTTCACGCTCCTGCGCAGCCAATCATCCCGCATCAGCCGGTTGCCTCCCCTGCATGCTTGGCGTAGAACTGAACGTAGGCGGCGAGCATTTTCTTGAGCGTCTTGGGCGTGTCCAAGTCGTAGGGACAACGTTCGCGACACTTCCCGCATTCAATGCAATTGTCAATGCGATGCATCTGCTCGTACCAGTCATCGCTCAGGAACTGTTGGTACGGCATGCGGTCAAGCAGCAATGACATCCGCCCTGCCATGGGGATGGGAATTTCAGCCGGACAGGGCAGGCAGTAGCCGCACGCACGACAGAAGTTGCCCGCGAGTTCTTCGCAGTCTCGGGCGATCAACGCTTCCATCTCCGCCCCCAACTGTGGAGGGCTGGCTTCAAGCGCGATGAACTCCTCAAGCTCGGACATGTGCTGAATCCCCCAGATGGGGACGACGTTGGGGTACGTGCGCAGGAAGGCGAATGCCGCGGGAGCGTGCGTCAGCAGCCCGCCGCACAGAGCCTTCATCGCGACAACGCCCACATCATGCTCCGCACAGACCCGAATCAAGTCCAGATCATCTGCGGATGAGATCGCGGACAAGGGAAACTGCATGGTGTCATAAAGCCCCGACTGGACAGCCCGGACTGCGACGTCAAGACGATGGTTGGTGATCCCGATGAAGCGAACCATGCCCTTCCGTTGCGCCTCCAGCAGTGCCGCGTAGGATGAGTTCGGGTCGTCCGGCTCAGGCAAGACACCCGGGTTGTGCAACTGCAGGAGATCCACACGATCAGTCTTGAGATGCCGCAGGCTGGTCTCGAGATCAGCCAACACACCCTCTCTCGTTGTCGCCCCGCTCTTGGTCGCGAGAATGATCTCGTCGCGCACGCCACCCAGGGCGTAACCGATCTTCTCTTCACTATCGCTGTAGGCTCGAGCGGTATCGTAGAAATTGATCCCGGCCTCGTGAGCGCGGCGCAGTATGCGGGCCGCCTCTTCACGGTCTGTGCGCTGGATCGGCAGCACTCCGAAAGCCGTGCGTGTGGCCATCAAGCCTGTTCGCCCAAGGCGTGTGAGTTCCATCTATCGAGTCTCCTGCGGCAGAATCCTGTGCATCGCGGACCGAGCCCCGCGAGCGTCCTCCCCGGTACACACAGCCGGGGTGGAGAAAGAGAACGGGCAGTCCTGTTGGACTGCCCGTTGCGTGTCATGCGTACGTTCTCGAAGAAGAGGAGCTTACTCTTCCTCTTCGGCGTCCTTTGCGGCCTCAGCCATGATCTTCGTGCCCAGATTCGGCGGCACGGGATCGTAGCGCTCGAAGACCATCTCAAAGGAGCCACGCCCCTGAGTCATCGACCGCAGCGTGCTGGAATAGGTGAACATCTCGGCCAGGGGGGCCTCCGCGTTGAGGACCTGGAAGCCTTCCTCACGATCCATCCCCAGGATGCGACCCCGCCGGGAGTTGAGATCCCCGCTGATATCGCCCATGTACTCTTCGGGGAAGAGAATCTTGAGCGTCATGATCGGCTCAAGAAGGATCGGTTTGGCGTTGGCCATGGCTGCACGGAAAGCTCCGCGAGCAGCGATTTTGAAGGCCATTTCCGAGGAGTCGACAGGATGGTACTTGCCATCGTAGACGACCGCTCTGATGTTGATCACACGGCAGGAGGCCAACGGGCCGGCGACCATTGTCTCGACAACGCCCTTCTCGACTGCGGGGATGTAGTTCTTGGGGATATTCCCGCCAACGACCTCATTGGAGAACTCGAATTCGCCGTCCGTCAGAGGTTCCAGGCGAAGATGCACTTCACCGAACTGCCCGTGTCCACCGGTCTGCTTCTTGTGACGGTACTGGGCGGAGCCCTGGCCAGTGATCGTCTCGCGGTACGGAACCTTGGGGGTCTCCGTGACCGTCTCGACCTTGAACTCGGTCTCCAGACGCCCCATTACCACGGCCAGGTGCTGGTCACCCATGCCGGAAAGCACGGTCTGGTGCGTCTCGGCGTTGCGGTCAAGGATCAGGGTCGGATCTTCGGCAACGAGACGCTGCAGTCCCGTCGAGATCTTGTCTTCCTCGCCCTTCTTGACCGGGAAAATCGCCTGAGACATGGTCGGGGTGGAATAAGAAATCGGCGTGATCGGCTTCGCGGAAGCCGACGCTGAGAGCGTGTCGCCAATCACGGTGTTCTTGAGCTTCGGTATGGCCACGAGCTCCCCGGGCCCAGCCGAATCAACCTGCGTCTGGTTCTTGCCATTCACCAAGAAAAGCGTCCCAAGACGCTCACGGCTGCCTCGGCTGACGTTGTGGAGTTCCGAATCGGACTTGACCGTGCCGGAGAAGACGCGCAGACAGGTCAGCTGACCGATAAACGGGTCCGTGATGGACTTGTAGACAAATGCCGTAGCCGTGTCGTCATCCCGGCTCAGTTCGCCCTCAACAAGCGGAACCGGAGCCCCGGTCAACGGTGCGGGGAACAGGTTCATGATCCCGTTCATGAGTTCATCAATACCGACGTCTTTCCCGACGCTCCCGCAGAACACAGGCACGATGGCTGCGTCGGAGATCGCCTGGTGGAGGCCCTGGGCAATCTCGGCTTCCGACAGCTCTTCGCCCTCGAGATAGCGCATCATCAGCTCTTCGTCCGACTCCGCGACTGTGTCCATCAACGCTTCACGGTAGGTCTCCAGGTCGTCGGCGAGTTCGGCCGGGGCGTCGTCACCGGCTTGCAAGACCTGAACAACGCCCGAGACGTCCGCACGGGCGCCGACGGGGAGGGTGAACGGTACACAGACCGTCGCACCGTAGCTCTCCTGCAAGGAACCCAGAACGCCCGCGAAGTCAGCCTGGTCACGGTCAAGCCCATTGATCATGAACGCCCGGGGGACGTTGTTGTCACGAGCGTGACGCCAGGCGTTGATGGTTCCCGGGCCAATACCGGCAGCGGCATCGACGACGATCAGCACGGCGTCCGCGACCCTAATGGCGGATGTCGCTTCTCCGCAGAAATCAGCATAGCCCGGGGTGTCGCAGAAGAAGAAGTGGTGATCCTGCCACGGGCAATGCAGCGAGGCTGTGAAGAGGCTGCTCTTCCTGTCCTGTTCTTCCTGACGGAAATCGGAAACACTGGTGTTCTGATCGACGCTGCCCAAACGCGACACAACGCCCGCTTTGTGCAACATCAGATCCGCAAGTGACGTCTTCCCGGCCCCCGCGTGACCTGCCACTACAAAATTGCGGATGTTCTCGGCTGAGCAGTCTTTCACTGTCGTTTCTCCATCGCGTTCTGCGGGTCCCGTTTCCTCATGGACTCCCGCTTACCTGTCTTCTATGATCAAGGGATCAGTCCAAACCACTGCCGGTCAGCTGGCGAAGCGCCTGCATGTACTTCTCACGCGTACGCTCGACAACATCATCGGGGAGGTTCGGAGCCGGCGGAGTCTTATTGAACTTGATCTCTTCGAGGTAGTCACGAACGAACTGTTTGTCGAGGCTGGGCGGGTTCCGCCCCGTGGTGTAGTCCTCTGCCGGCCAGAAGCGGCTGGAGTCCGGAGTCAACACCTCATCGATAAGGATCATCTGGTCGCCATCAAAGCCGAACTCAAACTTGGTATCAGCGATGATGATGCCCTTCTCGGCGGCGTGGTCCGCGGCGGTACGGTAAATCTTGAGGGTGTTCTCTCGCAGCGCGGCAGCGACGTCTGCATCGGTCAGCTCAATGACACGAGCATAGCTGATGTTCTCGTCATGCTCGCCCTGTTCGGCCTTGAAAGCCGGTGTGAAAATCGGGCTGGCGAGCTTGTCGGCCTGGACGTAGCCCGGGCGCAACGAGATACCGCAGACGGAGCCGCTTACCTGATACTCTTTCCAACCCGATCCGACCAGGTAACCACGCGCCACACACTCGACCGATACGGTATCGGCCTTCTTCACGAGCATGGTCCGGCCGGCCAAATCGTCCCCCACGGCTTGGGCAGCTTCGGGAAAATCGGCAACATCCGCTGAGATCAGGTGGTTGGGCATCCAGTCGAGGAGATCGAACCAATAGCGGGAAATCCAGGTGAGGACACGGCCCTTGTCAGGAATACCATTCGGCATGACGCAATCGAACGCGCTGATGCGATCGGTAGCGACCATGAGCAGGGCATCGCCCGTGTCGTAAATGTCCCTCACTTTGCCCCGTTTAGGCTCAGGTAGCCCGGGGATGCTGCTTTCCAGAAGTGCCTGATTTCGATCGTATTTCATGCGACTGTCCCTTCCGTGCGCGCACTCCCTGCGCGCGTTGAGCGGAACCCATCCGCCACGATGGACGGAGCGTAAGCGAACAGACTGATTGTCTCGTTCACAAGTCTTCTCTTCGGGGAGAAGAAGGAGAATATACCGCGACTTGCCTGAGTCATCAAAAACCGACCCCATTTTTCGCTAATCTCTCCGTTAGGTGAAGCGGCTCGACGGACTCTCGCCCTCCATCGGACACAGATGGCCCGGAGAATCCCTGGAGGGAGAGACTCCATCGGACACAGATGGCCCAGAGAATCCCTGGAGGGAGAGACTCCATCGGACACAGATGGGCCCAGGGAATCCCTGGAGGGAGAGACTCCGTCGAGCCATCTTGGAGTTCTCCCCCCGCGTGACTGAGAGGTTATTCAGGAAACTCCTCCCAACGCGACGGAGGGGCAACGAAGTATTACGTTCCTTGCTTGTCCCCGGGGGAGAGTATGGTAGATTCGTGCTCTGCCTCTGGATGGCCAGCTCTTTCTGTCAGTAACCAACAGCCAGCAACCAACGGGCCTCCCCATGTCGACCCCAAGAAAGCGCCTGCCGGAATGGTTGCGCGTTTCCTATCGCGGAGGGCGAGCCCGCCAGGAAGTGAAGGAACTCCTCAAGGGCCTTCGCCTTCACACGGTATGTGAGAGTGCAACCTGCCCCAACCTGTGTGAGTGTTGGGGACGACACACGGCAACGTTCATGCTCCTCGGCAGCGTGTGTACGCGCGACTGCAGGTTCTGTGATGTCCCCCATGGGACGCCGCCACCTCCTGATGGGAAAGAACCGGAGAATGTAGCCGAGGCCGCAGAACGGCTGGCCTTGCGGTATGTGGTGCTCACGTGCGTGACCCGGGATGACCTCGTCGACGGCGGGGCAGGACACTTCGCAGCCACTGTAAACGCCATTCGCGCCCGGGCCCCGGAAACGCAGATCGAGGTGCTTACCTCCGACTTCGGAGGGCGCGAAGAGGATCTCGCAACCGTGTTGCAGGCGCGCCCTGATGTCTTCAATCACAACATCGAGACGGTTGGGCGCCTCACCCCCGAGATACGCAGTCACGCCAGCTACCGTCGAAGCCTGACGGTGCTGGCCAACGCCACGCGCCTGGGGCAGGCACACAACATCGCGGTGAAGTCGGGATTCATGCTTGGACTCGGAGAAACTGACGACGAAATCAGGACACTGCTGGGGGACCTCCGAGAAGCCGGGGTCAGCATCCTGACCATCGGCCAATACCTTCCCCCATCGGCCAACCACTGGCCGTTGGCCCGATACGCTCCCCCGGAGGAGTTCGATGAGTGGGCCCGCATCGCCAAAGAGGAGGTCGGCTTCTCGTCGGTGGTGAGCGGTCCCCTCGTGCGCAGTTCCTACATGGCCGACCAAGCCGTGGAAGCTGCCCTGCATCCGGCCGACAACCCAAGCGACGCGTAAGCCTCAGATCGCCCTTGCAGGAAGGGCGAGAGCCCGGATGAGGGAACCGCTCACACCTACCACGTTGCCTGCTTCCTGTGGCTTCAATGTGGGAGGAGCTGCTCGCACCTACCATGTTGCCTGCTTCCTGTGGCTTCAATGTGGGAGGAGCCGCCGTGCTCCGACTTCCAATCGGGGGATGGCACCCCCTCGCCTTGAGGAACAAGACCGCTCCTGATAGTCGCGGCTCGGCCGAACAGGCCACAACGGCTCACCAAAGCTCATGCAGGAGCCGAGAAGCGGTCTCAACGATGCGGTAACCGGCGTCCTCGGCAAGACGAGTCCAGTGGATGGGCTCTCCTGAGTAGCCGCCGCCGAGAATTCCGGGGATCGTGGGGCAGTACCCCGAGTAGCCATCGGCGATCCCGCACACGCCGGTTGCCCGGGCAGGGCTCCTGCGCTTGATGTCGAGCCCGAACTGGCAGAAAAGCTCGCACGGCTGAGTCACCAGAGCCACATCTCCGATACGCAGCGCATGCACAGGGATCGTGTCCACTGGATTGGCGCCGAATTCCTCCTGAAGAAGCAAGGCACCATAGGCAAAGAGCTGATCCCAGATGGGGTGCTTCACACCGGCATCGGCCTCGGCAAGCAGCGTCTGAGCCTTCTCCAGCCGAGCGGTGGTCGGCAAGCGCACGGGCATGGCTATGTCCTCGAAGACGTGTGCGAACGCCGCATCATCGCACCATGTCGCCTCGTGCAGCAGACGAAGAGTCTCGCCCGCAACGACATGGGACTTCCGCAGCAGCTTCTGCTCCCGATTTTCCCCCTTGCCACCGTGCCCCAGCAGGTTGACGTTCGCGATATCGCCAAACGCACCGTTGAGGAAAACCACGGGAACAGGCCCAAGCGCCTCCCGCAGGAAGCGTCGGGAGACGCCGGGGAAATCTGCAGAGTAGAAGTCGGCACCGTAGAAACAAGTGGGATGTGAGGTGCTGTTGTGCAGGATGGCGACGAGTTGTCCGTCTTGGTCTTCCAGGAAGAGCGCCAGGTGTGCGTGGTCGTCCGGCCCTTCGAGGCCGGTGAATTCCCGGCGTGCTGTGTCGCCATGCATCGTGTGGCTGCCGTCGCTCCAGCAACATCTGCGGTTGTAGCCGATACGGGTCGTTCCGGAGCCCCAGCCCAGCCGGACGGGGCGCACGCTGCTCCGGGCTTCCCGGGCGACATCACAGAGCCATTGCGACAGCCGCTCCAAGTACGCGGTATCGATAGGCTTCCCGCGCGATGTGCTGATCAGCGACGGGCCGGAATGGGTATGCGTTCCTGCCATAACGACGTCGCGCGGCATCACCCCCGCGGCATCTGCCACAGCCGCTCGCGTATCCTCCACAAACGCAGAGGGTACCGCGGCGAGGTCACAACTGATGATCAGGGCATGGCTCGTCCCGTCTCCCAACAGCAATGCGTTGGCTTCCAAGTCATCACGCACAGAGTTCGCCACTTGGCTCACTGTGGCCCCCTGGATCGGGGCCCCGAGCTCCCCATTGATCACGATCGAAGCCGCTCCGGCTTTCAGCATTCTGTCTTCTCCTGTCACTACCCCGGCGGGAACGCACCCGTCAGATGAAGCGTTCACGTTTGAAGTCGGCAGGCGTGCCGCCATGCGGCAGCAGTGCACCGTACGACTTGCCGGCGACCAACGAACCATCGACAACAAAACCTTCAGGGCGCTCGGCAAGCTCCGCGATGAGGCGATCCCGCCAACACGCCACGCGTTCAAGATGCCCTGAAGCAGCGCTCAGGTCATGACGTTCTTCGGGGTCCTGCTCCAGATCAAAGAACTGCTCCCTGCCGTCCTGCGGAAACCAGATGTACTTCTCACGGCCATCCGTGAGGGAATGATGCAGAGGAGCGTGCTCGATATGCACGTAGGGCCGCCAATCAGGCGTCTCCCCACGCAGGACGGGCGCCAGACTCACCCCGTCGACCGAAGGCGGGGTCTCGAGTCCAACCAAGTCGAGCAGTGTCGGCATGATATCCGCATGCGTGGCGACCTGGTCGTGGACCGTGCCTTGAGTCAAGCCCAGACTGGCAGGCCCTTCGATGAGGAAAGGTACGCGCGCGGAGGGTTCGTAGGCTTGGCTTTTCCGCCAACAGTAGTGGTCTCCAAGCATCTCCCCATGGTCGCTGGTCAGTGCAACGATCGTGTCGTTCCGGGTCAGGCCAACAATGGGATTCAGCAGACGCCGGAGCTGGTCGTCCATATGGTTGATCAATCCGTAATAGGCAGCTCGTGTGCTCAGGAGGGCTTCACCCTCCAAAGCAATGCGACTCGGGGCGACCATGTCCTGCCGACGTCGGGCATCGGGCCCGGGAGGCGACGCCCAGTCCCCGATCACCGGCTCCGGGACGCCGGTCCGGAGGTACCGGTCGAGGTAGAACGCCGGCGGCTGGAGAGGGGGATGGGCGGCGATGAACGAAAGGGTAAGAAAGAACGGACAGGTGGGGTCGCGGCGTTTCAGGAACGTGAGGGCACGAGCCACGGTCCAGTTGGTCTGGTGCAGATGCTCCTCAAGCGGCCAGGGCCGGGCCGTCCAGTCATTGTGCATGACACCCCCGCCAAACCAACCGCCATTGCCCTGCGGCCCGGCCTCCCGCAACCATTCGCGGTAGTCATTGAAGCCATCCGCGGATGTCGTTTCCACCTCCTCATAGCCAAAGCGTTTGCGCCCGGGGTACTGATGCATGCCGCGACCGATCCAGCGGGTCTGGTACCCACCATCGCGCAGCACTTCGGCGAGAGTGCTCTCGGGATCCCACGTAACGCCATCACGGTAGCCCACCAATCCATGGGTTTGGGGGAGCTGCCCGGCCAGGATGGACCGGCGCGCCGAGATGCAGGTGGGACAGGCGGAGTAGAAGTGCCGGAGCCGCGCACCACGCTGGGCGATCCCGTCCATTGTCGGGGTCAGGAGGACGGGGTGTCCCTCAACTCCCAGGCAATCCCCCCGGTGCTGTTCGGTAACAATGAGTAGGATATTCGGTCGCTGCGCCATCCGGCTCCGTCCTTTCCCGCGCGGTCACTCGGTGCTGCGGGATAGTATGTCCACAGTTAGAGCATTGCGCAATGATGTAACCTTCCGCGCACGGCGCGTGTAATAGCCTGTGAACGTTCACTTCTGTGATCACAGAACGTCCGAAGAGAAGTTCGACCAAAGATGATGACCCACACAAGACTATGAGGTAATACGAATGAAAGCCTTGCACTGTGCGTTGGCTCTGATCGCCCTGCTCGCACTCCCGGCTACCCCCGGCGTAAACGCTGGGGATATCGCGGGCAGCTTCTCGGATTCTGTGATGGCCGTTGCGCGAATCGACATGAACAAGCTGCGGCAGGTACCTGCAATCGAGCGAGCAGTCAATGATGAGTTCGGCAAGCTCCAAGGCTTCTGCCGGCAAATCCGCGAATGGACGGGAGTTGACCTGGATTGCGTGGATCACCTCTGGCTGGGGGTGCAGAAGGCGAACCATGGCATGGTAGTCATGGAAGGTGTGCACGATATCGCCGCCATTCGCGACTCTCTCATGGCCATCGACCACGCCCAGATCATCCCTAAGGAGGGAGTCCCAATCGCCGTACTCCTGCCTGATGAAAAGAAGCCCGGCACGTTCAATCTGGGAGCTGTCTTGGACGAGCGGGTGCTGGTGGTGGGGCAACCGGAGGCGACCGAAGCCTACATCGACGCGTACACCGGCAATGCCCAGGGACTCGGCGAGGAAAAACGGGCCCGAATCGCCTCCCTGAAAGACTCGGAATTCATGGTTCATGCCTTCATCCTCGGCATGAAAGCTGAGGACGTGGCAAAGGCCCCCTTCCTGCGTGGACTGACTCACGGAGAGGTCCGCATGGACGTCCCGGGCGATCTGCAGGTGAACGTCAGTGTCGGAGTACGTAAAAAGGGTCTCCTGCAGCCGATTCAGAAGCTGGCCCAGGGGTTCTTTGAACTCTATGCCCAGATGGACGATGCGGGGAAAGGCAACCCGATCAAGCGGCAGCTGTTTGAAAACGCGGCCGTCCGGATAGAGGGTGAAGAGGTAGTTGTGCTCTCGGGCATTGCAGAGGATGTCATCGATCAACTCCTCGAGCAGAAACTGACCGGCATTCACTGAGTACAGGCCTGGACACGAATGACATCGACAGTCACAATCAGTGACAGAGACCTCGTGGAACGCGCCCGCACCGGGGATCAGGACGCGTTCCGCGATCTCGTCGTGCGCTACCAACGCCTGGTCTTTTCCTGCGCCTTGACGGTCACACGCAACTCAGCTGACGCCGCAGACGTGACCCAGGAGGCATTTATCCGCTTCCACAGAAATGCAGCTCAGTTCGACCTGAATCGACCTCTGAAACCCTATCTCGTCACGATCGCGATGAATTGCGCCCGGAACGTACTGCGGAAACGGTCCCGTACCACAGCTATGGAGTTGCCGTCAGAGCCATCTCTGGCGCACATCCCCGATACACGGCCGACGCCGGAACGTGAGATGGCCCGCGGGGAACGCCGCGGCGCGATTCGGAGCCTGATCAACTCGCTGCCCCAGCGACTTCGTGAAGTCTGCAGCCTGTTCTACCTGGGCGAACGCAGCTGTGCAGAAATCGCCGGCATCCTGGAAATGAACGAATCAGCTGTCAAAGTGGCCCTCCATCGGGCCCGCAAGAAGCTGGTCGAAAGCGGTATCCGTGAATGGAGGACGGTATGACGACGACGTGTGAAACCGTTCAACAGATGATCCCTGATCACACATGGCTCAATCGTGAGGAGCGCCAGATGCTTTTGGCTCACCTTGAAGCCTGCGACAGTTGCCAGCAGGTCTACGAGACGGTCTGCGAGTTCGGGGCGCTCCTTTGTGAAGATGCGCAGTCCGAAATGCCCGATGACATGGCGGACCGCGTGATGGTGGCTCTGGCAGACGAGTCTCTCCAGGAAGAGTGGAGTGGCCTCAGTCTCATGATCGGCGTTGTGATCTGTGCCCAGATTGCCGTCCTTATCGGTTTGAGGACGAATCTACTGACCCGTCTTCGCGAGGTACACGTGGGTTGGCAGTGGCTGGTAGGCGATGTCGTTCAGCCCCTTTTCTCGGGTTGTTGGATAAGCGTGAGCAGCGCTCTGGGGGCACTTTCCGGTTCTGCCCAGTCGTTGCGTATCCCCGAACTGTGGTTGCCGATTGCAGTGGGCGCCCTCCTGGTGTGCCTGATGTCCGGGGGAGTTCTGTACGGCGAGGAGAAATACCATGGCTGAGAATATCCGCGAGAGTGTAGCGACCATGTCAAACGGTTCGGCGGCAGGCGGATCTGCTTCCGGCCTGCACGGGCGCACCTGGTTCCGACGCGGAACCGCATTGGCCATCCTACTGCTCCCCGGGGCAGCTCTCTGGGCCGGCCCCATGAAAAGGCAGACGCCCGGGCAGCAACTTGCCGGCGTCGCCATGGGCCTGGCCTTGGTGATCTGCGTCGAGCTCGGTCTACTGGCCACGTGTCTCCTCTACGCAGTGCTCGAACCGGAGAGGGTGCGCGCTGGGAGCGCCCTCCAGGCACGATCCGCCTTCCGCAGCTTCGGGGTTGGTGTGCTTATGGTGGTCATCTTGTTACTGGCCTGCGGCCTCATTTCCCAGATGCCCGACGCCATCAGCGGTCTCCTCGCCATCCCCCTTCTCGCGGCTTACACCTATGTTCTCATTATGGGATTCACCATGGTGGCCCACGGGGTCGGGGACCGCATACAGAGCAACACATCGAGCACCACGATGGGGTCATCGTTCTTTGCCGTGCTCTATGGAGGGAGCATTCTCCTGTTGACCAACTTCGTGCCCTTTGTGGGACAGCTTGTCCTCCTGATCGTGGCCCTTCTGGCCATCGGTCTGGGGACCCGGTCAGTCAGCCAACGGCGCAGGGAGAAGAAGGCAGCCCGGCAGGCAGCTCGGGAAGCCGTGAATCCCCCTGCCGAAGATGACATCCCCGAAACGACGAGCTGAGCCTTCCCCCCGATATCTCCTACCCGAATGCGATCATGGGGCGTTGCCATTCGGCGCGTAGTCTTCTATGTTCACGGCACACTGATTACAGGAAGCGCTACGCAAGGGAGCCCAGCGAACGCGATGAACGTCTGGCGCATGATCATCCGAGAGCTTCGCTGTCGGTTTGGGGGCTTTGTCGTCGCCGTCCTTTCTGTGGGCATCCCTTCCGGATGCCTCGTCGGTACCCTTGCCCTCATCCACCAGCACGACACCGAAACAGTCCGTATCCTTACGCAGCAGGAAGAGAACCTGGCTCAACGCGTTGCCGGCATGTCAGAAGACGTGAAACGTGCCATGAAGCACCTCGGCTTCAATATCACGATCCTTCCGTCTGCTCAAGACCTCGCGCAATGGCACGACCAGGGAGCAGCCAATGTGTTCATGCCGCAAGCCTACGCCGCAGAACTGGCGCGTTCAGAGCTGCTGACGATCGAGCACATCGTGCCCGCCATCCGCTACCGGGCCAAGTGGCCGGAACGGAAGTGGACCGTCTTATTCTCTGCCCTGGATTCCACAGTCGTCAAGCCTGCGGCGGATGGGAGCGGAGCCGACCTGCCGAACATCCCGCCAGGACACGTCCGCCTGGGTGCTGAACTGCACCAGGGGCTGTCACTCAGCGAAGGACAGCCGATCGCGATCATGGGGCATACGTTCACGGTTGACGCTTGTCTACCCGAACAGGGGAACCGCGACGATGTGACCGTGTCATTCCATCTGAAGGACCTGCAGAAACTCCTTGATCGGGATGGGATGATTACGGAGATCCGAGCGCTTGAGTGCCGGTGTGCCTGGACCGATGTCGATCAAGTACGTAAGGAGGTGGGGCACATCCTCCCGGAAACACGAGTTGTGGAACACCGTTCCGTCGCGTTGGCCAAGGCGAAAGCACGGACGGATGTCGCGGAACAGGGCAAACAGGCGATAAAGCAGGAAGCGCTGAAACGTCAGGAACTGAGGCATGCTCGTCTGCGGTTCGGGGCGATTCTGGTGGCTTTCGTGTCATTCGGCAGTGTCGTCTGGGCAGGACTGGTATCGTTGATCAACGCCCGCAGCCGGAGAGCCGAAATCGGCGTGCTGAGAACCTTGGGCTTCCGGACGGGTCAGGTGCTGATGCTCTTCCTGGGGCGAGCGGCCTTCGTCGGCCTGAGCGGAGGGGTCCTGGGAGGTGCTTTGGGCCTGGCCGTCACGACGGAGTTGCTGCAGAACGACGGAGCGACAGGAATGGACGGGCTGTTGTGGACCTGGGCCGCAGGACTCCTGCTGGCTGTCTGCGTCTCACTCGTCGCCGGAGCCGTCCCCGCAGTGTGGGCTGCCCAACAACATCCGGCTGATATGGTTCGCGAATAGGAAAAGTGAGGTCGACTATGAGACTGTGGCGCATGCTGTTTCGAGAGGCGTGCCATCGGCGACTGACCTTCGCAGCCGGCGTGCTGTGCGCGGCAGTGGCCGTTGCCAGCCTCATTGCCGCCCTGGTTGCCCTGGCCTACCACGACGCTGAGACACAGGCCGTCCTGGAACGGAAGGCGGAGGAGACTGACCAGCTCCTCAGGCAGCTGAGGGAAGAGATGCGCAAGACGACACTGAAGCTGAGCTTCAACGCCATCATCCTGCCCGAAAACCAAAGCTTGCGGGATTGGCATATGCAGGACTATGCCGACGAGTACATGCCCGAAGACTATGTCATGAAGCTGGCGGACTCAGGTATTGTCACCGTGCGCCACTTCCTGCCGGTACTGCAACGAAAAGTGAAGTGGCCGGAGCGAAAGCAGTCGATCATACTCGTAGGTACGCGGGGGGAAGTCCCGAACATGCACAAAAGCCCCAAAGCCCCCCTCGTGCAACCGGTGCCGGACGGGACGATCGTGCTCGGGCATGAACTGCACCAACGACTCGGGCTGAAGACCGGAGACGAGGTGGTGTTCATGGGGCAAACGTTCGGAGTGCACCGATGCCACGGCGAACGGGGTACGAAGGATGACATAACCGCATGGATCCCCCTGAAGGCAGCGCAGGAACTGTTGGACAAGCGTGGGAAGATCAACGCGATTCTGGCTTTGGAGTGTCTCTGTGTCGGCGCAGAGGGGCTGGCCCGCGTCCGGCGGGACATCATGGGCGTCCTCCCCGGCACACAGGTCATCGAGCACGGAACGAAGGTCATCGCCCGAGCGGAGGCTCGTTTCCGGGTTGGGCGCGAAGCCCAGGAAGCCTACGAGCAGGCAGAGAAGGAGCGCGCTGAAGCGCGCGCGCGCCAGGAACGCCTTGCGGCTGTCAGTGTCCCTCTGATTCTGGCGGTCTGTGTGCTCAGCATGGCCCTGCTGTCATACTCGAATGTCCGTGATCGACGAAACGAGATGGGAATTCTCAAGGCCCTTGGTTACGGGACAGGGACAATTCTCCTGCTGGTGCTGACACGCGCACTCCTGACCGGCTGTTTCGGTGCCCTGATCGGGACAGCGGGGGGAGCCACGGTTGCGCGCTGGCTGATCACTCGTGACCCAACGGCGGGGCTGTCAGTTACCCTCTTTCCGGATGCCCGAACGGCGGCAGCCGGTGTTCTCGTCTCCCTGCTCCTGGCGCTGGTGGCCGCATGGATCCCCGCTCTTCTTGCTTCCCGGACGGATCCGGCCGACATACTCATGCGCGAGTAGATGGCGTTCTCAGACGTAGTCCGTACCAACCAACAACGTGAGTGTCACGACCATGATTGAATTCAAGAATGTCTGCAAGACGTTCAGGGGGCCCGAGGGGCCCGTCGACGCACTGCGCGACTTCAGCGTGACCATTGAGGCCGGGGAGTTTGTCGTCGCCCGTGGCCCGAGTGGATCCGGGAAGTCCACCATGCTGCTCGTAGCGGGAGCCCTGCTGCGGCCCACGTCGGGCAACCTCACACTGGGTGGTCAGGATCCCTACGCGCTGTCTCCCGCCAAACGCGGTGCGGTCCGGGCGGCACAGATCGGCTTTGTCTTCCAGCAGTTCCACCTTATCCCCTATCTGAGCGTCCGGGACAACATCCTTGCTCCAGCCGTGGCCCTCCCCAACCCCGAAGCCGGAGCCCGGGCCGATGAACTGATTGACCGCTTTGGCCTGCGAGAACGAGCCCAACACCTCCCTGCTCAGTTGAGCACTGGCGAACGGCAACGAACAGCCTTGGCCCGAGCCATGCTCAATCAGCCGAAGATCCTGCTCGCCGATGAACCCACCGGCAACCTCGATGAGGACAATGGACAGGTGGTCGTTGATCATCTAGCCGAATTCGTGAGCGAGGGAGGCACGGTGCTGATGGTGACGCACGAACAAACCGGCATCTCCCATGCCGATCGAATCCTCCGCATCGAGGGAGGCAAGCTGGTCAGCGACGACGCCACCACGCCCCACGCCTGATCCCGGTGACGGCCCGGAAGTGCATTTTTGTCCCCCCTAGCGACCTCGCGCAACTGAGAGGGCACGAGCACCGATCCGAGAGCCATGGCAGGGGAAGGCCATGGGCGCTACATTGATTCCTTACTCATGACAACTTGACTGCGTTCCCTGGTCACGACAAGAGCGGGGCTGCGCCACAGAGAGGACAGCGTAATGGAACTCAGCTCCACCGTGTTTGGACGCCCTTGGGAGACTCCCGAGCTCACCGGAATGAACCGCCTCCCGGCCCGCCCCCCCTTTGTTCCTTTCGCGGATGCCAAGACTGCCCTCACCTACGACCACGAGAGTTCCAGCCGCTTCTTCAATCTCAATGGGGACTGGATGTTCCGCCTCTATGAGCGCCCCGAGGACGTTCCGGAGACAGCCATCGCAGTTGAGACGGACGAATCCGCCTGGGACACAATCGCCGTTCCCGGGAACTGGACGATGCAAGGCTTCGACCGACCGCATTACACGAACGTCATCATGCCGTTCGAGAACGATCCGCCGCGAGTCCCGGATGAGAATCCTACCGGCGTCTACCGCTGCCGATTCACCCCGCCGGAAGGCTGGGAAGGTCGCCGGACAGTGATCCACTTCGGGGGCTGCGAGAGCTGCTTCTATGTCTACTGCAACGGCACGTTCATCGGGATGGGGAAAGACTCTCGCCTAGCCACCGAGTTCGATCTGACCTCCGCTCTCGTGGACGGCGAGAACGTCCTCGCTGTGATGGTTATCCGCTGGTCGGACGGATCCTACCTGGAGGACCAAGACCACTGGTGGATGGCCGGAATCTATCGGGACGTCTTCCTCTTCAACACGGGACCGGCATTCATCGAGGACATCTTCGCCAATGCCAACCTCCTCCCTGACCTCACCACGGGAGCACTCGACATTGAGATCAAACTCAATTTCGTGACCTATCCCGACGCTGATTTCGTGGTCCGGGCTCAGCTCTACGACAGCCACGGCATTCCGGTCCTGGAAGAACCGCTCAGCGGGGTTGTCAGTGGCTCCTACCGGCAAACCGGCTACCGCGCAGAGCTGTACACGGAGCTTGCTGATATCGACACGTGGACCGACGAGGCCCCGAACCTGTATAGGCTCATCGTCACCTTGACTGACGCGGCCGGGAACGAACTCGAGCATGTGTGCGTAAGGGTGGGCTTCCGCCGAATCGAGATCCGCGACCGGCAACTCCTCCTCAACGGACAGCCTGTCCTGCTCAAAGGCGTGAATCGCCACGAGCACGATGATCTGCAAGGGAAGACGGTCACCCTTGAATCGATGGTCAACGATGTGCTGCTGCTCAAGCAATTCAACTTCAACGCGGTACGCACAGCCCACTACCCCAACGACCCGCTGTGGTACGATCTGTGTGACGAGTTCGGAATTCTCGTCATCGACGAAGCAAACATCGAGTGCCATGCCAACTACACATCGCTGTGCCGCGATCCGCGCTTTACCGAAGCCTTCCTGGAACGGGGCATGCGCATGGTCGACCGCGACAAGAACCACCCGAGCATCATTATGTGGTCCCTCGGAAATGAGTCCGGTTACGGTGAGAACCACGACGAGGCCGCTCGACTTATCCGGTTCTGTGACCCCAGCCGGCCATTGCACAACGAGAATGCCCTCAAGATCAAGTGGGTTCAGGGCGTCAATGACTTTGGACCGGGCGGGGAGGCCTCCAATGATGTCATCAACCCGATGTACCCACACATCGATGTCGTCACGGAGTGGGGCAAGAATCCCCCGGCGGGGGACCATCGACCATTCGTTCCCTGCGAGTATTCACACGCCATGGGCAACAGCAATGGCAACCTCAAGGAATACTGGGATGCCATCCACGAGTACCACGGGCTTCAAGGCGGGTTCATCTGGGACTGGGTTGACCAGGGGCTTCGGAAGGCTGTTCCCGGCCGCGAGGGCGAAATCACCCAGGACTCGGACGCTGCGCCACCGACGAAAGACCACGAGAACGCCTGGTATTGGGCCTACGGTGGCGATTTTGGGGACGAACCCAACGACGTCAACTTCTGCTGTAACGGCCTGATCTGGCCCGATCGCACCCCGCACCCCGCCATGTATGAGTTCAAAAAGGTGGCTCAGCCGATACGCGTGCGGGCGACCAACCTTCCCAAGGGGCGCTTCGAAGTCCACAACAACTACTTCTTCACGCGCCTCGACCACGTCGCTGTCCACTGTGAAATCTCGGTGGACGGTGCCGTACTGCAGTCTGGCGACCTCGGCAGTCTCCATATCCCTCCACAGGGAGTCGGAAAACTGGTCGTGCCATTTGAGCGGCCAAAGATGCACAAGGGACAGGAGTGCTTCCTGACCCTCCGTTTCTTCCTTCGGGAAGCGACGCCCTGCTTGCCGGCAGGTCATGAGATTGCCTGGGAGCAATTCCAGCTCCCGGTCACCGGAACACGCAAGCCGGTCGGCTTGAAGGGGCGCCCCGCGGTCGGGTTGGAGCTGACCCGTAACGACAAAGACTGCTCTGTCATCGAATGCGCGGCAAGCGGCCTTCGCGTCTTGCTGGACAAGCAGAAGGGGTGCATCGCGGAAGTGGATCTCGGAGCCCACACCTTGCTCAGCAAAGGTCCCGCTCTGAACGTCATCCGCGGCTGGACGGACAACGACGGCGTCAAGGGGAAAGATGAACAGTGGCACGCGCAGTGGAAGCCACTGGGGCGCTGGATGAACGCTGGGCTCGGCGACCTGAGAACCGAGGTCCGGGACGCCAAAGCCGCCGTACGAGCAGATGGTACGGCCCGAATCGTGACCGAACAGCGAGTGACCTGCGGCGACTCCAAGAAGGGATTCACAGTCCGGCAACGCATGGATGTCGACCAGACAGGTGTCATGACGATCGTCAACGATATCAAGGTCACGCCGTCGCTCCCTGACCTGCCGCGCCTCGGCTTCATCATGACCGTGCCGGCAGATTACGAGCAGATCCAGTGGCTTGGCCGTGGTCCCCATGAGACCTACTGCGACCGCAAAGCCGGAGCCGAGATCGGCCGCTACACCAGTACGGTGAGCGCCGAATACGTCCCCTACATTGTCCCCCAGGAACACGGCAACAAAGAGGACCTCCGTTGGCTGGCACTGACGGATGATCTCGGAACGGGACTGCTTATTCAAGGGCAGCCCCTGTTCAGCGGGTCGGCCAGCCACCTCCGGCCGGAAGACCTGATCGCGGCCTACCATACCCACGAGCTGATGCCGCGGGAGGAGATTATCCTCTGCGTCGACATGATGCAGCGGGGACTGGGAACAGCCAGTTGCGGGCCGGACACCCTCGAGCAATACCGGATCAAGCCCGGCAACTACACGTTTGCCTACCGCCTGATCCCACTGCTGCCGGGAGACGATCCTGCTGTGGTGGGGCGTCTGCCGTAAGGCAACAAGCATGGTCGGGGGCCGCAATGGTACGAACTGTCAGCTTGGTGGTCACAGCGATGGGTACACTATTCGCCAACGCGAAGGACTCCCCGACCTACTACACTCCCGAGCGCGTCGCCGCAGCCCGGCACAATGCGGAGACCTATCCGTGGGCAAAGGCCGTCCGTAAACGGATCTTCACCACAGGTGACAGCATCAGGTACTACATCGGGCCGGAGTACACGGCAGCCGATGCGTACGCGGCCCAGACGGATGACTTCATCTGGTTGCTCCAACCTGACACCCGGATCGCGCGGATTGTCTTCCCCAGAGACACGGTCGCGTTCTGCCCCAAACACGGAGCTGACGTAAAGAAAATCAGCGTCTGGTGTCCGTGGCGCATTGACCCGATCTCCCATCCCTACCAGATCCAGTGTATGCTGGGTAAGGAGTGGTATCCCAGCAACGCGTATCACGAAGGAGATCTGGATTCCGGGGAGTTTGCGGACAACGGCCAGGATGGCTGTCTCCACGGAGGCAAACGCTACTTCTTCCTGCGGGAGTATGCCCACCTGGTCTACGGATCAGTGGTCGTCCCAACCCTTCGATCTCTGTCGGAGGCTTACCAACTCACAGGTGACCCGAACTACGCCAGGAAGGGGTGCATTCTGTTGGCACGGCTCGCGACTCAGTACCCCAACTACGGCTGGGACAAAGCGGACGGAGACTTGGAGAACCGGTTCGACCGCACCTACCTCGGTCCTTGGGACAACCACCACCCCCACTACAAGTGGAAACAGGGCGGCATGATCACCGACCTGATCTGGGAAACGTTCTGCCTCGAAGCCACCGTATACGCCTATGACGGACTCTGGGCCTACATGGACCAGGACCCGGACATGCTCAGCTTCCTGCGCAGCAAAGGCATGCCCGTCGAGACCGCAAGCGACCTCAGGCAGTACATTGAGACCTACATCTTCCGAGCCGCGGCGAAGGGACTGTTGGCCGGCTGGATCAAGGGCAATGAGGGCTTCCACCAGGCGGCGGCCATGGCACTGGCCCTGGTCCTGGACGACTACTCGGACAATCACCCCAACAGCCGCGACCTGGTCGACTATGCTTTCCACGGCATCGGCAACTCAGTCGACATCATGATCAATGGCGTCCTGCCGGATGGCGGGGGACACGAGAGCCCGAACTACGCCCTGATTAAACTCGACTTCATTCGCGTGTCCCGCCTCATGGAGGCCATTCGTGAGCGTCGCCCGGACGCCTTCCCGGAGGAGCGCTACCCGGACCTCTTTGCAGACCCCAAAGCCAAAGCCCTGTTCGATTACTACATCGATATCATCTCTAACGACTATGCCTACCCGTCGGTCGGAGATTGTGGCGGACTCCGCACCATGAAGCCCTATCCAAGGGTGTCCCGTTCCGCACTCAAACACGAAAACCTCTTCGCGGTCGAGAAGTACCGCGATCCTCGACACGCCCTCTCCTGCCTTGATCCTGACGGCGAACTCTTCACCGGTGAGCTGTGGGAGCCGTACCCCGAGAAGCTCGTTCGCGAGCTGGCTGCCGGCCCCGATGCCGCGATCGTGCGCCGGAGCCGTGTCTTCGACGACTATGGGGTGGCAATCCTCGAATCGGGGGGGCCTGACCATCGCCGGACGGCGATTCTCAATTACGCATCACTGATCGGCCACCGGCAGCACGATCATCTCAATCTGGAATTCCTTGCCCGAAGGCTCTACCTGCTTCAGGATATGGGCTATCCCAAGACCTGGGAATACCGCGAGCAATGGGACAGCAACGCCCTCGCCCATAACACCGTCACCATTGATGAAACCCCCGCCGCGTACCATCGGACAGGGGCATTGGGACGACTTTTTGCCTCGACCGGCCCGCTGCACATGATCACCGCGTCGCACAACGTCTACCGCGACGTCAAGCTCGGTCGGGAGGACGCTCGCCCGGTCGACCTCTATGAAAGAACCGTTCTGCTCATCGATGTGGACGACGAACGGTTCTACACCGTTGACCTGTTCCTGGTCAATGGCGGAGAACAGCATGACCAGAGCTGGCACGCGTTCGCAACCCCGGTTGTTCCCCCGGATCTGGGCTGGGACGCCCAGGATGGCGGGACGCTGGCCGGACCGAACGTCCAGCCGTTCGCAACCTGGAAAGACCGCTGGGGGAGAGAACGAAACGATGTCCCGAGCTACGTCACAGAGGTCCGGTCCGCGACGCTCACGTCGCCTGCATGCTGGACGTGGAAGACAGCCCTTCTCGACGACGACCAGGTACGCCTGCATGTGGTCCCCGTCGATGGCCCGTTGCGCGTCCTGGCCGGACGCGGAGGATCGCCCGTCCGGGACAAGATTGACTACGTTTTCCTGCGCAACGTCGTGCCGGACGGCGGAGCATCCCGCTTCCTGTCTGTCATCGACACACCACGCGGCGAGCCGACGATCAAGAGCCTTGAGGTGACGCAAACAGCTCCGCTTCAGTTGCGGGTGCACCATGTGCTGGGACACGACACCATCACCCTCAACCTGCCGACGACAACGAGCGCAACCATGGCGCACCGCCCGGTGGGCGCTCGCCTGGAACGCGTGCAGGGAAAGGACACGACCGCTGACATCACGGTCGGGACACTCCCCGGCAGCACGCCGTCAGGCTATGTGACCAGGGCGATCAGCGCCGTCGACCACGATGCCTGTCGAATCGCCTTACCAACCGGGACGCAACAGCAGGACATCTGGCTTGCCGGCCGAACCCTGCGCCTCTTCGGCGATGCCCGAAGTGCCCTGTACCAGATCTGTCAGGTTGAGCGAGAAGGGGGATGTCTGTGGCTGACTCTGGATCGCACGCCCCTGCTCGCCCGAGCCCGCATCACAAGACTTGCCGGAAAGACGCTGAGCCTCGACTCAACGCTTATCTTCTGTGACCGGTTGCCCGGAGCACTGCTGCAAGCCGGCGCAGGCAGTGTGCGCATTGTGTCGGCCACCAAAGGCGGACAGTTGACTCTGGAGGAAGACGTCGAGACGCTGACAGGGGTGGGAGTCGGTGACGAGGTCCGCATCATGCAGTACGGAACCGGTGACACAGTCGAGATTGCGCGCATTGTCTCCAACGCCCAACAGCGTTGACGACAGCCGATGCGAACTGGGGCAGTCCGGGCCGGACTGGCATTCAGAGGCGCAACATCCTCAGGATGCGACCGACTCGGCCTCGTGGGCTTTGCCGATGTACTCTTCGAGCAGAGCGGGGACCTGATCAGGCGTGAGTCCGCCATGGATCTCATCGCCGACCATGACAACGGGCGCCAGGCCGCACGTCCCCAGGCAGCGAGAGACCTCCAGCGAGAACAACCCGTCCTTGCTGGTCTCACCTACGTCAATACCCAGTTCCTTCTGCAGCTTCTCCAGGATGTCATTGGCCCCCTTGACATAGCAGGCCGTGCCCATGCAGACGCGAATCATGAAGCGCCCCTGGGGCTCCAGACGGAAAAAGTGATAGAAGGTGGCCACACCTGTCACATCGGCAGTGGGAATCTGCATGAGCTGAGCCACGGCATTGAGCTGCTCTTCGCCAAGGAAGCCGAAATGGCCCTGCACTTTGTGCAAGACCGAGATCAACTGACTCTTGAACTCGGGATCGCCCTTGCAGGCTTCAATGTAGTCCAGAATCGAGTCGGGCAGCGCCGCGCGACTGGTGGCTTCCACCTCGGCCCAGTTGTCGGTGTCTTTCTTCATCGAATACCTCTCGGCAGCTTGGCCTCGTAATGGGTGTGCAGCAGCTCGTGCGCTTTGGGTCCTCCGGGCTCTCCCAGGAACTCGTCGTAGAGCGCTTTGACAGCCGGGTTGTCGTGCGATCTCCGCATGCTCTGCTGTGAATCAATGCTGTACAGAGCTCTGGCCCGTTTCGCGCAGAGCGCCGGGTCCAGAATCTGGTAGTTGCTCGGGGGGTAGGGCTGTCCGCCGCCACCAATGCAGCCTCCGGGGCAGGCCATAATCTCGATAACGTGGAACTCCTGCTCGCCGGACACAACCTTGTCGAGAAGGCTCTTGGCGTTGACCAGACCGTTTGCGACACCAAGCTTGACGGTCATGTCACCGATCTCAACATCGACCTCCCGGAGTCCTTCCACGGCACGGACTTCCGTGAACTCGAGCGGCGTGCTCGGGTCCTTCGTAATCCACTCACTGGCCGTCCGCAGCGTCGCTTCCATCACTCCTCCGGTCGTTCCGAAGATCACACCTGCCCCGGTGGAAATGCCGAGGGGCGCATCGAAAAGGCCGTCCGGAAGGGCGGAGAAATCGATCCCATAGCACTTGATCATCCAGATCAGCTCGCGCGTCGTGAGCACGGCGTCGGTCAGCGGTGTCGTCTCGTTCAGGTAGTGCTCAGGCCGGGCCGCTTCGTACTTCTTCGCGACACAGGGCATGACCGCGACGACAAAGATGTCCTCAGGATCGCACTCGATTTTCTCGGCGTAGTATGTCTTCAACAGGGCCGACATCATGCTCATGGGGGACCGGCACGTCGATGCGTGAGGAGCCAGCTCCGGATAGAACTTCTCCATGAAACTGACCCAACCGGGGGAACAGGACGTAATCATGGGCATCGGACCACCGGCCTCGAGCCGACGCAGGAACTCGCTTGCCTCCTCCACGATCGTCAGGTCAGCCGCAAGATCGGTGTCGAAAACGGCATCGAAGCCAAGGCGCCGCAACGCCGTGACCATCATCCCCGTACAGGGGGTCCCGACGGGGAGCCCGAATCCCTCACCAATGGCTGCCCGGATCGAGGGCGCGGTCTGAACGACGACATGCTTCTTGGGATCGGCCAGAGCAGCCCAGACGGCGTCGGTATGGCGCTTCTCCAGCAAAGCCGCCGTGGGACAAACGTTGATGCACTGTCCACACTGGATACAGACCGATTCGTCCATCGGTGAACCATGGGCGGGACACACGACGGTCTCGAAGCCTCTGCCGTGCTGGCTCAGATTGTGGACCCCCTGGATCTCGGCGCAGACCCGGATGCAGCGGCCACACAGGATGCAGCGCTCAGCATCACGCACAACAGCGTGGCTGGATGACTCTACCGGGAACTCCTTGCGTTCGCCCTCGAAAAGACGTTCGCGGACGCCGAGGTCGTAGGCCAGATTCTGGAGTTCACAGCGGCCGTCCCGCTCACAGGTCTGGCACTCTTTCGGGTGGTTGTCGAGCAGGAGCTCAACAATGTCCCGGCGCGCCTGGCGAATCTCAGGGGAGTTGGTGAGAATCTCCATCCCTTCCGAGGCGGTCACGCTGCAGGAGGCCATGAAGAACGGGACGCCCTTCACCTCGACGATGCAAACGCGGCAGGAGCCCTGAAGGCTAAGGTCCGGATGGTAGCAGAGGCGTGGGATGTGGACGCCGATGGCTTCGGCCGCATCCATGATCGACGTGCCGGAAGGGACGTTTACCTTCTGCCCATCAATCGTCAGGCCTATCGTGGTCGTGTCTGACATATGCTGCTCACTCACTGGGGTGGAAATGGGGCTACTGCCGAGTCACGGCGCTGAACCGGCAGACCTCGAAACACCTGCCGCACTTGATGCATTGGGACTGATCAATCACGTGGGCTTCACGCCGTTCACCGGAGATACAGCTTGCCGGACAGTTTCTCGCACAAAGCGTACAGCCCACACACGTCTCCGACTCGATCTCGTAGGCGACCAACGAACGGCACTTCCTGGCGGGGCACCGCTTGTCGACAACGTGCGCCTCGTATTCCTCGCGGAAGTACTTCAGCGTACTGATCACCGGGTTGGGAGCAGCACGCCCCAGTCCGCAGAGCGATGCCTTCTTCACCAGCAAGGCGAGTCTCTCCAGACGGTCGATATCCTCCAGCGTCCCGTTGCCGTTGGTCAAGCGTTCGAGTAATTCGAACATGCGCTTCGTCCCTTCGCGACAGGGCGTGCACTTGCCGCACGACTCGTCCTCCGAGAAGGTGATGAAAAACTTGGCCACGTCGACCATACAATCGTCCTCGTCGAGGACGATCATTCCGCCGCTGCCCATGATAGAGCCAAGCTGCGCGAGCGTGTCAAAATCGACCACGGTGTCCAGAAACTCCGCCGGAATACAGCCCCCGGCCGGACCGCCTGTCTGCACGGCCTTGAATGTCTTCCCATTCGGGACGCCGCCGCCGATGGTGAATACGACCTCGCGGAGCGTCGTGCCCATGGGCACCTCAACCAACCCGGTGTGGTGGACCTTACCTGCCAGGGCGAATACCTTGGTCCCGCCGCTCGTTTCGGAGCCTAGCTGGCTAAACCACTCCCCGCCGTAGACTATGATCGCAGGGATGTTCGCAAACGTCTCGACGTTGTTGATCACCGTCGGTTTGCCCCAAAGCCCCTTCTCGCTCGGATACGGGGGACGGATGTGAGGCTGACCACGCTGTCCCTCGATCGAGTGAATCAGGGCCGTTTCCTCGCCGCAGACGAACGCTCCCGCCCCAAGCCGGACCTCCAGATCAAAGGAAAACCCGGATCCCATGACATCCTTCCCGAGGAGACCGCGCTGCCGGCACTCGGCGATGGCATGCTCGATCCGTTTGATAGCCAGCGGGTACTCAGCCCGAAGATAGATGAAGCCCCGACTTGCCCCGATGGCAAAACCGCCGATTATCATGCCCTCAATCACGTTGAACGGATCAGACTCGAGCATGCTTCGGTCCATGAACGCGCCCGGGTCGCCCTCGTCCGCATTGCAGATGATGTAGCGCGTCGTCTCCTCGGACGTGCGAGCAGCCGCCCACTTCTTTCCTGTTGGGAAGCCGCCGCCGCCACGGCCTCGGAGCTTCGCCGTGAGGAGTTCAGAGATAACCCACTCGGGATTGTCATTACTCAGTACCTTCGAGAGCCCGAGGAACCCGCGATAGTGCGTGTATTCATCGATACTCTCGGGATCGACAACACCGGCATTACGCAAAGCGATGCGGCTCTGTCGGCTGAAGAACGCCACGTCGCCGTAACGGTCGAAGAACCGCTGCGTCATCGGCGCACTGGACACTCGCAGACGCTCAACCGTCCTTCCACCTTGGAGGTGCTCCTGAACGATCTCGTCCACATCGTCCTGTGAATCGACCCGATAGATCACTTTCGAAGGGCGGACAAGCACATGCGTCGTGTGTCCACCTTCTCCACGGGTGCAAAGTCCGAAACAGTTGGCGTCCAGAATGCGCACCGCACCGGGGGTGAGATCGCCCGTGGAAATGGCGTCCCTAAAGGCATCCTGCACGTTGAAGTCCAGGTTGCGACCACAGCGTGCACCGCGGCAGAAGAGCAGGTCGTATTTGTGGACCTGTTCGTCTTCACTTGCATCCAGGACGAGCTCAGTGACGGGGATCCCGCCCTGAATGTGAGAGGTAAAGATCTTGTGAACAGCATCCCGCCCCACCTGCTCGTATTTAGTGGGCATGCCGTCGGGCATGAACACACCGACAATAGGCTCTCGACTGCAGCGCCCCGTGCAACCCGTACGGCGCAGGATAATGTCCTTGCGGCCCGAGGCCTCGATGTGCTTGCGGAACTCCGATTCCACCTCACGCGACCCAGCGGCGTGTTCACACGTGGCCGAGCCGATCTGGATGAAAATGTGGCTGGGCCGACGGAGAGCAGATAACGTGCTCTCAGCCTGCTCCGCCAAGGCCTCATAACGCTGTTGAATTGGATTTCCCATCGAGTCTCCAGAGACGCTTACAGGGCTTCCATTAATCGCTTACGGAGTGAGCGTCTTCTCAGAGCGGACGGCCGACAATGGCGACAGCTCCGCATGTGAGGACAACACTGGATTAATCAGACTCCCGACAACTGAACCTTCGCCCGACCAAGCCGATAATATAGCTCCGCACCCACTCGATTTCTTCCTCGCTTAACAAGAATCATTCCCACGAAGAATGCAGATGGTCATGCGAGAACAGGTGACAGGGCCGGCGCCCGTGTGATGCATGGCTCGGTGTGGGAGGCGGTGCCATCCGGCGACCTCTTCCCAGAGGCACTCCCGACAGCTCCCCTCCTCAATGTGGGAGGCGGTGCCATCCGGCGACCTCTTCCCAGAGACACTCCCGCCAGTTCCCCTCCCCAATGTGGGAGACGGTGCCATCCGGCGACCTCTTCCCAGAGACATCCCGCCAGTTCCCCTCCTCAATGTGGGAGTCCCGGACCGGCTCCGCCTGGAAGTGTAGTCGACCAAGTGGCATTCCACTTAGAAGGCAGGAAAAAGTCAGACATGAAAACCAAGACAGCTGCCCCACTGTTCATTCCCGCAGCCTTCTGCGCCCTCATCTCGACGATGGCATTGTTCATCGGAGACTCCGCCAAGCCGGCGTTCTTCGCCTTCCTGCCCATGTGCTTCTTCTTCGCCGCAACGCCTCTCATCGCGATGGACAAGAGGCCGACAGATCTTGAAGAGAAACTGAAGCAAGCGAACCAAGAAAGCTCGTAAAGGCCAGTTCACCAGACGACCTACGCTGCGCTCCGTGGCAACCGGTGACTGGCGCATTCACCCCGGGATAAGGACTTCTCGCATGGACACGAGTTCACACGAACGTGGGCTGACGCTCAGAAGATCCAGTGTTGCCTGGGCCCAGTGTCTGGCCATCGTCGCGGCTGTCCTGTGCTCACCCGGCGCCATGGTCGCGCGAGCGGACCAGTCAGAGGGACTGTTCCGCGAGGAGGCGGTGTGACCCTGAGGTTGAACCACGAAATGGAGCCAACTGCGCTGTCCTCGAGCGAGTTTTCTGCAATGGCTGAGAAAATCGCTACACATGGAGACTACTACCGCAAACATGCCGAACACTGATATCACCGGCGGCGGCTAGGCCGTCCCGGTGCATGCACTCGTTCTCTGAATCTGTATGCGCAGACGCCTCTTGACTGGCTTCCGTTCATTGGCCCGGTGGCTCAGGTCCCTCATCCTCCTTTGCCTTTGACGCGGCGCGAATGATTCCCTGGATCAGTCGAGAGAGCACAATTGCCCCGATCCCGATCAGGGCCGGGACTCCCCAGATGACGACCTCCCAGAACATGAGAGGCGAACTCATGGCCACAACCCAGGCGATAAGGGCAAGCACGGCGAGGATCGGGATGTCCCACTTTCTTGACATGGGTTGGCCTTTGTCCGCAACTGAGAACGCCAGCATCACCCCCTGGGAATCGCAACGCGATTCTCCGGTCGGGGTGCATGCACTCGTTGGAGTGTTCAATTTGTCTTGTCGTCAAGTGTCAATGTAGATGACAAACGCATACAACCAGAACAAGTGCAGCATCCCGCCGCAGACGACCAATGTGGACAGTGAGAGTCTCCGCCAGTTGTGGTGTCGTGCGCACGCTCCCAGGTTCTGCAACGCCATCACGACGACTCCACCAAGGAGGAACTGAGCTCCCAGGAGAATGCCCCACAGTAGCATGCCCAGCCACCCACTATCGGGGAAGGAAGGCCACAGGATCCCTTGAAGGAGTACCACCAATGGGATCGCCACGACGCACGATTCTGCAATCGGCTGGTGTGCCGGGCGGCTCCGGCGGAAAGCCACAACTGCCGCCACAAGGCCCACGACCACCGGGGTCAGTAGCGCACCCCAGAACGCAATCGCCGCGTAGGTATAGTCCATCGGTGCAGGCGGCGGCAATTCACCACCTGAATAGCGCCAAGCATGCAGACGATCGGCGGAGAGGACCAGCCGCCACAGAGCCCACATCACGGGGGCCATCGCCGGAATCCACATCCATCGCTTCATCGTCACACCTGTCTTCATCTGTCCGCGAACTGCGGTGTCTGCGGTGACGCCTAGCCGTCCGAAGAATGCTCTGGTCGGGGTCTTCTCTACCACTTCAGAAGTGCTATCAGACCCCGATGGACAAAGAAAATCACACCGAGCTGGATGGCCGTCGAGAGCACGCCCAGGCCCTGCAGGAGTGGTCGCGGCCATCCGCGAACGGATTTCACGCCCCAGACCGCCAGCGCGAGGGCAGTGAGCGCCTGCAACCCGGCAACGACGTGTGCTAAGGTCTGCATCGCAGGATTCGAGAGGAGATGGAGATGGAGCTCGACATAGATAAAGAACAGGACGGGCCATCCGAACACAACCATCAGACTCACGATATGGGCAGTCAGTATGCGGCTATTCTGGTTCTCATCTTCCATATCTTCTCACCGACTCCAACGCCGCCCCCTACCTGAAGGCCAGAACACCGCTGGGAACATGAACCCAGAGCTGCCCCCACCAGCATCAGCAGTTCCTCCTCAAATCACTCAGGAACTCCCTCGGTCTTCTGTTCAATGATACAGGAAACAGGGAAAAGAGCCAACTTGAGAGACGGCCGCCCCGTGGAGCGCGGAGGATCCCAGGACGGTTGGGAAGCGGACAGCTCGTGGCTGCCCGGGGTTGTTCAACAGGACGGTGGGTCAGGGGTCAGTGTGATCTACCTTATGTCGTTGGGCGATGTCCTTCTTGATCTTGATCTCCTCAGGACACCCGGGGTTGTCTGTCTTGTTGGTTTGGTAGATCGTGAAGCCTTGGCTGAAATAGAACTGTCGGGTTGCTTCGTACGGCTCGTACTCCACACTGCTTCCCAAGGTGTAGGTCGCGATTTCAGTGACACCGTGGTGCCTCCCGAACTCCTCTGCACAGCCGAGGAGTTCGGCTCCAATACCATTTCTCCGGTGATCCGGTCGAACGCCGAGCCAGCCAATATTGATTCGGCCTTCAGCAAAGAAGGCACTGATGAAGCCGACGATCCGGCCGTCTGACAGGGCCACAAAACCATGCTGATGCCGCAAGTCAGTGGGGATGGCTCGGCCCCGGGCATCCTCGTCAAACCACTCCGGCAGTGCCTCGGCCACTGCGACGATGGCGGCGTGATCCGAATCCTGAATGGGGCGTGTCTCAGTCATTTCTCCCTTCTCCGGATAGCGCTTGGCTCACCAGCGGACGGAGCGCAGCATAGGCCGTCTGGTGAAGCCGGATGTTAGCCCCTCATGGACGCACTACTTGATCCTCTTTCCAAGGCCCTTCAGGGGTGTACCATCTGGATACAGAGACTTCGGGTTGAAATGCTCCACATGCAATCGCTTCCCCTTGAGTGTCAGCTTCTCCAGCTTGCCATCGCCCACGTCCAAGAGCAAATCTGGTCCCTCTACTAGGAGCTTACCTTCAAGTCCCGTGTCAAGCCAGATGGCCGTGCCGTTACTCCTGATCCCGTAGGAGCGGCTCGAGTTATTGTCGTATTCGACCCGCCATTTGCCCACGAGACGAAGTGGGTCCACGGCTCTGGGGATGCTGACACGGTCCATCTCGGCCTTGACCGCCAGGGCGCCCTGCAGATCATCCTTCCTTGTCAGACGCTTATGGAGGGTCTTGAGCTTGGTCAGGTATTGCCTGCGCACAGGCCCAACCACCCGCTCAACTTCATGCTCGTAGCGCGCCTTTACTTCGAGAAGCTCTTTGGGAACGGCCGACTCCTGTGCCGAAGCCATAGCGGCGCTCAGAGCAAGAACGAGCACGACCGACGGAAGTTGTTCGAGGGAATGTATCATCTGCCAATCCTCCTCCTAGGCTAACGTACCTAGGATTATGCGGCGCTCTGCCGCCGTATAATCCCTGTTGAATCCAGCCGTCGCAGGATGACGGCGTGGTAAGGGTCGTCTATCGGGCTATTCCCTGCACTCCAAGTGTAGAATATGGCGATTGAGAAGGCAAAGCAAGAGTCCGGTGGGGTAGGCAGGTGGTCTCAGGAGGACGAGCAACGTGGAGAGAAGGCGGCGCAGCAGGCCGGAATCAACAAACGCATCAACGTACACTGTCTTCGGCATTCGTTCGCTACGCACCTTCTCGCCAGTGGCATGGACATACGCAAGATCCAGGAACTTCTCGGCCACGTGAACGTCCAGACGGCCATGATTTACACGCACGTGCTGAAGAACACAGACCCGGATGGGAGCAGCCCGTCGGATGAGCTCTGAACGGGAGGCAGGGAGGGACATTGTGGCAGGCTCAGGCACCGTCGAACATCTCCCTAGCGGTCAACGGGCAGGAACATGCTCCAACGAGGCGGGAGCCTAACGACCAGGAACACGTCCGCAGGGACCGCTTGCCAGAACCGCCCAGACTAGGCAAGAGAAAGGCGGCAAGGAGGTGCAGATCGGAGTTATTGGAGAAGAACGCGCGGCTATCTGGAGTCCATTCTCGGCGGTGACACAGCCCGACAGAGACAATCTCAACGGATGCCATGCCCGCTTGATGCGGTCCCGAAGCGGTGGCAGGGACGTCTCTGTCGTCGCGACGTCAACTGTCGAGCCTGACGCCGCGATGCCGACCCCTTTGGGGGGGGGCGTCCTCCTGTCGCGGGCCGGGAGTCGCTGCGAAGACGTGCTCTGCTCTTCTTCCCAGCTCAGAGCATTTGTTGTTGTGTTTCGCACCAGCAGACCCTAGCAGGCCCAAGTAACACCAACAAAAAAGCCCCGGGAGTTGTGCTCCCGAGGCTGTTAAGATGGTGGGCGATACAGAACTCGAATCTGTGACCTCCACGGTGTCGACGTGGCGCTCTAACCAACTGAGCTAATCGCCCTCATTTTCGAACGGATAAAATACTCAATCTAAGCCGTCAGGTCAAGCCGTCGGCAGGAACAAATGCGTTCCCCCTGATCAGCTACGCTTCGCTTTGGTCATGGCTGGGGGCAGCTTCGGGGCCTCCAAGTCTCCCATGTCGATGACCTGGTAGAAGATCTCGTGGAGCATCTTGAGCAGAACACAACGTGCCTCGAGACCGATCCGGACGTCTTCGAACATATCAGTCAAGGAGAGCCAGTAGGCCGGCACATCGCCGGTCATGACTTCGCGACTGTTGCTCTGAGCGATGCTGTCGACCAACGTCTTTTCAGCGCCCATGAGCTTTGTCCAGAACTGAGTGATACTGCCGTCGATGGTAAGGGTCCGGTCTTCTTCGTAACGCAGCTTCTTGATGAGACTGTTGAACTGGCGTTTGAGCGCTGGCGTCAGCTTCATCTGACTGCCGACCTTCGGCCAATCGAACTTATCAAGCAAGAGGTCCGGGAAGCACTCCAGAATGGCGGCCCGTTCGTTCAGGCCCTCGATTTCCGCTTCTTTGTCCTTTACGCTCGTCTCGAGCTCGGCAATGCGCTCTTCCCGCCCCTTCGTCTCGACCCGCTGCTCTTCGTACTTCGCCTGCCATTGGCCCAGCTGGTCTTCCAACCGCTTGACCTCTTTCGCCAAACGCGTAACCTCGGCCTTGGCCTTCTTCTTCGCCTCAACCTTGTGCTTCTTGATCGTCTCTTCGGCCGAATCGACCTCGCTGCGCAGCCGCTTGTTTTCGGTCTGCACGGATTCCATACGGGTCTCGAAAGTCGTCACCTCGACCCGAAGTTCGCGCGTCGCACGTTTCTGGTCGACCGATTCTGAGCTAACCTGCGTCGTCTGCTTCTGAAGACGCTCGTTTTCCTGCGTCAGGCGGTCGTTTTCTCTCTGAAGCTCATCCATCCGTTCCTCGAACGAGCTGATGCGGTCGAGCAGATGGGTGTTGCCCTGGCTGTCGTCCAGGATTTTCTGAGCCTGCTCATCCGTGAACTTCAGCGGACTGAAAACGAGCAAGACGCGCCACTTCTGCAGATCATCGATCTTGAAGAAGCCGTCAAACTTCTCTTCAGAAAGGACGTACACATCCTCCTCAAGCTCTTCCTTTTCACGATACTCTTTGTATTCATCCGAGTGGAAGAACTCTTCGAGTGCCGTATGCAGATCCGCATGGATGGGATACCAAGCGGCAAACACCCCATTGCAGAAACTGGCTGAGAACTCCGCTTTTTTGGCTTCACGCACGACGAGCTTTTGCACCCGCTTCCGGCGCTTCGCATCCAGCCGATGTCCACCGGCCGTGCAAAACTTCAGAAGCTGCGCATTGGCCTGCACAAACGCCCGAAAAGAGCTCCACGGGAGCTCGTCGAGCATGGTACAGAACAGCTCTTCCTGGTTAATGCCCTGGAGTGTTTCGCTATTATCCAACATCCAGGAGATACTCCCTCTTTAGCAGTTCAGCCGAATCGGCCAAGAGCGTTGCCGCCATCTGGCGGCGCAGCGAGAACTCGATCTTGTGTGACGCATTCTTCAGCGTAGAGGCAAGGTCTTTCTTGCCTTCACGGCGGGCCTTGGCGCCCATTTTCAGACACAGTAGCATGGCCTCACGCCAAGCCTGTTTCTGGCACAGAGCCACGCACTGGCTCATGGTGTCGTCCGGAGCCGCCTGCGAAGCGGCCGCCTTTGTCTTTGTCTTTGTCTTTGTCTGCGGAGTGCGCGCGCCACGTTTCCGTTTGCGCTTGCTGAGCTTCTTCTCGCTCACTTCAGCTGTCTTGGCCTTGGCCATGCCTGTTCCTTGATCAGGGGTCTGAGACGGCAGGATATCGTCGATGGGGGCGATTGGGTGAAACAACGCTCCGAGGATAGCGGAGACGCCGACTCTCAATGGTGGGATCACGAGTCCATCAGCTTGTCACGTCGCACAAGTGCCTGGTTGAACACCTTTTCCACAGGCAACACCACATACCCCATGGGGCCGATTCCGGCCAAACTCCCAGGAAACTGAACCTGTTAGAGAGATGGCACTCACGCCCGAATGGCCGTCCGGTGCTGCCGAGAAACGGCCACATCCTGCACGAGAGCCGTACCTGAAACTCCATGACCTGCCTATGCAGCAGACCCCCACCAGCTCTGGCGGAAGCTGCCCCTTACGGCAGCATGAACGATACGGAACCCGTCAAACAAAACCGGCTGCAAAAACAGCCGGTTATAGAACGATGGAGGCGCGGACCGGATTCGAACCGGTGAGTAAAGGTTTTGCAAACCTCCGCCTTACCACTTGGCTACCGCGCCGAACAGAACCATTTAATATGGCAGCAAAGTACGGATTGTCCATCCGGAACCAGGAAAATTCCGACCTCGGCGCCATCACCCTCTTCTGAGCGCCAGGCGGCCGTTCTTCTTTTTGCTCCGATTGCGATTGACGCCCCCGCAAACAAGCGCTATGTTCTATCGTATCGAAACACCGAAACAGGCAGCTGAGATCATGCGGCGATTCAAGGACATAAACGGATGGTATTGGCGGCGATTGCGGGCAGGCCCGTAGCCGGCAGCGCGCCGCGATGTGACACCACATCGGCAGCGGCCACGGGATGAGCCCCAGAGGATCGTCCCGTGGCCGCTCTCTTTTTACGCTAGAAACAGACTCAGGAAGAAGACCATGTTCAGTCCCGACTTCGACACATTCCGAACCCTCTGCGAGAAAGGCACTGTAGTGCCGGTCTTCCGCGAGCATTTGGCCGACATGGAGACGCCGGTGTCCGCGTTCGCGCGTTTCGTGGGTGACGACCATGCCTTCCTGCTCGAGAGCGTTGAGGGCGGCGAGCGCTGGGGGAGATACTCGTTCATCGGTCTCCACCCCCGAGCGATCTTCAGCGTTGAGGGCGGGGTTGCGCGGCTGACCACGGCGGACGGGGTGACCGAGCTTGACAGCCCCGAAGGCGGCTTCACCGCGTTGCGTGACGTGTTGGCCAAGGATTGCTTCGTCCCGGTGCCCGGCCTCCCACGTTTTGTGGCCGGAGCGGTCGGTTACCTGGCCTACGAGACTGCCGGCGAATTCGAGCGGTTGCCTCGCCCTAAGGGTGATTCTGACGCCCCGACAACCTGCATGATGCTGACCGACGAAATGTGTGTATTCGACAACGTCCGACACACGGTAAAGGTCGTCGCGTGTGCCCACCCGAGTGAATTCCCCTCGCTGGAAGAGGCGTACGAGAGTGCTTGCAGTCGGATCGAGCGGGTTGAGAGCCGACTCCGGGAGCCGAATTCAACGCCTCGGCCCAAGAAGGCCCCGCAGGCGGTTGCCATAGAGTCCAACATGACCCGCGAGCAGTACTGCGACATCATTCGCAGGGCCAAGGAGCAGATCGTGGACGGAGAGATCATCCAGGTGGTCTTGTCCCAGCGCTTCAGCACGCAACTCCCCGCCGATCCCCTGACTGTCTACCGCGCCCTTCGCCTCATCAACCCTTCCCCCTACACGTTCTTCCTCAAATTCGGCTCACGTATGCTGGTGGGGTCATCTCCTGAGGTGATGGTCCGTCTGACCGGAGACTGCGCTGAGCTCCGCCCCATTGCGGGAACACGACCGCGCGGCAAGACCGAGCAGGAAGACCGTGAGCTTGCCGACTCCCTCCTCGGTGATGAGAAGGAGAGGGCCGAGCACGTGATGCTGGTGGACTTGGGCCGGAATGACTTGGGACGGGTTGCCGTCGCCGGCAGTGTTCAGGTGCGCGATTTCATGACCATCGAGCGCTACTCTCACGTCATGCACATCGTCTCCAACGTCCAGGCAACCCTGCGGGAAGACTGTGACGCTTTCGATCTGGTCCGAGCGACCTTCCCCGCGGGCACACTCAGCGGGGCCCCCAAAGTGCGGGCCATGGAGATTGTGAACGAGTTGGAGCCACAGTCGCGTGGCGCCTATGGTGGCGCGGTCGGTTACATCGGCTACGATGGCAACATGGACCTGGCAATCACCATCCGAACAGTGGAAATTGACGGCGATCGGGCGGCCGTGCAGGCCGGGGCGGGTATTGTGTACGATTCCGATCCGGACCGCGAATACGATGAGACGGTCCACAAGGCAAAGGGCATGGTGCGGGCCCTTGAGCTGGCGGCCTCCGGTCTCGAACTCAGCTGAATCCGCGAGCACCATTTCCGACGGGAGCATTTCTCATGTTACTGATGATCGATAATTACGACTCATTTACGTTCAATCTCGTCCAGTATCTGATGGTCATGGACCAGGACGTCAAAGTAATCCGCAACGATGTGGCAACAGTTGATGATGTGCTGGCCATGAAGCCGCGGTGGATTGTCGTCTCCCCAGGCCCGGGAACACCGAAAGATGCCGGCATCTCCGTGCCTCTGATTCAGCGTTGTAGCGGAGAGATCCCCATCCTAGGCGTATGCCTCGGCCATCAGTCGATCGGCGCGGCCTTTGGCGGCAAGATCGTGAAGGCCGGTCGCATCATGCACGGAAAGGTGTCCGACATCAAGCACAACGGTGAAGATGTGTTTGGCGGAATACGTTCCCCCTTCAAGGCAATCCGCTACCACTCACTCGCGCTCGAGCGGCAGTCAATGCCGACATGTCTTGAGGAAACAGCAACGGCCGAAGATGGCGAGATCATGGGCTTGCGCCATCGCGAGCACGCGACTTTCGGCGTCCAGTTCCATCCCGAGTCGATTCTGACGCCGGTGGGTAAGCGCCTGTTGGCCAACTTTCTCAAGTGCGAAGGGAAGGGTGCTTAGCGTACCCATGCCGGAAGCGTGCTGGCGACCGTTGCGTGGCGCCTGACCACAGATCATTCCCGGAACAACCTAGAACCGGGAAATCCCAGGAGGAGACCATAATGAAAGAGCTGCTGAGCAAGGCTGTAAGCGGAACCGACCTGACAACGGCGGAAGTGACTCAGGCGATGGACATGATCATGCAGGGCGACGCAACCCCTGCCCAGATTGCCGGATTCATCACCGCACTGAGGATGAAGGGCGAAACGGTCGAGGAAGTGACCGGCGCTGCTGCCTCGATGCGCCGTCATGCCACGTACATCGATGCCGGAGCCCAGACCGTGGTTGACACGTGCGGTACCGGTGGAGACGGAGCAAATACGTTCAACATCTCCACAACTACGGCATTTGTCGTGGCTGGAGCCGGAATCAGCGTAGCCAAGCATGGCAACCGGGCGGTGTCGAGTCAGTGTGGATCCGCAGATGTGTTGGCCGCTCTCGGCATTCAGATCGATGTGGATCCCTATGTCATGGAGCAGAGCCTCCAGGAGAACGGTATCGGTTTCCTCTTTGCCCCGAAAATGCACCCCGCGATGAAGTATGCCATCGGGCCGCGCCGCGAGCTCGGCTACCGGACCGTTTTCAACATGCTGGGGCCCCTCACCAATCCTGCCGGGGCCACAGGGCAGGTTCTCGGCGTCTTTGCCCCCGAATTGACCGAGATGTTTGCCAACGTGTTGAATGGACTGGGAACGCGCCGTGCGTTCGTTGTCCACGGCAACGACGGACTTGACGAGATCACCTGCACAGGCCCGACCCGAGTCAGCGAGCTGCGCGACGGCATCGTCCGCACCTACGAAATCTCGGCTGACATGCTCCTGGGTGACTCCTTTGATATCGAGGAGATCGCCGGCGGAGATCCGGATGAGAACGCCCGGATCCTACGGGCCATTCTCGATGGGCAGCCGGGAGCCTGCAGGGCAGTGGTCCTGCTCAACGCCGCAGCGGCCATCGTGGCCGGCGAGAAGGCGGACCGACTCGAGGACGGGTTGCGGATCGCAGCCGAGTCCATCGACTCCGGCGCTGCCAAAGGCAAACTCCAAGCGTTGATCGACGCCACGCATTGAGGACCGAAGTATGAGTGTCGTTACGCCAAATAGCGTCAGCTGGGGAGTCGAAGATGAGTTGTCAGGAGGACTGAAAACCTCCCTGACCAACAGGGCTTCCCGGCCGACTATACTGGATGAGATCATCACGCGGATCGAGGCCGATCTTGCGGTAACCAAGAAGCAGATCCCGCAGGGCCGCCTGGAGCGGCATGCTGAAGAGCGCGGTCCGACCAGAGGGTTTGCCGATGCCCTTCGGGATCAGCCCGGACGACCAGCCCGGGTGATCGCCGAGCTCAAGCGTGCATCGCCTTCCCGTGGCCTCATCCGGAAAGACTTCGGGGTGCTTTCCCTGAGCCGGGAACTCGCTGAGGAGGGAGCGGCTGCTCTCTCGGTCCTCACTGAAGTGAACTATTTCAAAGGGAGCCCCCGGTACCTGCAAGCGGTCGCAACTGCGGTCGAAATCCCGGTCCTTCGCAAGGACTTTATCGTTGATCCCTATCAGATCTTCGAGGCCCGAGCCTGGGGAGCTGATGCCGTGCTCTTGATCGCCGCTGCGCTTGACGCGGCCACCTTCAACCGACTGCACAACCTGGCTGTAAAGCTGGACCTCGGGGTCCTCGCCGAGGTTCACAACCGAGACGAACTGCACATGGTCCTGGACGCGGGAGTGGAGGTCGTTGGGGTCAACAGTCGGAATCTGAAGACGTTCAAGACCGATCTGAACATGACGGCCAAGCTGATCGGGGAGATCCCTGCCCCCGCCATAGCCGTTGCCGAAAGTGGCATCCATGGCCCGGACGACATCGCCGGATTGCGCACCTGCGGGGCACAGGCCTTCCTCGTGGGGGAGACTCTCATGCGGGCTCCGTCCCCGGGAGCAAAACTGGCGGAACTCATCGGCCGCGGCACGACGGAGGACGGTGAACAGCCTGCAGCGGCGGAGCAGGAGTCATGAACGTAAAGATCAAGATCTGCGGAATCACAAACGTAGATGATGCACACTGTGCCGTTGACTGCGGAGTGGACTTTCTGGGTTTCGTGCTGTATCGAAAGTCCCCGCGAGCGATCTCGCCGGAAGGAATCCGGGACATCATCGCTCAACTGCCGGATGAAGCCGAGGTCCGGACGGTGGGTGTGTTCGTGAACGAGACCGTGCAGGCCGTGCAGGAAACGCTGGACGTGACCGGCCTGGATATCGCCCAACTACACGGCTATGAAGCCCCCGACATGGCCCTGACTCTTGGAGTCGAACGCACGTGGAAGGCCTTTGGGCTGGACGCACCTGACGATGTGCACAACGTTCTGGCCTACCCCGCAAGTGCCGTTGTGCTGGATGCCTTTGCGCCTGGCGTCTGGGGCGGCACGGGAGAAACGGGCAACTGGGACCTGGCGGCGCAGGTTGCGGAACAGCGCGCTGTGGTCCTGGCCGGAGGCCTTCAGCCCGGAAACGTTGTGGCGGCCGTTGAGTGTGTGCGCCCGTTCGCAGTGGATGTCGGGAGCGGCGTTGAATGCCGGCCCGGCAGGAAGGATCACGCGGCCGTACGCGCTTTCGTGGAAGCGGCAAGGTCGACGAACAGTGGCTGAAACCGAACCGTCGGAGCGGTCGGCCCGACGATGCCATTAATCTGTAAGGAAACCAGCTGATGACAGACGCAAAGACCACGGCCAAAGGGCATTTTGGTCCGTATGGCGGCCAATATGTGGCTGAAACACTGATGCCTGCCCTGATCGTTCTCGAGCAGGCCTTCGAGGAGGCCTGGGCGGACCCGGCGTTCCGGAGCGAGTACAACGCGCTCATGAAGGACTATGTCGGCCGGCCATCTCCCCTCTATTTCGCCAAACGACTCACGGAGCACTGTGGTGGAGCCCGGATCTACCTGAAGCGCGAGGACCTCAATCATACGGGCGCTCACAAGGTCAACAACACCCTCGGGCAGGCGCTGCTGGCAAAGCGCATGAGCAAGCCGAGACTGATCGCAGAGACCGGCGCCGGAATGCATGGAGTGGCGACTGCCACGGTGGCCGCTCTGTTCGGGATGGAATGCGATGTCTTCATGGGCGATGAGGACATCCACCGGCAAGCCCCCAATGTGGGACGCATGAAAGCGCTCGGCGCGCGGGTCGTCCCCGTCTCGAGCGGCTCCGCAACCCTGAAGGACGCGATGAATGAGGCGTTACGGAACTGGGTGGCAACGGTGCGGGACACGTTCTACGTCATTGGCACGGTGGCCGGACCGCACCCCTATCCAAAAATGGTCCGAGCCTTCCAGGAGATTATCGGCATCGAGGCCCGCGAGCAGTCTCTGGCCGGGCCGGGGAAGCTCCCTGACGAAGTCATCGCCTGTATCGGCGGCGGAAGCAATGCGATGGGTATTTTCGCTGGGTTCGTGGACGACAAAGGCGTTGCACTGACGGGCGTCGAGGCTGCGGGAGATGGCGTCGAGACCGGACGACATGCCGCCAGCATCTGCGGAGGGAGCATCGGCGTCCTCCACGGGAATAAGACCTACCTTCTCCAGGATGCGGACGGCCAGATCCAGGTGACCCACTCCATCTCAGCCGGGCTGGATTACCCGGGCGTGGGCCCCGAGCATGCCTGGTTCAATGACACCGGCAGAGTCGAGTACTGCGCAGTCACGGACAACGATGCAGTAGCCGCGTTCCACCTGTTGTGCCGTCTTGAGGGAATCATCCCGGCTCTCGAGTCAGCCCACGCCGTCGCTGAGGCAGTCCGACGTGCTCCACGCCGGAGCCGGGACGAGATCATTGTCGTCAACCTCTCGGGACGGGGCGACAAGGATATGGCAAGTGTTGAGGAATACATGCAGGAGACATCCGGCAATGAATAGAATTGATGAGACATTCGCGGCCTGCCGGGCCGAGGGCAGAAAAGCGTTGGTGATGTTCGTCAGTGCGGGTGATCCGCATCTGGATGTGACCGCCGAGCTTGTCCCGGCCATCGCAGAATCCGGCGCCGACGTCATCGAGATTGGCGTTCCGTTCTCAGACCCGATGGCAGATGGTCCGGCGATCCAGGAGGCCAGCCAACGCTCCCTGGCTGCGGGGACGACCATGAGCGGCATCCTCAACATGATCAGGCAGGTCCGTCAGAAGACGGACCGCCCCATGGTGCTGTTCAGCTACTACAACGTGATCCTGCAATACGGCGTCGAGAAGCTGGCACGTGATTCGGCCGCCGCCGGTGTGGACGGATGGCTGGTCGTCGATGTCCCCGCCGAGGAGTCCGGTGAAGTGCGACCGATCATCGAGAGCCACGGGCTCCACTGGATCACGCTGCTCGCGCCGACAACCCCGGCAGACCGGATGCAGAAGCTCCTGACTGATGCCACCGGGTTCGTCTACTACATCACCGTCACGGGCGTGACCGGAGCCCGCGACCAACTCCCCGACGACTTGACCGACAGCCTGCGAAACCTGAAAGCGATGAGCACGACTCCGGTGGTGGCGGGATTCGGGATATCGAGCCCTGCGATGGCCGCTCAGGTCGCCGAACATGCGGACGGGGTGGTGGTTGGCAGCGCATTGGTCCAACGCCTGGCGAAGGCCGCAAGCACCGAATCCGGCATCAAAGAGTGCTCTGAGTTTGTGAGCGACCTCGCCGCTGCGCTGCGCTGAGTCACTACCCGGAATCTCGTGGGTGACTACACCGTTTCTGAGCACGAATCTGCTGGCCTAAACGCCGCGTTGGGGGTGCCGCATCTCCGTATGCGGCCAGGCCGGTTACGGAGAACCGGCGCTCCAGACATTTGGGGGCAATTGCACTCTCCGATATGGCTGGCGGACCTTCGGCAGAGGCCTCCGCTCGTGTGTGACGAAACGGCTCAGCGCCCGCGATTCACAACGGCCGCTGGGGACATCGGCCCTCCAGTAAAATGCCGCACGTCACCCCCTCTGAGGTGCCTGTCAGAGCCGCGACTTACGGGAGCGGTCTTGCCTGGCACTGCCCGGGGACACCGCTTTCGGTAGCCACGGCTCTGTCCGGACAGAAGTCACGCGCCCTCCACTCACGGTTTGGGGAAGGTCAAACTCAGTACGAGATCGCGGCAGCTGACCGTGTCCACGCGCGCCTGTACGGCATGCCATTCGGCCTCGCCCAGACCGCCGCTGTTCGTTGCCCCGAAGCAAATCTCGTTGCGGGAGTAGTTTCGCTTTGCGGGGAAGGCCTGCGGAGCGGCCAGACACGGGTGCCCATCCACTGAGATGGTGAGGTCTCCACCATCAACGACGATACGGTATGTGTGGATGTCATCGGTTGTGTCCATGTCATAGCGGATCTTCCGGTCGTGGAACAGATCGATATGGTCGGGATGGAACCCGATCCGTTCTCCGGAGGTGCTGTCGGCCAGAATCAGATAGCTGGACCCGGAGATGACCCTCACCTGTGTCTCCACAACCACGACGTCACTGAAATCAGCTCCCCAGGGAAACCGGTAGTAGAGGTAGTCCCCGGAGATATCACCGCGATCGGCGATGGTCAGTGCTCCCCCCTCGAGGGTGGCACTGGTCCGCACCGAACCCGGATCAGGCTTCCATGGCTTGGCAGGCATGGTTGACCCCGTGTACACCAGGGACCACGGTGCAGGCTCCGGCGATGGGTCCTTCCGCAACTCAATGCGGACACGGTTGGCCCCTCGTTCAAGGCAGGCGAGAGGGACCGGCCAGTCCAACCAGGTATCCTCGACAGTCGCCCCCTCCAGAAGCCGCCCGTTGACCCACACAGCCAGCCGTTCAGGCGACTGAATGCGGGGGACCTCAACGTGGCACACGGCAGTGGGTGGGAGGGGCTCCTCCCGTAGCGCAGCCAGGTCGTCCCCGACCTCAATGTCCAGCTCAATTGCGTGCTTGGGGCTCATAACGACCGGCTTCCCAGGGACAAGGGCGGGCCCGGTATTCCGGTGCTCCGCGCCATTGGCCAGGAACTGACTGGGTCTGCCATCGCGAACCGTCACGAAATAGAGCTTGTCCTCTCGGGAGAGTGTTTTGGGATCACCAATCTCCTTCCACAAGGGTCTTTTCGGATCGAAGTAGTTGAACAGGTGGATTCCATCCGCCCCGGACGCCCACACATTCATGGCGCGCCCGCGGTAGCTCTTGGTTGACCCCCGGTGAAACCGGGTCCCACCGCGCACACGCGAGTCGCTCAGGCACGGGTATACGGGCACGTCGTAGCGGTGCCCGAGCTCCACGCTGTAAGACCAGGGGTTAAGGCGGAAGTAGCAGGTGGTGATGAGCAGGTCCACCAGCCCCTCGGCCAGCCAAGTCTCCACATCCAGACCGAGATCCCGATTGTAACCGACCGAGTCAGCCACCCGAATCGCGATCATAATCGGGCGGCCCCGGGTGCACCCCACTGTTTCGGTCGTCCGTCGGATACGCCGCATGAGCTCAGTCATCTGGGCCCGTTCCACGTCGCTGGCCTGGCCGCCCCGGGCAGTGCTGGGGAAGTAGCACATGTGTCGGAAGAAGTCGAGCTCGACACCGTCGACATCGTAGTTCCGGCATACCTCCTCGATGTAGCTGTGCGCCAAATCACGCACCTCGCGAACCGCATAGTTGACCGAGCTCCACCGACCATTTCGCGTCCGCTTGACAGGGTCGCCTACGAGCCATTCCGGATGCTCAACTTTGAGTGGAGGGTAGAGTAGGTAAGGCTTGCTAGGGCGATGGGCCACATCATGGGTGTCGTTCATGCGCATGGACCAGAACACCTCCATGCCGTTCCGGTGCCCGTAGTCGGTCACGAGCTGCAGGCAGTCCGCGCCCTGGTCGATGAGTTCCTGAGCCACATTGCGGGTGTTGGGCAGAATGCCGTAATCCGCCCCCGAACGGGTCAGGACAGTCCCAACCTGGGTGTTGTGGGTAAAGTGGCTGAAGCCGGAGCTGATGGAGCAATAGGCAAGTGCGGCGACCTGCGTGCCGGCCAAAGCGGTTGTCCGCCGGTCCAGGAAAGCAGCCCCGGTCAGCACTTGGTCTTTGGGGAAGTACAGACAGTCGCAGCCATCGTTGTTGGCGATGATGCCGCGCCGCCGGTGGGCTGCTTCATGCCGAAGCTCCCGCAAGCGCTCCAGCGAGAGAGGCGCGGGAGGATCCTGAGCCCGGCTAAGAGAGGAAGTGAGCAAAGAGAACACAGCGAACGCGGGCAGAAGGGAGGAAGCAGTCATTCAAGGTCCCCAGGACACGCGGATAGGGGACTCCGCGGTGGAAAAAGCACATCGCACTGCCGGGCGTCCGGGCGCCTTGCGTCGGGCACGCGCTACTGAAGGATGGTCTCGATCTCAGCCAGGAACTGCCTTGAAATTTCCCGGTTGCCACGGAGCCCAACTCGGACAGCGACCTCAGTGTTCGTCTCATCGATGCGCACCAGCGCAACCTTGAACTTGATCTTCTGGAAGTTCCGGAAGATGTATGCGTTCACGGGGCAAACGCGAGTGCCAATGACACACCCACGTTACCCCTGAGAACAACCCAAGGAACTGACCACGGATTACACTGATTCCACGGATACCGGAAAGAGGGATTGGGAGTGTGGGCCCCTGCGGGGC
>JABHEG010000184.1 GCA_018676675.1 Lentisphaerota bacterium
AACGGAATAAATAGCGAGGAACGAGCGGCTTTATGCCGGATCTGAACTTGCCCGGTAGCAAGCGTCATGGTAAACCACACCATTCTCCATACCGGCTCAGTCTCTCTTCATTGTTTTCATAGAACTTTTGACGCTACCGCCTCCGAGATGGCTGTGCCCGAACATGACATGGTGCCGGGCGATACCGTCAGCGATTGACGCCTTGCAGCGCTCCAAATCGAAGCCGTCCTCCTGGAAATTGCCCCACTGCATCCCGAACCGCTTGTCGTCGTCGGGATCATACTCATTGAAGCACTTGCGTGACGCCTTCGGGTATGTCGCCCCGGCCGTGTAACCGAACTCGTTGCCGAAAACCGCTTTGATGGCCGAACGATGCAGAACCGGCTCACTCCCTCCCGGCTGCACCCAGGTAACCGGCCGCCGGATGCCGTGTTTATCACAGATGGCCTGGATCAAACGAGCCTGGTGCCGCAAGGCGTCCGGCGAAACCTGAACGTCTTCCTTTGCCAGCCGGTAGAACCGAGCCCCCTGTCCGGGCGGGAGGTCAACCGTGTCTTCTCCCCAGAGGGTTTTCAGGCTGGTCGGTGTCGGTTCCTTCTGGTTGCCGGTGAACATGAAGACATCCCCGCTGCCCTCCACCATGACCAACGGGTTCCATGCCCACTTTGCCAGCACCTCTTTGTCGGTGGATGCGAATGAGTTTCCGCCGAGATCGGCCACACCCGTCCGGAAACCGTCCATCGAGCCGGGGCCCGCGTAACGGAAGTAGACGTTCTTCCCAGCCACGTGATGGACGCCCGGTTCCCCGGCATAGACAGCAGCTTCCCTCTCAGTAGGCAGCTGCATGGAGAACACGCGGTGCGTCGGCGAATGATCCATGACCTCGTGCCCACGCTCCTGCAGGTCGCTGACGAAAGCCATGTAGGAGCCGTCATTCACGGCCCTGAGAAGATTCAGGGACGCACAGACCGGCGCGTCGTAGCGCTCAAAGATCTCGACCAGCCGCAACCACCTGCCAGGGCTGTGGTTGTCATCACCACGAAAGGCAACGCCAGCACGTTTTCTCGTCGGTCCCACGGCTTCCTCCGCCCATGTGGCCACGCCCAGGAGGAGACAAGAGGCAAGAAGTGTTCGAGTCGTGCTGTGCATGCAGTGGCGTTCCCTTGTTCTGTCAGCTCGCGTTCGTATGTGTATAGTAGACCTCAGACCAGGATCAGCAACCGGGGCTTCCCACTCGGTGCCACCAGGAGACGACTGATGCAGCCTGAGAAGGGCGATCCCTCGATTCGAGTCACCGCGACCGACGTCTGTGCCGGACTCAAAGCCGCAGGCGCCATGCCGGGAGATATGCTGATCTACCACGGCTCGCTCAGCAGCATGGGAACAGTCGTGGACGGCGCCGACACGGTTACCGAAGGCGCCAGGGAAGCAGTCGCCCCTGGCGGAACAGTCGCCATGCCGACGCTTTGGTACCACGGAGCAGAACCCCCACTCGATCCAGAGGACTGGGATATCGACCATTCTCCCGCCTACATCGGGGCTCTGGCCGAAGCGTTCAGGGCCCATCCGGACAGCGTCCGTAGTGATCACTTCTCCCACGCGGTGTCGGCCATTGGGCCACGAGCACAGGAGCTCGTCGCCGACCACGGCGGGTCCGGGCAGCGTCACACCCCGTGGGGCCCACGAGCGTTCGCCGAGGGCAGTCCATGGGGCCTGCTCTACGCATGGAACGCACTCTACTGCTTCATCGGGGTCACATTCCGTGTGCTGACGATGAAGCACTACCTCGAGGCCAGAATCGTGGAAGAGATCCTCGCCGATCTTTCCCCGGAACGCCGCGCCCTCCTGACGAGTGAACTCTCCAGCACGGGCATACCGGGAATCTGGGCTTTCTTCAACAGTGAACAGCTTGAGGAACGGCTCGCGGAAGAGGGCTTTGTCAGCTATGGCCGGATCGGGTCAGCAAGAGTCCGTGGCATCCGGACACAGATCCTCGTCAACCACGCCCTGCCCATGCTCCGAAACACCCCCGAAGATTGGTTCAGCGATGAGTTCTTGGACTGGCGGCGGCGAGCCCGGGAAGGACAGCAATGATGGACACAGTCTGGCTCGACACGCATGTCCACGTCTCTGAACCACGAGACAGAGGCAACGCGATCGACGAGCTCATGGCCGGACTCACAGACGTGCTGGACGCCGAAGCGGCCGACCTGCGACTCGTGATCAGCCCGGACGCCCACTGGAACCGGATCGTCAGGGATGAGGTCGATGGGGTGGAACGGGCCGCAGCGTTCATCCACGATGTTGTTGAACGTATGCCCAAGAAACTCTATGGCAGTTGCCCGGTGAACCCAAACCATCTCGACTCCTCACTGCGGGCCATGGAACGCTGCTTCGAACAGTGGGGATTCGTCATGCTGGGAGAAATGCTGGGCTACATGATGGGGTTCGATCTGGCCAACGACGCCGGCGAACGCCTGGCGCGCCAAGCGAGCGTCTACGGCGTCCCGGTCCAGGTCCACATCAGTACGTCAAACGCGGCGCAACAGGGACACACATCAGGTATGGGCGAACTCCATGATCTCCTGGCCCTGGCCGAACGAGTCCCGGAAGCCAACTACATACTCGCGCATTTCGTCGGAACGCAGATCACAGACCCAACGCCGGTGAGCGCCTACCTGGATGTGATCGAGGAACGCTACGGTACATGGCCACGGAACTTCTGGGCCGAAATCCGCGACTTCAACTCACCGGGACTTGAAGATGCCCTGAACCGCATCCCCCTCGAACGCCTGATCTGCGGAACGGACTGGACCACCCGTGGCGGCCCTCCCTACGCTCCCTATGGCGTCGTCTTCGATGTCTTTACCAGCGACGCACCAACGCCATACGCCCCCTGCATTGACTCACTCGCGGCGTTCCTCACCGGCCATGGACTCACCAGTGCCCAAGTCAAGGCCATCGCGCACACCAACGCCGCCCAACTCATGCCCCTCTCCCGCTAAGCCTGAATAGCGCTGAGAAGTCCGGTGTTTCCACCGGACGAACGCGACTCCAGCAAGGCCTACGTCGCTAACTACGAACAGATTATGCCACCAGCATAGCGGCGTTCGTAGTAAGGCACGTAGAGCAGCGGAGTGCCGTTCTTCCTGCTCACCTTTGCGCCACTCCCCACTAAGCCTTGTCGTCCTCCCGACCTCCCGCCGTTTCCCGGCACTCGGCGAGCACGTGCTTCGGCACGGCCCGAAAGGCCAAAAGCACCAGCAACGGCACCAGGATGGCATCGTCGAGGTACCCCAAGACCGGAATGCAGTCCGGAATCAGATCGATGGGGGACACCGCGTAAGCAATCGCGATCGTGAGAAGCCACTTCGATGCACGCGGCGTTTCAGGATGAGCCAGTAGGCGACGGCAGACGCCGACCTCATCCTTGATCCGGGCACCGATGGCTTTGATGTGTTTGAGCACCCACTTGCTCCCGATAGAGAGGTAGACGACCGAACACTATACAGCCTCCTTCCCCTCCAGAAGAACGGATAAAGCGCCTCTGTGCACTTGACGCCCCGCTCGCAGCGGCGACATTGACCTGCCATACCCGATCGGACGTTCCCCCCCTCGTCGTGTGAGGCAGCATGGCTCCGTGGAAGCGGACATTCTACTCGGCCTTCATCGCCCAGATTCTCTCCATCGTTGGCTTCGCCTTCTGTTTCCCCTTCCTTCCCTTCTTCATTGCCGAGCTCGGGGTCGACTCGAAAGCTGAGCAAGCCTGGTGGGCCGGAGTCGTGATGTCGGCAGCGGGGTTCACCCTTGCTATCTTCGCACCGATCTGGGGTATGCTCGCCGACAGATATGGGCGCAAGAGCATGGTGCTTCGCGCCATGTTCTGCGGCACCGTGATCATGTTCCTGATGTCGCTGGTCCAATCTGTTCCTCAATTGATCGTCTGTCGGCTGCTGCAGGGGGCCCTCACCGGGACGGTTGCCGCGAGCGTCGCCTTGGTAGCCGGCGTCGCCCCCGCACACCGTAGCGGTTTCGCTCTGGGCATGATGCAGGCCGCCGTGTTCATCGGGGTCTGCCTCGGACCATTCTTCGGCGGGATCGTGGCCGATCATTTCGGCTACCGGGTAGCCTTCCGAATCGGCGCAGTGGTGATCTTCCTCGGTGGGCTGCTCGTTCAGTTCGGGACGAAGGAGGAATTCACCCCACCCGACCCGGAACGGAAGGAAACACACGGCACGTTCAGTGATGTCCTCAAGAACCGAACGTTTCTGTTGGCCGTATTCATTATGCTGGCCATCCGACTCAGCAATGCTCTGGCAAGCCCCTCCTTCCCGCTGATCGTCAAGGAAATCCACAAATCGGGAGAAGCGATCAACAGCTTGGTCGGCTCCATTGTCGCGGTGGCGGCCCTTGCCGGTGCGATCTCCGCAGCCGTTCTCGGACATTTTGGGGACTCATGGGGCCACAAGAAGGTGCTGATCGCCTGCTGCATCTGCGGAGCCGTCGCTTCCTTCGCCCACCTTCCGGTCAACAGCATCGCGGGGCTTTTTGTCATCCGGACGGCCTTCGGCCTGGCCATTGCCGGGATGATCCCCGCCACCAATGCCATGATCCGAGGCGAAATTGCCGACCACAACATCGGCAAAGCGTACGGAGCCGCAACGAGTTTCAGCATGTCCGGCCTCGCCATTGGTCCACTCCTGGGTGGCTTCCTGGGCGGGACCTTTGGGCTGCGCGTTCCCTTCCTCGTGATGGGACTGGGCCAGCTCGGTGTCCTGGCCCTCGTCTGCCGAATGGAGAAGAAGACGTGATGCACAGCTTTCCTACACGCCCCATTCTCCTCCTCGTGGTCAGCTGTCTGCCATGCGTCGCACTCCAGGCGGCCGGCGCAGAGCCACCTGAGCGCGGTGGCGACAGTGTCTGGTTCCGCTTTGAGTCAGCCGGAGCCCTTGGTCGAAGCACCGGACCAACGCCCTGGCCGGCTCTCCCCCATCACGTCGAGTGGCTCAGCCTCGACGCCGGCCGTTTCGGCGGCGGAATACACCTGGCCGGGACTCCTGGGAACGGCCTCTATCTGCCCAATCCGGCCGCCTTCTTCGGCGAGACATCCGCAAGAGGAACGGTCGCCCTGTGGGCTCGTGCTGACACCTCCCCCCGGCCGCAGGAACAGATTCTCTTCGATTTCATGGCATCTGCCCGGAACACGAAGGTCGACGGCCACCAGACCGTGATGTTCACCCACGGGGGCAAGCTCGTGACCTGGCCTGCACTGTCACGGCGCATGACCGTCGACAATCCCCTGCTCACCGGCGAGTGGACACATTTGGCCCTGGCGTGGGACTGCATGCACGGAGCCGCCCTGTACGTGAACGGCAAACGGGTGGCGGAACGCAAAGGCGCTTTCAAGCCAATCCCGCTTCAGGCAAGGTGGGCTGGCCGAGTTGGTTGCCATACCGTGGGGGGACGTTTCCAGTTCGAAGGTGATCTGGACGAACTCCGGCTCTTCAACCGCGCACTCACCGAGGAGGAAGTGGCTGCTCTTGCGGCCATCGATCCCACCCCAGCCGCTGTTGCGGTGTCGCTGTCCGATGGTGTCATCACGGTTGTTAACGTGTCGGACAACGCTGTGGCCGTTAGCGTCGATCGCTGGCTCCCGGGCACAGTCATTCCCCCGCCCTGGTACGGCTACACACCGGCACAGTTCAACACCCCAATCTGGGTTGGGGGCGTCGCATCCACGGAAAATGTGTCCGGTCCGCACCTGGTCCTCCCGAACAAAGCCATCGCTGCTCTGACCAGCCTGCCGCCGGAGTACTACGGACCGGGACGAACTCGGGTGATGGTCGGTACCGGGTTCTCCGCGCAGGAAATCCCGTTGACGCCCAAGCGTCGGGACTGGCCCGGACGCAAGCGGGTCACACCGCGGCATGGCCTCCTCGACCGACGCGGCATCCAGGTCAGCATCCCGCGCACGGAACCGGCCGTTTTCCCTGCAGCAGTTCCGCTGCAGATCCCTCTGAGCATCTGGAACGACCTGGGACGCACGTTCACCGGCACACTGGCCATCACTGTCACTCAAGGGAACGACTCGCTTGTCGAGGTAGATGTCCCGGTTCGCTTGAGGCCCGGTGTCCAGCAACGAACCGTCTCAATCAAAGAAGGGCTCAGGCGAGGGAAGCATGAGCTCGTTGTTCGCATACTCAACGGCCCGGAAGGAACGGTGATCCAACGACTTCCGGTCTTTGGGACGGCCAATGCCGATGCCAAGACGATCTGTGCAGTCGGGGCCGCATACACGGACGCTCCGGACAATGCGGCGGTCCTGCGCCGAATGGCCGGTGATGGTGTGTCCGTGGTCCGGCTTGGGGGGAAGAGAGATGGGGCGTCTTTCCGGCACAACCAGATGGCCGCGATGGCTCACGGGATGAAGGTGTGGCGTACTCCTGCCTTCTCGTACCGGGCGGTCTGTGCGGACCCCGCGAAGCTCGAGAAGATGAAAGAGGGAGCCACGGAATTGGGCAGAGGGTTGCGGGACAACCTGGGGGTCATCAACCAAAGCATGGCGGGTGAAGGGCTGGGATACCCTCCGTGTTACTGCGCAGATTGCACAGGCAGCTTTCAGCGCTGGCTCGTGAATCGCTACCGGAAGCTCGACGCACTCAATCAGGCCTGGGGAGGCACCTACAAGGCCTGGGATGCCATCAGCCAGCTCGGAAGCCCGGAAGACGTCGACATGGCAGCTGAACGCCTGAAGATGATGCAGGTCGCACTGGAGCTTCCCAAGAACAACACGAAACGCTGGCAGAAGCTCTTTGAACTTGACCGGCCACGAGCCATGGACTGGCGCCGGTGGCACGATGAACTGCTGGTGCGCTGGTACCGTGAGTTCGCCACCGCCTTCCGCGCGACCAACCAGGGGACTGTCCCCATCGGCGAACAGCCCTGTTGGGCGAACTTCAAGACGCACATGCTATTCCCCCTCGGAGCAATCGCCGACACCGGAGGAATCGACCTCTACCTCCCGGGCGAGATGAAAACCACTCTGGGTTACGCGGCCGAACTCTTCCTCAACTTCGACATGAACGTCTCGCTTTTCCACAACCATGGGAAGCCCGTGATGCTCCATGAGCTCTATGTGCAAGACCTGTCCCCGCCGGGCTTGGCCAAAGCCCAGGGGTGGTGGCTGATCGGTCGCGGCTACAACCTGCTGACATACTTCACTTACAGCTACTACTACGAGGGAAAACGCGCCGGACTCCCGCTGATCTTCGGTATGTTCGACAAGGAAGGCAACCCCTACCCGTGCTACCCCTCCTTCAAGCAGTTCAGCGGAGAACTGCAGCGCTTCCACAACACCTACGACACCGCTTCACTGCGGCGCCTTGAACCGCGTGTTGCCGTCCTCGTCAGTGATGACATGTCTGTAGCGAACATCCTGGAGAGCGGGGGAGCAACCTGGAATGCGCTGGGGGTCCAAGGGCACAACGGCAGCTACTGGCTCACGCAGCGCAACGGCTATGCCGTGGAATTCATCAATGATCACTCCTTCGACCATTTGGATCGCGAAGTCGTTCTGGTCGTCCCGTGGTCTCATGTCGTGCGAAAGGCCACGGCGAACCGCGTTCTGCGCTTCGCCAGGCAGGGGGGCACAGTCCTGCTCGACGGCGCGTTCGCGCAGTTTGACGAAGGGTACCAGGCTCACCCAATCTGTCCCGGCTACGGAATGGCGGATAGCCTGGGGGTGACCGTTGACGCGTTCGATCGGGCCGAGAACACGATTGTCCTGGACAGTAGAACGGCTCTGCAGTCGCGCGGCGCAACGCAGAAGGTCCAACTGGAGGACGACGTGCAAGTCCTTCACCGAGATGCCCACGGACGCCCGGCCGTCGTGACGCGCAGGGTTGGCCGTGGGCGGGTGGTCTGGTTGCTGACTGCCCTCGGCCCGATGAACCGAACCCGCGCGCCGGAGGCAGCTGCACTGGCCCTCTGGAAACAACTCATTGCTTCGGCGGAGATTGAGCCCCGTGTTCGTTTTGCCGCTGACGGCGTGCACGTCGCCGAGAAGATGAACCTGGACCATGGAGGGAAAGGGCTGAAATCAACCGCCCCTCTGCCGGACGTGTCCGCCCGAGTCCGAAACGACCGCGAGCTGTTTCTCTTCGCAGTGAGCTTCTTCGGTGCGAGTCGGGGTGCCATTGTGGTAGACTTGCCCGCGGAGGGCCTCACGGTCGCTGACGCACTGAACGGCGGTTCGCTTCCCTTCCATGAGGAGAATGGTCAACTCCACGTGCCCCTCGAACTCCCTGCCTTTGGCTCCCGAGTGATCCGGATCACTCACACATCCGGCGCGAAGCTCTTCCGCAGATGGTGAGTCGACGTTAGTGCCTGCGCGGAAACCCGGCGGTCGGGGCTTGCCCTGCTGAACAGAAGGGACGACACGCCCTGGAGAGCGGCGGTCTCCGCCGTGAGAACAAAGACACCGTCGAGGACGACGGCTCTCCACAGCGACCGTCTTGCAGGCCGGGGATCTGAGGCACGGCGGTCGGGAACGACACGCCCTGGAGAGCGGCGGTCTCCGCCGTGAGAACAAAGACACCGTCGAGGACGACGGCTCTCCACAGCGACCGTCTTGCGGCCCAAAGGGCCGTGCGGCGTACAAGAGGAAGCGAGGATCACCTGCCCGATGGCGCCGCCGGCACCACGGGCAAGATGAGTCTCGAGGGATGGGCGGCGGAGTGATGGATCGTCTGCCGCGCCGTCTGCATTCGCGTTCCCGTGGCGGCGGGTTCCCCTGTGTTCAGGTTCCGGGCAAACCGCGGGAAGCAGGATGACGTGACCTCAAGTCGCAGTCGATGTCCAGGCAGAAAGACATTCGCCGTCACCCCCATGTCGACGGTGAGCTCGTAGACCTTACCCGGAGCCATCATGACCTCCCGATCCAGTCCCTCCCGGAAACGCGCCCGTACGATGCCATCGCAGAGAATAATGGACCGGCCATCCGGGAAGACATCGCAGAGGCGGGCCACGACGTCCGTGTCAACCGCATCAGAAGCGACGTAGAGGACGGACCGGACATTCCCGATCACCTCCAACGGCTCCTGCAGCCAGTCGCTGGTGAAGACGAGGACGTCATCGCGCCGCTCGATGGGCTGATGATCCGTGGGACCGGCAGGCGCGCGCAGGCACCCTCCTCCGAGCGTCGGCACCGGCTCGGCCGGGTTATACAAGTAGGTGTCCGTATCGGTGTGCTGAACACTCTCCGTCGTGAGTAATCCGTCTCCATGGAGGCTGTTCGCGGCTCCACGGCTGGCCAAATGCCAGGCGCGCTCCCGACCCCGTTCAAGAGGCCACGTCTGCTCGTTTTGCCACCGATTCACCCCCATCACGAAGAGTCGTACCGGGGCCTCATCATCAATGCCGTTCGCGTCATCTTTGAGCCATCGATCAAGCCAGCGCCAGCGCAGCATCTCAAGGGGCACGGTCGCCTCTTCACCGAAGTCTATCTGACCTGCCACGCGGGTGTTGATCCCGTGAACCCAGGGCCCGATCATCACCTTCTGGTTCCCTCGAGCCCTTCCCCCGCCGCTGCTGCGGAGTCCGCAGAAATTGCGTAGCGTCCCTGCTGCGTACATGTCGTACCACCCCCCGATGTGGAAGGCCGGTACATCCATATCAGAGAAGTGCCGCTCAACGCTTGATGCAGCCCAATACTCGTCGTAAGTCGGATGCTCGAGCCACTCCCGGAAGTAATCCAGTCGGTACCCGGCGGCTTCATCCATGGTGATCAGCGGGAGATGGTTGAAGACGCGTTCCCAGTCGGTCGTCTCGTTGCCCTGCCCGGTTCGGCCGGCGACACCGGTACCCCAACCGATCGCCAGGGACAGGTTGAACACACCGTTGTGGTAGACGAGTCCTTTGAAAAAGTCATTTCCCATGACCCCCGGAGAGATGGCATCCAGCCCGGGGGGGCGTGTCCACGCGGCAGATAGCTGAGTGATGGCGCAGTAGGAGTTTCCGGTCATGCCGATGCGGCCATTGCACCAGGGCTGGGCATGTATCCAGGCAATCGTGTCGTGCCCATCCTCCGGTTCAACCAACGGGTTGAACGAGCCGTCCGAGTCAAACCGCCCACGGCAGTCCTGCTTCGCAACCACGTAGCCGGCGGCCACATATGCGGCTTCCTCTCCGGAGAATGCGGCGTTGTTGTAAGGAGTCCGAATCAGGATTACGGGGCACGGATCAGGCGTCTCGGGGAATCGAATATCCGTGGACAGACACACACCATCCCGCATGGGAACAGGAACATCTATTCGCTGACGCATACTGGCCTTCCTGCGGTGGACTCTCGCTCGTGAATAACTACCCCGATTTGGGCACAAGACAATCGCGGGATGGCACCCGCTCCCACATTGGGTTGGGCTTCCTCAACGTGGGGTGCCTCCAAGGTGGGAGGGGCTGCCACGGCGCGATTGGTTCACAACCGGGGAATTGCCCCTCTGAATCACCGTTCGCCCGGCTCAAACCACTCTCCCGGAGTCCGGGCCAGGTAAGGAGGCACGCCCTCAAGCTGAACGGAGATGTCGCCGGCAGCCCAGAGCACCAGCCCCCACGTCTTCCCTGCCTGGGAGGGATCAACAGCGACGTCCAGTTCTGCCCGTTCCGGTCTCGACGGCAGCGCTTTACCTTCGTCTTTGGGGGCCCAGCTCAGCTGGGCACGCCCCGGATTCGTCCCTTCATGGTGACGGGCAATCTTCCCATCGGGAGTGACAACGACCGCCCCGTAGTGACCGTTGTGGACACCCACCAACTTAATCCTGAACGCTCTCGTCCCATCCGGCACGCGGAAACTGAACCGGGACCGACCAACCCCGCCGATGCTGAAGCCGTTGTTCACATCGGCCAGCACGGCAAGCCCCTCGCCGGAGACTCCCCACACTGAACGCAGATCGTCCTTGATCCTCACCGCGAAAACGGCCCCCGGAGCCGGCGCGCGGAGTTCGCACTCAAAGGCGTGTTTCCCATCTGTGCTGTACTCGTCAGAGGCAACAATCCGGCCGGATGCATCGGTAACCGTCAGCGCCCCGGTAGGCCACTCCTTGGGACGAGCGCCGTGCGGAGTCCGCGTTGCCTTGAGCACAGCGTGCGTGTTATTGAGCTTGACATGAAACACTTTCTCAACCGGTGACCGGATGCGGAACTGTGCGGCTTCCGGGGTACGAAGGAAATAGCGTACGCGACTGCTGCCATCGAGGAGAGATGCCCCGTTGTCATCCCGGCTTTTGGCACACCACATCTGCAGTCTCCCCAGCGCCCGACTGCTGAACACGAGCTTCTGGGCCAGGGACTTCCCCATGGTTGCCCGCCCCCCCAGGGCCGCCGCTTCCAGGCCAGTCGCCACCACGTCCATCATCTGAGCATCCTGCGCCACCCAACCGGCATAGGCAATCGCCGGTGCGACCAACGTGTTGAGTCCCGTCTTGGCGGCATAAAACGGGGTTCCGTCGGTCGCTGCGGAGTAGGGCCACCCCGCTGCTGCCTCATCCCAGGATTTCAGCATCCAGCGTGCTCCGGAGAGGATTGCCTTCTCGACCTCCGGGTCCTGGGTGACTGCGTGGTACTCAGCCAACCCGCCGAGGAGAACACCGATAAGGAACAGATTGTTGCCACGAGCTCCATGGTGTCCTCCCGCATGATCACGCGGAAGTGTGTGTGGCCACGCCCCTCCTTCGTCGAGTTTCTGCTCCCGCAGGGCCACCGAAGCTATGCGCTGGGCTGCTTCCAGATAGAGCGGGTCGAGCGTGGCTCGGTAGAGTGCCATGATCGCCACCAGAGACCAACCCGCGCTCCGTTCATGCGTCCCGAGACGTGAGAACCTCGGGGCCATCGCCCAAGTGATGTGCTCGCCAAGCCCGATGGCCGCATCCATGACCCGCACATCGCCGGTCAGGAACCAGGCATCCACCATACCCTCGGCCCATGTGTGACCGTTCCGGGCATCCGTATGGGAATCGTAACGGTGACTCCAGGTCGCTCGCTGAACCGTCTGAGTCCACATCCCCGTGTGACCGATGGAGTGCTGGTGGTTGGCCCCGACATAGGCCGGATCGGGATAGGCGTGGACGCAGTCGACGTCCGCCTGATGACGCGCAGCAGTCAGAGCCCAGCGGAAATAGTCCCGCCTGCCTGTGCGCAGAAACTGCATGAAGAGTCCATGGGCCAGATCGTATTCATTGTTACCCCAGTTCCGGCCTCGTTCACCGTACCAGTCACCGTAGTTGAGGTAGCCGAACTCACGGTAGCGTTCCTGGCGCTCAAGGAAGCCGCGGAAGCTCTTGGCCACGTACTCGTCCCAGAGCTTGAACTGGTTCCCTTGGGGAACAGGAAGAGGCTCCACGACTCCCGTGTCAGAGTACCACTGCGCAGGCAGAACGGGAATGACCGGGGTTGCCGCATTGGCGTGGAGTTCCCCGGGGGACATCCTTCCACTGAAATCGAGCGTGATCCGTTGCGTAAATGACATGCCCCATTTGAAACGGTACTTGCCTTCAACAAACGGGTACTGCAGATGATGAGGGAACGCCTTGCCATAGTCGGAGCCGGATTGCTCCGGCAGAAGCTCCAGGGCCAGGCCACTGCGTGTCTTCCTCACCCCTTTTGGCCAACACTCCCAAAAGTCATGCACAACCAGCGAAGCGGCAGCCCGATCCCCACGCACTATGGCCACTCCAGGGCCACGCTGCTCGCGCTCCCATCCTTCCGGTGCCAGCACAAGCTGTTGATCATCCAGCTGGCGAAGGCTTCGGCCTTCCGCCAGCGGCTGCTCCGCGAACGCCTCCGCCCCTTCGGAAGGCGTCAGTACCGCGACCGTTCCCGTGGGGTCTATGGCCTGGAAGGGAATGCTCAGAGAGGTGACATCCGTGAACTCGGTGCGGGTGTAGCTGTTCACATGCGTCAGGGCGAGGGTGACGACCGGCGAACCGGCGCGGAAGGTCAGATGGGCAACGTAACGCATGTAGCGCGCACCCTCGGCGGATGCGTAGTCGCCGGTAACGCGCACGACGGTTACCAGTGGGCCCCGCCGCTCAAACGACAGCGACTCGGGTGTGGAAGCCGACATGGTGAACACCGTCCCCGTCTCATCCACCAGGAGCACGCCGGCAGCCCCGGAGCGGATCGCACCGGGCGCTGCGTCCCCCTCCGGACGGCGCACGCTCACGTCCCCAAAGAGATTGAAATGCTGTTTATCCAAGGTGACGACAAGAGCCCCCGTATCCACGACCAAACGCTCTTCCGTCTCCTGAACAGCAATCGGCTGAGGCGGAATGGAGCGAGACACCTGATGGCCAAACTCAACCGCCCAGGACGTCTCGGTTGACAGGGCCAGAGCCGCTGACGCCTCAATCAGCCCCCATCGCAGACTGTCGTCTTCCCAAAATCCCGTTGGGGTACACTGGCAAGGGACCTCCTGACCTTCACCGTCCAGCAGACGAACGTGAGTCGCGTCGTAGATCGCTCCCTTGGGGAAAGGGAAGCCGAAACGCACATCGGCAGCTGCTCTGGTGACGCTGCCCTCTTCGAGAAGGGATACCAGAACACGTCGTCGGGCGACAGTGCCCCGGATGCCGACTTTGCGCGATTGTGCAAAGGGCGCGGGAGGAGCTGGACGACCAGGAGTAATCGGGGTGTCAGGCTTGACCTGTTCGGCTCGAAGCCCTTTGTCCGAGAGGCGCTCGAGCTTGACCGTGTCGTTGTAGTAGCGGTAGTCACTCAAGGAACGGAAGCTCGACGATGTCTTCATGACCAGTCCGGCCACTTTGCGGTCAGGATGGACGGGCAATGTGAGTACTTGATGTCTGGTGGAGTCAGACTGCCCCCCCTTCCGTTGCGACAACAGATGGACCCCAAGCTCAGTCAGTCCCGCCTTGACAACCAACGGGGCATCAAGCAGAACCCACAGTGTGGTGTCTGTCAACGCCGCCTTGACAGTTGACGTGCTGCTATAGTTCGGGTTGTGGATCGCGAGGCTCACGGTCTGTCCCGATGCAACCACCATAATGTCGACCCCGGCATGGTGATCACCCGTGCGCCCGCTCTCCCGGTCATTGTCCATGTCAAGGTAAATAATGAACGTGGCTCCGACGAACACCGGCTTCGCAGCAAAGTCGGTTCGAAGGAGCAGGCGCTCACCCCCGACGTGAGCCAGCGCACAGCCAACGATGTCCGGGGCGTCGCGGACCGGGTCCACGGAACTCCCGGTGCGGTTCGGACCAACGGTGACCGGCACGAACGCCTCGTGCATGCCTGGTGGAAGTGCCAATTGGTCCACAATGGAGCTGGGAATGCCGCTGCCGTCCCGTCCTGGTTGACCCGGTGCTCCATGGACCAGTGAGCAAGCAAGAAAGGTCAGGGAGAGAATCAGCGCCACGCGACCTTGGGAGAGAGCTGGGCGAAGGACTCGTCGGAAAAATGGATTCAGCACGATTCTCCTCCTGTAGGTGTCCGCGGTTACGGGAAAAGAGCAGGACATCACGTCACACCGCCTTACGGACGGTGATCTGTGATCGGGGCAGGCTGGAGGGCGGCAACATGGCGAAGAGGTCACTCCCAACCCTGGCCGGCGACTGCAAGCGCCCCAAAACGTAGGCCTTGGCTGACACGACGCTCTCAAGTGGATCCTGCCCCAAGGCCAGGCACGCCGCAGCGGCCGCACTCAGAGAACACCCCGTGCCATGGGTCGACCGGGCGGCGCAGCGGGGCGCTTCAAGCAACCACACCGAGTCCCCATCGCTCAGCACATCGGTGGCGACATCGCTTCCGCCGTGCCCCCCCTTCACCAAAGCCATGCCTGCCACCTGGCCGGCCAGCGCTCTCGCTGCCTTGATGGCGGATGTCAGGCTCGGAATGGCCTGCCCCCAGAGGATCTCGGCTTCAGGCAAATTGGGCGTGACCAGTTGAGCTTGCGGGAGTATCCTGGCCTTCAGGGCATCGATCGCCACGTCCTGCAACAGCTTCGCACCACTGGTTGCGACCATGACAGGGTCCACCACAAGCGGAGTCCCCGGTCGGCTCCCGAGTACATCGGCAACTGCTGCGATGATCTCAGCACTGAACAGCATGCCCGTCTTGATCGCCGCGACGGAGAACTCGGACATGACGGCGGAGACTTGGGCAGAGACGGTAGTGGGAGGAACAGGATGAACGGCTGTGACCGCCTTTGGGTTCTGGGCCGTCACAGCCGTGATAGCCGTTGTGCCGAACACATCGAAGTAGGAGAATGCGGCCAGATCGGCCTGGATGCCGGCCCCGCCGCCGCTGTCGCTGCCAGCGACGGTAAGCGCAACCGGGATGCCGGGAACAGGTCGTGTAGACGGAGGGATGGCGCTATTCAGGCTGCTCATTGTACACGTCCACCTTCCACTTGGCATCGGTGGCGGCAACGTGCATCGTGAACCGGCCATTCTGGTGAATCCACCCCTCCCCTTCACTTTGGCCGGCCATGCTTGATGCCATCACAACATTGCCGTCCTGATCCCGGATCGTGATCTGAACGGTGCCCGCTCCAAGACTGGTGTAGTGGGCCTGCCAGCTACCGGTTGGGACCTCGATCTCGTAGTCCTGATCTACATCTCGCCCGACCCAGGTGCCTAGCTTAGCCAGGTTGAAATGCGTCTGCCGAACCGTCTCGGTCAGTTGCCATTCGCCAATGGTTGAGAGGCGCTGCTCGACGGTGATCTTCCAGTGCGTGGTCACTCCTGTGACCGCCAGAAATCGCCGCCCGGATTCATGGACAGTCACGGAGCCGGGCATCGGATCCCGCTGCTCGGTCAACAGGCGCAGAAATGCCCCGTCAGCATCGTAGAGACCAATCTGAAACACGCCCTTCCCGCTGGGTCTGTAGACCACGCGCCATGGCGTCCCGTTGACCCAGAATTTCTGGGTCTGCTGCGTCCCGCTTCCTTCCCATGCGTGAGTCACGATCCAGCGTGGCCCCCGCGGTCCGACGCAGCCGGACAACAGCGCCACCAGAACGAGCCCAACACATTGCCAACCGCGTACTCGAGCCATGTCATATCCCTCGACCAATGAGTGTGTCCATCATGTCCTCAGAAGCGGACCGCTGTCCGCCAAGGGACGCGCCACCGGGAACCCAGCCAAGACCGCGCCCTCTCTAACCGCTAAGAGTAGCCTGCACGTTTTTCTAAGTCAAGAAACGGCCCCCACCTGTCGAACGTCGACAAAAGCCCCCGTCTCCGCGGATGCTCTCGCGGCCAGGCAGGCATAGACGCTCTCGAGTCCTGTCCGAATCGGGGTCCGGGAAGCGCCTTTCCCACGGATAACGGCAACGAAATCACGAGCCAGCTCGGTGTCGCCGCCGAAATGACTGGCCCCGCCGCCGGCTTTGATCGTGTCAGAAAACGGTCGGTGATGCCGAACGCGATGCAGTTCGTTCGTGTACCAGTCAAACCGCAACGTACCTTGGTAGCCGCTGATGGTCGCCCCGCGCGTCCCCGCATCCCGGCGCGCATAAAAGACTTGGGTGTAGACGCCGTGGACGCCTGACTCGAACTCAATGAGGGCACTCGATGAGTCCTCGTTCATGCCCGTCTCAGGGGATCCGCAGTCCTCCCCGAAAAGGCACCAGTGGTCAGACTGCACGCCCCCTGAAGAATTCCGCTTCCGGCTCTCCGGACTCTCCAGGCACGTTTCGGTGTCATCACACGCGGAGCAGCGAAGCCCGGCCGGCTTGCTGCCACCGAAGATCCGCCCACGTGTATGCATGGCACCCACCCGGACGATCGGCGAATCCATCAGGTAGCAGATGTAATCAAGGTCGTGGGTTGCCTTCTGCAGGAAGAGTCCCTGAGTGATATCGTAGTTCCGGTACTCGTGGTCCCAGTAGACCGTGCCATAGGGAACATAGTTGGTTGCCAGGATGTGTTCCGGCGTGCCAACGGCGCCGTCCGCGAGGTACTCCCGAGTGATCGTGCAGAGGGGGGAGACTCGGAGAGGAAAGCTCACAACGACAGGACAAGCTGACCCTTCGAAGGCATCCTCCAGCGCGATGGCCTGCTCCATGTTGATGGCCACGGGCTTTTCAAGAAAGAGCGGGATGTCGTAAGCGGCCGCCTCAATCGCATAAGGCGTATGCAGGTTGCAGCGCGTGCCAATCGCGAGGGCATCCAGATTGCCCCTTCGCACCATCTCGTCGAGGCTGGGGTAGAAGACGGCGTCATCGCGATCCTCCTCCGCCAGGCGCGATCGGGCGCCTTCCTCGTCAGGATCGACTACCGCAACGACACGAAGATCCGAATCGGCTTGGCGGAAAGGCCCTTTGATCATTCCGCTGATCCGACCACCATGGCCCACGACACCCAAACGCATAGTCCCGGCTCCTTCAGCTACGATCAACATGACAAGAGTGCACAAGCGGTGGCGGGGGGAAGTTTCGCCCCCCCCTGTTGCCACCAGGCCCCCGACAGCACAGCCTGTCGGCCTGGAAGGAGTCTAGTGGCGTCGGGCGCGAATAGCGAGCCCACCCCCGGGCCAGTCTTCGATGAGGCTTCGTCCGGGCCGGCAAAAGGCGATGCCGAGTATCGTCGTTGGTGGCCCGGGCGGAGAGTCGCGAAGAATGGTCCGCCCGTAAGGGTTGCCAGGAAACAGAAAGGCCTCACTCGTCGAATGATGAACGCCGAGCCAAGAAACGGTGCCCGGCCTACGGCTTACCGATCCCTGGCGCGGGAGCATTCCGGCCTCCTCGGTACGTACGTCTGTACGCACCAAGGTGCCCGAAACACTTCCACATCCAGGCACCAGCAAGGGGTGGGCCCGCTATTCGCGCCCGCCGCCACTAGCAACCGGACCAGACAAATCAACCGCCCCGTCCCATCTTGGGGCAGATCCCGTGCTCCCTCATGCGCCTTGCCCTGCCGATTCATGCGTCAACGCATGCGACGGCGTTGCCATGGTCGCATTCCGGGATAACTTCCAGGCAGTGTCGCCTCATGGACGCGATGGCGAGGCGTTCAAACCAAATCCGAGATGGGTGCACAAGGCACGTTGGAGGAGCAGAGATGGGTATGGAAACGATCGGTGTCGGTGTGATTGGACTGCGGATGGGACGGGGGCATTTGGTCGGATACCAACAGAACCCTCGAACACAGATCATCGGCGTCTGCGATCCGGATGAGGCGTTGCTCGCCCAGCGTAAAGATGAGTTCGGGGCCACAGTTGCCTCAACCGACTATCGGGACCTGCTCGAGATCCCCGAAATCGGGATTGTCTCGGTCGCCTCCCCGGACTACTACCACGCCGAACAGGCCATCGCCGCCATGGAAGCCGGCAAAGACGTGCTGTGCGAGAAACCTCTGACGCTGAACATGGAGGAAGCGAAGGCCATCATCGCCGCCGTTGAGGCCACGGGCCGGCGGTTCATGATTGGTCAAGTGTGCAGATTCGCTCCCGGATTCATGCTGGCCAAACGACTCATCGACCGCGGCGAGATCGGCAAGCTCTACTTTGTCGAGAGTGAGTACGCACACTCCTACAAACACGCTCGAGGAATCGGCGACTGGCGCGTCGACCCACGTCGCGAACCCGTGATTGGCGGGGGCTGCCATGCCATCGACCTGTTGCGCTGGATCGCCGGAGACGTGGCGGAAGCTCACGCCTACGCCAACCACGAATGCCTGAAAGACTGGCCGGTCAACGATTTCTCCATTGGCATTTTCACCTTCGAAAGCGGCGTCCTCGGTAAGGTCATGGTCTCGATCGGCTGCATCCGCCCGTACACCATGCGGAGTGTGTTCTACGGAACCGAAGGCACGATCATCTGCGACAACACAAGCAGCGAGATCCAGATGTGCAGCCAGAAGAACCTGACCGGAGCACCGGCCTTCACCACGCTTCCGGTGAACATCGCCAACCACAACGTGAGCGCCGAGATCAATGAGCTGGTTGACTGCATCCTGAACGACAAACCCGTGGCCACCAACGTGTATGAGGGGGCCAAGACAGTCGCCACCTGTATGGCCGTGGTCGAATCCGCGCGCACCGGCAAGTCCGTGCGCCCCGGGGACCTGCTATGAACGCCGGGTTCTTCGAGACCGACATCACCCCACCAGTGGGCATGGAGAAACCGGGCGGTTACTGGAAAGCCTACTGCCCGGTCCGCCATGACCCCTGCAAAGTCCGCGCAGGGGTGTTCGACGACGGGCAGTGCAAGGTTGCGCTGGTGGGGATAGACACGTGTGTCATTGCCGCCGACACCGTCGCCAAGGCTCGGTCCCTCATCGAGACGTACAGCGATCTGGTCGGGGCAAATGTCATGATCGGGGCATCGCACACGCACTGTGGCGGGCCGTTATTCGGTCCCTCCGAGGATGATCTGGTCGGGGCTCCCGAACTGATCCGTGACCTCGCCCTCAACCACTCGACCGTTCGTGATCCCCTCTATGAGGAGTGGGCTGTCCGACAGATCACCACGGCGGTCGTTGAAGCCAATCGGCGTTGCGATCCTGTGACGTTGTCCATCGGGACAGGCCAGGAGGATGCAGCCGTATTCAACCGCCGACTCCGAATGAAAAGCGGGCGCACCTGCAGCCACCCGGGGAAGGGCAACCCCGACATTGTCGACTACGCCGGACCGATCGACCCTGATGTGGGGGTCGTCGCGGCATGGCGCCCGGACGGATCACTCGCTGGGTGCGTGGTCAACTACACCTGCCACGGCACCACTGGGCCCGGAGGCATTTCAGCAGACTGGATCTACTACCTCGACACGACTATCGCCGGAGCGATGGGTGGCCGGCCGGTGACGGTGTTCCTCAACGGAGCCTGCGGCGATGTCACACAGGTCAATAATCTGTGCCGGACGGAACGGGAATCCGGCGAGAAGTATGCCCGGCTGATCGGTGGTCGAGTCGGGTCAGAGGCGGTCAAGGTCATGCTCCTGGCGGAGAGGGGGGATCTCGGGCCTGTTGCCGCCAAGACGCGCATCCTGCAGATCCAACGACGTCCTCCCTCACCCGCGAGTGTGGTCCGCAGCAGGGAAATCGTGGAGGCCACAACGCCTGCCGGCGCACCGTCCCCTGAATGGATTTTCGCCAAGGAGCGGGTGGTGTTGGACTACATGATCCGAGTTGAGCCGGTCGTTGATGTCGAGATCCAGGCGATCCAGATCGGTCCCGCGGTCTTCCTGTCCAACCCAGCGGAGTATTTCTGCAGCATGGGGCTGGATATCAAAGCCCAATCGCCATTTCCGTTCACCTATGTGGTGGAGCTGGCGAATGGCGGAGTAGGTTATGTCCCGAATGACGAGGCCTTTGAGAAAACGGGCGGCGGATACGAGACCGCGCTGACGACCTACTCGAATCTGGTCACCGATGCCGGTCAGCAAATCGTGGATGCATCCGTCGCTCTGGCAAAGGAACTCGCCCCCGGGGCGGAGGCCCAGCGACCGACAGTGCCCCCGGTCACGGCGGTCTGGGGCTACGGAGCTTCCGGTCCCGATCTGGACTGATACACCGAGAATACGTCTGGCGGATGACCGCTGAAGGCAGAACCACCCGGCAAGAGTCGACCTCTGAGTCGGACCTGACGCTCTGCGCGGAAGACCTATGGCCAACGAACCCAACAACACGCTCATCAATCTCCGCCACCTGAAGACATGGTTCCCCATCCGCCGCGGGGTCGTCGGACGCACCGTCGGCCATATTCGTGCCGTGGATGATGTCTCACTGGAGATCCACGATGGCGAAACCGTCGGGCTGGTTGGGGAATCGGGCTGCGGCAAGACCACCCTGGGACGTACGTTGCTCGGACTCGAGACAGCCACGGCCGGTGAGGTGTGGTTTGAAGGCACAGACCTGCTCACCCTCTCCGAGCGCCAGATGCGTCCTCACCGACGCAAGCTGCAGATGATCTTCCAGGACCCCTTCTCTTCGCTTAACCCGCGAATGACCGTTCTGGATATTGTCACCGAAGGGGCAGCACTCCATGGGCTGATCCAGGGAAGCCGTGAAGGTGAAGCGAGACGCCTCCTGCAAGAGGTGGGGCTTGGGGATGATGCGATGCACCGCTACCCGCACGAGTTTTCGGGTGGCCAGCGCCAGCGCCTGGGAATTGCTCGAGCCCTCTCCGTCCAGCCGACGTTTATCGTCTGCGATGAGGCGGTCAGTGCTCTGGATGTGTCCGTCCAGGCGCAGGTGATCAATTTGCTGATGGATCTGCGCGAGAGACGGGGCCTGTCCTACCTCTTCATTTCGCACGATTTGAGCGTGGTCAAGCTTATCTCACACCGAATCGCGGTCATGTACCTTGGTCGGGTCGTCGAGAGCGGTCCGTCAAGAGAGGTCATCGAGGAGCCCCTTCACCCCTACACCAAGGCGCTGGTGTCAGCCATTCCCGTACCTGGACGCGATCGCACGGACCGCATCGTCCTGGAAGGCGAGATCCCGTCTCCTGCCAATCCCCCATCGGGGTGCGCATTCCACCCCCGCTGCCCCAGCGCCATGGCCATGTGCAGTCAAATGTGGCCCACTGAACGCGAGATCGACGGCCGCAGGGCCTGCTGCCATCTCTACGACGCTTGACCAGACAAGCCGCCCTGCCCCCGATAGTGTCGACGTTCTCCTGCCGCCGCACTGGCGGAGAGGTCGTCGGATGGCACGGCCTCCCAAGCCGCGACCCCATCTCCGAGAACGTCAAGAACATTGGCCCTGCCCCCCATCGCCATCCCTCGATCCCCTTCAAGACGGGACAAAGAGCGATTTCAGTCCCCCCGAGCGTTCGAAATCTCGCGCGCAAGGCGATATTCTCTAAAGTGTAGTCTTCTACTGAGGGAGGGAGAACTGGATTCGTCGACTGCGGCTCGGTACGCCGACGGAAGATAAGAAGGAGAATAGCGATGCGTTGGGCAGCTGTGTTTACGGCGTTCGGTCTTGGCCTTTTCGTTTGGAGTAACGGATACGCGGAGGAGCCGGACTTCGGCGACACGCATGCCCAGGCGCATCCTGTCGTACTTGTGGACGGGGGGGCGGAGATCGACGGGGAGATAGGGGCGTTCGGAGGCGAGCAGGCCGGAGACGTTGACGTGTTCAGCCTCAACCTTGACCCCGGTGTCAGCTATGTGGTCTGGACCAGCGGCGCGGGCTGGACCCGCGTCCGCCTCTACGACACGGACGGCACAACATCGATCAAGTCGGGCTGGGACGACATCAGCATAGACAGTGTCACCGGCGGCGTCTACTACATCGCCATTTCGGCCGACGGCGACTGCGGAAGAGGCGACTACACCCTCAATGTCGCCACCAATGCAACCGACGACCACGGCAACACCTTCGATTCCGTGAAGCCTGCCGACACGCTGACCGATCCGGACGACATTGACGTTGACCACACCGGCAACACAGAGCTGTCCTATGACCAGGACTACGTCTACTTCACGGGCAATGACGATACCCTCTACCACCTGACCGTCGACGGAGGGGGACACGTGTCCGTCTATGACCAGAACCGGAACCACGTGACAGGAGGAAACGACGAGTGGTTCACCTACCAGGCCACACGGGGAGAATACATCTTCAAGTTCTACAAGAATGGCGACAACGCCGGCCCCTACACGTACCGCATCGAGACGGGGAACACTCAAGACCTGCCGGATGCCTCTATCAGCTCAATCGTGGTAGACACAATCGACCCGGGACGGGGCCGCAACGACATCACGGTTTTCCCGGGAGAATTGGTGGAATTCACGATCCAGGCAACGCAGGCAAGCGCCAATCCCTGGCCGACCGAAAACTACCTGTACTTCCAGCTCTATCTCTCACCTGTCGGCGCCCGAAGAGGCGGCGACATCTACCTCGGCTCCTTCTCTCAGCGCATGAACTACTCCCCCTACATCTCCATGTACTACGACTACTGGCGCCTGAACAACTACTCGACAAACATCCCCGCCGGATACTACCGCCTGAGCTTCACCCACCGACACACGAACAACCCGCAGCGAGATGGCTCACGGCTCTGGATCGATGACATCGCACTGACCGACGGTACCGGCGAGACCGTCCTCTGGAGTGAGGATTTCGAACATGGCGGCGCCTGGACCGGAGGCGGCAACGTCTGGTACGTGACGCCGGGGGAAACCGGAGCGGACAAGGCAGCCGTGATCATTGACGATGACCTACACGAGCAAGGCGGCAGTTACGCAGCCGCATCAGCGGCAGACCTCGCCCCCGGAGAGAGCTGCACGTTCTACACATTCGTGACTGTCCCCCAGGACGACTCACGGCTGCGGTTCTGGAACAAGGTGAATGGCGATTACAACCTCGACGACTTCGACGTCAACCTCGACCGCGTGTTCGACGCGGACCATCCCATGACCGTCACAAGAACGTTGGACATCCCTCACGAGACCCCCGCCACGTCCGAGCCGGACGTGGTCCATAACGTCAGAGCCACAATCGACCCGTGGGGCTATGTCGCTGAGAGTGATGAAGTGAACAACACGGCCGTGACCGGCCCAGGGAACCAAGTCACCGTACGCAACATGGATTACCCGGATCTGGTGGTCTCCAGCGTCAGTGCCCAATTGCCGACTGGGCCGCGAACGCTCGACGTCGTGGAAGAAGGGATGGTCGAAGTCACATGGACGGTGACCAACCAGGGGCAGGCCGTGGCCCTCGCAGGACCGGACGGGATGGGATGGGACGATGAGATCAAGCTGTTCGAGGACCCGACATACTTCTGTGATGAGTGGGACCTCGGAACACTTATGTATGACGGTGAGGACTTGGATCCGACCGGGCGTGGCACGTCATATACGCGCACGATGACCGTTCAGCTCCCAACCGGCCTGGTCGGTACGTATTACATCGGCGTCCGGACCGACGCCGATGGCCAGTATCGTGTCATTGAGGGGGAAGGAGAAGGCGAAGAGAACAATAGCACCGCCGCGACTCTGGCTCTGAACATCATCCCCAAACCGCGGCCCAACTTGGTCGTCACCGATTTCCAGCTGGCACAGGAGAGCTACGGACTGGGGGAATCGGCGACAGTCACCTACACCGTCACCAACGACGGCGACGCTCCCTGTGCCCCGTACTTCAACGACCGCATCTATCTGTCGACAGACGATGTTCAGGATGGGAACTACGACCGCACGTTCGGCGATCTCGACGGGAGAGCCCTGTTCGAGGAGGGGGGAAGCTCCAGCTGGGCCCAGGAGACGTTCGGCCCGTTCGAGCCCGGGACCTACACCTTCGAATGGATCTACCAGAAGAGCGGTTCATCAACCTACTACGATGACACCGTCTGGATCGACAACGTCGAGTTCGCCACGGCCCGAACGGTCGAGAACTTCACCCTCACCGACCTGCCGCCGGATTGGGAGACAGATGCGGTCAACGGATGGTTAGTCGACCAGAATGAGGATGCCGACTACGACACCTCAACATCATTCGCCCTGCGCTCGGGAGCGGTCGGGACAGACGGAGCATCGACCGTCTGGATAACGCGCGAGTTCACCGAAGCGACGTTCGTCCGCTTCCACCGGAGGCTGAGCTGCTCGTACAGCCATGATCTGCTCTTCCGCATCCGGAGCACACTGAACCCCGGCGAGTCCATCCAACGGACCGTCACCGCACAAATGCCGTCGTCAATGGACTACCTGGGAGAGGCATGGTTGGTGCTGGAGATCGATCGCAACGACCACATCTACGAAGGAGTGACCGGGGGAGAAGACGACAATGAAGTCCTGGGAACGGGACAGACGGATGCGTTCGGCGACTCGTTCACGCTGGAGGAGCCCGACCATGCAGACCTCACAGTCAGCAACCTGCAGGTCGAAGGGGCGGACGGCTCGACCGTTTACTGGGGAGACCAACTCACGCTCCGGTGGGATGTGACCAACAATGGGACAGTCCCGGCCGTTCCGGAACACTCCGGCTACTACTTTGACTCGATGTACGACAGAGCCTACTGGGTTCCGCCCGGGTCAGACGCGTCGGCCTTAACCAGCGGAAACGAGATCGCCTACCAATACTCGAACTACAACAACTACCATTCCGGTGAGTATGACTGGGCCGAGAACCGGTACAGCAACACCTACCTCCAGGCAGGCACCTACACCTTCGCGTGGATTTACGCCAAAGGGAGTACCACGTCCAGTGGCTTGGACACGGTCTGGATCGATCAACTCACCTACGTCAACCCGGACGGTGAAGAAGTCGTCCTTGACTTCTCAGCGGGAATCCCGGACGGCTGGCTGACCTTCGGCGACGCCGACTGGCAGGCCGACGCCACCACGGGTCACACCGATTCAGCCTCGCTAAGCTCCGGCGACATCGCTGACGGCCAGACCAGTGGCCTCGCCGCTTCCCTGGACATCGGGGAGGGCTACGTCAAGTACTACTACCGAACGTCCACCCAATCGTACGACCGGCTCTTCTTCTTCATCGACACCATCGTGCTCCCCGGCCAAACCGTCACTCGCGAAGCCGATTTCATCGTTCCCATGCTCGAGGAGGCCGACCTGAACAAGTGGTTCGGCGTGTGGACAGACCAGAATGACGACGTCTTGGAGTACAGCGACGAAGACAACAATACGCTCATCGTCGACGCCCCATTCACGGTTGCCGAGCCGGACCATCCGGATCTCCTCGTACGCGATGTCTCCCTCGCCCTGTCCGCCCGGAGTCTCGCCACAACCTTCTGGGGGCAGGAACTGGAAGTCACCTACACGGTCGAGAATCAAGGCACGGCTGTCCCGTCCGAGGGTAGAAACGGGACTGGATCGTTGGGAAGAACATGGTCGGTGAAGGGGCGGGTGACAAGGCGGCTGTCGGGTTTGGGGATGTTTGGTTCCGAGCCAGCTTGAGACTGTCCCAGGTTTGGCCGTGACC
>JABHEG010000104.1 GCA_018676675.1 Lentisphaerota bacterium
AAAAGAGCGAAAAGCTGGAAAAAGCAGAGATCGCACGCAACTATAGTGCGCCAGACGAGCGTGGTATCGACAAGGAGAAGTTCCTATGACCACGCGGCAAGCAGGTTACGGAATCCAACCGAATTCTGCGCTCGAAGATCCCGAGTGGCAGTACGACGGCATCGGCGACCCGGCCGTGCTCGTCGATCGCGTGGCCAACACGATCTGGGTTGCCGCTACCTGGTCTCACGGGAATCGGTCCTGGAACGGTTCACAGCCCGGCCTGGCCCCCGAGGAAACGGGACAGTTGATGCTCGTCAGTTCCAAGGACGACGGTAGGACATGGTCAGAGCCCATCAACATCACGAGCCAGATCAAAGACCCAGCGTGGTGCTTCCTGCTGCAAGGTCCCGGCCGGGGCATAACAATGGGCAACGGCACGATGGTCTTCCCCGCCCAGTACCAGGACCCGCCGGACAGGAAACGCCTCCCGCACTCGACCATCATCTATTCCCGTGACCACGGCAAGACCTGGGAAATCGGCACAGGGGCGTTTGATGACACGACCGAATCAGCCGTGGCCGAGTTGCCGGACGGTTCACTGATGCTCTCCTGCCGCTACAACCGCCAAAACCGACGTGTCGTCGCCATCACGCACGATCTGGGAAAGACCTGGACAGAGCACCCGACCAGCCGCCTGAGCGTGCCGGAGCCAGGGGCGTGCCAGGCGAGCCTGCTCAGCGTCAATCGCGAACTCCGCAAGGACGTCGGATGCTGGCTGCTGATGTCGAACCCCAACGTTGGTGACCGGCCGCGGCGGAGCATGACAATCAAAGCGTCCTACGACGACGGTATGACCTGGCCACAGTCACAGCAGGTGCTGCTCGACGAAGGCGCCAGTGCGGGGTATTCCGCCCTTAGCATGATCGACGACAAGACCGTGGGTATCCTCTACGAAGGCAGCCTGTCCCATCTGACCTTTCAACGCGTGCCGCTGGCCGATCTGCTCGGAGCCGGCAAGCCGAAGCCTGGCGGGACGTCCGACAAGCTGCCGGTCTTCATCCTCACAGGCCAGTCGAACTCATTGGGGACGACGGCTGATCCCAAAGAGAAAGACATCTCTCCCGGCTCCCATGCAGCAGACGCGGAACGGCGCTTCTTCTGGTCAAACCGGTCAACCCGCGCCGGCGATGGCCCGGCCGCCCTTTACGGTTCGAGCGAGGGCGAGATTGTGCCACTAAAAGTGCAACAGGGCGAGGGGAAGCATCCGTACTTCTGGGGGCCCGAATTCGGCTTCAGTCGCGCCCTGCACGACTCCGATCTCCGCAATTTCCTGGTCGTGAAAGCCAGTCGCGGCGGAGGCGGCAACAGCTTCTGGCTGAAGGGCACCGGGAACGACCAGATGTACACGCACATCGTGAAGACTGTCAAGGAAGCCATCGCGGCACTACCGGAAGGTGTCGACTACGAGATCGCCGCCCTGCTCTACCTTCAGGGAGAGAGCGACAGTCCCGCCGAAGCGAGGGTGGCGGGGGAGCGGCTCGGCGCCCTGATCACGAACCTACGCACAGACCTGCCGCACGCCAACCGGATGTGTGCCGTCATCGCAGGCATTGGTGCGGCCGGCGCCAATGACCACACCGTTCGCGAACAGCAGCGCACACTGGCCGCCAACGACCCGTCGATCAGCTACTTCGACAACACCGACCTGCAGGCAGGGCTGTACGACAGACTGCATTTCAACAAGCCGGCCAAGCTCATCATCGGCCGCCGGTTCGCCCACGCATATCTGCGGTTAGCACATCCAGAAAGCGCTCTTCCGTAACCCCAGCAGCAGAACCATCCCTACCTGACGCCCAGGGCGTCAAAGGAGCGACCGGCATGAGAAACGACCATCCGTTGAGAGCCACGCCCAGCGTACCGGCGGTTTGTCTCCTGATTGCGGGGTGCCTGGCACACGCTCAGCCTGTGCCGGCGCGCCCCGGAATCCCTCCTGACACGTTCCCCATTGTGGCGTTCAGTGCAGGGAATCCGAACGACAGCAACTTCGCCGAGGTCAAACGGGTTGGGTTCGATACCGTCCATCGATACCGTCTCGCATCTCGCGCGCCCGCCGATGTGAAGGCATACCTGGACATGGCGGACAAACACGGGCTCAAGGTGATGATGGACGTCAGCGCGTTCGTCGATCCGCGCCACAGCCCGGCCAAAGACATGGCTCCGGACGAGCGTCTGGAGGCCTTGCGTACCGCCATACGAACGTGGAAGAGTCATCCCGCGCTTGGCTTCTGGTACGTCTATGATGAACCCGCGCCCAAGGTGATGTCCCCCGCCAGTCTCAAACAGATCCACGACACCGTCAAAGCAGAGACACCCGATATCCCGACCGCAATCGCTCAACACTGGGGCGAGAAGTGGTGGGAGTACATGCCCTGCGTGGACATCGTCATGCCTGACTTCTACCCCATTCGTGACCAAGCGTTCCCTGAGGTCAGCCGTCTGCCCCAGATGGCCGAGTTCTTCGGCAAAGTGGGGCGTGTCTCGAAGCGCACGGTCCCCATCGTTCAGTGTTTCGGTTTCCCGCGTCTGCCGAACTCGACGGAGGTGCGCTATATGCTATTCAGTTCACTGACTCAAGGCATCGAAGGCATGGCCTTCTGGTCCTATTGGTACGCCCGGTTCAAACCGTTCCAGATCAGGAACAAGGACGGGGGCAGCAAAGCCGGCGAATTCGATCCCGCATACATGCGTACGGTCTACAGCCCAGTCCTCCTCGAACTCAAAGCGTTCGTGGCCTCGATTATGCCCGCGGACAAGGTGGCCTATGCAAAAGGCGCCAAAGACTGGGAGATCTCGGACACGGGTCTCCTGCACGGCCTTTGGAGGCGCGACGGCGCGACCTACGTCGTGGCCGTGAATAACCAGGCTGAAGAGCGGGACATCAACGCTCCCTTCGACTGCGGCCTCGGCAACTGCGTGCTGGAGCCGTTGGGGGCGACACGCAGGACCGATGCCCGGATCCGCGATGCTCGTCTCGTGATCAGCGCTACAACGCCCTGGGAGGTGTTCGTGTGGCGCTGCACACCAGTGCCGAAGTAGCCTGCATAGAGCTCACGCATCAATCCAGATCTGCGGCCCCGGGCAGTTGTCAAAGTGCCAGGCATAACGACCTAGCGGATGTTTGGGCAACGCCTTGCCTATCAGTGCCAGGCTCAAGAGCCTGAACCATGTGGGAAAGAGGCCGCTCCTTTCAACTGCGTTCGAGAGCCCACTGTGCCCGTACGAGTAGGCACGCTCACGGATAAACGCGAAACCACCGTCCGCCACTCGGTTGCTCAAGACCCACTTTGCAGCCCGCACGAGGGCCCGCTCGACCTCGTCACGTCGGTATGGTGTTTGCGCTGCGAGCTGCGCCAGCGGATGAATCGAGTCGATGTCCTCGCAGGCGCTGCTCTCGTGAGGTGATTGCGGATTGTGCACGCCCCACCCGAAGCCGCCGCGCGGGTTCTGAGTCCTGAGTAGCGTGTCAAGAGTGCGCTCCGGTTCGCGAAGCGGGTATCGGTCGTAGAAGAACAGAATCCACCAGTGATAGGCGCCCTGAACCGCGTGGGAGAGCCAGATCGGGTCGTCAGGATCGCCGTTCCCCCATAACCCCGTGGCGGGATTGAACCGGTGCTCGGCCAGCCAGTCGAGCAGAAATGACACGGCTCGTCCTGCGGCACTGTCATTGTGGTAGTCGCGGGAGTATTGGAGGAGACGCCCGATGTTGCATACCTCATTCCCGGTGTAGGCGACTCTGGCGCCCCAGTCCCGATTGACCAGCCACTGCTCCAGGAATTGGCGGCCGCGGTACGGAGCGAGGAATGCGAACGGGCGGGGGGCAACCGCCCCCAGAGCACCAAGCGCCCCCAGGACGTGCCCTGTCAGGTGTGTGCGACCGCACCAGAGCGGATCGTCTGCGTACCATCCCTCGCCATAGATGACCGGGTCACGGTACAAGCCGTCGTCATCCTGATACCCGTTGATCGTGGCCGCCCAAGCCTGCCGTTCGGAGTCGGGGAGCGCTGCCAGGGCACCGAACAAGGACATGATCCGAGCGACGTAGGTGGACGAGTAGAGGGTTGGCTGAGCGCAGTCTTCCGAATAGCGATACAGCCCGGGCTGATCGGGCAACCTGAGTCGCTGGACGTATGCCAGCATGTCAGTGCGGAGTGTCTCGACAGTGATGTCCATTGCTTTGCCTCACTGGTGCGGTTGCAGCAGGAACGATACTGGTCCCTGGTCTCCTGGCAAGCCACCGGAATCGTCTGTGGTCACTCACGATGGCCTGATGACACGTCCGGGACGCGAGTAACGCCGGAAACCCATCTGTGATTCCGGTTCCGGATGTACGCCGCACGGCCCTCCAGGCGGCATCTTCTCTGGGCGATCGGAGGGCCGCTCGCCGTACAAAACAGTTGGGCGGCATCTTCTGCTTCTAGTACGCCGCACGGCCCTCCGGGCGGCATCTTCTCTGGGCGATCGGAGGGCCGCTCGCCGTACAAAACAGTTGGGCGGCATCTTCTGCTTCTAGTACGCCGCACGGCCCTCCGGGCGGCATCTCCTCTGGGCGGTCGGAGGGCCGCCCGCCGTACAAAACAGTCGGGCGGCATCTCCTGCTTCTAGTACGCCGCACGGCCCTCCGGGCGGCATGCGGCGGATGGCGGTCGGAGGACCGCCCGCCGTACTGCCCGGAACTCCGAAGTCACACCATCCGACATGCCTGGCGGGTCTTCGCCCGAGGTAGCGCTCGTCTACGGCTGCCCCCAACTCGAGCACGATTCCGCGAGAAACTGGCGGACGGTCGAGTCTTCGTGTACCGTCAGCTTCAGGTCAGACGCCAATCGCCGACGTCGCCGGCTTTGCCGCCTCAAGACGGAGGAAGGCTGCCACAGGCGCACAAGGAAAGGACCGATTCGCCATGGTCGCTCGCGGACTGCAACCTGCGTTTGCCGTCGCCCTGACGATCGGCACCGCCTCCATGATTCAAGGAGCAGAGGACATGCTTGACATCGGTTCTCGCTTGGAGTTATTCGTCGACGGTTACTTGGTCGACCAGATGCACGGCGTCGTGCAGAAGCTGCACAGCCCTGACCGGCAGGACATATCGCTGAGTTTTGATAGGCCTTGGGAGGGCTCGGTCAGCCACGCTGTCCACGTCTTCAAAGACGACGCTGTCTTCCGCATGTATTACCGCGGCTGCGGGGCTGAGGTGACCTGGGCCGAGCGTGTCCAGTGCTACGCTGAGAGCACCGATGGTGTGCACTGGGAACGACCTGTCCTCGGGTTGTATGAGTTCCGCGGCTCGCGCGAAAACAACATCCTGTTCGGCACGGAATTGGCCGACACCAATCTCGCTCCGTTCAAGGACCCGAATCCAGACGTCCGGGACACTGAGCGCTACAAAGCCATCGCGGCGTTCACCGCGGAGCATGCAGGCAGCGACGAGAAACGGGCCGCCGTGGCCGGGCTTGTGTCCGCCGACGGCATTCGGTGGCAACTCATCCAACGCGATCCCATCTTCATTGCCCCGCCCAAGGACAGAATGTTCGATGCACACCAGATCTGCTTCTGGGACTCGAACCTGGAGCGATACGTTGCCTACTGTCGCGGCTGGAACCCACACCGAGTCATCCGGCGCACGACATCCGCGGACTTCCGTAAGTGGTCGGAATTCGAGTATCTCGACTATGGCGATGCTCCGCCTGAACACTTCTACAGCTGCATGGTCAGCCAGTACCCCAGGGCGCCCCACATCTACATCGGTCTTGAGAAACGCTTCCTGCCCAGCCGCAAGGCCGTCAGTGAGCATCACCTTGCGGGTGTTTCGGATGCCATCTTCATGAGCAGTCGCGACGGGATACACTTCGATCGACGCTTTATGGAAAGCTGGATTCGGCCCGGCTTGGATCGCTGCAACTGGACCGACCGCAACTTCCACGTCGCCTGGGATGTCATCCAAACCAGCCCCGTTGAGATGTCGATCTACTGGGTCGAGAACTACCGGCACCCCGGCTGTCGAGCCCAGCGCGGAACGCTGCGACCGGACGGCTTCGTCTCTATGCACGCAGGATGCCCGGGCGGCGAGGTCGTCACAAAACCACTGCGGTTTGCGGGGCGCGGACTGGTAATCAACTATGCCACGTCAGCTGCCGGCAGCGTGCGAGTCGAGATCCAGGATCAGAACGGAGCAGCCATTGAAGGGTTCGCCCTGAGTGATTGCCCCGAGATCTACGGAGACCATCTCGAGCGGGTGGTTACCTGGAAAAATGGAGGCGATCTCGGCCCCCTCGCCGGCCGGTCCGTTCGGCTTCGTTTTGCCCTGAAGGATGCGGACCTCTATTCGCTGCGCTTCCAGCCGGAGAAGCCGCCAATCACCGGCCCTGCCGTTCTCGCGGCTGATCCGGCGCTGGACTTCTCTGAAGGACGCATGACTGTCGAGGCGTTCATCTACACGTTCCCTCCGCCCCGCAAGAAAGCCTGGACGCGCATCATGAGCAGGTACGACCATTCCCCAGACGGCGCGCAACGGGGCTGGGAGTGGGCCGTGCTCCCCGATGGCAGGTTCCGTTTCCGCCTCAACCAGCCGGCCCCCGGCACGAATGGAGCACAGGGCGACCAGAACGTCGACTCCCAGGAACCGCTCGCGGAGAGCACGTGGATCCACATCGCGACCGTCTTCGATCGGCCGAATCGTCGACTCAGGTTATACCTGGACGGTGTGTTGGCAGGTGAGCGCAAAATCCCGGACCTGCCCCTGCGGCCAACGCCTGATCAGGACCTGTATCTGGGACGTTACGGCGGCGCCGACATGCATCCGTTCTACGGCAAACTCGACGAATTACGCTTCAGCGCCACTGCCCGTGAGTTCGACGGTCCACCCGACAAGCCCTACAGCGGCGACGATCCCGAAACGGTCGCTCTGTACCACTTCGATGAACGAGACGACGACGCCACAACGCCGAATGCCGTCCAGGGAAGCCCGCTCCAGTCTCGCCTGCGTGTCCCTGACGACCGCCCCCTCAGCGAATCCCGGCCCGGTTTCGGCCGCGCCTTGACCATCCCACGCCCCGAGAACAACACGCGTCCGTAGCGGCCTCCACCTCGACGGCGCTCGTACACACGAGAACGTCGGAGGCCACTGATGCGACAAGCGGGCTGAAAGGAACGCAGGTTGATGAAGCCCCTCGGTTCGATCGTGAGGCGCCCAGCCATCGTGCTTGCTCTTTTCGCAATCGGCATGGCCTCTCGTGCTGGAGTACCCGGACCGAGACGGAAGTCCGTGGGCATCCGGGAGGCGGGGGTGGAAATGTCCAACGGCGTGCCACGCCTGACGATCAATGAGCAGCCGACGTTACCGTTCGCGTTCTTCTACAACTCAGACATCCGGGACTGGCGTGAGTCTGGTCATCTCCAAGCGCAAGTGGACCTGGCACGTCGCACAGGAGTACACATCTACTCGATGTCATTCCGCACGCCGCGCACACAGCCGGCTGGCATCGAGACGAATTGGGCGTGGTGCGACCAGTATATTGACGCGTTCATTGAGCTTGATCCGAAGGCGGTTTTTCTGCTGCGTATCTACGCGGGCCCGAACTGGTCCTGGAATGTGTGGAAGGACATCAAGCCGGACCATCTGGTCCTCTACGCCGACGGGTCGCGGGGACGAGTCTCCATCGCCTCGCCCTACTTCCACAAGCCAACCGACGAGGACCTGGCCCGGATCGTCCGACACTACGAGGCAAGCCCCTACGGCGAACGGATCCTGGCCTACGAGGTGGGCGGCCCTAACATCGAGATGTTCCACGACCTCTACCGCGTGAAGGGCCCGGACTACAGCCCGATGAACCAAGCGTGTTTCCGCAAGTGGTTGGCGGACAAGTATGACTCCGACCAGGCTCTGCGTACGGCCTGGGGCGACCCGGAGGAGACGTTGGCCGCCGCGACGATCCCAGAGTCCGAGCCAGGTAGGTTCCCGATGCACGGGGGGAACGATCCAGTGCGCGTATTCTACCACATCCCCGAGGAACAAGACTGGATTGACTTCTCTGCCTATTCTCAGGAAATCGTGGCCGATCGCCTCATCGATTGGGCCCGCATCGTGAAGCGTGAAACCCAGAGACGCAAGCTCACGCTGTTCTTCTACGGCTACACGTTTGAGCTGCCCGGCAGCTTCAGCGGGCACTACGCACTCCAGCGCGTGCTCGACTGCGAGGACGTCGACCTGCTCGGCAGTCCATACTCGTATGTCGACCGCGATGTCGGCGGGGCTGGCTCGTTCATGTGCCCGATTGACAGTGTAGTCGCGCATGGCAAACTCTGGTTCAATGAGGATGACACGCGCACGTTCGCCTTAAGCGAACGCACGAATAAGACCGGTCTATCGTTCCATAGCACGGGCGGCAAGACCCCGGATGAAACCCTCGGCATCCTGAGCCGGAACTGCGCCGCGCTTCTCGCTCACCGCGCCGGAACCTGGTGGATGGACCTGATCTCGGGCGGGGCCTTTGATGAACCAGCCCTGTGGAGCATGCTGCACAGACGTCTGCCACTCTACCAGGCGCTCTACCGTGAACCAACCCCTTACCGACCTGATGTGGCAGTGCTGGTAGACGAGGAATCGAAGCTGTATGTGCACGACGACTGGGATGTAAACAGCTGGACACTCTACCGAATGCGCTCGTCAGCCCAGCAATCCGGGACAGCGGTTGGTTTCTATACCTTGGACGACCTTTGTGCGGACGTCGTTCCGGCCTGCAAGGTCTACGTTTTCGCGAACGCATTCCACCTGAGCGATGCGGACATCGCGGCCATTCACAGACGTCTGTCGCGTGGACAGGCGACCGCGATCTGGGCCTATGCTCCCGGCTATCTTGGTCCGTCCGGCCCGAGTGTGAGACGAATGAGGCGGGTCTTGGGCATGGATGTAGCTCTGCAGGACGGCGTACAAGGAAGCACGGGTGTTGGCCCACTGGCGGGGTTGGCATGGGCGACGTCAGCGCGCGTCTCGCCGCGCTTCGTGGTGACCGATGCTGCAGCAGAGACGCTTGGACGCTACCGGTCGGACGGCAGCATTTCCTCGGCGAGAGTGGGGCGGAGCGTATTCCTGGCTGACATGGGCGTGACGCCGGCTGTCCTGCGTTGTCTTTTCGAGGAAGCGGGTGCGCACATCTGGACTCGGGGCAACGAAGTCATCCACACCGACGGTCGGTTCCTCGCCGTTCACACGGGACACACCGGCAAGGTGGTGGTGGAGGTCCCCCCAAGCCTTCGAGCTGATCCCATCGATGCGCTCAAAGTCCAACGCAACGGGAAGTCAGAGCTCACAATCACGGCCTCACGCGGCGACACAGCCTGGTTTTCCCTGCACCCGGTACGTGTAGCACGCCGGTAGAGGGAAATCTCCGCTGCAGGACGTGTCGACTGGGCGGGGGAATTCCGCTGTCACTTCTCGGTGATGACAGCTACGTGTTCTTCGCTCAGACTGAGATCGATTACGGCATTCCCCTCGGCATCACGCGCGCCACTGTGGATGGTGTTTTCGAGCAGTCCGTCGGGAGCGGCAAAGATGGTGGCTTTGAGCGGGTTCCTCGTGCCAAGTGAGAAGCGGCCGCTGGCACAGGTGATGATTCGGTCCATGCCGACCACCGCGCCGGGATGGACTTCTCTGACCGTGATAGGGAAGCAGTGTTTCAGGACATGTTCGCCATGCAAGTAGTACCAGTAATGGCAGGTGAGCACGCCTCGTTTGAGGAACTCACGGACGGTACTGAACAAGCTGGCTCGCGGTTTGAGGTGCAGACTCAACGGCGTACGGCCCAGCTGGGCAGCGCTCAACAAGTAACTGCCGTAATCCACTGGCTCGGCGAAATGGACGATCGGTAGCTGAGCGGCAGTCAGCGTCGCGTCGAACTGGTTGGCGAAGAGAGTGAGCCCGCGGCGAGCAATCCTGGTAGCAAACTCGACCTGAAAATCCCTTGACAGGATGGGAACAAAGCCAACTTTGCGAACCATCTTCCCATCTGTATCGAGGAGAGCCGACACCCCGTCAGCATGCCCGTAGGATAGTCTGGCTCGGGAATGGTCCCACTCATCCAGGTAGATTCCGTCGAATTCCAGTTCATCCAGGTAGAGCTCGAGGAGCTGATTGAGGTGTTGTCCGACGGGATTTCCCACCTGGGGCAGAATGCAGTACAGCCACCCTTGACGGTATGCCACCGGCTCTCCCCAGGGATTGAGAGGGATCGCGCCGGGAAATCGTTGGGCCAAGCCGTCCAGCGTTTCGCCATCCGTCAAGCGTGACAGATGGATGTTCAGGTAAGGGAGACAGGGAGTTGTGGTTCCATGTCGGCGGATCATATCCCGCCATGCCGTGAAGGACGGTGCAGCCTCCCGATGCGTCTCGATGGGTTCTCCACCGAACAGCATACGCGACTTGCCTTCGGTTCCCGGGTAAAGGAAGGTGGATGCCGCAACCTGAATCCCCGTTCTCTCAAGGAAATCGACGCGTTCCAGGTCCGTATTACAGCGAACATCTTCATACATGCGCTCCTTCGACCACGGATGCACAAAGCCGAAGAGCCCGGGGATCTCCTGATACAGATCCCAGCTGCGGCGGACGGCATTGAGTAGATCGTAATAGCCAGGCCGTTGCAGGGGAAACACTTTCCAGACAAGCTCGTAGGTAGAAAAGGGCTCGAGGTAAAGCATGTCCGTACCGGCTGCGAGGACCGCATCCCACGTCATCCACGTAGCCTGATTGCGGTAGGCATCGTCCTCCAGAACCACCCCCACGGCGGAGCGTTGCAGCCCCACGTAGCACACAGGAGTCACGGCCGTCATTCTGCTCTCGGTGGACGACGTGCAAGCATAGAAGTGCTCCTGAAGCTGACCGGATATGCGGAACTCCGCGATGCGGTCGACCGTGCCACAGTCCACCATGTTGACCAGCGTCACCGGCTGGTCGCGGTCGGTGCGGTTGGTGAAGGTGTCGCGAAACTCAAGGTGCGAACCGCGACTCAGGACTGAGCGTTCCCACCCTACGGCCTCCGTCTCGGCCGAGATCGCCATTTTTCCAACGTGGAAACGTTCCCAATCACCGGGTCCAACACCATGCCCGATGTCACGCCAGGGCGCACCAGTGAAGCGCAACGAGGAACTGATTGTGTAGGTGTCTTCGCCGACGATGAGGCGGACACTGCCGTCCGGACGCAGTGTGGCAGAGTAAGGCTGGTCGTGAGTTCTGCGGGGGGTAATCGGGGGGATGACGGGCTTGTAGGCGATGCTGGTGTTGAGCCGGGCCAGGGCTCCGGCATGGCGGCCCCGGGCCCGGGCTCGGAAACGCTGCAGGCCCTGGCTTTCACGGGCCGGGGCGACTTGCCCCAAGTTGGGGCTCTTGCTGAACTCGTCGGTGGTGAAGAACTGCACGTGACGCAATTCGAGGGGCTTGTCGTTCTTGCCATAAAGATAGATGCTGGTGAAGGTCACCGCGTTGGGACCGGCAGTTAGCAGATCAGTGATGTCCAAGACGAAGCGGTTGGCGTGTCCTCCCGCCTTGGTTGTGTCTCCCCACGGATAGTAGGAGAATATCCAGGCTGACCGTGAGGGCGCAAACCAGAAGACGCGGTGCTCGGCGTTGAACGAGTAATACCGGGCCTTGTTGCGCAGGCGCTCGAGGGATGTTGGGATGCCATTGACAGCGATGACGCACGCGGGGGCCGAGCCAGAGCGAAAACGTCCCGCCTCAATCCGGGCCTCGAAGCTCAGGAACACCTGGGCGGCCTCTGGAGGACACACGGGAACGGCGACCTCATAGGTCTGACCACAGAGAAGGCGCTGAGAGTCCTTGGCGGTCGCGCCGCCCCCTTCGGGCGCGAGCGCCATCACGAAATGCGTGCTTGCCATCAGGCCCCAGAAGCACCTCGTAACCCGACCTAAGGCCGGCTTCCACGTAGAAATGGCCCCGTATGACATAGCATCTCTCCGTATTTCCCTGCCCCCCCCTGACCTTCTTGTGGGCTCACGATCGCGACAGCCACGCGCGCAACCGGGAGGCGCCGCCTCGTCACCCTCGTGTTAGCCAAAAAAAATGGTCCAGACAGTGTCATTCCGGGTTACCTGGTGCCCGAGCGGGAACCATGACGGTCAGTCTCCCCTTGGCGCTGGTCCCAGTTCCACAGTGCGACGCGCGGTCACGCCCGACGCGACATCGCGGAGCTCGAGAGTCCACGTACCGGTGGGATCGTTCAACGCGAATGGTACAGTCACTTCCCCAGTTCCGTTCGGACAGGCGATGTTCTGCGAATACTGGCGATGCGCCGTGGTACTGCCGGGGGCGAACACGGCAGCATGCACGACGTGGAACTCGGGCCGACCCTCATCAACACTTACAGACACCGACGCTGTCAGCCCCGCCCCGGCACGGACTCGGGCCGGCACTGCAACGGTCACCCCAGCTACTCGGTAAGGAAGTAGCGCAAACAAAGCCGGGCGCCCGCGAGAGACCTGTGTGTCCAACGTGTCTATGCGCGCCTCGCCGATCCGGCGTCCAGCCCGTACATCGTAGACATAAGCGGGCTTGGGTAGCACCACGTGAAGTGCTTGCGGCGGCAGTGCACGGACGAGAAGGTCCTGTTGGAGGCCGAGATACGCGGCACGGCCGTCCCGGAACAGCACTTGCTCAACACAGCGCGGTGCTCCGGTAGCCGTCTTAATGCGGGAATGCGGCTGCAGTCCGGACTCGGCCAGGAGCGTGCCCAACCTGGTCAATAGTGGACCGGCTTTCTTCGCCTTTCCCCGGTCTGGATTGATCACACTGAAAAGTACGTTGAGCAGGACTCCACGGCCCTTACCAAAGCGGTTGCTGATCCACACAGGCTTGTCGCCCGCGAAGGGCGCGGCTACACCCGCCGCAAGACTCACCCCCGGTTCGAGCAGTTTGACGCGCGCCGTTCTCCCCCCGACCTTCAACGCCACCGAAGTCGATGGCGCTGAGAACGCTGCAAAGCCGGCTGGGGCGGAGGCCCCGAAGACGTCAGCAAGCGAGCGCTCAGTGCGCACAACACCATTCTCGGTCAGCAACCCCACACGACCGTCGGCGATTAACAACCCGCCGCGCCTGACGAACGCACGGATCGCTTGCACCTGCGCGTCGGAGAGGCAGGTGGCCAAGGGCAGGAAGAGCGCCCGGTAACCCGCCAGGCATTGCGGTTTGGCCTCGATCTGAGCGCCGGCCACGAAACGGTATTGGTACCCCAGATCCTCAAGGACATGTGTGGTATCGCGGAGATCGTCCAGCCACGCGCGATCCTCGGCGAATGCGGATTTGGGTGCAACTTTCCCCGCCAGCGCCGCGGCGTACATATCTGTCTGCGAGTAGAGGATGGCGATGCTCGAGTCGTCCCGACTGCCGTGCAAGAGCAATTTCCCAATCCCGGCCCGGAGCTCGGCCATGCTCGCGAAGAACCACTCGCCCAAGTTCGACACCGTACCGTCCGGGTTGAACGGGGTATTCCCGCAGCCCCAGGACATCCACCACCAAACCGAGTTGTGACCGCGAAGGAGGTTGTGCCAGCCAATTCCCGAATAGCCGTCCTCTTTGTCCGCGACCGAGTTCGCCCATTCCCCGGTGAGCGCGCCCGGGCCCGCGAAAGACCGGACGAGTTCCCCGTGCAGCGGATATGACGAGTACACTTGGTTGAGTTCGAGATTGCGTGAGAGCCTGTAGAAATCATACCCGGCGAGGTAGTGGTAGCTCAGAAGACCGTCCCAGCCAACATTCGCACCGGGATCTTCCCGGCGTATCACATCCGCCAACGCCTCATGCTCATCGGTAAATGCTGTGTCCATGAAATCACGATGATCAAACCATGGCGCGAAGCTCGTGCTCTGTTTTGCCGCTTCGCCTATCCACATCGGCGCTGTGATCTGGTCGAAGCCGGCGTGTGTCGTGCCCCAGACCGCATTGAGCTTGGCGATCGTTCCGTAGCGTGATTCCAGCCAGACACGGTACGCAGCCATGGTCTCGGGCGCACCGCAAGCCTCGTACTTCGTGTCACGGGACATGTAGTTCTCGTCCCCCAGCGTGTAGGCCACCGGCCGGTAGGGCGCCGCCTGTCGGCATGTCGTTCGCACCGTCTCTGATGTCTTGGCCAGCCAATCCGGATCAAACAACCCCGGCGCCAACGTGTTGTCGTCGTGCGCTGTGTGGGCGAGCCGGGTGACATAGGGCACAAGGCGCAGCCCGGACCTGGCAGCAACGGCATACTCGCGTGCGGCCACGCTGTCGCCAAGTTTGCCCATGTGACACAGATCCATCATGTCCATGCCCAACGCATAGCAGGCGCGTTGCGCATATCGCGTGACGGTTTCCGCCCCGGGAAAGGACCAGGTGAGCGCAGTGAAGTCGTCGAGCGGGTATGGAATCGGTATGGTGAAATGGTCCCGACGCGTCGCCAGCGCACGGGAACCGGCGTAAATGGCCGAGTCCACGTGGTGACAGATCGTGACCGGGCGCTGTAGGTTAAGCTCTACCTGCGTCTGTCCCAATTTGGGCACGGCCGCCCTGCCCTCGGCCAGGATGCGCCCGAAGCAATCGCTGACCGTGCACCGCAGAGCCAGTGGCACTCCTGGAGGCGCAGCCGCGACCATGGCGTTACACGTGAGCTTGCCGCCGGCGATCAGATCCACCATCGGCACGGCATCCGGATGCGCGCGACGGGACGGGGAAAGGGACAGCGAATTGAACCGCAACGTCGTGGCCACAGGCAACACAGTGGACGCGAAACCGACGCATTTCCCGTCTGCCCCGCGCAAGAGCACATCGACGAAGTAGTTGTGTGTACCCGGCAGCTCCGGCAGGTCCAGACGGCCACCCGGGCCGAGTTTGCCGGCCTCAAGCAGCACGGTATTGTCCAGCTCATCCTGGATGCGCAATAGCACACTGGCCGGACGTGTTCCCGTTGTCTCGAGGCGTACGACACTCGGTTCTCCGGCCTTCACCGGTGTTTTCGGTGGCCGAAGTACGGCTGCGGGCAACTCGCGGTCGGCAGCGGCGAGCAACGCAGCAGCGTTCATGGCGAGGATACGGTCGGTCGCACCCTCGAGCCCTTCGGCGGCCTCGTGCTTGGGCACGAGTGCCGAGTAACGTGCGACGTTGACCTTAAGGACCACGACTCGGCCCGCCCCGTACCGATAGCCCTGCAATGGCGGGCCGTCGCCGACGCGTCCGGACTCGTCCGGCCGCAACCCCGGCAACTGCTCCCACGGAAAGGCACGGAGCGCGCTTCCCACCAGTTCCGGATCCGGGTCCGCAGTCAGTTCGGCGGGCCAGCCTCTGAGCAGTCTCGATCCACCGGTCAGCATCAGTCCTTTGCCGTTGCGCACGTGTTCGAGTACGACAGCGCGCACGGCCGCAGGCACCACCGTGCCCGACAGGTTCGCGATGAGAATCACGTCGCGCGTGGGATCGGCGCAAACCCGCGCCGCTTCACGCGACGCGAGACCGACCCCCAGAGAGCCAACGCCGGTGAAACCTGCCAGGGACCAGGCACGCAGGTCCGCGATGGCACGTTGGGTATCAAAGTACTGATGGGTGACATCCATCTCCAGTCGTCGAGCCAGCTCACATGTCTCATAGGCAGCCCAGCGCGGCGCGAGCAAGGCGACTCGCACCGGCCCTCCGGCCAGCGCGGCGCCCCAGGGGAAATCGAGCGGCATAGGTTTGGGTCCCCACGCTTCCGCTGGACGTTGGAGGTGCTTTGCTTCCTCCTCACGCACGCGTGTTGCCCGTTGCGCGTCCACCGGCAGGGGCGGCAGGACGTCCTCCGGGTCGAGTTTGAGCATGGTGGCCAGCTTGTCGGACTCGGCATCCGCTGAGCGTCGGAAATACGCACGAGTCTCCAGGGGATCGGGCAGGGATGGGAACTCATACAGCGCCAGGCAGAAGTGGCGCTGTCCCGGCTTGAGCTCGAGATCGATGTACTCGCCATAGTCACCGATCCCCCCGGCTGTGGCCTTCGCGAACACATCCGTGTCACCAAGAAGCAAACCGGCTGAGCCGTCTCCTGTGCGCCCCTCGGCCGTGTCCTCGAACAGAAGCCAACGTTCCTGTGCCAAGTCCAGGTCTGCCGACCCGCTGGTCAGGGTCCGCCTCGCTGTCGTGACACTACGCACATGCGGCTTCACAAACGTTGCTGGATACGCCATCAGCCTGAGCTTGCAGCTCTGGATCTCTTCCTTGGGGTCATAGCTCCCAAAGAACAGGAGCTTGTCACTGTCCGACGCGACCGCAAAGCGCGCAGTGACGATCGCCTTCGGTGTGTCCCAAACGTACTCGACCATGGCATCCTGGCCGCACTTTCGAACGATCCGGAACTGCGCCTTGTAGCTCTGGATGTTCAGGTCATCGAGCGTCCACGCAAAGAAGCCCTGGTTGTACCAGCAGGCCATGGATGGCGCCGAGATCCCCAGGGGGGCGTACCCACTCTTCGGAGCCCATGTTGCCCACGTCACGCGTTCCGGATTGCCGGGAATCTCGATCACGTCGTAGCGCAACGTGTAACTGCCCATCGCGTTCGACAGGCAGACGTCCTGAACAACATGCTTCCCCTCGGGCTTCGTACGGATTCTGGGGGGGGGCACGAGGATCGCGGCATTCCCCGCGCGGTCAAGTGTCTGTGCTCCTGCTGTCATCGTCAAGAGAACGACGGCGGCGGTCATGGGCCTGATCATTGCGTTTTCTCCCAATGCTGGTGGACTTCAAAGCCACGTCCTCGCGTCCTCACACACCCAGACACTGCTATTGTTGCCTCAGTGGGTCTCACGGGTAACTTAGTGCCTGAACGCAAACCCAGCGTTCGAGGGCGACCGCTTGAACTCACGAAGCAGGCCTTTCGGTGCAGGCACTAACTTATCCTCTTGCAGTGACAGTGCCCCTCCATCGCTAGAGCTCGCGCGAGTGACAGCGACGGACGCGCGAATGGCGCTCCGGAAGCGGCTCCCCAACGGCTGCCGAACGGAGCCCGATTTTCACTTCGGATCGCAGACCGTGCGGAGCGGTGCGCGTGAATGGCCCATCGGGTCGACATGGACGAGCTGGTATTCGTAGGCCTGGCCCGGTTGAAAGGCGGAGTCCGCAAACCTGCCCGTGTGAAACGCGTAGTCCCAGCGATCCAGGCGCACCATTGGCAGGAACGGCCATTTCTCCGTGCCCGCCTTCCTGCGTCGTATTTCGGTGAACTGGATGTTCACGTCGTTTCCTGCTGGCCATGAAAGCTCGTTAGCCTTCGCCGAGGAACGTACCGTGAACGTCCCGGCGTCCGCAACGACGGGCGTTGTGCCGGCGGACCTGTGCAGCACCACATTGTCGACCCATACGCGCCTGGTCATGCGCGTGTCAAGATGCCCGTCATCAGGTGTGTCGCTGATCCCAACCCTGATGGTCAATGACGTGTTGCCGGCCGGATTCGTGAAGGCCCAGGTGTGAGGCCGGTAGTGGTGCGAGTTGTCGTCCGGCCTCTCAGTGAGCAACCCCTTGCCGTCGCCAGTTGCGACCGTGACGGTTGTGTCACCGCCGTCGTAGGACCTGAATCCGTAGTCTCGGAGCCAGACTGTGAGCTCCAGGGCTTCGCCGCCTTGCAGTCCCTGGATTTTCTGCTCAATTCCGCCGGATGTCATACCGTCCCGGTTCGAGCTGATCTGCATGGCCAGCGCGCCGCCATCACGCTGCAGCCCTTTGCCGACTTTTTCTACGACCGCTTCGCCGAAAACGGTCCAAGTATCGATACCCGGCTCTTCCATGTTCCCGTCCGCGATGAGATTACCCGCAACCGTCAGAGGCGCATTTTGTACCTTGACCACGAGCGTCTTCATTGCGCGGCGATCGAGTGTATCGAACGCTTTGACGACGACCTCATGTCGGCCATTGACCATCTCCCGCGTGTTGATGACAAAATCGTAGGGGGCCTTGACTTCACGGTGGTAGAGAGCACCGTCGATCCACAGCTCCACGGACAGAATGCGCACCTCTGGCCCGCCTTCCTCGATCACCTCTTTGGTGACGTCGCCGGCGTAGGCGACGTCTGCGCTGAGCCTGATTGCGCCGGCAAGCCCGGCATCCGGGAGTGTCGTATAGTCGGGGAAAGAGGCCTGCAGCTCAAGGTCGTTGTGGTGGTTGACGATCAACGCCACGCTACGCTCGTGCGCAGGCCACGGATGCAGCTTTGAGGTCGCCTTGGCGACAACGTTCACACGTCCGGGCAGCCCGCTGTTCTCGGCACCCGTTGCTGTATACTGGAAGTGAAAGGTGCGGCCCTCACGCCGTAGCAACCGGGCGGCCTTGCCGCCAACGCTCACATTGATGTCCAGCTCGAGTTCGGGGAAGTCGCTGTTCGACGCGGTTATCTCGACCGTGTCCCCGGCCACCGCGCATTTCCGCCCAAGCTGCAGCGTTGTTTTTGGCTTGATCACATGCTTGAGAATCATGTTACAGTGGAAATGCGTGCCCCCACGGGGTGCTTTGTCCTTGGACTGAATCGTGAAAACGATTTCCCCGTTGTTGAATGTGGCCACGTCATTGATGAAGATCCCGTAGCCCGGGTTATGGCTTCTGTCCGGGCCTGGCACGATCTCCCGTGTGTCGACCCAGAACATGTTGTTGTCGTGCTCGAACGGACCGAACAGCGAGTCGGACACGACGATGCCGTTGGTCCACTTGTTCAGGAACGGGATCCACGCGTGGTCCGGGGTGCAGGGTTGGGCACCGTATTCGTCGCCTTTGCGACCGTGCTCGTTGCGCAGGCCCGGGTCACCGGGGCTTCCGGCCTGAATGGCTTTGGGAGTCGCGCTTTCGCTGCTCCACACGGGGTCTCCGTTCCCATCGAACCGCTCAAGGATATGCCAGTCGGCGAGGGTCTCGTCGTTTACGCGCGTCACGGGACAGCGCAGTATGCACTCATTCCAGAGCACGTCTCTCTCCTTACTCAGAACCTTGCAGATGAAAAGGTAAGCGTAGCCGCGATGGATGCGCCCCGAGACCGCCGGCCCGTGGCCCCAGGACCGGTACGGTCGCGGTGTTTCCAGGTCTACGAGCTGCAGTGACCTGTTCAGTGTCGCGTATTCGTCGTCCGTGTAGTAGAGTGCGACGCCGGACTTCTCTTTACTCGAATTCGTTTCAGCGGCCAGCCAGAAGCGTTTGCGGCCGTCGGGCAACTCCGTTATGAACGCGGTATTCGGGAACATGAACATGCCAACGCCGCGCCCGTTCCAAGGCAGTCCCAACGGATCAGGGAAGCCATTGGGCTGCTTTCCCGTCGCGTCGTTCTTGTCAAGCCAGCGGTCTTCGTGGTGCATACCGTGAAACCAGCTGTGGTAATGCTCGAAGGACATGCGTTCCAGGTTCACGCGAACGGTCGAGCAGATCAGTCCCGAACCGGCCCAGTGACCTTTGCCGCCATCCGCGTGCAGGTCACCGTTCTGGATGTAGAACCTGCCGTCGTGATAGACCATGTCCCCCCATTCGGCCATACTCAGGTTCGGACGGTCTTTGACTCCCGACCTGCGCCCCGTTGCATAGCGATTGACGATCGCACGCACGAAGGTGCTTTGCATGTCGTAACTGCCGTGCAGTTCCGGCGGGGGGGCTGCCAGCTCGATGCGGACCACGGGCGTCGTCATTGTCTGGCCGAGGTAATCGGTGGCCACCACTTTCAGCTCAAAGACGCCATGCTGGCCGACGAATGCCTCCCAGGGAGTGAGGCCGACACCCCACCAGTGGATCGGCTCGGACTCTGTCTCGAGCCAGTCCTGAGCGCCGCGGCGGCGGTAGTACCGGATGTACTCCGCAGGCTTGAAGCCAGGCGGCTTGGCGTCGGCTCCGTACAGCCAGAAGTCATCCACAATCGGCCACCTGAGTTTGTTGAAAGCCCCCACAGGTATGGGGGCCTGCTTCAGCTCCGACAACGGCCCGGCGCCCGGTCCTACCAGAAACGCGCCCCTCTCTGCTCTGATCGCGGGCGGCATATCAACGCCGACGTAATACGGTCCGTGAACGGTTGCGCCCAGCTTGATCCGGCACTCGTACAAACCGCTCTTCATCGCAGGTGCGGGGTCTTGAATCCACGCCTTGCCTGCCTCGGTCGCAGGCTCCAAAGCCTGCCATTCCTTGCTTTCCTTCTGCATGGGCGGGACCGCGACTTTCCGGAACTCCCACCTCGGCTTCGCATCGGTTGAGCCGGGTTCGTAGCGCCACTCGAGCTTGTCCGTGAGCGTGTGGATGCAGGTGAGCTTGGCGCGGCCACGCGAAAGCTGGTCACGCTTGCCTTCTCGGTGTACCGCGGCAGGTTCGGAACTGACAGCGGGCTCTGCTGCGCGCGCAAGAGCGAGAGCTTGGAACATCAGAACAACACAGAAGCAGGCCCCGAGCCGGATGCACTGGCGAGTCGTGGCCGCGCCAGTGAACATGCTGATGGACAATGCGTGTTGAGCTCTGTGCATGATCATACCGCCGCCTTCATTGTGGCTATTGGCGCAACGTGTCACCCGATCAAAGCATAGAGACGCCTTTGCCGCGACACGCAGCGTCCTAAGGGATGGACATAGCTTGCTGGCTGCGCTGAGGAAGGTACCCGTGAGAGATTGGGGGTGCAAGGATCTGAGGGGGCTAGCGGTCTGAGTTATCAATCCGCGCACAAAATGTTGCAGCTATCTTGGCTGCAGTAGCGCTGCGCTCCGGGCGGCGTTCCTGGCGATCGCGGCCCTCAGGGCCCGGACATGTGTTTGGTCTGTCCCGAGTCTTCCAGCGATCGGCAAGCCTGGTTGCGTTGGGACGTCTTGAAACACCAGAGCTCATGGCTTCCCACTGGACCGCGGGGTTCGTGCCTGTATGGTTTGGGTCATGCATTGGTCACGGAACATTGCGCCATGGACAGGGCTCAGGCTCATCCCTGTGCTGTTGTTGCTCCTCAGTTACACGCAGAGCATCTTCGCTGATGCCTCGTCGCGGGATGCTCCCCCACCGGACGCCCTGCCTCCGACTGTCTCTCTCAAGGAAGCACCCATGCTGCGGAGCTTGGTCGCGAACGGGGGGCTGCCACCGGTGAGCGAGCGCGTTCCTGCAGAGCCGCTCGTGTTGGTGCCAACCGAAACGACAGGCACGTACGGTGGGACCTGGCGACGACTTGGGGTGCATCCGAGTGACAGCCTCCTCGGATCACGCATCGGCTACGAGTCGCTGGTGCGCTGGGATCGCACCGGCCGTAACGTTGTGCCCGGCATCGCGAAGAGCTGGGAGATTCTGGACGGTGCGAAGCGGTACGTGTTCCATCTTCGCAAGGGCATGAAGTGGTCGGACGGGCACCCGTTCACGTCTGACGACCTGGTGTTCTGGTACGAAGACGTGGTGGGGAACAAGGAGATCTCCCCTGTGTTCCCGAGCTACTGGTGCCCCGGTGGCGGCACTTTCACACTTCGTGCTGATGGGCCGCATGTGGTCGAATTCCTGTTCGACGAACCTAACGGGATCTTCCTAGAACTGATGGCCTTCAGAGGGATCGGGCTGTACTACCCGAAACACTATCTCGTTCAGTTCCACAGCCGCTACCAGGCGAAGGAAACGCTCGAGGACTTGGCCAAAGCCGAAGGGCTGGATCTATGGCATCAGCTTTTTCTGCAGAAGGCGAACATCCACGAGACCCCGGAGTGCCCGACTCTCAGAGCCTGGGTGCTCAAGGTCGGACCGCCGGCCACCCGTCTGATGGTCGAACGAAACCCCTACTACTGGAAAATCGACACCGAGGGTAATCAGCTCCCCTACATCGACCGAATCGGCACCACCATCATGCAGAACAAGGAAGTGCTGAATCTGAAGGCGATCACCGGCGGGGTCGACATGCAGGCGCGTTATATCGACAGCTCCAAGTTCACCCTCTTCATGAAGAACCGCAAGCAGGGCGGGTACCGCGTGCTGGCCGACCCATCGCCATCCAGCACGGTCGTCTACCTCAACCAGCGCAGCAAGAATCCGGCAATGCGGGGCGTGCTATGCGACCCCCGATTCCGTCGCGCGCTGTCCATCGCCATCGATCGCGAGGAACTGATCGAGCTCATCTACTCGGGGCTCGCGGAACCTACCAACGGCGTCTCAAGCGAGTTCGATCCCTGCTATCTTCCGGAGTTCTCGACCAAACACACCGAGTATGCGCCTCAGGAGGCACGCAGGCTGCTGGACGAGGTCGGCCTGCGCAGAGGCCGTCTCGGGATGAGGAGGATGCCGGATGGCAGCCGTTTCAAACAGATCCTGCACTACTACCCGGCCGAGACAGGCACAGGGGCGGAGCTCTGGCAATTGGTTGCGGACTACTGGCGCGAGATCGGTCTGGAGTTCGTAGTGAAGAGCGACGCCCGGACTCTTAGCGTGATGCAGGTGCGCAACGGCAACAGTGACTTCTGGGCCTACGCGATCGCCGGCATGCACTGGATCACCGATGCCGGGTGGTACGTCCCGATCCGCGACGGAGCTTACTTCGCGCCCCTGTACGGGCGTTGGGTCGTGCGGAAAGGCAAGAGCGGGGTCGAACCCGCTGAGGAGTTCATGCGGTTGCTGGACTGGTACGGACAGCTGGCGCGGACCGACAGCGCGGACCTGCGCCTGCAACTGGGCCGGGACATCCTGCGGCAATGGGCGAACCAGTGCTATATCGTTGGCGTCGTGCGCAGGAAAGAGGTGACGCTGGTGGGGAACCGTATGCGGAATTTCCCCGCGAGCATGATCCAGGATTACCGGTTGCTGGCGCCGGGGTATCTCTGTCCGGAGCAGTTCTTTCTCGAGGACGCCGGAGCCGCGAAGTGATGTCGAGTCAGGCACGAGAAGCATCGGAGTGCCGTTCAAGGCTAAGGGCATGCTGAGTTACATCATACGACGAATCCTGATCATGATCCCGACGCTGGTGATCATCAGTGTCGTGTCGTTTGCATTGATCCAACTGCCGCCAGGCGACTACCTCACAAGTTGGGTCGCGCAGATGCAGGAGACAGGCGAGGATGTTGATGAGGCACAAATTGCGAGCCTGCGGCAGCGATACGGGTTGGACAGGCCTTTTGTGGTTCAGTACTGGAAGTGGATCAGCGGAGTGGTCCGCGGCGACTTCGGGCAGTCCTTTTCGTTGAACCGGCCGGTGAGCACGTTGATATGGGAACGCCTGGGGTTGACCATCGTGATCTCGCTGATCACGATCCTGTGTACGTGGCTCATCGCCATCCCTATCGGCATCTACTCCGCTGTTCGTCAGTACACCGTGTTCGACTACGTCTTCACATTTGTGGGGTTTATGGGCATGGCGACGCCACCGTTCCTGCTGGCCCTGTTGGTGATGTACTTCTCCTACACGTGGTTCGGGATCAGTGTCGGCGGCCTGTTCAGCGATGAGTATGTCGGTGCGCCCTGGAGCTGGGCGAAGCTGGTGGATCTTCTCCAGCACGCCTGGATCCCGATTTTCGTTCTGGCTGTCGGAAGCACAGCCGGCATGATCCGAACCGTGCGCGCAAACCTGCTTGACCAACTCGAAATGCCGTATGTGGACACGGCTCGCAGCAAGGGCGTGCATCCGCTCAAACTGCTCCTGAAGTACCCGGTGCGGATCGCGATCAACCCCGTTGTCAGCACCATCGGCTGGCTCCTGCCTGCTCTCGTGAGCGGCTCGGTGATCGTCGCGATGGTCCTGAATCTGCCCACAACCGGACCACTGATGCTGACTGCGCTGTTCACTCAGGACATGTACCTGGCCGGGTCTTTCGTCATGATGCTCAGCGTGTTGACCGTCATCGGCACGCTGATTTCCGACATCCTCCTGGCCTGGGTGGATCCGCGAATTCGCTTCGAACGCAAGAAAGGCTGACGACCTCCCGGAGCCCCCGGACCTGCCATGAACGACCCGACGGACAACCAGATTCCACAACCGGCGCCGAGCGCGACTGAGGAGTGCCCTGAAGAGACGCTCTACATGGCCAGCCAGTGGCGTCTGATGTGGCTCAAATTCAAGGACCACCGGTTGGCCCATGTGTCCCTGTATGTCGTCATCATTATGTATCTCATCGGCGCCTTCTGCGAAATTGTCGCGCCGAATGCCCCGAACCGCCGCAATGCGAAGGGCAAGTACGTTCCTCCTCAGCGTATCCGGCTCCTCGATCAGGGGCGTCCCCGCCTGCCGTTCGTCTACGCTCTCGAGCGTCACAAGGACCCCGAGACATTGGCGTTGACCTACACCCTCGACTACGAACGCCCCATCGGTCTGCGGCTCTTTGCCAAAGGGGATCCTTACCGGCTCTGGGGAGTGATCCCAATGCAACGCCATCTGATTGGCGCAAGCAACGGCGGGCGCATCTACCTGATGGGGGGCGACAAGCTCGGACGCTGTGTCTTCAGCCGAATCATATACGGGAGCCGCATCTCGCTGTCGATTGGGCTCATCGGCGTGGTCCTGAGCCTGGGAATCGGCATCGCCCTTGGCGGGATCTCGGGGTACTATGGGGGGATCGTGGACACGCTGATCCAGCGGATTATCGAGGTCCTGCGGTCCTTCCCCACGATTCCGCTCTGGCTTGCGCTCTCAGCTGCCATGCCCGCGACCTGGGGCCAACTTCGGGTCTATTTCTGCATGACTCTCATTCTTGCCTTCATCGGCTGGACGGGCGTGGCCAGAGTTGTGCGCGGGAAGATCCTTGCGTTGCGTGAGGAGGACTATGCGATGGCCGCCCGGGTGGCAGGCGTCCGCGAATTCAATATCATCATTCGACACCTCGTACCGGGCTTCACAAGCCATCTGATTGTGACCATGACCATTGCTATCCCGCGGATGATCCTGGCCGAGACCTCCCTGAGCTTCCTGCGCCTCGGGCTGCGACCGCCGACCATCAGCTGGGGCGTCCTCCTGCAAGACGCTCAGAACGTGAACGCGATCGCTCTCTACCCGTGGCTCATGTACCCGGTTGTGTTCGTCATCATCGCCGTGCTCATGTTCAACTTCCTCGGCGATGGCCTCCGGGACGCCGCTGATCCATACCGAAACTGATCTTGGAAGACACCTTCGGAAAGGCACTGTGGACAAGCTGATCGAAGTCCAGGACCTACACGTCCATTTCCAGCTCCGCGAGGGCCTCGTTCGAGCTGTGAACGGGATTGACCTCTGCATCCCTGCGAACCGAACCCTCGGGATCGTGGGGGAAAGCGGTTGCGGCAAGAGCGTCACCGCCAAAGCCCTGATGCAGATCCTGCCTCGGAAAGCCTGCATTGCGCAGGGCCAGATCCTGCTTCACCCAGAGGCAAACGAGACAGAGCAGGCAGCCCCGACCGACATCGCGAAGCTGCCCCCGGAGAGCCTCGACATGCGCCGCATCCGCGGCGCGGATATCGCCATGATCTTCCAGGAACCAATGACGTCCTTCTCCCCCGTCCATACCATCGGCAACCAGATCATGGAGTCGGTCTTGCTGCACCGGCAGGTCGGGCGCCAGGAGGCCAGGGACACTGCGGTCGAGATGCTCCGACTCGTCCAGGTCCCGATGCCGGAACGCCGTGTGGATGCGTTTCCGCATGAGCTCTCCGGTGGTCTGCGGCAACGCTGCATGATCGCCATGGCCCTGTGCTGTCAGCCGCGTCTTCTGATCGCGGACGAGCCCACGACAGCGCTGGACGTCACGATCCAAGCCCAGATTCTGGCCCTCGTGCGTCGGCTGCAGAGGGAGCTCGGCATGGCCGTCATGATGATCACTCATGACCTGGGAGTTATCGCACAGACGGCGGACGAAGTCGCGGTCATGTACCTGGGCCGAATCGTGGAGCACGCCTCCGTCGAAGGCCTGTTCGACGATCCGCGGCATCCGTATACGCAAGGGTTGCTGGCCTCCGTCCCCCGGATCACGGTTGGCGAGAAGCCACCTCTACACTCCATTCCCGGATCTGTTCCGGACTCTTTTTCTGTGCCGCCGGGGTGTCCTTTTCATCCCCGGTGCGAGTCCTGCATCTCCGGTGTGTGTGACCAGGGCAAAGCGCCCTTGCTGCGAGAGGTCGAGAGCGGGCATTCCGTCGCGTGTTTTCTCTATCCTCCCTGTCACGAGGATGGCGGAAGCGGCGGTCGACCGGTGAACGAGGGGGGCAGCAATGCCACTGCTTGAGGTCCAGAATCTGACCAAGTTCTTTCCCATCACGGCGGGAGTGTTTCGTCGCCAGGTGGGAGCGGTCCGGGCAGTAGACGATGTGAGCTTCCACATTGAAGAAGGGGAAACCCTCGGCCTGGTCGGGGAGAGCGGCTGCGGCAAGACCACCACGGGCCGGGTAATCCTGCGGCTCATCGAGCGGACGGGAGGCAAGGTACTGTTCCATCACGACGGCACGCCCGTGGACATCACGGCTCTCGAAGGGGAGCCGCTCCGCGACTTCCGCAAACACATGCAACTGATCTTCCAGGACCCCTTCTCCTCATTGAACCCGCGCATGACCGTGATGAGCATCATTGGCGAGCCGCTCCGAGCCCATGGCTACAGCCGCACCGAGATCCATGACCGTGTCCGGGAACTCACCGAGCAGGTCAACCTGAAGTTCGAGTTCCTGCAACGGTACCCGCATGCCTTCAGCGGGGGGCAACGACAGCGAATCTGCATTGCTCGGGCCCTCGCGCTGAACCCGAAACTCGTCGTCTGCGACGAGCCAGTTTCGGCCCTGGATGTCTCGGTTCAAGCCCAGATATTGAACCTGCTCGAGGACCTTCAACAGCGCTTGGGGCTGACCTACCTGTTCATTGCTCACGACCTGTCCGTGGTCCAGCATATCAGCCAGCGTGTGGCCGTGATGTACGCCGGCCGAATCGTTGAGCTGGCCCCGACCGATGCGCTTTTCCGGACCCCACAACATCCCTACACCTCCGCGCTTCTGAACGCCGTACCGGAGCCGGATCCCCACGTTGAGCTGAAGGACGACCTGTTGACCGGGGAAGTCGCGGATCCCTCTGATCTGCCTTCTGGCTGTGCCTTCCATCCCCGTTGCCGGTTCTGTGAGGAACGTTGCCGGCACGAGCGCCCCGAACTCCGTGAACTCTCCCCCAACCACGTCGCAGCGTGTCATCTCGCAGACCGGTGATCCAGCGCTCAGTGGGGCTGGGGCCAGGTCTTGTGGCTTGCATTTCTGGAACTCAGTTTGCAGCGGAAATTACAGACCCCAAGGCCCGCCCCCGATTACCTGCCTCCCAAATGCGGTTCACCGGTCGATCCAGCGCACACCAATCCGGCGTCTATGGTACGCTTTCAGGTCGTTGGCGAGAGCTGGGAAAGGCCTCAAGCGGTCATCCTCAAGCAGGGCAGCTTGTGCTGCCCCCTCAATACAATTCGCCGCGGGGCGAAGTGAGAAATGGAAGGGCTGCGCATGGTTGAGAAACGACGTGTCATCGCCTGTTGGGCCGTGTTCCTGTCTGGGGTCACGGGAACGCTCTCTGGAGCACCTGCCGTGGGGCTGCGTCCCGACCGCGTGCCATGGGAACCGCCGGTGAATGCCGTGCACATTGACCCAACTGCGAACGTGGGCCACACAGCCGACGGGTCGCGGGAACGGCCTTTTGCTTCCTTGGAGAGAATCCAGTGGCGCGACGGGGGGGTGTACGTTCTCCGTCGCGGCACCGTGCTGGAAGCCAAGGCCTTCACCGTCTGGAAGAAAGACGTAACCCTCGCCTCTTACGGGGAAGGGAAGCGCCCCGTTATTCGATGCGTGTCCGTTGCCGCGGGCCGCACGAACCAGCATGCCATCCGTGCGGATGTGGCCCCAAGTCTCACGATCCGTGATCTGGAGATCGTGGCCCCCAAAGCGACCAGCTGTATACGACTCAATGAACGCTGTTCGGGCGCGCGAGTGACCAACTGTCTGTTGCGGGGAGCGGTTTGGGGAATTCGCGCCTTTCGTCTCTCCGGCTTGACCATCGTCGACACGGAAGTGCGTGACATCAAGGACGACGGCATGTTCATCATGGGGGTCACCGACATGGAGATCGCCCACTGCTTCGTGCACGATGTGAATCAGAATTGGAGGCCACCCTACACCTCGCAGAAGGAGGCCGGTGGCGATGCCATTCAGTTCCTCAATTGCGACCGTTGGCACGTGCACCACTGCGAGCTGGATCGGGCCAACAGTGGGAACAAGTTCTGTTTCATCTCCAACGGACCAAAGCAGAAGATGGGCATCTTCGAGCACAATCTGACTCGTGGTCCATTGACGACGGGTGACGGCGGCGCCTCCGTCTACTTCCATGACGGTGATGGACTGATCGTGCGGCACAACACGATTCTGGCACCATCGCCTGGGATGCTCTATTCGCATTCCACGAATCTCAACGTCTACGGCAACGTTGTCGTGGGTGTTTCAGGCGGAGTCTTCGCCAGCAAGAGCGCCCGTGTAGCGCATAACGTGTTCTGGGACGTAGAGGGTACGCTTGCGTCTGGCGGGCACGTCACCTTCGTAAACAACGCGGGGCGATTGGCGGTGGGGAAGGACTCTCTGGGCAAGGTTCGTAGGCTGGATGCAGAGTGCAACCTCCTTCTCACTCCCGAGGACTACGGGCGGACGCCCTTGTTCGTGGCGCCCGAAGAACTGGATTTCCGTATGCGCCCCGATTCCCCAGGCATTGATGCGGGGCGTGCCACGGACGTGGAGATCGACCGTCTCGGCACCACCATTCCGCAAGGACAGGCTCCCGACATTGGCGCTTATGAACGCCAGTGAGGACGGCTCTCCCGCCATTTTTGGCTACGGTGAGATACTGAGGGCTGGATCTACTCCTCTGGGTCGCGAAGGGTGACTGCGTGCACGGTCGTGCAGTCGCCGCCAGTGCAGCCCTTCCCCGGCCCGCCGCGAGTGTAGAGCAGCATCGGTGTGTCGATCGGTCGGTGGCTGTAGGGACGCTCGACGTTCAGCAGCCACGCAGGAACCTGGGGGTTGGCATCCGCCAGGGCACAGGTCTCGAACGTCTGCCCCTGGTCGTCTGAAACCAGGAGCGCCGCCTCCCATGATGGGCTCCCCCAGCCTCCGCCAGATGGCGAACCTGTAACGATCGCCAGGTAAAGACGGCCCGACGTGTCAAAGGTCAGCGTGCCGTGCATCGCCACAGCCCGTTCGGGGAAGGCCTTCGAGATCTCAGGCAACAAATCACGTCGTCTCCATGCCGTGCCATCATGAGACCACAGAGTCGCGCCCGGAGGACGCTGTTTCAGGTGCGACGTGAACACGAAAGGGCGTCCTTGTGGGCTGAGGGCCACGTTGCTCGTCCGCATATCGAGTTCAGGGGACTGGGCAAAGAAGCAGGGCGTACCTGGGGTGGCTGGGAGAGCAACCCTCACGCCCTCGGCAGTCTGCCAAGTCCGTCCAGCATCGGTACTCGTCAGGTACCCGGCCGCCTTCCCCCCCGCAGGATGTCTGTCATAGATGTGGAAGACAAGATGAAGTGTGTTCGCCGCGTCCACGGCAAGAGCATTCCCGTATTGCGTGTAGCCTGACGGAGCTTTTGAGTCAACGACTTCCACAGGGTCAGACCAATTCCCCCCTTTGGGTCGACGCTGGTACATCAGACGCCGGGGCATATCTCCGCCTCGGTAGGTCAGGTGCAGCGTGTCATCCGGGCCACAGACGAGGCTCGGATACGTGGCAAAGACACCGACTTCCTCGACAGGACTCCATGCGGAAACATCGTGAGGGCGTTGCGTTGTCTGGAAATTGAACGGCCCATGGTGAGGACCGTAGACGATGTGGAGGTGCCCCCGACTGTCCATTGTGATGGCGGGACCGCTGTGGTTGTCCACGCCCTTCCCGACCAGGACCGTTTCAGACCAGACTCCGGTCTCCCGGTTCAGGGATCGGACCTGGATGTCGGCCACGTGGTCAAGCCAAGCCACGAAGGTCGTGTTTCCGGCAGTGATGACCTTGCAGCTCATGGCGTATGCCGTCGCCCGCGTACTGCCGTTCCGGGAAATAGTCTCGTCTCGTGTGACCATGGCCTCTCCTCCAGTAAGACTGATCGCGACGCTCCATGCGACGGCACCGACACTCAGCCGCAACCGTCGATAGTCGAGCCGACGACACTCACGTAGGCAACTCATCCGCATTCTCTCCTTTACAGCCCCGGAAGGGCAGAAGCCACAGAGCGGGCCCAGACACCCTACTGTGGACCGATCTTCCGGAACAGCACCATCGACTTATGAGGCAGCCCGGGGATTCTCCCGTCCTGCAGAACCTGCACGTCCCCGTCGATCGTGTGCAATTCGGCAGCTTCCCATTCCGCGGGCAGATTGACTTCAAGAACGCTGACGGGGCTCCAAACGAACGCGGCTGCCGCGTCGGCATCGCACCACACCGACCCGAACGGCGTGACGCGAACGAACGGTCGCGGCATCAGCTCCAGAGCCCGGTTGAACATCTTGTTACAGCGACCAGCTTCCTCGGTTCGGCGGATCTCGCCGGGAACGGTTTCCATACCGCATGCGTACCCGCTGATCGTGTTGACGAAGAACGCGTAGTGCATGCCCAGCCGGAAGTAGTCCATGGCCATGTGATCCGGGGCGTTGGTGTAGCAGCCCATGCCCGTGAACACCCATTCCATGCCTGAATGATCGACGTAGAGTCGCTTCCGGTACCAGAAATTGTCGAGTGCCAGGGGACATTGCCCTTCCACCCCGAAGCTGACGTCACGGTCGCTGAGAGCACGATAGATCTCGACGGCACCAGCCATTCCCGGTCGGGGTTCGGCCAGGCGAAAGTTGACCACTCCGGTCTGCGCGCCGGCCATGTCCAGGTAGATGTCCCGCATGCCGATGGCGATGGCCTTGTCAAACAGCTCCGCATACCACTGGCGGCAGGCGGGGATGGTCCAGTCGTAGATCGGGTCGTGCCCGTTCATCCAGAGCAACGGCTTGCCGTCGCGCTTGTGGGCCAGCCACTCCGGATGGGCCTTTGCCATGGGGTCGTCGAAGCCTTGGGCATAGGCCCCTGGCGACCAGGGCTTTGGACGCAGCCCGGCCTCCAGAAGCTTGGCGTACATCGGGGCGAGTTTGTCGCTGAAGATTGCGTACATCGACGACGGACAGAGGGGGAGCATGTAGCGTTTGAACCCAAGTCTTCCTGCGGCTTCGATCACCTGGTCGATCTGTTCGGCCCCGCAGGTGTTCGTGTGTTGCGCCGTGGGCAGAGGGCGAGGAACGGTGATGCCGGTCTGCCCGCAATAGCGGATCCGGGTGTATTGTTGGAACGCCAGCCAGGCGTTTGGCCCCTCCGGCGGAGTTGGGGAGAACAGGTGCCAAACACGTGGCGTATCCAGCGGCGCGAAGCGGCGCCCCAGCAGAACTTGGGTGGCAACGTGCAGATGACTCTTGCCGGCGGCGTGCTTGATCTCACCGTTACTGGCCGCAGGTCTGTCCATCATCTGGCAGAAGATGCCGTGCGGCGACTGGAGCCAGTTGAATGCCTGGCCAGAGGCGAAGTGGGACCAACGCCGGGTCGTGGCCTCGGTGGTTTCCTCAAATGGGACCTTGACGAATCCCCTCGGGGCACTGTAACAGGACATGCGCCAGGCTTCGCTGCCGGTCAGTTCGTCACCGATCCGTACAGGCGCCTCGAACCGCACCATCTCGACTCGCGCATCAGTTCCGTCCACGCGGATGTTCTCCGCCACGCCTTGGAACGTGCGGCCGTCGACAGTGAATTCGCCCGGTTCGAAACGCCAGAGCATCTTCATCCCCTCGTGCGTCTTCTCACTGCTTGCCAGACGGAGAGCCACGCCTCCTCGCTCGAGTTTCAGGCAGTCTGCCAGGATCCACTTGGTCGATACAAGCGAGGAGGGAGGGATCGTCGCGTCTGCCGTGGGCACAGCCTCGGCAGTCGTCGTATCCCACGACTCCTCGGGGCTGGGCAGCGACGTGGCGAATACGGGTGGTTCGAGTCCGCTGATCACGGGAGACGCGATGCCCGGTAAGCGCACGTCGATCTGAAGAGGATCGCGGGTGACGGTGAGGGCCACCCCGTTGGCAAAAGCAACGCTCAGGACACCGCCCATCTCCTGTACCGATGCAGGGTCGTCGAACTGCCGTTCTCCGAAGCTGGGCGGGCGGATTCGCACGCGCGCCGTCTCCGTCGGGATCTGAGGCACAGTGGGCAAGGGCCTGTAGAGCACACGATCAGCTTCGGGGTCCAGTTCCGCGCGTCCGGCATAAGCTGTGATCTGGACCAACATGCTCCCGAAGTACGTCCATGAGTCGAGCTGCCGGAATCCCCCTTTGCGGCGCCAGTCGTCGTCCCAGTACACAACGCGACCCTTGCCGTACGTGTGTGCCGCAATGTGCGCACCCCGTGCCCGGCCGGAGTCATCCACGTATTCGGTCAGAACCGCGGCGCCTTCTTTCGGCAGAATGCCCCTTCCCTTGCCGAAGCACGGAAACCGGTCAGGGAAGACCCTGAGAATGTCGTTCAGCTTGCGACAGGTCCTTACCTCGGCGGGCAGCGAATCCTCGCTGAATGTCACCGGCAGCAGTTCCTCCAGTGTCACGGGGGCCTCTTTGGTCATCAGCAGGCCACCGCCGTTGCGGACAAACGTCTTGAGCGCGCCGATCCGTTCCGGGGTGAAAAGCGCCTCCTGATCCTTGCGAAAAATACCTCCGATGACGATCACGTCGAACTCGTGTAGGCGTCCGAACGTCGGGGTGATCTTGTCGTCGGGCTCGGGTTCGAACTCATCCATGAGGTGCATGCGGATCGGGGACGCCCCGAGCCCCGCAAGACCCGCCGAGTCGATGGTCGTTACCGCCGCCCCGGCAGCCTTGATAAACGCCGCCGTACTCCGCGCGGTCCAGGGGCGACCGCCCTGCAGCAGCAGGACCCGAAGCGGTCCCTTCTCCTGCTGCGATGGCGCGCCCACCGCCGGCAGGAACGAAGAGCAGGCGGCAGAAAGCAGCAGTGCGGACGCCGAAGCTCGCGGAGCAAAAACCATGGACACTCTCCTGCTGAAGAAGTGGTAAAAAACGGGATTGGGGCCAAGCCTCGTGGCCTGCATTCTCGGAGCTCAGTTTGCCGCGAGAATTCCAGACCGCAAGGTCTGCGCCCGCGATTGCCCTCATGAAGTCGTGTTTGAAGGCAGTGCGATTTGTGTCCTATAGCACCCCCGCTACCTTGTTCCCCATGACTGGAAAGAAAATCCCTATCGTCAAGCTGCTTTGCAGAGGAGGGGATCGCACGGCTCGGAGCAGACGAGCCCCGGCTCACTCAAAGAAGCGCATAGGTGAACACGTGCTTATCGTTGTGCTGATGGCCATGTTGTGCCCCGGGCTCTTGCGGGCGGCTGAGAATGGACTCCAACTGACGCGGGACGGTAGGACAGAGTACTCGATCGTGGTTTCGCCTGCTGCAGCGGAACCGGAACAACACGCGGCAACTGAGCTGGCCTACTTCCTACAACAAGTGACAGGTGCGCCATTCCCCATCACGTCCGCTGCGCACGGGGGGCCTGCAATCTTCGTCGGCTCCGGTAAGCACAGCACTCCCGGAACCGACGATGACGCCCGGCACAAATGGGGTTCAGAGGGCTTTCTCATCCGTACCAAGGGGCAGAACCTGCTGCTTACCGGAAAGGGGCGGCGGGGAACCCTCTACGCGGTCTACTCATTCCTGGAGGACGTCGTGGGGTGCCGCTGGTGGTCCAGCTCGGTAAGCACCATCCCCAAGTGCCCCGATCTGGCCATCGCCCCCATGGATCATCAGGGCGAGCCCGCCTTCGAGTACCGGGAACCGTTCTACTTCGACGCCTTCGATCCTGATTGGGCAGTACGGAACAAAGTGAACGGAGACCGAGCCAGGCTCGATGCAAGACGCGGGGGACACATGACCTACTCGGGGTTCTCACACACGTTCGGTGAAATCGTGCCGCCTGCAGGCTATTTCGATCAACACCCGGAGTGGTTCAGCGAGATCAATGGTAAGCGCCTACGGGATCGCTCTCAGCTGTGCTTAACAAACCGGGAACTCAGAGCCTTCATGGCCCAGCAGGTCATCCAACGGTTGCGAGAGAAGCCGGCCGCCATCGCCTCCGTTTCCCAAAACGACGGGAGCAACCCCTGCCGGTGTAAAGAGTGTGATGCAGTGGTGGCCCTTGAAGAGGCCCAGTCGGGTCTGCTGCTTCATTTCGTCAACGCTGTCGCGGAGGAGGTCGAGAAGGTCTTCCCGGATACGGCGATTTCGACTCTAGCCTACCGGTACACGCGCAAGCCGCCGCGATTCGTCCGTCCCAGACACAATGTGATTGTGCGGCTGTGCAGCATCGAATGCGATTTCTCCAAGACGATCGCACACGGTACGACCAACGCCGCGTTCCGCGAGGACATCCGAAGATGGGCAGATGTATCCGAACGGCTCTACATCTGGGACTACGTCACGAATTTCAGTCACTACATCCAGCCACACCCAAACCTGCGCGTGCTCGGAGAGAACGTGCGCTTCTTCGCCCGGCACAACGTTAAGGGCCTATTCGAGCAGGGCAACTACCACTCGCAAGGAGGCGAATTCGCCGAGCTTCGGGCCTGGGTACTGGCTAAGCTCATGTGGGACCACTCTCTGGACGAAAAGGAACTGATCTCGGAGTTCCTGCGGGGATACTACGGGGCGGCTGCGCCACACATTCAAGGCTACATTGACTTAATGCACGACGCGGCGGCACAGAGTGGCCACTTCCTGACCTATGCGTCTCCCCCCACTGCGCCCTTCCTGACCTTGGGTGTCCTGAACAAGGCAACCGCGCTGTTCGATGTGGCCGAAGCAGCGGTAACGGACCAGCCGGACACGCTTCAGCGCGTGAAGGTCTGTCGATTGCCGATCCAGTACGTGAGGCTTACCCAATGGGAACGACTGCGCACCGCGGCAAGGGCAAACGGCGTCCCTTGGCCAGTCGAGGATGATCGTTCAGCTCTCCTCAGATCTTTCCTCACAGTCGCCGAAAAGAACGCAGTGAGGTTCATCAAAGAGGGTGCCCTGATGTCATCTTTTGTGCAAAAGGCAGCTGATGTTCCACGTCGCCCCTCCCCACCACCGCTCGCGTGTGTGGGACTCCCAAAGGAAACCTGGACTGACCTTCAGGACGGTCTCTTCAAGCTCCACCGCCCCGGGGAGTGCGCGGCGCTCAAAGCCGATGCGCGCGCCTCAGATGGGGTGGCCGCATGGATGCCGGGGAATCACCACGAATGGGCCACACAGTGCGACACGGGCCAGGCAGGACTGGGAGGACTGCCCGGCAAACCCTATGGCTCCTATGCGGTTGTCCGCTGCGATGTGGCCGGCAAAAAGGGGGGCGCTTTTTCCTACGGCCTCTACGACGCCGCCAGCCGTACTATCCTGTGCCGGAAGTTCGTCAGCGCCGAGGAGATCCCCGACAGCGACTACCACGTCTACGAGATTGGGACATTCCCCATGCATTCCACAATGTATTTGTGGGTTGCACCGGCGGGAAACGCTCAGAACGTCTCTGCCGTCTGGGTCGATCGCTTCTTCCTGATCCGGCCCCCGGTCAAGTAGACGGTACGGCGTGTCCTCGTCGTCGATGACAACCTCCTCGCTGTCGGCGGCTGTGGTGTTTGCAGCCTTGGCGCGTTGTCCCCTCATGTTGCCACTCCGCTTCGCTTCGTTACTGCCCAATGGGCAGCCCGTCTCGCTTTGCTCGGCTGTTGGAGTACCGTCCGGAGTGAACGCACCAAAGGTGACCAGCGCGTGGATGTGGGGATGGAAATTCGCGATCTGACCATGCGTCTGGATGCCTGCGACCATGCCGGGCACGACATCGGCCCGGTCGAGCACAGTGCGGTAGACTTCCAGCACGGTCTCCCACGCGAGTTTGGGCAGCTTGCGCAGCAGGGCTCCGCAGCGTTCGCCGAACAGGTCACGGTGCGAAACACACGATCGCTCCGGCATCCGTGCTCAGCACCAGGCGCCCGTTCGCCGCGGCCAGGCCATGGACCTTCCCGGGCACCGTTGCCTGCCAACGTGCGCTACCGTCTCCCATGCTCAGGGCCTCCGCAGACCCGTCCTTGCCGATGAGCAGCGACTCGCCCGCCGCCGCCATCGCGAACACTGTCCCGCAAGGCCGCTGCCAGCGTGTGCAACTGGGCAGTTCCGCAGCGATCTTGGTCAGTTCTTGGTCGGTTGCCGCCACTCCCGCCTTGTCGCCACGCTTCTGCTGCTTCTTCCGCTGCGCGGTCAGGGCTTCCTTGCGCGCCTGGAGCGGCACAAAGCGCTTGAAATCGAGTGCGACCAGGGCGTGCTTCCTGGCCAGGTAGGCACAGTCTTCCGTCACGACCATGCAAGACGCCCCTGGTACTGCCGCCATGGACGTGCGGTTTTTGGCGCTGCTTACGCGCAACAGGTCCTCCCTGCCTTTCTGATTGGGAGGGCCCGACAGCAAATGGCCACTATCGTCCAGGATACAGAAGACGCCTCCTGCGCCCTGGACCGGCCCCATGGGCTTGCCGTCTTCGCGGCTGAAGACCAGCGGCGCGCTGCGCCCTTGGGGGACGTAGAGGTCCTCATCAGACGCAAGCATGGCGCCTTGGAGGGTGACTCCCGGCAGCTCTCGGACGTATCGACCTTGGCCTTCCGGCTTGCCTGTCGCAGTATCCAGGGCGATCAGGTAGGATGTCTCCCACGGCAGCAGTGAGGCCGCCGCGTAGGCCGTTCCCTGATCTACCAGCACTCCCGTGCGTACCGGGAAAAGCGATATGGGGAGGCCGTTGTGGGCGATGCGGCGGGCCTCCGGGGCTGGCGTGAAGCTCCAGACCACTGCGCCTGTGGTGGCCTCGGCGCAATAGACGTGTCCGTCATCCGACCCGAAAAAGGCCTTCCCGTCCGCGACCGTTGGGGGGAAGCGGATCGGTCCTTCAGCGTAGCAGCGCCAGCGTTCGGCCCCGGAGGAGGCGTCCAGACAGTGGACCGCATGGTCCGCAGACGACCCGAAATACACGCGGTCCCCTTGCAGGACGACGTGGAAAACAGGATCGATATTGCGCATCGACTGCAGACCGCGATTTCCCGAGTAGGCATCCCACTTTGCCGGGCCTGTCCAGGCTGGTCTTGGGCGAACCGATGACTGCCATGTCCACTGCTTCTTGAGCGGGAAGTGCAGGGATTCAGGGCTGACCGCGCGTCGTCGGGTGTCCCGTCGGTAAGTGGGCCAATCCGCGGCCCGGGAGGTGGTCGCGATCGTGGCCGCGGCGAGAGCACAGCCGACACGCGCGACGGTGGAGAATGTGCGGAACCGGCGGGGCATAGGTCAGTTCCCCCTTTCCGTGAACGTGCGTCCGTCGCTCAACCGGTGCGCCTTGGGCAGGAAGCCTACGGACGTTTCCAGCCACTTTGCACACGAGCATCCGCCGCCTCCCTCAGGCGCCAGGAGCATGCCGCCCGCGGGAACCATGCTCAGCCAGCAGCTTGGGCGGAGCCTGTCCCAGGTTGTTACTGTCTCCTTGACTCGGTCCCACATAGCGACTTTGCGGTCAGCGCCCCGGTAGATCAGGGCGTGTCGGCTGCCGAGATACGTGTGGCATCCGCTGCGGCGTCCCATCTTCGCCGTGACCTTCACACCGTCCACCACGCGGTATCCGTTCGGCTCCAGATAGAGCGTGTCCTCAATGACTACGGGGTGCATCATGTGAGCGCTGTGGTCGCGTCCCGGCCAGTCGTGCTGCTGTTCCCACAGCGGCTGGCCCTGGGCTGGATCGAAGGCGTAGAGGTGATACTTGCCGCCGGACGAAACCAGGACCAGGGCTCGGGGATGATACACCAGGTAGAACACGACCGACCCGTCCACGGTATCGATGGGGCGCTCCCACACAAGCTTGCCAGTGGCTGCGTCCAGGGCCAGCAGGAACTGGTCCTGCCACAGTCCCGGGTCGTTTACCCGCCCCGTGCGCTGTGACGCGAGCGCAGAATTCCGGGATTCGACCACGTAGAGCCTGCCGCCGCCCAGGGCGATGGTGGTGTTGATCGCCGTGCCGCCTGCCCGCACCCAGGCCAGTCTGCCCGGCCCCGGGTCATAGGCGAAGAGGGCGTCGCTGCAGACTTTGGCTGTGGCGCTTGCCTTTGTTGCATCGTACCAATTCTGCCCGCCCCAGTATGCGGTGTATGACGATCCGGTTTTGACGCTGCTGCCGAACAAGCGCCCGTCAACGTGGGCGATAGCACCCCACATATGGCCGTCTCGATGCTGTTCGGGCAGTTCGAGAACGCCGATTCGCCGGCCCGATGCCGTGTCGAGTTGCCAGGCCTGATTCCCAACAGCCACATACAGAGCGTCCGCGTCCGCGCACCAATTCCCCGCGTCCCGCGGGATGTTCACGCGGCGCAACAGCGGGATCTCCAGGCTCCAGAGGAACGTGCCGTTGAAGGCGTCCAGTGCGATGACTCTGTTCATGCCCTGATGGAAGAGTCGGCCGCCGACTGCCAGAGGCGCTGGCATACGCGGATTGCGGTCAATCCCGAAATCTGGGCCAGGGCGCCCGAGCCACTGTAGCTGCAGGTCCTGAGTTGCCGCAGCCTGCCCCAGTTCGTCTCCGCTGGTCGCAGTGTTCGCCGCCGTTCCGTACTGATGTGTCCAGGCTCCCGATCCCGGGAATGCTCTGCGCTTGAGCCGGGCTGAAACGCCGGATCGTGTGTCTGCGACAGTCCAGCCGGAACCGGCGGTTGACTCGAGCCAAATATCTCGGCCCGGGGTCGCGCCTGTCGCGCCGACAAGCACTGCATGGCCTCCCGGCGCCAGTACGCGGCGGATCTCGTCCGGTCGTCCAGGCCACGCGTCACCCTCGAGTGTGCGTTCAGACACCACGAGGTTGGCCAAGGCATCACTCAGAGCGGTGCGGTCAAGGGAGCGGACAGTCATTGCTGAGAAGCGTACCCCATACAGTCCTGTGCGGTTGAGCTGTCGGCGCAGCGTGGCGATTCGCATGGGATCGCTGTCCACAAGCCAGAGCACCAGCCGGCTGCGTCGGGCGAGATGGTAGGCCAAAGCACCGTCTCGAACACCGTACACGACGCAGATGCCTCGGCGCACACCCGTTTGCGCGAGCGTTTGCTCCGCGATGCCCGCACACTGCACGTCGGCCTCGAACTCAGGCACAGCTGGGACCGCCGGCAGTGTGTAGTTGAAAGAGGTGTCGAACTCGGCACGCACGCTCCGCACGACGTCCTCGGCCCCCACACGGCCCACCGAATACGTGTAGAGCGTATCGGGAGCCAAGTCTGTCAGCACGACGCTGTGCTGGTGTTCGGACGAGCCACTTTCCAGCACCCGCATGGAATCCGGAGATGTCCCGAGAAAGGCACGACCCGGTCCTGGTTGAGACGTGTCCCAGTGCAGCACGGCCTGATCCGGAGCCGTGAACTGGAGCCACAGGCGAGCCGGCAGGACGGGGGGCGGTATCGTTGCGGCCGGACGTTCTGCGGCATGCCGCGCGATCTCCTCGGCGGACAGTCTGCGCGGATAGACTGCCGCCTCGTAGAGCCTGCCCTGCATCCGGAAGTACTCGTTGTCATCATGGTACGCGCCGATTGAGTAGAACGCATGTGGCGGGTAGGCGATGGGGCCGGCCGCCCCTGCGGCGTCTGCGACAGGTTGTCCGTCCACGTAGAGACGGACAGTTTGGCCGTCGTACGTTCCAGCCACGTGGTACCAGGTGTTGTCCTCAAAGGCCGTTGGCGCCGTGGCCGTCACGAGTTTCGGACCGGTCGAGATCTGGAAGACAAAGCGGTCGTTGTGGTATCCGAGATCCCACCCCTTCTCGTAATTTCCGTTGTCCTGGATGTAGCCGATAATGCAACCCCAGCGCGTGGGGGCAGATACTGAGACCCAAGCCGACACGGTGATGTCCTGGGCTGGCAGCTGAGCGCTCGCCACGCCGACCGCTGTGAGGCTGTTTACGCCGTCAAACACGGCCGTAGAGCCTGCAACCTCGAGCGCCTTCTCGGCGGTTACAGTCAGGCCACCTCGCACGGCGTGGACCGTTCGCCCTTGCACTGCTCTTGCTGAGAAGCGCCAAAGGTGCTGCGGATCCTGCCCGAGCGCTGTCCCTGTGAGCAGCGCCGAGACGGCCGTCAGGGCGAGACTACTCCATCTGCAGCGTGTGTTGTCGGTCACCGTGATGATCTCCTGCACGGGTGGACGTGTTGTCAACGTAACGGCTCGTTCCGTTCCTGGCGAGAGGCACAGCGCGATGACATTGTACGACTCCCGAAAACAGATAGGAAATCACTGTAGTCCCACAGATGCTGGGATGCTGGGATTCCAGAATTGGCCATCCTGAGGGATGGCTGTGATAGGAAATTGCTTCCCGGTCACGGGGAGAAGGTAACAGATAGGAACAGATAGGAAATTGCTTTCCGGTCGCGGGGAGAAGGTAGCGGGGACCGGGACTGAAGGCAAGGGACGAGGGGTTGATTTGCGGCGTTCGTGGGCTGGGGTGGTGACGGATCGGGCCGGATCGGGCCGGTCCGTCACCACCCGGGGAACATCCGGGGTTTGGGCAGACAAATCCAGTCCGAATCGAGCGTTTCGGGGCACGGTCTTTCGTGCCCTTTCAAAGTCTGAGCTCAGAGGGCCATCAAGAAGTTGCCACTCCACTGACGTTCCGTTGCTGCCCTGCGTGTCGGCCCGTCTCCCTTCGGTCGGCTGTCGGTACGACGTGTCCTCGTCGTCGATGACAACCTCCTCGCTGTCGGCGGCTGTGGTGTGATGTCTGTCCGAGCCCAACCGGTGTGCAATTTGCCATGTGTCATCTTGTCGAGTCACGTTCCATTGATTTGCTGCAGCCGTGAAGGTAGACACGCCTGACAGGTGGAGCGAGTGAAGTTGGGGACGACAAACCAGAACCAGAACTCAGAACTCGCCAGTCAGAAATCACATATCTCGCTTCTCAGAACGACACAGTCCTAACACTCCTCACGGCACGGAATTGTGTTGGTCCGAGCCGAGTCTTCTAGCTGGAATCCGAGGAACCCGGGGTCCGTCCCGACTGGCGGGAGGCGGATTTCACGGTGCACGGTTTCACGGTTTCACCAGGATCACGCGGTCCATCCATACGGCGTTCTCCTGGGTTGAGCCCGGCGCGTAGGCGGGGCCGGTCAGCTTGAGGGAGACGTAGACGTCCCAGTCGTTCACCGCCGGGTCCATCCCGTCGGCCAACTGGTAAGCCCCGTCAATGGGGCAACCCTGCAGCCATGACCAATGTGCCCAGACACGAACTCCCGGCCCCACGCGGGCGCGCCCGATTTTGTACAGGTGGTACGTCTCGTCCCGCGCCGTTTCCTCGGGCTTCATAACGACGGAGAGCACAGAGCTCTTCCGGACCCGGTCGTAGACGCCGAAGGCCAGCGGCCGGCTATGGTCCATTTTCTCATACCCGCCGAGGGTCAGGCGGCGTGCTTTGCCACATGCCGCCTCGGAATCCTCCGCCAACTCATTCCGGTAGCCCGAAAGCGAGTTCCAGAAAAACTGGGTGACGCGATCGGGCGGGATGTCCTTGAATTCCGCGGGCAAGGGCGGCGGATGCCGGAGAAACTCCATATGGCCTGGGAGCGCCGCCAGCAGCCTCTCTCCCCATTCCTGGGACCGGCACGCGGCGATTTCCACCTTCCATAGCGCTTCCAGGCGGTCAAGCGCCTCCGCCCGGTCGAACGGGAACGGCTGACCGCCGGCGGCCGCCCCGGCCTCCAGAGGACGCCACAGCTCGACCAGCTTCACCAGCACCGGCACGCGCTCGATCTGCACGTGGAGGAGATCACTCGAGCCCGGCGGGCAAGCCGTCTCCGCCGCCTGAAGAAGTCGTTCCGCGGTGACGAAAAAATCGAGATCCCAGTGCCGACGGCCCCCTGCGCAGGGATAGGTGTCGATGACCTTGTCGGGATTCGCCGCGATGCGTTTCTCCACATAATCCAGCCACTCCTTGATGTACGGGGCGGCCGGCCCGTAATACCCCGCGAGGAATGCCTCGATCAGTGGTTCGGCAGGCTGTGACGGGTCCTGCATCAGCTTGTGCCCCAGCCAGCGGGCGAGCGCATAGAAGCTCTGGCGCGGCTCGTGCTCCTCGGCCTCAAGAAACAGGCCCGTGACGTGATTCTCATGGAACAGCTTCAGATCCGGCTGAATCGTCGGGACATGCGTGTCCGGGGAAACGTGCGAACCGTAATACCAGTAGTCCCATACGAAGATGTTCTTGGTGATTGCGCCCCAGCCGCGAACCATCTTGGCCTGCTTGCGGTTGTGCGGATGCGTCAAGGGACGGATCGACTCGCAAGTCGAGTACAGGTCACACCAACGGATGACGACATTGTCGCGAACGGTTAGCGTCCTGGGCGGCTGTTCGGTGGAGACATAAGCGAAGGTCTGGACGAAGACCTCCGGATGCTCGTCCCGTACCGCATCGGCGACGTGATTGATGAACGCCACATTCGGCCCGCTCTCCGAGCCCTCGCGGTCGATGATCGCCTTACACTCCGGACAGAGGCACATGTGCGGAGTGGTGTCCTCCTGGCTGATGTCGTAGATCTTCGGTGGTGGAGTGCCCTTTTGCCTGACGCGTTCAAGATCCTTGGAGATGAACTTCCCCAGTTGCTCCACCACGATCCCGCGGACCTCGGGATTGGTGACGCAAATCGAGCCTTGATGACTGTTCATGTTGGTGACCGTCCGCCGTCCCGTGCCGTCGTCGGAAAAGTACTCCGGATGCTTCTCGAACCAGATCTTTGGGTCGACATAATCGAAGAAGGTGTGACACCCCCGCGGCGAGCCGGAGCGTACGCCGAAGCCGAACCGGGCCGAACCGCCCGGGGCATCTTCCGCGTTCCCCTTGTTCCGGCGGCGGAAAAGCCCCTCCCGTTGGGCCACGTTCTTTTCAGGTTTTCTGGTGAGGCCTTTGACCGGCGCATCAAGCAAGAACCTGCTCTTTCCGCGAGGGCCGTAATAGGCATAGTACCATGCGGCATAGTATCCGCGGCACCAGAAGGCCGGCTTGCTGCGGACGTCCCGTAGGCTTACCACCAGGTCCGGGCTCGACGGAATGACCTCGGTGTCCCGGTCGAGCCAGAGACAACCGACCTGTGACTCCAGGAATTCATACACGGCATAGAGCGTCCCGCGCGGCCGGCCTCCAGCCAACACCAAGTCGTCCCCCGTGATGCGCAGAACCCATTCCTCCTCGCCCAGTTCCGACAGATGCACTCCCTGTTGGTCGGCATGTTCCGTCCACCCGACATAGATACCGTGCGGTTTCGGCAACGGCTCGCCCTCGGTGACGACGGGGAATTCCGCGCCAGTGACCTTTTGCAGATGCTCCGCCAACTCCCTGGCCGCGAACACTTCGGCCTCAGTCGGAGCTTTGCCCTGAACGATCACATAGCGCGTTTCGCCATCCTCCGCCAGCCGCAACTTCGGCGTCGGCCCTGGCCGAACTTCAGCCTTCAGGCAAGCGGGCAGGAGGAGGATACTTGCTGCCAGGAGGACCTTTCGCATCACGGGTTTCCTTCTCTTTCGTGGTTTGCACCAGTTCTCGGTGCGCCTATTCCTGCAGGCGAATCACCAGTGTCCTTTCCGAGTCGATCCGATCTTGTGCCTGTCGGCTCATCTCGGCCCGGAAAAGGCAATGGATGGACCACCAGCGTCCGGCGCGTTGATCAACGGTGAGATATGTCTCTGTCATCGTCTGGATAGCTCTGAATGGAGGTTCGGTTCAGTTCTACTTCAGGTCTAGGAAGCCCGCCTTGTCCACGTTCCAGGTTGCGTGGTGCGTACCGGTCCACAGCACCCATGCCGGTTCCGCGCTCTTGCGCACTGTGAGGCTGAAGGGAATTTTGGGCGTCTTGCTCGGATCGATGCCTAGGGATACGAAGGGAATGCGCCACTCGACAGTCCAACGATCCTTGCCGACGACCTTTGCCGAATAGTGCACGCCCTTAGCCGCCTTGCTCACGGCATCCTGTTTGGCGCCGGCCTCGTCACTGCTCACAAACTGGCCCGAAGGGAAGCCGCGCAGAATCAGGATAGGCGCTGCAGGTCCTCCGGCGGGGTTCTTGAAGGCCAGTTCCACGCAGTCGTCCCTACCCCACCTGTCTCCCATCCGGAGGGGCTTGGCTGGATCCACAGCATTGTCCACGCTCACGTACAGCGCTTCCCCATCGTGGACTAACCATGCAGTGCTGGGCGGCGCAACGGTTTCGCCCTCCAGTCCCTGCGCAATGCGCATCGCCTGGTCGGCGGAAAGGCCATTCCATTCCTCGGCGCCTAGGTCACCATCAACTGTCACTCGCCCGGTTCGATAACGCACAGGAAACACGGGTTTGGCCTTGACGGTCTTCTTTACGCCCGGTTTCCGGTCGGGGTAACGCACCTCGGTCTTGACCGGCCACGTCACGCGCAGTGGATCCTCATACAGCCCGATCTTGTCGAAGGGGATCGGTTTGAATCCCAGAGCAAAAGCAGGGGAATCGGACTGCAGACGGAAATCTCCATTTGCCGCGTCCACGAACTTCGGGTCCTCTCCCACCAGATTGTCCACGAGTTCCACCCCTGGACGAGCCTTGGCCCGGATCCCATTCCAGGTCCCCCCCCAACAGATGTTCCGCGAAACAACGTTGCCGCGCGGTTCGGCATAATTCCCTTCCAGGTACGTCAGCAGCTGCGGGTAGCGGCTGCGCCAGGGCTCCTGCTTGTAGGGCACCGCCTCAAGCCGCTTGCGCATCGTGTCCACCGATCTGGACGCCCAGCCCAGCATGCGCGCATCCACATGAACGGCGGGTTTGCAGTCCACAAAGATGTTGTTCTCGACGATGTTGTCGTGCCCTCCACCGATGAACGCAGCCCGCGGCACTTCCTGGAACACGTTTCCGTAGATAGTCGCGGAGCAGAACATGTCGTCTAGATACACACCGTTGCAGCCCTTGAAATGGTGACCGTACACATGGTGGAAGTAGTTGTGCCGGATCATGTGCCCGCGCATGGCCGGATTGTAGCCGGCGTACATGATTCCGGCGTCGTTGGCGACACGCACGACGCTGTGGAACTCATTGAACTCGAAGAAGTGATCGTTGCCTCCCCACATGACTGCCATGTGCGGAGCGTCGTTGAAGAGACAATGGGTCACACGGTTGCCGACCCCGCCGACCCGGACGCCTGGCTTGCAGATCGGGTTCCAGCGTCCAAATCTGTGCAGGTGGCAGTTGTCTACGGTCAGGCCCGCCGGGGTCAGGGTCTTCCGGTCGCCCCCGCTCATCGAGATGCCGCCGCTGGCAAGATTGTAGAGATCGCAACCAACGACAGTGCTATCCTTGCCACTCAGGCTGATGCCCCAGTCGCCGGTATTGCGGATGACGGCGCACTCGACTCGCACACGAGTGACATTTCCCAGCCGCAGAGCCGTGCCGCGGCTCCCCTCGAAGACCATGCCGTTCAGGACCACGTGCGAGACGTCCTTCATGCTCACCAGCGTGGGCAGCACGGAGATCAACACCTGCCGGCCCGCCAGCGGTCCCGGTGGCCAGAAATACAGCATTCCCGCTTCCCGATCCAGGTACCACTCGCCCGGACGATCCAGCTCCGGCAACAGGTTGTAGGCATAGTAGTACATCCCTTTGCGGAAGCCGAAATGGTGCTGAGGCTCCGACTCGACCGTGATGCGCTTCTGCTCGGTATCGATGGTCTGGATCTTGAGACGCTGGTCCGCCCAGTCCCAGAACCAGTAGCCATGGAGCATCACGTCCTTTTCCTCCAGCCAACGGGAAGGACGGTCTCCTTCGTAGCCAATGATGCCGTCCATGAACCCTCTCGTGCCACGGATGTTCTGCGGACGGGTCCCAAACACTGCGGGAATGGTCACAAAGCCCTTGTTGGGCCACCGGGCCATCACCATCGGTTCGCCGTCGAAGAAGACCTCCAGACCTGGAAGCGAGGCGCCCCAACGTTTGCCGGCACTCATCTCGCCGAAGTTCGTCACACCGTGGGCCTTCAAGTCAGCTTGCCATACTTTGCCCCTGGCCGCCTCGTCTGTCCCGTCCGAGGGTAGAAACGGGACTGGATCGTTGGGAAGAACATGGTCGGTGAAGGGGCGGGTGACAAGGCGGCTGTCGGGTTTGGGGATGTTTGGTTCCGAGCCAGCTTGAGACTGTCCCAGGTTTGGCCGTGACC
>JABHEG010000123.1 GCA_018676675.1 Lentisphaerota bacterium
GGTCACGGCCAAACCTGGGACAGTCTCAAGCTGGCTCGGAACCAAACATCCCCAAACCCGACAGCCGCCTTGTCACCCGCCCCTTCACCGACCATGTTCTTCCCAACGATCCAGTCCCGTTTCTACCCTCGGACGGGACACCCGAGAACAACACGGACGTTCGTCTACGCCGGGATCACCGCACTGGTCGTTACCGTGCTTTCGGACATGATATTCCCCATCCCCGCCGACCGCTTCTTCCTGATGCCCGCGCAGATCTACTGCCCGGCCGTCATCCTTCTCGCAGTCGCAGCGACCTATTTCGACCAGCGCGACACCAACCTGACGGCGATCGTCGCCCTCACCCTCATCGGAGCGATGCTGGCCGGCAACACAATCGCGGGGTTCACCTACAAGCCGCGACTCGCGTTCATAAACCGTCTGCTCGTCCACTTCCACGTATTCTACGGGACAGTGATCACGGTCCAGCTCCTGGCCATGCTCGCGGTTCTGGCCCGCACTGACAGGCGCCTCCCGGGGGTCCTCACGCAGCCAATCCGTCGCTCCCGCAGGATCATGTTGCTGACTGTGTCAATCGCGGCTGTCTTCGGTGGAACGCTCTTTCTCCGCAAAGCCGCCTTCTACTATGAAAACCTGATGCATCAGACATTCGGAGAACTCCTGCGGAAGTACATGATGCGGCGAGCACGAAGCGTCGTCTTCGGAAGTGACGTGAACCTCTGGCGCACGGTCCCTCTGCTTCGCGCGCAAGACGAAACAGTCGTACTCCGCGCTGTTTCCGCAGACGCCCCCGGCTACCTCAGGGGGAGGATCTTCACCCATTACCGTGGCGGCCGGTGGACCGCCCCTCGCTACGGGGATGCCCTGCCCTATAGCGAACCCGGGGGGCGCTTTGCGTATAAGCTGTTCGAACGACGGCAGGACTCCCCCAGGACCTCCTCGGCGAGTCCGCTGCCGGAGATGACTGTCTACCCAGCCACTTACCTCCATGATGCACTCCTCTATGCCCCTGGCTCCGCGCTGCGATTCGAACTGATCGCCGAGGGACTGACAGACAATCCGGATGGCCTGCTTATGCCCCGTGAATGGGACCAGCGCGCCGGCTACAGCATGCTCGTGCCAACCGACGCCTCAGCAGCTTTTCCACACCCAACCATCTCTCCTCCGCCACCAAAGCGCTACACCCAAGTGCCTAAAGACCTCATTGCTGACCTCGCAGCCGTCAACGACAGTGTCCACTCAGACACCCCGTCCGGCAGTCTCACCCTCGTCGCAGTCCAACGCCTGGTGGACCACTTCAGGCAGAACTTTGCCTATTCCCTTGGGGTGAAGATGGACTCACAGAGCGACCCCATTCTGCAGTTTCTCACGCGGCACCACAAAGGACACTGTGAGCTCTTTGCCGCAGCCACGGTCCTTCTGCTGCGTCAACGGGGAATCCCGGCAAGATACGTAACGGGGTTCGTGTGCGAAGAACAGCACCCCGCCGGCAGCCACTGGCTGGCCAGGCTCAAACACGCGCATGCATGGGCCGAGGCCTACATCCCTGAAACCAAGCGGTGGGTCCTCGTCGAAACAACGCCCGAAACAGGAATCCCGAATGGTCTTCAGACGACAGGACTCCTGGCAGCCATCAAGGACCGCGTACAGCTCTGGTGGACTGACCTCTTCGCCAAGCTCAAGCGCGGATACATCGCGGAAGTCATTGTTCAGGCACTCGTCGGTGCGAGCCGGTTCCTGTGGTTCTGCGTGGCAGACCCATTGAGGGGATTGCTGCTGGCTTTGGTGGCCCTGGTCGCCATCCGACGCTTCAGACAGCGAAGACGAGATCGCCGTAACGCCGACAGTTTGCTCCCCCCCGAAAGACAGCGTCTGCAAGCTATCCTGTTCGACATCCAACAGTACATCCGGAGAGCCCTGGGGAGCGATCGTCCACCCGAGGTAACTCTACGCGAGTGGGCCGGACAGCTGACATCCCGCGCCACGCCGGAGTCGCACACGGTCATCCGCGAGCTTTTCAGCGAGTACGAGCAACTCCGTTACCGCCAGGCGCCGCCGCCGGAGACTGTGGTCAGAGCATTCGCCGACAAAGCACGGCGCCAACTGCGCTACATCCGTCCCGAAAAAGACGTCCTCCCACTAACGGACAGTGAGAAGCCGGAAGAACGGAACGCCCCGACCGGCTCTCAGTAGCTCACCGCAAATCCCCGGGACAGCCCGCCAAGAGGACCGAGGTCTCAACATGCCACGAATCAAGCTACCGCTTCCTGATGCGTTCCCGTTCCGCACAGACCTCGCCTTGAGAGTCGGCGACATCAACTACGGGGGGCACCTGGGCAATGACGCGGTCCTGGCACTGTGCCATGAGGCCCGGATCCGCTGTCTCGAACAACTGGGATACTCGGAGATGGACATCGGCGGCGTAGGCATCATCATGTCCGACGCAGTCGTCGTGTATAGGTCAGAGGGACGTCGTGGCGAAATCGCCCGAGTCGATGTGGCCCTCCGTGAGCTGTCCCCTCGGGGATGCGACATCATTTACCGGATTGCTGAAGCCGAGTCCTCCCGCGAAATCGCCCGGGCCAAGACCGGTATCGTCTTCTATGACTACACGCGGAAGAAGCTCGCCCGCCTCTCCGAGCAGGCACTCGCGGCACTGGGAAGACTCGAAGCTGCCTGAGATGTGGCGCCCCGGGCACAGCGCCGTCCAGCCCAGCACGGATGTCCTCCCTCAGGTCCCCTCTCTACTGATCCCGGCGGAACAAGGCATTCGTGGCGGTGAAACGGTGGTGCCATTCGGCGTGCCCGTCTATGTACAAGATGTTGAGGCCATTGCTGTGGCGGTAAGCCACATAGTGGTTCGCGTGGTTCCAGTGTCCAGCTTCCATGTGGTAGTAGTAGGCATCGCCGAAAAGCAGCTTCCGGTCCGGGTTCTTGAACTGGCTCAGTTTGGCCCACAGATTCCACGCCTGTGAGGAATAGTAACCGCAATCCTGGTTCTGGGCATATCCCCCCCAGGTGTGCCCACCGTAGTTGACTGCCCCGCCGCCAACTGCCGTCCCCTCCTCACCACGCATCCCCGGGCACCCCGGATTGCTCGGGCTTGTCCCGTTCGCGTACTCCCGCTTGGAGAACAACTCGTTGCTGTAGTCATAGTAGCGTTGATACCAATACTGATTGCCCACCGGACACGGCGTCCAGCGGGTTGAGTTCATCCACTCGTCATAGTCATCGATGTAGAGTTTGGCGCACAGATCCATCTGCTTGAGGTTGTTTGTGCAACTGATCTGCTTGGCCTTGTTCTTCGCCGTCTGCAACGACGGCAACAACATGCTGGCGAGGATCGCGATGATGGCGATGACGACAAGCAGCTCGATGAGCGTGAAAACGGCGAGTCGCCGGTGGAACGGGCGACCCGAACGACTTGCAGTACAGCACTGTTCCCGGGCATGAGCCACGATCATGTCACAACACTCCTTATAGATATACATGGCGGGAAGTCCGGTGTGCCGGTTGGCGCGCTGCTTACTCCGCCTGCAGATAATCTAAACGGCGTTCACTCTATTGACGAACAGAGGCGGAACCCTATTGGGCCTGTTACCTTCATATGTCGTCGCCTCTTGCCCTCTGAGGTTCTGTCAAAAGTCCTTGAGACAGAACCGTGCTTGATCTTCCTGCTATTCAGTTCGGTTCTGTCCAGACAAACCTGTTTCCCTGTTTTCTTGACTACTTGAGCTGTTGAGGGAAGAGTGCGGACCTCCACCACAC
>JABHEG010000236.1 GCA_018676675.1 Lentisphaerota bacterium
AGTTGCGGAAGAGGTTGTTCCATGCTTTTCCTGCAAAAAAAAAGGGGGGGGCGTGACAAGGAGCTTCACTGCACGTATAGTTGGTCCATCGAAGGCGCGGTGTAGAACCACGCCGATGGGGGTTTTGCAAGAGCCTCTAGGTACTATAGGCGTGACACGCGACCAACGCAAACGAGCTCGGCCAAGGGCCGGGCGTGGTGATCCTCCTGCGGCCGTCGGGGCGAGGATGCATGGCAGCGGTTAGCGCGGCTTGTCGCGGCAGTCAGTGTTGCTGCTGTGTCTGGCCGTGGCCGTCCATCAGCTTGCCAAACCAGAGCAGCAGGTCGAGAAGCATGTTGACACATGCCTGCACGCTGTACCGTGTGGGCGGGTAATCGGGGTTTTCGTAGGGTGTGTGTGAGCCATTGTCGCTGGCTACGGCATACGTGCAGTAGGCAAAATCGCGGGTCAGCCCGTCAAGGAGTCGTTTTTCCTGAAGATGCCGCAACACGGGGCGGAGGGCCAGGTGTTCGCCATCGACCGTGAACAGGTCGACGGGGATCCACTTAACGCTTCGCTTGCTCAGGGAGATGTAGATTGCTTCGATGATCCGCCGGATTCGGGCCAGGTTATCGTGGATCGCCGTGGCTCTGGAGCTGTCCTGATGCAGGAGCGTCTCCAACAACTCCGCCCGGATGCGGTAATCAAGGTATCCCTTGTCGAAGACCTCAAAGACGTCGGCATAGGCTTGCCTGAGACGTGTCTCGGGTGCCTTGTCGGCCGCCCTGCGCAGGGTCTCGAACAAGCTCCGGCTCTGTTCCCCGCTCTTCTGCATCACTGTTTCGGCCCCGAAGATGTCGTTGAAGAGTTGGAACGTGTCGGCATCTCCGGTCACCACGACACGCGGCAGATCAGGGGCGATTCCCTTGAAGTAGTCCAAAGCGGCCTGGAGGAAACTGCGATCTTCCACTTCCTGGTCCCGGGTACGCATGCAGAGGATGTCGAGAATGACACCGTCGATGTTCCGGATACCGTATTCCTCAATGAGCTCTTTGGCTTCCTCGAGGCTTCCGGCGGTGAGCAGTTTGCAGCGATGGCGGCGCCCCTCCAAGGTAAGGGCCTGCAGGTAGTCGGGGCTGTCATCAATGGCCAGGATGGCCAGGATGGGTGGTTTGCTGTTGCCCATGCCGGGTTAACTCCGCGTTCACGCCTCCGGCGGACGGGCCGGAAGCAGTACACTCAAGACGACATCGCCGTCAACGTAATCTACGCAGAACTTGCCGCCGTGCAACGCGATTACCCAAGCCACGTCCCTGCAGCCCTCACCATCTGAAGTAGCGGATTCCAGCAAAGCAGCCCAGTCCCGTTGGGCTTCCCATGGTCCTGACGCGAATCGCAGCGCGATGCGACACTCTGGCGGGGCCTCATGTGGAGCTGAAGCAACCATGATTGAGAGCGGGACGGCGACGCCTGCAGAGGCCGCCGCTGCCCCGATTTCGGTGACCACCGTCCGGACTGCGGACCGCAGTGCCGGGGGGAAGGTCAGGGCTTCGGCCGCTGCTCCCGAAACGCTCACGCTGCCCCATGAGACGTCGGTGAACTCCTCCGCGACCAGTGTCTCCACCAATCCGAGACAGTCGGTCGGTTCCGGTTTCCCCGCGGGAGCCTGGCTCCGGGCGATCGACTGGACCGTGCGCATGAGCGTCACAAGTTCGTCCAGGCTCTCCGTGGCTGAGGCAACGGTTTCTCCGGCGCTCGGGACAACGTCGGAAGCGTCGAGCGGTTCCTGGGCCGGGATGTCCTCGAGCCCGCGCTCTTCAAGGAAGTCCTGAAGAATGTCGAGAGGAGTCTGGACACCCATTACCGTGCTGAAGACCTTGTGGATGACCCGCCGCATTTCGCGGAACTCATCCACATTCCCTGTCATCGGGATCAGCTCTACGTTCTTACGGCTTGTTGCCATGTAATGCTCCACGTTGGACCGTCGGAACCCCGCAGCGCTAACCCAATGCCTCTTCCACCATGCGCTGAAGACGTTGCCAATGACTGCCCGGCCAGAAGACACCGCGACAGTTCTCACACTCATAGTAGCGGTCATTCAGTTGAAACGCCATCGGCGGCACGCGTTGGGCAACGTCAGACTTGATCTGGGCGAACAAGTAGGCTACGGTCGAGAGACCACGGCCCCCGGAACGTTCACCACTGCCCTTCTGGAAACCATGCTGTACGAAGCACGCTGCAGACCTGAGCACGGGCAAACGAGCCGCCGTCGGCGATTGTTCGTGGATGACTTCTTCGATCTGTTCGTCTGGTATACCGAGGCCAGCGAGATATTTGGTTTCCAGCTCTGCTACGACAAACAGCACGACGAACATGCCTTGACGTGGCGCAGCGACACCGGCTTCAGCCACAGGAGCGTGGATGATGGCGGCCGTTCCCAGCGCCAGGCTACCCCGTGGCTCGTGCCAGACGGTTTCTGTGACAGCCGCGGGATCCTGAGCCGTTTCCTTGATGAATGTGGTGAGGTTGACCCGGACATTGTGGACCTCGTTGTGCGGAAGCTTGAGGAACTCGAATGTGGGAGAGAGCTATGACGACGGAACGTCGACTTCTCCAAGTGTGTTGCCGTCGTGTTGGGCTGCCTCTGTTGACTGCCGTGTTCCTGCTGACAGGAGACTTGCACGCCGCCCGAGTCACGAAGGGGGAGCGTGAGTTCACCATCCGTACCGAGCGGCTGTCCGCCACGATACGTGACGGCATGATCGTGTCCGTCACGAACCGCAGAACAGGAGAATGCCACGCGGATGCAGGTGAGCAGGACCACGATCTGCCGGTTGGGATGGGACATCTCGGCGGAGACCCCGATACGGCAGCCAAGCTGCATATGCCATGGGGGACGCGGACGCTGGGGCAGGCGATCGCGGCCGGAGGAACACACCCAAACATGCATCGTCCGAACTCGGAGTCGGGTTACAGGACGTCCCGACTCAGGCACGGTCTCCGGGCGACGTGGACTGGGCTGAGCAACGGCCTTCAGCGATTCCCGGAGGAGACCCTGATCATTGAGGCGTGGGAGGACAGCAAGACCGGGGCTCTGAAGTTCCGGGCCGACGCGACAAGCCCGTCAGGTGGCGTCTATGGCGTGCAGGTCCCGGTGGCAAACTTGCATGCGGATCACGCATTCTATGTGCCGAGCTTTGGTGGCGTGATGTATGACAGCGGTATGAAGCCGGGACTCACCACGCTTGGGGGAGCCCCGTTCTGGGAAGCGCCGGTGATCGGCGTTGAAGGGCGGCAGGGAAGCCTGTCGGTATGGACCGAGGACCTCGAGTTCCATCCCAACTTTTGCTTCCTGCACTGGAGTGGCAAGACCTTTTCTCTCGCCATTGAGCACCTGAACCTCATGCCGTTCGAAGAGCACCGAGAGACGTCGTCGGTGACTTGGCAGCTGGACGTGTTCGATGGGGGATGGGTGGATGCAATGACCCCGTACCGGGACTGGTATGCCCAGACTTTCGCCTCGGAGACCGCGGCTCGGGACGCCGTGAAGTGGGCTGATCAGGTTCGCATCATCATTGACCACTGGGACAAAGGTGATCCCGCCGTTCTGCGGTCTCTGGCTGCGCTGTTTGAGCCGGAAACCGTCCTTTTCCACGAGTGGAATGCCCGTGCTCCCGACTTTGATCATGACCTCCCCGACTGGACACCCCGGGCCGGTTACGCGGACCGTGTCCGTGACCTGAAGGCGTTTGGCTTCCGGACCATGGCGTACGTGAATACGTACTGTGTGAACGTCGGTTCCCCAGTCTACGAGCGAGACCAGGTCGAGACCTTTGCCCTTACCCGGAAGCATCGGTCATTCTACAAGTACACCTCGCCTCCCGATGACTTGGGCACCGCCAAGCCGGGGAGACTTCTGTACCTGGATCCACTTTCGCCCCGCTGGCGGCAGTATCACACCGACATGATGATTCAGTGGTATAAAGAGACAGGAACCGATGCGAATTATGAGGATGTAGGCGGCACTGTCGGCGACTTCGGCAACGGGGCTGTTGAAGGCCTGTTCGGGGCCCAGGGCGGCGTGGAACAGTTCCGGGAACTGCTGCGCCGCAACCCGCATGTTGCCATGGCGGCTGAGTATGCCCCCACCCCGATCGCGTTTGCGGTCCGTTGGCCGCTCCGATTCCAGCAAGTTTGGGGAGGCGAGAGCACACGCACGTTCTGGATGCGTCGACAGCGTCCCGTGTCGACGTTCATTCACGGCCCGACGCAGGCCGCCTGGGTCCCCGTCCTTAGAGCCGAATCGAACTTCCTGCAGCATGTGGTTGTGGCTTGCTCTGATGCGTTGGGCGGGGTGGCGCAGTTTCCCGGAACTCGCGCAGCCATGGAGTCAAACCAGGGAATTCTCGCGCATATGAAATGGCGAGCCCAGCTCTTTTCACGCAAGCGGCTGATTCCCCATTTTACCCCTGCTCGGACCAGCCGAGAGCTGGCCTGCATGTACCAGGATCGTGAAGGAGGCGTCTATGAGTACCACACGAACGCAACGGTTCAGCGGATGATCGCTCCTGATGGGAGGGATGCCTACGCCCGAATCACAGGATTGAATACGTTCGACACCGAACTCAATCTGCCGGGTTGGCCTGCTGTAACCGGGAGGAAGATCATCGGCCTGAATCCGGGAATCCGCTATGCCCTCGTCCCGGGTGTGCCGGACCGCACGGCGGTGTCTGTCACCGCGTTGCCGAGTGGCATTCAGATATCGCGGTACTATGAGACGCCGAAGGCAACGGTCTTGACGCTTGCCCCGGTGGCTGGCGGGGATGCTACGCCGGAAGGTGTGGTGGGGTTCACGCTGCGGAAGGCGTTCAAGGCGGCCCTGGTCAACGGAGTTCCACAGGAGCTCCCCAAGGATGCAGATGGCAAGCCGGCAACCGGGGACATTGAGAAGACCGTCACGTTCCCCGCCGCATTTGTGTTTCTGAAGACTGCAGCGCAGAAGCTCAAACACGACGAGTACGCGGGGGATGGTAGAGAAACGGGCCGTTACCTCATGGTTGCATCGGGGCTGGATCGTGGCGGCGAGTACATCCCCAAGTACCGGGCCAATTTTGCCGTTCCGGGCGAGAAAGCCTCTGTGCCCTTCACCTTCGTCAACTACGGGAACGACGCCGAGGTCACACTGGACTACCTCGTGACTGTTCCCGGGCCGGATTCCGGTCTGCGCATCTACCAAAAGAACCGATCAAACAAATATGGCAACGCGACCATCGGAAAGCTCTACATCAATGGAACACTGGTTCGGGCCTATGATGTCGGCCCCAGGCCGAATCCTGACTGGAAAGACGGCATGCCCAAGAACAAGAAGAGCATATGGGATACCGACTACCACGCCTGGACGCTTCCAGTGGGCACCTACGCAGGGCAGACGATCCTCATCTCGATCGCCACCGACTCCAAAGCGAGCAACAACTCCGACAACCACTGGTGGTCCCGGCCAAAGTTCATCAAGATTCCGGCCCAGGAGCCGACCTTTGTCCGCCTGGCTGGCGGCAAAGCCGTCCCGGAGGAGGCCCCACGAGTGACCGGCCCTTAGCCCAGAATGGCGTCTAAGATAAGCGGTGGGAAGCGCATTCAGGAAGAGGTCGCCGGATGGCACCGCCTCCCACATTGAGGTCAAATGCAGCCAACGTGGGAGGGGCTGCCATGCCCCGATTGCCCTTATTTTCGTGCTTGAACGGAAACGCCTGTTTTGGTGGATTTGAGCGGTCGAGGGCGACCGCCCTCCAGGCTGAAAGCACGGCTCGCGGCACCCCCGTTGGAGGGCGGTCGCCCTCGACCGCCGGCTTTCCGTGCAGGCGCTGTCTTAACGCCATCCGGCCCTTAACCGAAGCGTCTCACCATTCGAGATGGTCAAGCTCGCCGGTGAGCTCTTTGGCTCGGCGTTCGATAATCAGATCACGGTTTTTCTGCCGCTTTTCGACCAGCGTCTTGAGGCCGGTCAGTTCGTCTTCCAGTTCCTTCATTTCTCCCCGCATGTCCTCCTGGCGCATGTCGAACGTCTCTGAAAGCAGTTCTTTCAGCCGGAGGAGGATTTTCTCTTTCGCCTTGCCTTCAGCATGTTCGGCTTCTCGGGCCATCTCCTCGGCTTCACGTTCAAGTTGCCTTTCGCGTAGCGCCCGTTCGAACACCTTCGGGTCTTCCCGCTGAAGTTTGATCAAGTCCATGCTCTCCCCGAAGGCGTGCTCCACCATCTCCGCCGCCTCGCCAAGCTCTTCGGCAAAGATGTGTTTGGCTTCTCGCAAGACATCTCCGAAGTGGTGATGGGTGAACTCCATGATGTCCTTGCGCGCATGCTTCGGGAGGTGTTGGGCGATCCGCTCCACAAGCTCTCCGAAGCTCTTCGGCTCATCACCTTCGTCCCGCTCACGGTCGTGATGGCGTTCCTCCCGTTCGGCGCGTACCCTGTCTTCGTCCCGCTCTCGGCGTCCCTCCCGTTCGCGCTCTTCGCGTTCACGCCGTTCTGCGTGTTCCCGGTCCCGCCGTTCCTTGCGTTCGCCTTCCTCGGCGTGCTGGCCTCTACCCGGCACGGTCCCCAGAAGGAGCGATACCGTTACACACAACGCGACCACCAGACGACTCCTCGTAGTGCACTTCATTGCCTTTTCCTTTCGTCTTCTCATTTCCGTTCCCGGGTTTGTTCTGTGGTGCGAGGGGGCTGTACGCTTCCTCTCCTCCACCATAGTTCCAAGATCACAAATGTCTTCGCCCAGGTGTTGGTCCCTGACAATGCCCGCAATGTACGCGAACAGCCCTCGTCGGTGCATCTCGAAGAGAGCATCGAACGCCTCTGTTTCGCCTGACTGCAGGCGTCTAATGAGCGCTGATTCCCGATCCATCACTGCCTTTTCTGCGGGAAAGGGTTCGTTTTATTGGTCGGACTCGTCAATAATGTGTGTCTATACGGACGTTTTGGTATCAAAGCAGTGCTTTGAGTTGGCGTCTGGTGCGACTGGTCTCTACTCGTTTTGCCTGTCCGCTGTGGTATTGTGAGTCCGTGCGAGATTGGAGAGTGGTCCCAATTGCTGTTAGGGAACTGTCAATATGTCACATTCGAGTCTGTCTCGGCGCCATTTTCTGGGCGCATCCGCATCTGCTGCCGCATTCACGATTCTCCCGCGCCACCTTTTGGGCGGTCCGTTGGCTCCGAGCAACAGGATCAACCACGCCGTGATTGGCTGTGGCGGCATGGGCAATGGGCACATCGGCTATGCGCTTCGTGACCCAATCGCCAACCTCGTGGCTGTGTGCGATGTTGACAGTCAGCGTCTGGCGAGTGCCGTGGCTCGCGGGGGCAAGGACTGCAAAGGCTACAACGACTTTCGGGAAATGCTTGCTCGGGGAGATATTGACGTCTGTCACGTTGTCACACCGCCCCACTGGCACGCCCTTCAGAATATTGCAGCACTCGACGCGGGGTGTGATGTGTGGGGTGAGAAGCCTATGACCCGGACCGTTGCCGAAGGGCAGTACACGATCGACGCGGTGCGCCGGAATTCCCGCGTCTTTCGCCTCAACACTTGGTTCCGTTTTCGCAGCACGTTCTACGGGTTGGGGGCGACCGTTCGCCCTCTCAAGAAGCTGATTATGAGTGGGGAGCTCGGATGGCCGTTGACCGTACGCGTCAGCCCACACACAGGGTTCGGCTGGAAGACCCGCGGCTGGTCCGGGCGGATCAACGTGCCCCCTGAACCGGTGCCAAAAAACCTGGACTACGACCTTTGGCTCGGGCCAGCCCCCTATAAGCCCTATTTTCGGCATCGCACGCACGCCAGCTTCAGAGGATATTGGGACTACGACGGCGGCGGACTTGCCGATATGGGGCAGCACTATCTCGATCCTGTCCAATACCTCCTGGACAAAGATGACACCAGTCCGGTCGAGGTCGAAGCCTATGCTCCGTGGCCTCCGCACCCGGACGCTGTGGGGCTCTGGGGGCGGATCTGGATGAAGTATGCCGACGGCTGCCAACTCATCCTTGAATCCGGTGAGTGGGGAGAGCAGGAGACCAAGGACAAGCCCTACATCGAGGGGCCCAAAGGGAAGGTCTACCGCGGTTTCCGCACCGACCCGCCCGAACTGGCCGAGAAGGTCAAGTTCCTGCCTGAACCTGATCCGGTTATCACGGACTTCAACGAGTCCATCCGAACACGGCAACCGTTCGCGCTTAATGAGGTGAACGGCAATCGAAGTAACTTGCTTGTACATCTCTCCAACTGCGCCATCCGGACCGGGCGGAAGCTGCGGTTTGACCCCGTCGCGCAGCGCTTCATTGACGATGACGAAGCAAACCGCCTGGCTGAACAGCCCATGCGGGCGCCCTGGCGCATGACGTAAACCGAATCTTCCCTTTGAGCAGGGGCGCAGGCGCGCCCGCAACAGCATATGAGGATTGAATAATGAACCGACTTCGCTATCTGGCCGCTACCGCGTTCTTCAGCCTGACCTGTCTTGCCCAGCCAGTCCCAGATCTGATTTCTACACTTGAGTGGGCCAAGCCGGAGGCCGGGCGGGGCGTCATGGCAGAGCTGCTCAAACGTGGTCGCCCGGCTGTGGATGAGCTGGTCAAGCTCCTCGATGCCCCCGGCAAAGGCAGTGACGATGTGCACGTACGCTTTGCCCTCCATGGGATGGTCATCACGGTCATGACCGGGAAGGCCGAAGCCCAACGGGCGGCCCTTGCTGAGGGACTGATCGCCGGCCTCAGCACCCGTGCCGAGCCCGAAGTCCGGGCTTTTCTCATCCGCCAACTGCAGCTGTGCGGCAGAGATGAAGCGGTCGCTCCTCTCACGGCTTTTCTCGTGGATGACCGTTTCTGTGAACCCGCAACTCAGGCTCTTGTGCGGATCGGCACTCCCAGCGCCGTGGCTTCTCTTCGGAACGCTCTCGGAACCGCAAAAGGGAAGCATGTCGTGACGTTGACGATGGCTGTCGGACAGCTCCGGGACACAGACTCAGTCGGGACGTTACAGACGCTCGCCAAACATGCCGATGCCGGCATCGCCCAGGCGGCTCGATATGCGTTGGCAAATATAGCGCCGGCCGACGCACGCCCCGTCCTTGAAGCTGCCGCCAAAGCGGATCGCCCGATAGAACGCTTCCGTGCAGCCCGACAGCTTCTACTCTATGCTCAGCGCCGAGCGGAGCAGGGGGCTGTTGCCGAGACAGCGGCGCTCTGTCGGGGGCTCGTCGCCGATGACGCATTGCCTGTCCATGCACGGACGGGAGCTCTGAGCACTCTCGTGGATGCCATCGGGACAAAAGCGTTGCCTGACCTGGTCAAAGCTTCCCAGGACGACGATCACGAGTTGCGGGAAGGGGCGTTGCGATTCGCGCTGGGCCTCGCGGCGGAAAACGTGGTTCCCTCCTTCGCGCCGGTTGTTCGGGAGGCCAAGGACGGCGAGGTCCGGGCTGGTGTTGTTGCGATGCTCGGGCGAACCGGGCACGCCGGCGCCGCGCCGGCTGTGCAGGCAGCTCTGAAGGATGGGGTTGCCGGCGTTCGGCAGGCGGCCATCAAGGCCTTGCCGAACGTGTCCGGCGCCAAAGCCCTCCCGATGTTGGTCGGGATCATGTCCAGTTCGGACGATTCAGATATTGGCGCTGCTCAGGCAACTCTGGCATGTGTTTCGACAGACGGTTACGCGGCCGCTCTCGCTGCGGGCCTGCCTAAAGCCAGCCCAAAGGGCAAGGTCGCACTGTTGAACCTGCTTGCAGTACGGAATGCCACTGACCAGGTCGACGCTGTTTTCGCGACCGTCACGGCTGAAGATCGCAACACCCGGAAGGCCGCCCTCAATACGCTTGAGACGATCGCTGGAACGGCCGATGTCCCACGGCTTCTGGACCTGTTCGCCAAGACGGACTCCGCGTCGGCGCGCCAGGGCATTCGTTCCGTCCTTGTGGCCACCTGTCGTCGAGACTCCAAGGCGGTCGCGCCGATCCTGGCTGCCGAGAAGACCGCGACGCCTGCTGTCAAGGGGGCATTGCTTGGTGTGCTTGCCAAGGTCGGGGGGGATGATGCACTGAAGGCCGTTTCCGCAAATCTGGGCAGTCCGGACAAGGCTCTGCAGGACGCCGCCGTCCGGGCCCTGGCCGATTGGAAGGATGCGGCGGCTTCGCCGCAGCTCCTTGTCCTGGCCAAGCAGGATGCCAACGAGATCCATCGCGTCCTCGCGTTCCGCGGGTACGTCAACTTGGCTGGCAGAGAGGTCCGGGCCAATGTCGGGCGGGGAACGCAGATGCTTAAAGAGGCCCTGGCGACAGCGAAGAAGCCTGACGAGAAAAAGCGCGTGCTGGGAGCCCTCGGCGGCGTCCGCCACGATCCCGCCATCGCCATGCTTACTGCCAGCCTCGACGACCCTGCTCTCGTCACGGAAGCGTCTGCCGCGACTGTGAAGACGGTCACGCCGCGGGACAAGAAAGACCGCGGCTTCAACAGCCCGCCGGCCCTTGCCGCTCTCGCAAAGGTGGTCGCCGTCTGCAAGGATGCCGGGATCCGAGACAAGGCCAAGGCCCACCTGGCAAGCTTGCCGCCCACTGCAGGTCGGACGAACCTCGCACTCAATCGTGAGGTAAAGGCTTCCGTGGGGCAGCAGGGAGCGCGCAGCCCGGACAAGGCTGTTGATGGCAAACTCGGGAAACTGGATGCCTGGTTTGGCGCCACGTGGCCGTGCTGGTACAAGGTTGACCTTGGCGTGCCACAGAAGATCGACATGGTCCGTATCATCTACTATTGGGACGGCAAGCGCTACTATCAGTACACCGTTGAGGCCTCACTGGACGGGAAGACGTGGACCAAAGTGGCAGACAACAGCAAGAACAGCACGCCGGCTGATGAGAAAGGTCTGAGCCATCGTTTTGACGCCGTGGAAGCGCGTTATGTGCGCCTGAGCATCCTGAAGAACAGCGTGAATGAAGCCGTTCATGTGGCCGAATTTGAGGTGTTCCTGGCCAGCGGAGCAGCTGCCAAGACACCGCCCCGTCTCCCGAAGAGCCGCGGCAACGTGGCGGAAGGCAAGCCGATCAGTGCTTCGTGCAAGGCGGAACGGGACGACCATCGAGCAGAATTCGCCGTCGATGGCAAGCTTGATCGCGGGTCGGCATTCTGGGGTGACAAGTGCCCGAGCCATCTGCAGGTGGACCTGGAGAAGCCGGTGGAGATCGACACGCTTCGGGCGATTTTTCACTGGGACGGCAAACGTTACTACCAGTACACGATGTCGCTGTCGCTTGATGGGAAGGAGTGGACGGAAGTTGTGGATGCCGCCAAGAACACAGACCCTGGCAGCGCCATGGGTTTCGTGCATCGCATCAAGCCGACGAAGACTCGGTATGTGCGTCTGGAGACGCTCAAGGCCACCGCAAATCACGCGACCCACGTGATCGAGGTCGAGGCCTACGCTGCCGGCAAGGCCCCGAAGACGCTGCGTTCGTCTGAGCCTCCTCGCCCTCCCGCGCCGAAGAAGGCCCCGCCGCCTCCGCCGCTGGCCAAGCCCGATAAAGATGGTTTCATCTCTCTCTTCAACGGCAAGGATCTGACCGGCTGGGTCGGATCAGTCAGTGGCTACGGTGCTGAGGACGGTGTCCTGTTCTGCAGGAAAAAGGGTGGCGGCAAGCTCATGACGGCTCACCCGTTCGGCGACTTTGTCCTGCATCTGGACTTCCGTTTTCCGGAAGGAGCGAACAACGGGTTGGCCATCCGGTCCCCGCTGGCCGGCAATGCGGCGTACAACGGCATGGAACTGCAGATCATCGACAACAAAGGGTATGAGAAGCTCCACAAGCACAAGCTTCAGCCGTGGCAGGTTCACGGCTCGATCTACGGGGTCGTCCCGGCCAAGACCGGGGCCCTGAAGCCGGCCAACGAGTGGAATCACCAGGAAGTAAGGGCAAACGGCAGGCGCATCACGGTCGTGCTCAACGGGACGACCATCGTTGACGCCGATTTGGCCGCGATCACAGAGACGGCGGACGGCAAAGGAGTCAAGGCGCACCCTGGCCTGGCTCGGCACAAAGGGCACATCGGGTTCCTGGGCCATGGCGCGCGGGTCGAGTTCAAGAACATCCGTATCAAACCGACTCCGCCGTACACGACGGGACCAATGAATGTGCCGCCCTCCGGTTTTGTGCCGCTGTTCGATGGCAAGAGCCTGGCGGGCTGGAAAGGCTTGGTCGCGACCCCAGAGAAACGGGCCAAGATGACCCCCGAGCAACTCGCTGCTGCCCAGAAGAAGGCGGATGACGACATGCGCAAGCACTGGTCCATCAAGGAAGAGGCCCTGGTCTTTGATGGCAAAGGGCACAGCCTTTGTACGGCGAAGGACTACGCGGACATCGAGATGCTCGTCGACTGGAAGATCCAGGCGGGGGGTGACAGTGGTATTTATCTGCGCGGGTCCCCCCAGATCCAGATTTGGGATCCGGCCAAATGGCCTGTGGGGTCCGGGGGCCTGTACAACAACAAGAAGAATCCGCGGAATCCCTCGGTCTGTGCCGACAATGCCATCGGCCAGTGGAACCGGTTCCGGATCAAGATGATTGGCGAGAAGGTCACCGTGTGGCTCAATGGCGAGTTGGTGGTCGACAACGTGACCATGGAGAACTACTGGAACCGCAAGGTGCCGATCTATCCCACGGGCCAACTCGAGCTCCAAAGCCATGGCAGTCTCCTCTGGTTCCGCAACGTCTTTGTGCGCGAGATCCCCCGCGGCAAGTGATGCCACAGCATTTGGCCCAAGGGCGTCACAGCGGAGTTCCCGACTCCACTGCCCTCGTGGCCGGGGAGCGGAGATTCGAGGGAGGGGAGAGGCGGCCTTCGCCTTTTCCTTCCGAGTCATTCCCTCGGCCAACGGTCAATCTTCGCCCCATCACGTCCTGAGCCCACACGAATGAGTCCGGTCACCGCATGTCATTCTCCAAGCTCCCGCTTTTCTCAGCTTCCCCGTCGGCCTTTCTCACGCGAGACCCGCGCATGTGGGCTTTGCGCGGTGCCATGTTCCTCATCCTGCTCGGATGTGGCATTGTTTGGGTATATGCCGGCGTGTGGATGAGGAATGTGCTGGGGGAAGCCGCTATCGGACTTCTGATGGGGTTTGGGGGGGCATTCAGTGCCCTGATGGCGATGTTCTGGGGCTGGTTATCCGATCACACCGGCCGCAGCACGCCCATCGTGTGTGCGGGGTGCCTGTTGACAGGGGTAGGATTGATCACCCTCTCCCAAAGCCAAACCGTCCCGGGATTCATCCTCAGCCAAGCTCTGCTCGCCAGCGGGATATCGGCAACGATGACCATGATGCCGTTGCTGGCCCTCGCGTTGCTTGGGGGGAGGAAGCAAGGAGCCGGGTACGGGCGTTTCCGGATGTTCGGCTCCGTCGGCTACATGGTAGGGCTCTACATCCTGGCACTGGTTGTTCAGGGCGTAGACAGGCTACTGCTCATTGCAGGGATCGTAATGATTCTCGGCGTCATCCCCCTGCTGTTGGCCAATGTCCAGACCAGTCGGCACGTGGAGCGCCACGGAGTTGGCGTCTTGCTTCGCCGCAAACGCCTCCTGCGCTTTCTGGTGGCCGTCTTCTTCTTCAGTTTCGGTGGCCCCGCAGCATTCACGTTCCTGGCCCTCTATGCGAAACAGTTGGGGATGGACCAGGCCAGTGTCGGACGACTTCTCGGGATGTGTGGAGTCATGGCTGTGGTCGCGCTCCCTTTGATGGGATCGCTGGCCGACAGAGTCGGTCCCAAGTGGATTCTGACGCTGGCTTTCATTGCCATGCCTGTGCGGGTACTTATCCAGTCTGTTACCGTGAGCGGAGTCGGCCTCTATCTGGCCCAGTGCTTCCATTTTTTCACGTGGGCTGGGCCGGAGGTCGTCGTCTATGTCTATGTGACGCGACTGGTTGGCGAACAGGATAAGGGCGTTGCGATCTCCGCGTACCTCACGACTCGGACGATAGCCGGCATTGTGGCCAACCCGCTGATCGGGTTCCTGGCCGAGCACGCCGGGTTCCGCCCGATGTTCGGGATCGTCGCCTGCATCTCGGCGGTCGGCTTGGCGCTCTTTTGGAGCCTCGAGCATGGTCGCGGGGAGCGTCAGTAAGAAGATACTGAGGAGTCATCTGTAACTTCGGCACGGAAAACGCCCCGGTGGGGAATCCATCGGGGCGTTTGGAGAACGTTGGGGGTGACGGCGTCAGGAGGAGGTCGAGGCGTTACCAGCTATTTGCTGTAAACAAGCTCGTTGCCGCCTTGACGGATCTTGGGCCAGGGCAGGCCCTCAACATGGCCATCGTAGAACAGCAGGTTTGAGCTTGGCGGATGCCCTGTGCCCTGAGCGGCATAGCTGGTGTTGATGCCAGGCCAACTGCCACAGCAACTGCCGCCCGTTACCAACCTGTTTCGTACGGCGATGTACCGCATGATGTAGCCGCCTCTGACCCAGCCGCCCAACGGGCTCTGGCAATCTCCGAGAACCAAGAGGCGGTCGGGAGATTTCACGTTGGCGTCTTTCCAGCCCGGACCGGGACTCCCGTTGGCCGGGCCGCGGGTCAGATCCTCGTTGTAGCCGTAGGAGATTCGTGTGTTATCGCCAGGTGTGATGAAGTACCCCCAATATCCATTGTTGGCGGCCCCCCTGGGGTCAGCACCGCAATTGTAGATCGCCGTGTTCTGACCGACATAATCGTAGAATGCCCTGAACCATGGGTTGGCTTCGCCAAAGCCGGCGACGCCGGACCGATGCAGCGACCAGTTCCAGTAGACCATCTGGTCGTCAAAATCGTTGAGATAAGAGACGTTTGCCAGCCCGAACTGCTTGAGATTGCCCTGACAGGTAGACATGAGCGCTTTGCCTCGGGCCTGCTGGAGTGCCGGCAGCAGCATAGCTGCCAGGATGGCGATGATCGCTATCACCACAAGCAGCTCGATCAGGGTAAACTGGGGACCTTCGGGACGTTGCTTCATGTCCATTGCTCTCCTCAACCAAGTCCATTTTTCACCAGGCATCTTGCCTATCATTACAGGATAGGAGCTCTTATGCCGTGAGTCAAGAAGAAAAGCAGCCCGGCGGGGATGAGCCGCCGGGCTGTTGATGTATTCCGCCACAGAGGCCGGTCAGCAATCCCTAACGGTTGCGCGAGATGTTCGGCCGGCCATCCAGTGCTTCTAGATGAAGGAAGAACGGCGGGGCGAACACAGGCTGCGTGCCATTGGGGCGTCGTTCCGCGAGAACGACAACGGGCCGACGGATGAACCGGTCGGCCCGTTTGCAGGTTCTGTTTCGGCTAAGTCTCGGAAGCGTTAGTGGGTGTAGCGAATGTCTCGTGCACCACTCCGGATCTTGGGCCAGGGCATACCGTCAACATGGCCATCGTAGAACAGAAGATTCGAAGAGGGGGGGTGCCCCGTGCCTTGAGAAGCATACCTGGGATTGACGCCTGAGCAGCTGCCGCAGCACCCGCCTTGGGCCCCCAAGTTGTTCTGAACGGCGATATAACGCATGAGGTATCCACCTCTCGTCCATCCGCCCAACACACTTCGGCAATCCCCCATCAGAAGTACCTGGTCCGGAAATTTCATTTGTGCGTCTTTGAAGCCAGGCCCGATGTTGCCATTGGCTGGGCCTCGGATGAGGTCTTCGTTGTAGCCGTAGGACGGCTGTGTGCGGTCCGCACCTGTGATGAACTGACCGTAGTAGCCGTTTGCGCCAAAGGTGGGGCCCGTTGCATCTGCGCCGCACCGATACACTTGGACATTCTGCCCGACGTAATCATAGAGAGCAGCAAACCAGTTGCTCGGCTGGTCGGCCGAGCCAGTGGCGCCGGCCGGCCCTCCGTGCAGCGACCAATTCCAGTAGATCAGTTGGTCGTCAAAGTCGTTCACGTAAGAAACGTTGGCCACTCCGAACTGCTTCAGGTTGCTTTGGCAGGCTGACATGAGCGCTTTGCCGCGGGCTTGCTGAAGGGCCGGCAACAGCATGGCCGCAAGAATCGCGATGATCGCGATGACAACAAGAAGCTCGATCAATGTGAACTGACGATTCTCTCTGGACTGCTCCATTTGGGCCTCCTCAGTGGAACTGTTTCCAATAATGGTTACTAGCTAAGCGGAGTAGTCTAGCCTAGGACTAGCCCAAAAGCAAGGCAAAAATGGACTGCACTCCAGAATATGGGGTGGCATCAGGAAGACGTGGAAACGGGGAGAGCAGAGGAGTAACAAACTACCGATCGGGTCTCCAGTGATCACACACGGTCACGGCAGTCACCGCTCTGCCGCTGTCCTGCAGGCGACCGTGGGACAGAGGGGCGTCATTACCGATGGGACCGTGGCCCTGTCACGGTGGCACACGACCAAAGCCGTGCTAAGCTTGGGGCACTCATCGAGGCCTACCAACCCGGTTGGTGCCGCATACCAGATCGGCGGGAACGCAGAATGATGTCAATCCGACTGAAGTCGAAGCGAGACAAGTCCGTCCTCCGCCGACATCCCTGGGTCTTCTCCGGAGCCATCAGCTCCTGTGAAGGTGAGCTGGCTCCGGGTGAAACGGTTGACGTCTACTCAGCCGACGGTGAATGGTTGGCGGCCGGGGCTTTCTCGCCGGACTCCCAGATCAGGGCCCGGATTTGGACGTGGGAGCGTGGGGCGGTTATCGATGCCGGGTTCATGGCTTCGGTCGTCGACCAGGCCGTTTCGGCTCGGGAGGGAGCGTCGCGTCTACAGGCGACCACGGCGGTGCGTCTTGTGAACGGAGAGTCGGACGGGCTTCCTGGGGTGATCGTCGATCGCTATGCGGACACTCTTGTGTGCCAGTTTCTGTCGGCCGGAGCCGAACGCTGGAAGCGTGAACTCGTGGTTGCGTTGAGGGAACGCGTCCAATGCTCCTGCGTGTTCGAACGGTCGGACACCGATGCACGACGCAAGGAAGGGCTACCCCCTTCGGCAATGCCGTCAACCTAAGCGTCCGGGCGGCGCGACGGCCTCAGATCCTTTTGCGGTTCATGACGTGACGGTGCTTCGTTGGTGTTTTTTTCCTCGGAAAGCTGCGTCCAGGCCGGCGTTCGGTGAGTCCTTCACCGAT
>JABHEG010000171.1 GCA_018676675.1 Lentisphaerota bacterium
GAAAGCGAAGACGCCGCGAAGGTCAAGATCTCGGGCTTCGACGGCAATCAGGTGCGCATCATGACCCAAGATAACCTCGAGGGCGACCGCGAGTGCGGCCTCGTTACGAGGTTGTCGAACGAGGGCTTCACCGCCCCCGCGCGCAGCTTCGGTTATGCTATTGCCGCAGGCGAGGCAAACTGAGCCAGTCATTTGTTTGCAAAGCGGAGGTCTTTGGAATTGGTGGCCAACGGAATGAAAGAGATTCAGAGAAGAGAGTTCCTGAAACAGTTGGGTATTGTCGGTGCAGCGTTTGTGGCCGCCGGCCTGTTAAGTGTCGCCGGCGCTTTGGCCGCCGCAACCCAACCCAACATTCTGCTGATTACAGTGGATGACATGAACTTTGATACGCCCGGCTGTTTCGGCGGGCCGGCGGATCTGACACCGAACATCGACCGGCTGGCTTCCGAAGGCATGCGCTTTGAGCGCGCCCATGTGACGCTTGCGATCTGTCAGCCATCAAGGCAGTGCCTGATGACCGGACGTTATCCGCATAATGCCGGCTTCCGCTGGTTTGAGCCGGTATCTGCTGAAACGCCGGTGCTGCCGGAAATCCTGAAAGAGCAGGGCTATCTCAATGCCTGCTTCGGTAAGGCCAATCATATTCAGCCGGAGGCGCGCTATCAGTGGGACGAAAGATTCAACCAATATGAACTGAGAGGCGGCCGCAACCCCGCCCACTACCGGGAGTTGTGTAAAGCCTTCATTCAGCGGGCAGAATCTGCCGGTAAGCCGTTTTTCCTGATGGCCAACTCGCACGATCCGCACCGCCCGTTCCATGGCGCGGACGACGAAGTGCCCTACAAGGCCAATTTTGAAAAACTGGGCGGCACATTTGCCACCCCTTCTAAGGTCTATTCCGCGGATGAAGCCATCGATGTCGGCTTCCTTCCGCCGACTCCGGAGGTGAAAAAACAGGTGGCTCAGTACATGAGTACCTGCAGCCGCGCCGATGATACCGTCGGGGAAATTCTGCGCGCACTCGACGAAACCGGGCATCGCGACGACACCCTTGTCATTTTTCTCTCGGACAACGGATCGCCGTTTCCCTTTGCCAAGGGGAATGTGTATGTGAACGGCACCCGCACGCCGCTGATTGTCAGCTGGCCGGGCCGGGTGGCCGCCGGATCGTTGGAAGCCGACGACTACGTCAATGGCATCGATTTGATGCCGACCGTTTTGGAAGCGCTGGGTCTGCCGATTCCGGAAGGAACAGACGGACGCAGTTTCCTGCCGTTACTTGAAGGCAAGGAACAGGACGGCCGCGATTCGACCGTGACGACGTTTTATAATGTCTATCCGGTTGCAGGCGGTCACCGCCCAGACCTGTCCAGGTGGCATCAAATGCGCTGCCTCCACCAAAACGGAACCGCTTATATCTACAACGGCTGGTCGGACGGAGAAATGCAATTTGGGCCGCTGGGCATCCCAGAGATCCTGAACGAGATGAAGCAGTTAGGGCACACCGAGCGCCACGATATGTTCCGGTTCCGTTGTCCTGAAGAGTTGTATCGCACGAGCACCGATCCCGATGCGCTTAATAATCTGATGGATCACCCGGAGCGCAAAGCGCAGACCCAGCAAATGCGAAAGAAGCTGTTGGCGTGGATGGAAGCGGTTAACGACACCGACCTGCTGCCGGAGTTTAAGGTGGTCGTTCGTGACGGCGGCGTTACCGAACAGACCCCGCGCGGCGAAGGGTATTTGAAGGCGAAAGCGGCCGAACCGGTCGCGGGAAAACCTGGCGGAAACAACCATTAGAAAACCGAATCAAACCGAACGAGAAAAATGTATTATGAAAAATGTTACCATCACCCTCTTATCTGTACTTGCGTTTTCAATCGCATCACTGGCCCAAACATCGCCAGAGAAGCCAAATATTCTCTTCATCATCTGCGATGATTTGAATGATTTCATTGGGTGCTATGGAGGACATCCTCAAGCGATTACACCCAACATGGATCGGCTCGCCGAACGCGGCGTTCTTTTCGAAAACGCGGCGGTTCAAATTCCGGTTTGTCTCCCGTCACGCTCCTCCATGATTCATGGGCTCTATCCACAAACGATTCAGTTCTTCGACACACTCACCCCCCTCATCGTCCAAGGACCTCACCTGAAAAAACGCCTCTACAGCTATATTGAGTTTTTTAAAGACAACGACTATGCCGTCTACGGAACCGGCAAGGTCTACCACAACCAAATGGCACCCAAGGATACATGGGTGGACAAGGACGGCGACTCCATCTACAGCGTTCCGCCAAACTGGGGGCCCTTCCCCGGTAATGCAACGATGCCAAAATTGTCGATGACCATAAATGGTCGTGAGCAATATACAAAAGACCCAGCCTTTGCAGGCATGACAGAGATGTGGACCCTTTCGTCAACGGCGAACTCCATTGGAAAGCGTCACCCGAACCGCCCTGCAAACTATAATCACGGCACCACCTATGCATCATTGGATCAAATACCGGAGGGCGACGGCTATGATGGATGGTATTCCTATGACAAACCCTATCGCTATGTGAGCGAGGACGACCGCGATCCAATGCCAGACGAAATGTCGGCGGAATATGTATCGAACCTGCTCAAAAAGAAGTTCGACAAACCATTCCAGATTACCGTCGGCTTTGTGCGTCCACATACCCCGCTCTATGCGCCGAAAAAATATTTCGATCTGTACCCGATTGAAACCCTCAAACTCTCAGAAGGAATCAAAGCAAATGACATCGACGACATCTGCGAAGACCTCGGACGCAATCAGGCAAAACCAAAAATCAAATACGGATCGCACGGTTTTAATGAATATAACATTCTGATGAGCCACGACGATGGACAAGGGCTTCTCGAATTCACCCAGGCCTATTTGGCCTGCGTCTCCTATGTCGACGCCCAGCTCGGCAAGGTGCTGGATGCACTGGATGCCAGCCCATACGCCGACAACACCCTCGTTGTCTTCACCTCCGACCACGGCTATCACATTGGCGAAAAAGAACAAATATTCAAAGGCTCACTGTGGGAAGAGTCGCTGCGCGTTCCCTTTATTGTTGCCGGCCCGGGCGTGAAAAAAGGCGCACGCTGCACCAAACCCATTTCCTGGATTGATATTTTCCCGACCCTGATCGACTACGCGGGATTTGACGGAAACCCCAATGCGAAATTTGACGGTCCCAAGCTGGACGGCTTTAGCATTCGTCCTCTGCTGGAGAACCCACAGGGCGACTGGGAGGGTCCCGACGTGAGCTTGAGCGCTCTTGGACGTAATGTGAACAAGCGATCCAAAAAACCCGACCGCTGGGCGCAACACTATTCCGTTCGCTCCGAACGCTTCCGCTACATTCGAACCAATAGCGGACAAGAGGAACTTTACGACTGCGAACGCGATCCTCACTGCTGGAAAAACATCGCGGACAACCCCGAATATCAAGACATCAAAGAATCCCTCCATGCTCAGATGAAGGAGCTCGTTGGAAAACCAGTCGCCTTTGATGTAAGCAAAGCATGGCGCAAGCCAAACCCCGGCGAATAAGATTCATTTCCCCTCAAGACGCTTAAGACAAAAGAGGGGGGAGGATCCGAATAGGTCGGATTGCTCCCATAAATATTGATTAAACTAACTAAATACGGTTATGCAATTTGACAGAACCTAAAACGAATACAGGAGAACCAATGATGGGAATTGAAGATATACACAGAAGAGAGTTCCTGAAACAGTTGGGTATTGTCGGTGCAGCGTTTGGCGCGGGACCGCTTTATGGAATGGGGCGTTCAGGGAATGCGTTTTCATCGAATATGATCTGGGTGGAGGCCCAGTCGTTCGCCGACAAAGGCGGCTGGGTGGTCGATCAGCAGTTTATGGATCAGATGGGCGCGCCTTATCTGTTGGCGCGCGGCATGGGTGTTCCTTGCAAGGATGCGACGACGTCGGTGAAGGTGCCCGTGCGGGGGCAATACCGCGTTTGGATTCGCGCCTGCAACTGGAATGCGCAATGGTCGTCGGAGGCCGCCGGGCCATTTATGTGCATGGTGGACGGCAAGCCGCTTGGAAAGATGTTCGGAAAAGGCGAAGAAGGCTGGCTGTGGGAAGACGGCGGCGTGATCTCCATCGAACAGCATGAGATCCAGTTGGCTCTGCGCGACCTGACCGGTTTTAACGGGCGCTGCGATGCCATTCTATTTTCGAAAGACCTCGATTTTGTTCCGCCCAATACGCCGGAGACCCTGCGGGATTTACGGCGTTCCGCTCTGGGGATGAGCGAGACGGCTCCGCTCGCCGGGTCCTACGATCTGGTTGTGGTTGGTGGTGGTGCCGCCGGGGTGACCTGTGCGATCAGTGCATCGCGCCTGGGGATGAAAACCGCTCTGATCAATGACCGTCCGGTATTGGGCGGTAACAACAGTGACGAAGTCAGTATTCCGGCGCAGGCCCAGGTGTGCTTGCCCCCTTATTCCAACGTGGGTCGGGTCGGGCGTGATGTGGCCGCTACTCAGGAGCAAGTGGTTGAAGGATGGAAAACGCAGAAGAAAAGCATTCATAGCATCATGAAGTTGGAGTTGGTTCAGGCCGAAGATAATCTCGATTGCTACCAGAATATGCGTTTGACGAGGGTTGCCATGTCGGGGGATCGCATCCGATCGGTCACCTGCCAGCACACCGTAAACAGCTCCGAGCTGCGATTTGAGGCGCCTATGTTTGTCGATTGTTCGGGGGATGGCAACCTTGGCTATTTGGCAGGGGCCGAATTCCGGATGGGCCGGGAGGCACGGGCCACCCACGGTGAATCGCTCGCACCGGAAATCGCAGACAACCTGAAGAACGGCACGTCCAGCCCGTGGACCGCCCATAAGAGATCAAAGGCTTCTGAATTTCCGCTCTGCCCCTGGGCGGTTCAATTTGATGAGAAGATGTTCAATCCCGATTTCTACAAAAATAAATATAAGGAATTTCCCGTCTACAAAACGGGCGGCGGCTGGTACTGGCAGAGCGGGTGGGATAAGGATACCGTCAAGGAGGCGGAACAGATTCGGGACTATAACCATCTTGCGATTTTCGGCTATTGGTCCTTCATAAAAAACAAGAGCGCCCGACGGGATGAGTTCATTCATTACAAAATGACGCGCAATGATTATGTGAACGGAAAGCGCGAATCCCGCCGCCTGCTCGGCGATCACATCCTCACACAGCACGATGTGGAGAATAAGAACACCTACAAGGATGCGTTCGTGTACGGGACGTACATGATTGATATGCACCATGGACGGACTCAATCGCCTTTCCCGCACGGAGGATTCCTGCTTGGGAAGCATGTGACAAACAAGGCGAGTCGCAATCCGGATCGTGCCTATGAGGGGCACAATATGGATCCGTACCCGATTCCGTTTGGGAGCCTCTATTCGAGGAATATTCCCAACCTGATGATGGCCGGGCGCTGCCTCAGCGCTTCGCACATCGCGCACAGCACGGCGCGGTTGATCTATACGACTACGATGATGGGCGAGGTCGTCGCCATGGGTGCCTCGCTGAGTCTCAATCACGACTGTACTCCGAGATCTGTGCGGCAGAACCATCTGGAGAAACTTCGCCACCTCGCCGAGAACGGAGTTCCGCTTAGAGCATGAGTATAACGAAGAGGAAATAGGGAATGGCCAGAAAAGAGATTCGAAGCACACAGGAGGGGTCGGAAGTGAATGGTGTAAGGGAAGCACGCAATCACACCATGCTGTTGGTTGAGGCTGAGGCTTTCACCGACAAAGGGGGATGGGTCCTGGATCAGCAGTTCATGGATCAGATGGGCTCCCCATACCTCATGGCGCACGGCTTGGGAAAGCCTGTTAATGATGCGACGACGACGGTGAAGGTGCCCGAACAGGGCGACTACCGGGTCTGGATCCGAGCCTGCAATTGGACCGCCCCATGGTCCTCGGAGGCTGCGGGAAGATTCGAGTGCGTGGTAAACGGCAAGAAACTTCGGAAAACGTTCGGCTGCGGACCGGAAGGTTGGCTCTGGGAAGATGGTGGCGTGGTCTGTGTTGATACACACGAGATCCAGTTGCGTCTTCACGATCTCACTGGGTTTAATGGACGCTGCGATGCCGTCCTCTTGTCGAAAGACCTCGACTTTACTCCCCCCAATTCCACGGACGCCCTGCGGGCTTTCCGACACGACGCCTTGGGCCTGCCGGAGAACGCGCCCTGCGCTGGATCCTATGACCTTGTCGTGGTCGGGGGCGGCGCCGCCGGATTGTGTTGCGCCCTTAGCGCGGCACGGCTGGGATTGATAACAGCCCTCATCCACGACCGACCCGTGCTGGGCGGCAACGGCAGTTCGGAGGTCGGTGTTACCGCGGGCGCCGAAGTGTGTCTGCCTCCGTATCCGAAGGTGGGTCTGGTCACACGAGACGTGACCGCTGGCTTATCCAAGAATGAGTCCGGCGAAAACCGGACGAGCAAGGATCGGTACAAATGGGAATTGGTGCAGGCTGAAGACAACCTCGACTGCTACCTCAACATGCGTCTTACACGTGTTGAGATGTCGGGAGACCGTATCCGCTCGGTGACCTGTCAGCACATTGAGAACGGTACCGAGTCGCGCTTCGAGGCCTCCCTGTTTGTTGATTCCTCGGGCGACGGGAATCTCGGTTATCTGGCGGGCGCGGCGTTTCGGCAGGGGCGGGAGTCAAAGGTGGAAACCGGCGAATCGTTGGCGCCAGACAAGGCTGACAGCATGAAGAACGGAACCTCAAACCTGTGGTTCGCTGAGGAAACGCAGGAGGAAGACGTCTTTCCGCTCTGCCCGTGGGCAATATCTTTCACCGAGGAAATGTTCCACCCGGATTTCGGCGACTACATCTACAAAGGATTCCCAGCCTACGATACGCAAGCCAGGTGGTTCTGGCAGAACGGCTGGGAACAGGACACGGTAAATGATGCGGAGAGAATACGGGATTACAACCTCCTCGCAGCGTTTGGCTACTGGTCGTTTATGAAAAATGAGAGCGCCCGGCGAAACGAGTTCAAACGGTGGAAGTTGTGGCGGGTCGATTATGTCAACGGAAAACGCGAGTCGCGCCGTCTACTCGGTGACCACATTCTCTCGCAGCACGATATAGATGACAGGCCCAACCACGACGATGCGTTCGTCTACGGGACCTACATGATTGATATGCATCTCCCCCCGAGCGCGTCCTATTTCCCACACGGGGAGTTCCTGTTGGGAAAACACATTCATAACAAGAAAGTGTGGCGGCACAAGAAAGATCGATTGATCACGCCGTACCCGATCCCATTTCGTTGCCTCTACTCGCAAAATGTATCCAACCTGATGATGGCCGGCCGCTGCATCAGCTCGACTCACATTGCGCACAGCACGGCGCGGATTATCAATACGACCGGCATGATGGGCGAGGTCGTCGCCATGGGTGCCTCGCTGAGTCTCGATCACGACTGTACTCCGAGATCTGTGCGGCAGAACCATCTGGAGGAACTTCGCCGCCTCGCTGAGATTGGGATTCCATGGGTTCCCAAAGGGTGAACGAATGTTGGGGGTTGCAGCGGCGAGCGAAGCGAGTCGCTGCACCCCCGAAACCAAAAAATGAAACAAGAGAAGCAGTTCGGCGCGATGTCGGCTGAAGGATATAGAAAATGGAAAAATGGATGATTTGTTTGTTGTTGGTTGCGGCCAACGTGACGTTTGCCGGTCAGGCGAAAGAGAAGCCCAACGTGCTGTTTATTATCAGCGACGATCAGGGCTACGGCGACTTCGGGTTTATGGGGAACACGGTGCTGCGCACGCCGCAACTCGACAAGCTTGCAGCAAGCGCGGCGGTGTTCCGCAACTACACCACCGGCGTGGCCTGTTCGCCGGGGCGTGCCATGCTTTTCACCGGGCGCAATCATCTGTCAACCGGCGTATGGGGCGTGGGGGCACGCTTCGGGCTGCGCCGGGATGAAACCTTGATGCCGATGTTCTTTCGTGAAAACGGGTATTCCACGTTCTATCTGGGGAAGGGCGATTGTGTTGCACCGCACCGGATGTCGCCGCACCACTCCGGCTGGCAAGAGTCACTGTTTGTCGGTGGATATCAGCATCACAATGGACGGCTCTACCACACGCCGCTGGCCCCGTTGTATTCGATAAAGCCGGTCGACGTTGAGGGGTGGACCTCTGAATTCATGACCGAACGCGGCATTCAGTTCATGAAAGAGAAAAAGGGGACTCCGTGGCTCTTATCGATGGCGTACATCATTCCGCACACGCCCTGGAAGCCGGTGGACGAGCGCTACGCACCGTATTATCGCAAAAAAGGATGTTCGGAAAATATTGCCGCCTGTTTCAGTCATATCGAACAGATGGACAGGTGTGTGGGGCAGCTGATGGATGCGCTCAAGGAAACGGGGCAGGATGAGAATACGATCGTGATATTTGTCAGCGACAACGGTCAGACGGGACCGTCCGTCAAAAAACCGGGAGCTGTCGCGGGGTGGATCGACCATCCGGACTGGGCGCTTCGAAATGTTGCCGGCCTGCGCGGAAACAAGTCAACGGCGTGGGAAAACGGGACGCGCGTGCCGCTGCTGGTTCGGATGCCCGGAACCATTCCGGCGGGCATGCGTAAGCAGTTTGTAACCGCCGAGGATGTGCTGCCGACCCTGCTCGATGTTGCTGGTATTTCGCCAGACAGTGTGGCTCACAAACCTCTCTCCGGCGTGAGTATGCGTCCGGCCCTTTTGGATGAAACAGCAAAAACCGAGCATCCTGAGGTCTTTCGCATTACATCCTGGGGCGAGCATTCGTTGACCGAGAGCCAAGTTTCTGGGTATATCCCCGACCCAACGGCGATGAAGCTCGAAGACTACCAGGCGGTTCTGCGCGGCCCGAAATTTAAGATGATGATGTATCCGGGCGGGAAGGTCGAGTTGTACGATATCGTCAAAGATAAGACGGAGAGCAAGGACATCAGTAAAAGACATCCCGAGGTTACCGCGCGGATGCTTGTGGAGTGCCGACGTCAGTTTAGAGCGTTGATTGATGATGGCGCGTTCCGGTTCTCGACGATCTATATCGGCGATCCGCAAGCCAAAAATAGAGGCGGTCGAACCTATTTTGATTCCGCCCAAAGAATCCAGTCGCATACCGGAGACATTAGGATTTATCCGAAGTTAAATGGGTTTGCGAAAGAGGGCGACAGCGTGACCTACACCATCGATTCGGCTGCGGCAGGAACCTATGCCATCCACTGTACAGGAACCTTTGCCGGCGCGGCACTGTTGCGCGTTGAAGTCGCAGGGAGAACCCTCCCGCAGCAGGAGCTGAAAGGAAGCGAACTCTCGTTTGGCTCCGTGGAGCTGCCAGAAGGGGAATTTCCGCTGAAGTTGATTGCCGGCAAGCCGGCCGGCAAGGCGAAGAAGGCGGCCATCAATGAAATATTTCTCACCAAAATGTAAGGATGACGATGTGGACAGATTCACAAACATAAGCCGCCGCGATTTTACGAAATCCGCAATCGCCATTGGCGTCGTTGCCTCGGCGGCGTACACAGCCCAGGCCGCCCCGCAAAAGAAACCCAACATTCTGGTGATCCAGACCGACCAGCAGAGCTCCTGGACGCTGAGCTGTTATGGCGGGACCCTCGTCGACACGCCGCACATTGACCGGCTGGCGAAAGAGGGCGCCCGGCTCGACAATTTCTATAGCAACTGCGCCATCTGTACGCCGTCGCGCGGCTGTTTCCAGACCGGCCGCTATCCGCACGCCAACGGTGCGGTACACAACAGTTACCCTTTGAATGATGATGAGGTGACGTTGGGACGGGTGTTCCGCGAGCAGGGATACGATACCGGCTATCTGGGTAAGTGGCATCTGGCGGGCAAGGAGCGGTCCCATATGCATCCGGATAGAAACGGGGTGAAAAGATGGTCCTGCGTTCTTCCCAATCAATATGCCTACGGCTACGAAGACACCCCTTATATGATCGAGCATTGGCACGGCAAAAAAATTACGGGAACGCTGGATAACCCTCATTTTGGGGAACCGCATTTTATCGGTAAAGACGTCAAGACCCGCTCCTTTGATTTTGAAAAATCGGTCGGCGACGAAAACAGCTACTCCACCGATTATCTTTGCGACCGGGCCATGGAATACATGGCGGAAAAACGCGACGATCCGTTCTTTCTGTTTCTTGCCATTCCCGACCCGCACAATCCGTTCCACGGACGTGAACCTTATGAATCGATGTTTAAACCCGAAGACATGCCGCTTCCGGAAAACTTTTCCCATCGGAAAAATCTGCCCAAATGGGCCGCCAGTTTCAACCGGACCGCTCCCAATGGATTCGGTAAAGACCGAACCGAATGGCCGGATGGCGCAAAGGACGCGGAAACTCACCTACGCAACATGAAGTCGAAATATTGCGGCATGGTCAAACACATCGACGATTGCGTCGGAGAAATCTACGCCTCACTGGAACAGCAGGGCATTCTCGACGATACCATTGTGATCTTCACCACCGACCATGGCGACTACATGGGCGAGCATGGCCTCGCCGGGAAACCTTGCGTCTACGAAGGCGTATTCCGCATTCCCTTCCTGATTCGCTACCCCGAAAAAGTGACACCGGGCCTGGTGGTGGATCACCACGTTTCGACGGTGGACTTTATGTCGACGATCTGCGCGCTGTCCGGAGTGCGTACCAGCGGCCGCGAGCAAGGTCACAACGCCGCGCCGCTCCTGCAAGGAAAACCGGTCGCGTGGGACGATGTGGCCTTCCAGCACTACATGCCGAACTGGATCACACCAGAGGCCGCTCCGACGCGCGCCGGCATCTTCACGCCGCGCTGGCATCTCTGCTATGTCTACAGCGGCCGCCCCGGCCTCGAGCACGTCTTGTTCGACCGTCGCAAAGATCCGCTCGAAATGAACAACCTCTTCTACCACCCCGAATACCGGGAAGTCGTCGAGGATCTCACCGCTCAAATCCTCAAACAGCGTGAATCCATCAACGCACCGGAAGTGGAGTGGCTCAGGAAATGCCCGCAGTTTTAGTCAGGCTATGAGAGTGATGACCGCAAGACGCAAAGACATCAGTCAGCAACATCCAGAGCTGTTCAGTCGTTTCAAAACCGAGCTGGAGAAACAGTTCACAGCTATCATGACCTCAGGGCGCGCCTGCCGCATGGCCATTCATCCCGTTGGCAAGAACCAGGCCAGGCAGAACACCTGCCAGGGCATCGAGGCAAAACGCATCGTCGGCGCCTTTTCCTGCAACCCGCGCCAGAGATCGATTACCGGTCTTGCCGAGGCCGGAGCGCATGCTGTCTATGCCATAAAGGTTTTGGAAGACGGCACGTACAGGCTCATGGTGAACGGATCAGACCTCGGGAACGCGAAGGACTGTTATGTAGAGATTGCGAGCAGATCACTGAAGCCCGAGGACGCGACCCCAGAGAAGCTGACGTTCCCGCCGCTTGAGCTCAGGAAAGGCAAGCAAGAGTTCACCTTCGGCGTCAACGGCTCATCCGGTGCAAAGAAGAAATCCCGGGCAAGCATCAAGATGCTACGCTTCATACAGCTCGCAAGAAGGTGATCGCCATGGCTCTCAGGGAATTCAGGTTCATTTGTGCATGCTTGTGTGTCGCCTCCTTTGGATTCGCCAACGACTGGACCACAATCGAGGGCAGAGTGGCCAGAGTTCGCCATGGGAAAGCTGCCAATTTCTATACCGTGGTCGCAGCGGATGGGACAGAATACACGGCAAATAGCGCCCACAGTCATGTTGGCAAGAACGAGGAGACGTTCAAAGCAGCTCTCGCCAGTCAGGCTCTGTTGCACATTGAGTTCTTGTCTCATCAAAAGCATCCGGACAGCATCTGGGCCATTCGCAAGATCGAACCGGTTCCCTCACATACCCCCAAAGAGAGACCCAAGACAATGCAGAACCTGCCACCTGCCATCGATGGTGCGACGTGGGATCTGTCTACGTGGCGGGCTTGGCCATTCGACTATGAAGAGATTGGCGCGCATACGGCGCCGATTGCTTTTGAGAAGGTTGGCGACTGGACGAGTATTGGCGACAGCTGGGTTGCCAAGAATGGCGGCAACACCGAGGCGATCAGGGTTCGCAACGTCAAAGCCGACTTCGAGGATCTCACGGTCACCGATTTCTACATCACCGTCGGGGGCAACGAAAACGGCCCCAACCGGGTCTTCTGCGCCACAGCCGTCCCGATCGGAGTCCAGGAGCGGGTTCCGGTGCTGTTCGTCTTCCATGGCGGCGGCGGACACGCCAGCGGGGCACTGGCGTTGGCGATCGCCCGGAAGAATCCGGGTTTTGCCGCTGTGGCGGTGGATTACAACGGGCAATTTCGCCCCTCGAAGAGCCCCGTCACCCAATGGGTTACGGTGACCAAAGAACTGAAGGAGCGGAAGCACAATCTGGTCCCGAACAAGCTTAATTTCCCCATGTATCATTTTGCGCAGGCCTCACGTCGCGTCCTCGACTGGGTGGATGTGCAACCGTGGGCCGATCGGCAGAAGTACGGTGCAGTCGGCATTTCGTACGGCGGCTGGGTGTCGTTCTTTATCGCCGGCCAGGACGAGCGCATCAAGACTGTTTACACCGGGGTGAGCGCCGCCGGAACCGAAGGCATGCGGGGCCGTGCTTGTCAGGCGCATGATTGGCGACCCACCGAACAGGTCTCGATCTGGATGGCTAACGCCGATCCCGCTGTCTACGCGAAACAGACCCAGGCGAAGGTCTACCTGAACCTGTCCACGGTTGACCGCTTCTTCTGGCTGGATGGCGCAGCGCGTCAACGCGACACGTTCCCGCGCAAGGCGCAGTGGTTGCTGAAGCCCAACAGCGACCACGGCAACGGCGGTACCGAGCTACCGGATCCCATCGGCCTATGGCACCGGGCGGCGATGCTGGGCGATACTGCGTTCCCCTCGTTCCGCAAGCTGGAATGCACCGACACCATGGCCGTGGCAACCATCGACTCCGAGAAGCCGCTTCAGGCTGTGTACCTGGCCTGGTCGCCCGGCAACGCCGTGTCGGTCGCGCGCTATTATCTCTGGATCAGGGCGCAGGAGAAGGGCGGTCGCTGGTCTGCCCGGATTCCGGACACACTTAGGAGCCTGCGCGGGACCTATTACTTCACGGCCATCGATGAAGACGGGCGAGCCGTGTCATCGGACCTCATGAAGAACAGGGGCGACGGGATCCGGGACGCGCTGGTTTGGCAGGACGGATGTCTGTGGGATGTGGCCAGCGGGGCCGCGGCCTGGCGATCAGACCTGGCGGGGGATCGGGCGGCAATCAGAGACGCTCGAAACGGACGGGTCACCTTTACACCGACGCGCCCGGACAAACGGGTTGCCGTGCTTACCAACAGTTTTGTCGTTGCGGAAACCGCCCGGATGAAGCACAGAGGAATTCGGGTCGAACTTGGTGGCAACGGTTTCAGTTTCAAGACCAACGTCGTTCTCTCCCGCGATTACCAAAGCCTCGACATGCAGAAGTTCGCGGCCGAAATCACGGTCTCGGAGGACGTCACGACCTTCGAGATTCCGTGGGACACCTTCACGACGTTTGAGCGTGGAACCACTGAAAACAACAATCTGCCCGCCAATGGCTTGGTGCTGATCACGCCAGCCATGCCGGAGGGCGGCCTCACCGTCGGGCGAGTGGCGTGGCTGGAACACGAATGAAAACCACCTGCAACCGGTCCGGGGAGCGCTCAGGGATGAGCTGCCTCCAGGGAACGCTGGTCTTGGTCCGGGGAGCGCTCAGGGATGAGCTGCCTCCAGGAGACACCGGTCTGGAGGCCGGTTATCCCTAACCGGTCTTAAAGAACCCAGTGCAGAGGGGTCGCCGTTCCTGAGAATGGCCAGTCTTCGGCTAAAGTACACAGATCCTTGCGAACAGGGTTAGCGCGAACATAGTCAAGCTTGCGGAGGTAATGCGACTGAGACCGCATTTGAGTGTCCCAACAATCATACTGAAATATGCGCTCCAGCGCTGGAATCTCATCGGCCACCCGCCGTTTCCAGTAACGCGCCCAGTTTTTCACCGGCGCGCAGTCCCATCTGCCGGGGGCGCAGAAGAGATGGACATGGTCCGGCATCACCACATAGGTGCCAACGGTCCAGTGATCACTCACCGACCAAGCTGTACGAAGAGCCTGGACCGTGGACGCGTTAGCCAGGATCTTCGCGCGTGGATACGTGCAGACGGTGACCAAGACAATGACCGGCTCATTGTGCCGCCGGACCGGTGATGGATGTGCAGGATGTCGGCGGAGTTGACGATCCTGAGTCATGGCATGGCCCTTTACTTATAGCGTTTGGCTGTTAGCTATTATATAAAACCCGTACCCATTCAGGTCAAGCAGCATTCCACCTGGAGGCCGGTTTTTCTAAACCGGTTCCGGGGAGCGCTCAAGGATGAGCTGCCTCCAGGAGACACCGGTCTGCCGGGTCCGGGCGCTCAGGGATGAGCTGCCTCCAGGGAATGCTGGCCCGGTTCCGGGGAGCGCTCAGGGATGAGCTACCTCCAGGGGATGCTGGTCTGGAGGCCGGGGAGCGCTCAGGGATCCGCCTACGTCTCCGGACTACGGCGCGACACGTGAGCTGCCTCCAGGGCTGGGACATCGAGAGACAGACAATGGAAACGACATGACACTACGCAGCATCATCTTAGGGCTTCTGGGCGCTGGTTCCATCTGCGGGCTGAGCTTTCTTAACGACCGCGTACTGAAGCAGACCTACCTGGTCGGCAACAGTATGCCGGTCGCGGTCTATGGGTTGCTCATCCTCTTCGTCGCCGTCGTGAACCCGTATCTGCGACGCTGGCGCTTGTCCGGCAAGGAGCTGACTGTTGTCCTGGCGCTGACGCTGGCCGCGTGCTGCGTGCCCGGGGCCGGGTTGCTGCGCACGTTCTCCTCGTCTCTGATCCTGCCGCACCACTACAGCCGCCTCGAAGTGGGGTGGCGCGAGGAGAAAGTCCTTGAGATGGTTCCGGAGCCCATGCTTGTAGACGTGTCGCAGGACGCGGACACGATCCTGGACGGCTTCGTCCAGGGCCTGGCGCCGAGCGATGGCCACGCTGCTGTGTCGGCCGTGCCCTGGTATGCATGGTTGCGCCCATGCGCATTCTGGTTGCCGTTGGTCATGGCACTTTGGGGCGTACAGATCGGTCTGTCACTGCTCTTTCACCGACAGTGGGCGGCTAACGAGCATCTACCTTACCCGGTTGCCTCTTTCGCCGAGGCGCTGCTGCCGAATGGCGAGAACGGGGGGCGATCCGTGCTCCGGTCACGAGCATTCTGGATCCCTGCCGGCGCAGTCTTCGTGTTGTATCTGAACAACTTCCTGTGCCGTTGGTATCCCCAGGTCCTGATCACCGTCCCAACACGTTTTGACTTCTCCGGCATCATGCCCCTCTTCCCTACTCTCGTCCGCGGCGGCGGCGCACGTTTGCTGGTCCCCACCGTCTACTTCATTGTCATTGGCATTGCTTACCTTATCCCGGGTGATGTGTCGCTGGCGTTTGGGGTTGGACCTTTCCTGTGGGCCCTGCTGGCGGGTGGGCTTGCCGCCTATGGTGTTAACCTGAACACGGTCTACGGCGGTACCAACGGTTACACGGGATTGAATGCCCGGGCGTTCCTGCTTTTCGGCGCCAACCTAGGGGTCTTCATCACCTTGCTTTACACGGGGCGCCACTACCTGAAGACCGCGTTCTCCCAGGCGTTCGACCGCCGTCATGCCATCGATGAGGAGCACCGCACGGCTGTGTTCGGGTGCCGCCTGTTCGTCGGTGCGTTTACAGTGTTCGTCGTGCTGCTGTCACTGACGCGTATCGGGATCATCCCGGCATTCCTGTTCGCCGCGATCCTGGTGGTCTTCTTCACGGTTATGGCCCGGCTAATAGCGGAGACGGGATTGTTCTACATTCAGCCCATGTTCCACGCCTGCGTAATCCTCTGGGGCCTGTTCGGTGTCCGGGCCATCGGTCTGCAGACGCTGCTGGTCATGCAGGTGCTGACCATGGTCCTCACCATCGATCCGCGGGAATCGTTGATGCCGTTCATGACCAACTCGCTCCGTCTCCTGGAGTACCGAAACGCGAAATTGCCACGCGCCGCCGGCTGGTGTGCCGCCGCGATTCTGCTCGGGCTTGCCGTCGCCTTGCCGTTGAGCCTCTACATTCAATACGATCAAGGCAACGCCGTGTGGGAAGGGTGGGCCGACCGCGCCGTGCCGCGCATGCCGTTCGCGAATGTCACCGCCGCGAAGCGCACCCTCGTTGCACAAGGTCTGCTGGCGGAGGCACACGACTCCCAGGGCTCGGTCGGCCTGCTACGGGCCGCGCCGCACCCGGCCTGCGTCACGGCCATGCTCGCCGGGCTCGGCCTGTTCCTCGTCTTTGCCGTCGCGCGGCTGCGCTTGCGATGGTGGCCGCTGCACCCGCTCCTGTTCGTGATCTGGGGCACGGAACCGATCTGGCGCATGTGCGGGGCATTCCTCCTCGGCTGGGCGATCAAGATGACGATTCAGAAGTACGGCGGCGCGACTGTCTACAACCGGCTCAAACCCGTGATGATGGGCCTCATTGCCGGCGAAATCCTGGGCGCCGTGTTCCCGTGTATCGTCGGTGCCATCTATTACTTGGTGACCGGAACGCCGCCGGCTTCATTTCACGTGTTGCCGGGGTGATGGTGGTTGGGATGAAGAGTGGGATGGATTGGAACACAATGGTGGATAGCATGACAACCCGAGAACGCTTTCACGCCGTGATGAACGCGCAACCCTTCGACCGCCTGCCTGTGGTCGAATGGGCCGGCTGGTGGAACCAGACCATTGACCGCTGGCACGAGGAAAAACTCCCCGCCGATGTGACGGACCGGTACGACATTGTCCGTCACTTCGGACTTGATCTCTATTGTCAGGCGTCGCTTGCTCACACAACCCCCGCCTGTCCGCGGCCCGAACACCACGGAGCCGGCATCCTGGCCTCCATTGAGGACTACGAGCGGATCCGGCCCGAGCTTCTGCCCTGGCCACCGTCGAACCGGGATGCGATGCTGCGGGAGTTCGAGCACTGGGCACGGCTCCAGGAAAAGGGCGAGGCTGTCGTCTGGTTCAGTGTGCAGGGCTTCTTCTGGTGGCCGCGGACGCTTTTCGGCATTGAGCAACACTTGTTTGCGTTCTACGACCAGGCCGAGCTCATGCACCGCATGAATCAGGACCTGGCCGAATGGCAGCTCAAGGTCTTCGACGACATGGCGAACGTGTGTGAACCAGACTTCATGAGCTTCGCCGAAGACATGAGTTACAACCACGGCCCCATGCTCTCCAAAGACCTCTTTGACGAGTTCATGACGCCTTACTATCGCCAAGTGGTTCCGCGTCTGGACGAGCTCGGCATTATCCCGATCGTCGATTCGGACGGCGACATCACGGTCCCGGCCGAGTGGTTCCGGGACGTGGGAGTCCGGGGCATTCTCCCCCTGGAACGCCAGGCGGGCGTCGACGTTGCGCAGCTCCGCGACCTGTTCCCCGACATGTGCTGGATCGGGTGTTTCGACAAGATGACCATGAACCAGGGCGAGGCCGCCATGCGCGCGGAGTTCGAACGGTTGCTGCCCACCGCGGCAAAGGGCCGCCTCATCATCAGCTGCGATCACCAGACCCCGCCGGGCGTGTCGTATGACGACTACCAGCTCTATTTGCGGCTGTTCCGCGAATACGGCGCCGTGGCCGGCCGGCTGTCAGCGCAGCTGGGGACGGCCGAATGAGCAAGACACTGTCGTCGCTACACGGACGGGGCTGGGGGGAGAATGCTCCGCCGGCGGTACTCGCGCGGGCTGATGCCCATGATGTTGCGGAATTGCCGCGAGAAGTAGTTGCTGTCGCTGAAGCCGACCCCGACGGCCACCGCGGACATGCTCCGGTCGGAGCGTCGGAGCAAAGGGCACGCCTTGCGGATGCGCAGCCGGATGAGGTGGTGTATCGGCGTGTGCCCTACACCGCGCTTGAAAGCGCGGTACAGGCTGCTCTCGGACATGTGCGCGATCCGGGCCAGACGGGCAATGTCGATGGGCTCGGCGTAGTGGTCCTCCAAGTGCCCGAGGGCTTCACCTATGCGCAGCAGCGGACGGCTTGCGGCTGTCTGCACTTGACCGTAGCAGCGCGAGAGATATCCCACAATCTGCATGAACGACACAACGGACATGGCGAGAAAGCCGGGCGGCCGTTCGGTGCACTCGCGTTCGAGCGCGTCGATCATCGGCGCCAGGTAACTGAGTTGATGCGAATCGAGGTGCAACCTGCTGCTGAAGCGGTGTTGCTTACGGAAGCGCGGCTCGAGGGTGAACAGCGCATGGTAGCCCGGTAGGCTGCGCAGGTCATGCAGCGGAAGATCGAGCTGCCCGGGTTTGAACATGATGTTGACCAGCTCCAACTGCCTGGGATTGCGGTAGCCGTGTTCCCCACTGCCCTGAATTACGAACACGTCCCCGGCCATGACGTCGTGCTCGTCGTCGACCGTGAAATGCACTCCCTGCCCGCTGAGTACGATGACCAGCTCCGAAAAGGCATGACTGTGCAAACGACTGGGACGCTGCGACACACGGCGGTGGACGACAACCGGCATTCGGGCGTCGTCGAAGAAGTCCTCGTGTCTGAACTGATGCGGCATGGTGGTGGGACGTCCCGGGTTGCTCCGTGCTGTGGCCTACACTACCTCGCTCCTGTCCCAACATGCAAGTATTGTGCTGAAAATAGCCGGTTTCGTCAAGGAAATGGCCGTGATGCGGAATGATCTTAGACGAGGAAACCAGGAACTGCGATAGAGGAATTGACGGCGTGCACATCATCGTCTGCATAAAGCAGGTCCCGTATACGACCGAGGTGCGGATCAACCCGGAGACCAACACCCTGATACGCGAGGGTGTGGAGTCGATCGTCAACCCGTACGACATGTACGCGGTCGAGGAGGCCCTGCGCATACGGGATCGTCTTGGTTGCGGCCGCATCACGGTATTGAGCATGGGGCCGCCGCAGGTGGAGACAGCGTTGCGTGAGTGCCTGGCTCTGGGGGTTGACGCGGCAGTGCTGTTGTGCGACCGAGCGTTTGCGGGTGCCGACACCTGGTCGACCAGCCTGACGCTGTCTGCTGCACTGCGCCGCCTGGACCCCGGGCTGATCCTGGCAGGCAAGCAGGCGATCGACGGGGACACGGCTCAAGTTGGCCCCGGCATCGCCTGCCATCTGGATCTTCCCCAAGTGTGTTATGTATCGCGCATCTGCGAGATAACCGCCCGGAACGCGACTGTGGAGCGACTGCTGGACCACGGGCACGAACGCGTGCACGTGGAACTGCCGGCAGTCTTGACGGTTGTCAAGGAGATCAACGAGCCACGTATGCCCTCTCTGAAAGGCAAGGTCCGCGCGCGTGGCGCCAATCTGACTGTGTGGGGCCGGGCAGATCTCGATGTGGATGCCGACGTCGTGGGTCTGGCGGGATCGCCCACGGCGGTCAATCGCATTTTCTGTCCTCCTCAGCGGTCAGGGGGAGGCCTGGTCCCCGGGGGCAGTGCTGCCGAGGTCGCGGGGAACCTGGTCAAGCGTTTGCGTGCGGACGGCGTTCTGTCGGACGGGAGGGAATCCCATGGCTAGTCCGGCGATCCGCATTGACTGCGACGCATGTGTGGGGTGCCGCAAGTGTATCCCCGCCTGTCCGTTCGGCGCCATTGCCATCGAGGAGCGTTGTGCGGTGGCGAGCGAAGCCTGCACGCTGTGCGGGGCTTGTGTGGACAGCTGCGAATTCGATGCCATCATCCTCGAGCGTCCCGAAGAGGGCGAGCCCATTCCGAACGACTGGCAGGGCGTCTGGGTTTTCGGGGAGCAAGTGGACGGTGTCATCCAGCCTGTTGTTGACGAACTGATCGGGGCTGGCCGGCGGCTGGCGGATGCGCTTGACCACGAACTGACGGTGGTTTGCTTCGGCGCGGATATGGCTGACCAGGCGAATGCGTTGCTGCAGTATCCTGTCGAACGGATCCTGCTGGTGGAAGATCCCCTGCTTGCGGACTACACAGCCGAACCTTACGCTGCGGCTCTTTCAGACCTGATCGCCGAGGGCAAGCCGGGGATCGTGCTGGCTGGCGCCACCGCGATAGGGCGGAGCTTCCTGGCCCGGGTCGCCGTCAGCGCCCACACGGGTATCACGGCGGATTGTACCGAGCTCGGGATTACCGACGACGGCTTGCTGCTGCAGACACGACCGGCGTTTGGCGGCAACATCATGGCCTCGATTCTCTGTGCCAACCATCGGCCGCAGATGGCGACGGTACGGCACGGCGTCATGCCGGCGGCAACACCTGAACAGCGTCAGTGCCCGGGCACGGTGGAGCGCGTACCCATGCGTCCCGGCTGGGCGCGCTCACGGTCACGCCGCTTGGCCTTCCTCGACGAAGGGGGGCACTCGATCAATCTGACCGAAGCGGAGATCATCGTGGCCGGCGGTCGCGGCCTGGGACGGGCGGAGAACGTCGCGTTGGCGGAGCAACTGGCCGACGCACTGGGCGGGGTTGTCGGCGCCAGTCGCGGTGCCGTGGATGCAGGTTGGATTCCCTACGGCCATCAGGTGGGGCAGACGGGCAAGACGGTCAACCCCAAGCTGTACATTGCCTGCGGGATATCCGGGGCCGTCCAGCACCTGGTCGGCATGTCCAGCGCCGACACGATTGTCGCCATCAATAACGACCCGAATGCGCCGATCTTCGATGTGGCCACCCACGGTGTTGTCGGGGATGTCGCCGAGATCATCCCGGCGTTGATCGAGCAACTGACGGGGGGGGGGGCGAGCCGGGAACGGCACGGACGAGAACCGACGGACGCGGACGACCACGGGCAAGCGTGGACAGGTGCGGACACGGCGCCGCGTTCGGACGCCGAGCCAGGCGTCTCAATTGAGAAACTGGATGCCCGGCACGAAGAGTACCTGCGTGATGAATCGCGGCGGGTGGGGCGCGCCGAGTCCATCTCCTTCCCTCGCACCGAGGCGGACATCCGGGATGTATTGCGACGCCTGGCAACCGACGGCACACCCGTTACCACCCAAGGCGCCCGTACCGGGATTGCCGGCGGCGCTGTGCCCGCCGGCGGCCATATCCTGAACCTCAGCCGCATGAACCGCATCACCGCCCTGCGACAGGATGCCGACGGCGGTGCATTCTCTGTCACTGTCCAGCCCGGTGTGCTGTTGAGTGAACTGCGTGAGGCTGTACATGCGCGAGATTTCCGCACGGACGGCTGGTCGGAGAAATCGATGGCGGCGCTGGATGCCTTCCGACAGGCCCCGCCTCACTTCTTTGCCCCGGACCCAACCGAGACCAGCGCCTCCATTGGCGGCATGGTCGCAAGCAATGCCTCCGGAGCCTGCTCGTTCCGTCACGGCCCCACGGGCGGGCATGTGCTGGGCCTGCGGGTCCTGCTTCCCGATGGGGACGCCGTGAGCCTGAAACGAGGCCAGTGCTTTGCTGACGGCCGCCATTTCAGCCTGCAATTGGACTCCGGCCGCACGGTCTCCGGCGAGCTCCCCGCATACACACCTCCACCGGTGAAGAGCGCGGCCGGGTATCGGTTGGCAGACGACATGGATCTGCTCGATCTGTTCATGGGGATGGAAGGCACGCTCGGGGTCATCACCGAAATCGAGGTGAGTCTGTTGCCCGCGTCCCCTGAGCGCTGGGGCATCCTGGCCTTTCTCCCGGACGAGGCAACCGCTCTGCGCCTGGTGCGTGCCGTGCGCGGCGAAACCGTTGGCGGTGCTCCCATCGCGGACGCCCGTCCGGAGGCCGTGGAGTTCTTCAATGCCGCCGCCTTGAATCTGCTGTGCAAGCACAAGCGGGACAATCCCGGCTTTGTCGCGATCCCCGCACTCCCGGATCACCTCCATACAGCGATTTACGTCGAGTATCAGGGAGCGTCCGACGCGGACGCCTACGAGGCCGTTCAGCGATTTGGCCATCTGCTCGAAGCGGTCGGCGGCGACAGTGGCGCAACATGGGCGGCGGAGAACCGACACGAAATGGCGCGCCTGAAGACGTTCCGTCACACAGTGCCGGAAGTCGTAAATCTGCAGATTGATCAACGGCGGAAGAAGGAACCCGAGCTGACCAAGCTGGGCACCGACATGTCCGTGCCCGATGCGCGCCTCGGCGACGCCATGGAGATGTACAACAGGGATGTGGCCGGCAGCGGCCTGGACGCCGTCATTTTCGGCCATATCGGGGACAACCACGTTCACGTGAACATCCTGCCGAACACCATGGACGAATACGCCCGCGGCAAGCAGCTGTACAAGGACTGGGCCCGGCAAGTGGTAGCGTGGGGCGGCAGTGTCTCCGCCGAACACGGTATTGGTAAGCTCAAGACCGACTTCCTGCGCCTGATGGTAGGCGAGGACGTCTGCGACCAGATGCGTGATCTGAAGTCCTGTTTCGACCCCGACCTGCGCCTGAACAGCGGCAACTTGTTCGCCCCGGAGTAGAGAGAAGAACGCATGAGAGCAATGAAACTCACCGGCATCCGCGCGATGGAGATGCTGGAAGTTGCGGACCCCGCAATCGTCAACCCGAACGATGTCCTGATCCGGATGAAGGTCGTGGGCGTTTGCGGCTCGGATGTGCACTACTACGAGACCGGCCAGATCGGTTCGCAGGTTGTGGACTACCCCTTTGCGGTGGGCCATGAGGGCGCCGGCGTTGTCGAAGCGGTCGGCCCGGCCGTCACCCGCGTCAAGCCCGGTGACCGCATAGCCATTGAGCCGGCCATGTCCTGCGGCGCCTGCGACCAGTGCTTGGCAGACCGACCCCACACCTGCCGCAAACTCCGCTTCCTCGGCTGCCCCAAACAGGCCGAAGGCTGCCTTTCCGAGTACATCGCCATGCCCGAAGACAGCTGCTTCAAGGTCAGCGACAAGACCACCTTCGACGAGGCGGCCATCTCCGAACCGCTGGCCATCGGTGTTTACGCCGTCAAGCAGTCGATTCCCATGCAGGGGGCGAGGGTCGGCATCCTCGGCGCCGGCTGCATCGGCCTGAGCGTCCTGCTGCCCGCCAAAGCCCAGGGAGCCGACAAGATTTACGTGACCGACAAGATCGATACTCGCCTCGACCTGGCTGCCAAGGCCGGCGCGGCCTGGGGCGGCAATCCGGATCGCGAGGACGTGGTGGCGAAGGTCGCGGAGTTGGAGCCGGGTGGTCTCGACGTGGTCTTCGAGTGCTGTGGCGAACAAGACGCGCTGGATCAGGCGATCGACATGCTCAAGCCAGGTGGCAAGCTGTTGCTCATCGGCATTCCTCCAACGGCCAAACGCGTGAGCTTCCTGATCGACGAGCTGCGGCACAAGGAGATCTGTATCCAGAACGTGCGCCGCCAGAACCACTGCGTGCAGCCGGCGCTGGACATGATGGACCGTGGGGATTTCGACGTCAACATCATGGTCACGCATCGCTTCCTGTTCGAGCAGACGCAGGCGGCCTTCGACTTGGCCGCTTCTTATGCTGATGGCGTTCTGAAGACGATGATCGATTTCCCGAAATGAACCGAAAGGACTCGGATGAAAGCCGCTGTAATCAAAGAACCCGGCCGGATCGTTGTTGAAGAGGTCGCCATTCCTGTACCCGATGCGGGAGAGGTCTTGCTGAAGGTTGACGCCTGTGCGCTGTGCGGGACCGACCAGCGCGTACTGAAAGGCGAGAAGCATGTGGATGTACCGATCGTCGGGCACGAGATCGCCGGCACTGTCGCCGCCGTTGGTACGGATGTCAAGGGCGTTGAACTCGACGAACGCTACGCCGTGCAGACGGTCATCGGCTGCAACGCCTGCCCGATGTGTGCTCTTGAGCGCCAGAACCTGTGCGAAAATGGGTTCAAGGCGATCGGTTACCAGTGGAATGGCGGCTTCGCCGAATACATGGTCATGCCCGTTGCCGGAGTCCGGCAGGGCTGCCTGATCCCACTCCCGGCCGGCATGAGCGCAGAAGCGGGAACGCTCATCGAGCCGCTCAGTTGCTGCGTGAACGGAATGCGCTGCCTGCCGTTCGAGGGCATGCACGCGGTGGCGGTCTTTGGCGGCGGCATCATCGGCGTACTCAACGGCCTGGTCGCCAAAGCGCGCGGAGCAGAACGAGTTGTGATCTTCGATGTCGCGCAGGATCGTCTGAACCTGCTTGAGTCGCTGGGGCTGCCGTTCGATGGCCTCATCAACAGCCGTGACCATGACCCGGTCGAGTGGATCACGAACTTTACCGGCGGACGCGGCGCGAACGCGGTCGTGGTCGCCGCATCCGTCAAACAGCTGGTGCCGATAGGGATCCAAATGCTGGCGCGGGACGGGCATCTGTCCATCTTCGCCGGCATGCCCAAGTCTGATCCGGTCGAGCCGTTGGACCTGAACCTGATCCACTATCCCGAACTGCACATCCACGGGGCCAACAGCTCTGTGCAGCGCGACTACACTGAGGCCCGTGAGTTGATCAGCAGTGGGCGAGTTGCGGCCGAGAAACTGGTGACGCACACCTTCAGCCTCGACGATTTCAACGAGGCGGTCGCGACGCAGGGCAACCCCGCGTCCGGTTCGCTCAAAGTGATCATCAAACCGTAAGGAGTACCCATGGCTCTTACTGAGAAGTACGCTGATGAAGTCGCGAAGTTTGTGAAGGTTAGCAACCAGCTCGCGGCCAACAAGTATGTGACCGGATACGGTGGCAACGCCGCCTGGAAGCTCGAGGACGACCTGATCATCATCACGCCGACCATGCTAAACAAGGGCGAGATCACCAGCCGTGATGTCGTCTTCATCAACATGGCCGGCGACACAGTCGAGGGCGCCCGCCGCCCCACCGGCGAACGGCCCATGTACATCAAGTTCTTCAATGACCGTCCGGACATCCGCTCGGTCATCCACTGCCACGCCCCGAACGTCGGCGCCTTTGCGATCATGAAGGGCGAAAACCTGCTGATGAGGCCGTTCTTTCCCGAGACATCGCATGAAGTCGGCCCGGTCCCGGTGGTGCCGTACGCCGAACCGCTCACACAGCAGTTGGCGGACAACTTCGAGCCGTTCATCAGGAAGTACAACAGCTTCATTATGGAGAACCACGGACTGGTCACCATGAGTCCGGAGGGGATCGAATACACCATGATGAACGTGGAACTGCTGGAGATGTCCGCCTACTCCATCCTCCAGGTCCTGGCGGCGGGACGCGAGCTAAAGGAACTGTCGCGCGAAGACATCGAGGGGCTGGACAACGTAATGAAGCAGCGCAACTGCCCTATGTTCGGCGCACCCGGCGTCTACCAGTCGCTTGTGGAACTCTACTTCTGAGGAGTGCCATGAAGGAGCACATGATGAACGACAACAGCTACGCATTGGCAAGAGCACAGTACGCCGCCTTTGGGGTGGACACGGACGCGGCGATCGAGCAAGCGCTGGCCATCCCGATCTCCCTGCACTGCTGGCAGGCGGACGACAACATCGGGTTCGAGGAGCAGGACGGGGTAGGCCGGCAAAGAGCCTCCAGATGATGCGACGATCTCAATTCACAACGCTTCTTGTCATCTGCCTGTTGTCGGGGTGTGCGGTGTTTGTGCGGCCCAAGGGGGCTTTCGGGGATTGCAGGAAAGCAGAGCTTGTACTCTCGCAGAAAACCAACCAGCTGACGGCATCCGATCTCGGCTCGTCTTTCGAACTGACCGCCAGCGGCGGGGATCCCTACGTCTTCTTTGACGACATCGGCGATTTCTGTCGCAGAGACAAGCCCCATGTGATCGCCTTCGAGTATATCTACGCAAAAGCATCCGGCAGATTCAATTTCTACTGCTGGCTCAAGGGACAGGCGGGCATATCCGATTCGACGGGGTGCTGAAAAAGGCGGAGACGTGGACATGGCATTGGATGGATGTCAGCAGAAACGGCAAGGGTCTCGGGGCTGCCATCCAACGCTTGCGCATCGATCCGCCCGCCCCCGGGATGAAGATCCGGAATGTGCATCTCGTGGAGGCCGACAAGGCGCTGCTGCAGCGCGCGGCGGTGGGTGATTTCGTCGGCTCTCTGGACACGCTCGGGATTGAAACCAAAGGCATGACCGCGGACCCGTGCGCGATGGAAACGGTCCGTTACTCTGACCAAAAGAGCACCAGTGTGGTCAGGAGTGTCTACGCCCACCTTGATCTGGATGCACGGTCGAAACAGGTCGAAGAGAAGGGCCACGTCAAGGCTCTTGTCCCGCTGGGACCGGTGATCGCGGCGGGTGAAGGCGAGCATCCCGACAATCACACCGTGGTCCGGATCCTGAGAAACGCAAGCTCTCCTATTGGTGGTGCTACCAGTCTGATCGAGCGATGGACCAGGGCAACCCTCAACGCTTTGATCTGACGATCCGGCGCAATCCGGAGATCGTGAAGTGCATTGCTGCAGCGAACAAACGTCTGCAGGAGAGACTTGACAGAACGCCCCACTTCTGAAGGCGAGAGTATGACATCCAAAGAGAGAGTACTGACCACACTGGCACATCAAGAGGCCGATCGCGTCCCCATCAACTACCATTCCAACCCGGGGGTTGATGGAAGACTCAAAGAGCACTTCGGTCTCGAGCGGCATGATGCAGAGGGACTGCGTCAAGCCCTCGCCGTAGACTTCCGGGGCATCGGCGTTCCCTACACAGGGCCTAGACTGCACGAGGACATCCCGGAGCGTGGTGTGAAGGTAGACAACTGGGGCATCCACCGCATGTATGTCGAACACGAGAGCGGGGGGTACTGGGACTACTGCGACTTCCCTCTCCGGGACGCCGATGAGGAGACGGTGGCGAACTGGCCCATGCCGTCGCCGGATGATCACGATTACAGCGGGGTGCGGGATGCTTGCGACAGGAACAGCGACTATGCCCTCCACGTCGGGGGCGCAGGCCTGGGCTGCATCATCAACACGGCTGGGTTCCACCGTTCGATGGAGCAGGTGTTCTGCGATCTCGCACTGGACGAGCCTGCGGGTGTGCTGCTGATCGACCGATTCCTCGCGATCCAACTCGAAGTCACCGAACGGACACTTGAGGCTGCCCCAAAGGGCGCGATCGATTTCATGTGGATGGGCGAGGACCTGGGGACGCAGAAAGGGCCGTTGATCAGCATGGAGATGCTCAGGAAGCATATTCTGCCGCGGCACAGGCCCTTTCTCGATCTCGCGGCTTCCTACGATCTACCGGTCATGATGCACACCTGTGGTTCCAGCAGTTGGGCCTACGAGGAGTACATCAAGATGGGGCTGAGGGCCGTCGACACGTTGCAGCCTGAAGCTGCGGACATGTCTCCAGCATACCTGAAAGAGACCTTCGGTGGGCGACTTGCCTTCCACGGTTGCATCAGCACGGCTGGTCCTGTTGCCACCGGCACAGTCGAGGAGACCGTTGCGTACTGCCGGAAGACGCTGGAGATCATGATGCCCGGCGGAGGCTACTGCTTTGCGCCCACCCATTCTCTGCAGGACAATTCACCGACCGAAAACGTCATCGCCATGTACGAAACAGCTATGCAATACGGGAGATACCGATGAGCAAACAGCTTTCGCACCTGACTGGTATAGTGACCCTGGCTGTCTTTGTGGCCGTCTGTGCAACCGGCTGCCGGCACATCACCCACGAACAGGGAGGGACCCCGACTATGCCTTTGACCGAAGACGACTTCGTCTCCGTGCGCGATGGGCGCCTTTGCCTCAACGGGCGCGAGTACCGGGCTGCCGGGGTCAACATTCCTAACCTGTCGCAGTCTTACATGGGCACCTGGCACCACGACACGCAGATCTACAGGACGACCGCGAAGGCGCGCCAGGCCATGATTGCAGCGCTGGACGATCTGGCGAAGCACAACATCCCTTTCATTCGCTTCTTTGCCGGTGTCGGCTATCCCGTGGATGCTCAGAAGCTCTACATGAAGGATCGCGAGGAATTTTGGCGTCAGATGGACGAGCTGTTCGGGCTGTGTCGCGAACGCAACATCCGGCTTATCCCGAGTCTGAGCATCTTCGCGACGTGGGCCGGTTACCATGGCGAATACAAGAACGCGATCCTCGATCCCACGTCGAAGACCTACGCCTCCACCTACGGCTACGTGCGCGAGTTCGTGACCCGTTGCCGCGACGACCCGGTCGTGTTGCTGTGGGAACTGCACAATGAGATCTTCCTGCACGCCGACCTCAATCACACGGGGCGGAAGCCGAAGTTTGCCGCTCTCTACCCGCCGGGCACGCGCGGCCATCGGTTGGAGCCCACGACCATCGAGGACTACTACACGACCGAGATGCTGACCCGGGTCTGCGCGGATATGACGCGGTTCATCAAGTCAATCGATCCCAATCACCTGGTCACGACGGGGGACGCGCATCCGCGGGATTGCAGCAAGTCCCTGCGCGAGAACTGGCCGAAGCATGTGTGGACGTTCGACACGATCGAGGAGCACTGCGACAGCCTGCTGCTGCAGCAGGCGCGGCCGTTGGATGTGATCAGCCTGCACGTCTACGGCAATTTCGGAACCCGCTACAAGGTCGACAATCTGCCCATTGTCGACTATGCCCGTGGCATGATTCGGGCCGCACACGCGGACAAGCGCCCCGTCCTGATCGGCGAGTTCGGTCAGGGGCGGAAGCGCTTCCTCAAAGACGATCCCGGGGCGGAGTGGTTCCTGAAGTGCTTTGACATGTTCGGCGCCGAAGGCGTGTCGCTGGTCACGCTGTGGACCGTCCACTTCCCCTGGCAGAAGAAAGACTTCAACATCCCCGACTGCGCGGCGCACCCCGCTGTCTTCGAACGCCTGCGTCGCTTCAACGAGGACCACGTCGCGCCACTTGTGCCCAGCAACGTGCAAGGCAAATAGTGAGCGTGTACTAGACCACGGACGGAGAATCCTGTGCGTAAGCGATACAAGTTGTGGCCCAGGACCCGGAGACGGTGCTTGGTGTTTCCGGGGCTCGCCGCGGCGTTTCTGGGATTGAGTGTGAGGGCAGACATGGACTACGCGTGCGAGGATGGGACGGTCCCCACCGGACTCCACGCTTCCACAGGCTCACGTCTCGGCATCTCCGAACGCCAGGCCATCACGTCCGACCAAGCGTTCCGTTGGGCATGGCAACAGACGGCAACGCTCACGGTCGACATTGATCCCGACACCACGTCTGTAGGAGCCGACAGCGTCGGCGAGTTCTGGCTCTACTGCATCAACCCGATGCCCGGTCCAGGTATGAAGCTGATTGCCGGGCACGGCAACGAACCCGGTTGCCGCGGCACAGTCAACACCGATTTCCGAGGCTGGCGACTCATCCGCTTCCGTTTCGGTGACATGGCAGGTGAACTTCCGAGCCAGGTGACGTGGCTGCGGTTGCGGTCCCCGAGCGCGGCCGGAGCCGTGTTCCTTGACAAGATCAGCATCCAGTCCGAAGGGCCGTCCGGCCCCCAGTTCGCCTCGCGTCAGGTACCGTGGAGTTTCTTGCCCTTCCGGCTGCGGCGGATGGATGCAACCACGGTCGCCGAGCCCACCCGCGAACCGGCACTGCTGGAGGGTGTTCGGGCCCTGAAACGTCGTCTCGTGGCACGTCATGTCCCTAAAGGCAAGCTGGAGGCGCAGCTGGTGACTCAGTTGCTCGAACGGACAGCGGCCTACGGGATCGAAGTGACGGACGAAGGGATGATCGGTGCCGCCATCGACGTGCGCACCTTCGACGCCCTGCTGAAAGACATCGCCTTAGCCTGTCAGCGCCCCGGTTCGGCCGAAGACAAGGTGCGTCTGCAAGCCGCGTTCCTGACCCTCAGCCGTTTCATGCTGGATCGCGGCCATGCTGCCGGCAGCCACACGAACTCCAGGATCTGGTACGGAACCGAGGCGCACTACCTGGCCTTCTTCCTGATGCAGGATGCCTTGGCAGCAGATCCCGACTTGTTGGACGCAGTGTCCGCGTCGCTCCGGTGGGCCAACGTGACCGGACGCGTCTTCTTCCCCGGCGATCGCGACGAGTGGTGCTACCCTGGGCACGGATACCTGAACCAGGCCGGCCAAATGGACTATCTCATCTGCGACCTGTGGGGGCACATCTACGCCATGCTGACGGGGCGGGACGAGGGTCTACAAGCCGCAATGCTGCAGGCCTGGGGGCGCTGGACGGAGCACTCATTGTGCACGCACCATTACGACTCGCGCGGCCAGATCAAACCCGACGGCAGCCTCTACCACCACTTGATGTTCTACAGCGGCTACGGCCTGCCCGCGATCGCCCGTCTGGTCGAGGTGGTGGCGGCCTTGGATGGCAGCCCGCTCGAGGTGCCACGACCACTCTACGACAAGCTCAAGTTCGCCTACATGCGCGCTCGGCTTTGGGCGTTCCCGCAGTTCGGAACCATCGCATTCGGGCGTCACCCACTCGGGCGGACCTGGCCTCTCCCCGGGATCGACCTGCTGAGCAGGGCAGTCCCGGGAACGGATGGTCCAGACGGTGAGCTGGCCGCAGTTCATGTGCGCGTTGCCGGTTTGGCCGCTGCGTCCGCCCAAAAGCTCTATGGTCGCCCCATTCCCCCCGAGCCGCGACCCGATGGCTACTGGTCTTTCAACCATGCTGCCGCCGGCATCATGCACCGACACGATCGCGCCGTGCACTTCAAGGGATTCGCCTCGACGCCGGACTACGCTGTGCGGGGAACCGAGATCTACGCCAACCGGGACAACGCCTACGGACGCTACCAGAACTACGGCACGATCGAGATCTTCAGCTACGACAGCAGCGACCGAAGCGGCTTTCAATACGACGGCTGGGATTGGTGTAGGTACCCCGGCACCACCACACTCCTGCTGCCGCTCGACCGGATGAAGGGCCCCCGTTCCCCCAAGGTAGAGGCCCCGTTCGCGGGCAGTTGTCACCTGCAGAACGATCAGGGGATCTTCGCCTTCGCACTGGATCAAGTCGGCCGGGAATCGCTGACCGTGCGCAAGTCCGCCTACGCCATGCCCAATGGTGTAATCGTGTGCCTGGGCAGCCAGATCGGGAGCGAGTGCGCGGAATACGAAACCGTCACCACGCTCTTCCAGAACGGCTTGGCATCGCCGACAGACCCGATTCTGCTGGCCGGTGAAACGGCACGTAGCTTCCCGCTCGAGCGTGAGCTGACCGTGGCTGCCCCCACCGTTCTCAATGATGCCCAAGGCAACGCTTACGTTGTGCGGCCCAATGTTGTCCTTCATCTGGCACGGACCCGGCAGCAGTCCCGGCACGACAAGCAGCGCACCGAGAACAAAGTCACGGCAGGGGATTTCGCCACGGCGTGGCTGTCTCACGGCAAGGCACCACGCGATGCCTCGTATCACTACGCGATCATCCCCGGTGGGTGTCCGGACTTGGTCGCGAAGGCTGCGTCCCCAGATCCCGGGTACAAGATCCTGCGGCGCGACGCGACTGCTCACGGCGTGGAAGATCGTCTCAGCGGGTCGACAGCATTTGCCGCCTTCGAAGGCGGGCTCCTCGGGCACGACCTGCTCTACGCGGTCGACAAGAAGTGCTTCCTTATCTGCCGCCGCAAGTCCGTGGATGATCCCCGCCTTGAGCTCGCGGTTGCGGATCCGAATCTGAACCACCGAGGCAAAGGGCCTACGACGGTCACCGTGACGCTCAACGGGGAGTGGGAACTGGCGGGGAGTGCTCTACCAGCACAGGTGTCACTGTCTTCGCCTGCTCCGGGACGCACGGCCCTGGCGGTGACGTGCGACACCGGCATTCCGGTCAGTCTGAGTCTCTTTTTGGGCACGGGGAGAAGATAGCCATGGGTACCCCCGGCGACTTGAACGATGGAGGGAATCGCGAAGGCGAACAGATCAAGAACGACCTTCACTGCTCTGTCGAGGGGTGCAAAATGCTGGGCGAGCGCTTCGCCGAGAAAGCAATTGAACTGATGTTGTTCTTCTACTGAACAGGCACGTAACGCCGCGGAGGCGGACCCCATGTCAAGGACCACTGACTGGAAAGACCAAGGTGGAATAGTCCTGTGAAACGATACGTAACCGTCCTGTTGATCTCCCTTGCCGCATCAATCCACGCTGCGGAGAATGGCGGAGTTGTCTCATCGGCACGTAGACCTGGAAACGCCAGACCCAATGTGCTGCTGATTATCAGCGATGATCAGGGCTATGGGGAATTCGGGTTCACCGGCAACAAGAATGTCCTGACCCCCAACCTCGACAAGTTGGCTGAACAGTCGGCTGTGTTCGGGAACTTCGTCGTGGCGCCGGCCTGTTCGCCGACGCGCTCGGCCCTGATGATGGGGCGCAACCATTTCAAGACAGGCGTCTGGGGTGTAGGGCCGGCATGCAACATCCTCGACGATGAAGTCTTCATGCCGCAGTTCTTCAAAAAGATCGGATACGCGACTGCGCTTTTCGGCAAGGGGGATAGCGTCCAAGCCGTGGGCGGAAACCCCGATGGTAGATACGTCCCCAATCGCCTACCATCTATTCGAACAGCATGATGCCCATGTAGTCGCCGTTATTTAGGCCGCCCTGGGTCGGTGCCCAGGAGGAGGGCTCACACTTGCCGTCGCTCCAGTCGCTGCGTCCGAACTGGGCACGCCATACCTGGCCGGGTTCGGGCGTCCTGCTGAAGTCCTGCCAGGGAATAGCGATCTCGAGGATCCAGGAGTTTCCCTGTTCGTCGATTCCCGTTGCGACGCGCAGCTTGCTGTTCCACTGTTTGCCGTCCATGGCGTCATAGACCGCGGCCTTGGCGTTGATGATGTAGTGATAGAACTTGTCTTTGGGCCATTTCGGCGGCACGATGGCGAAATCGGCGCTGTCGTCGTTCCACACGGCGGCGTCGCGTTTGTCGTAAACGGCAGCGCGGTTGTTGACGTCGGCTTCTGTCAGCCTGTAGGCGACGTATAGGTGTGTGTCATCATAGCTCAACCGGACTTCGGTCTGGCATCTGGCCGGGCTGTCTGTCGTTCCGTGTCTTTGATGATCGAACGCGTAAAACCCGGTGAGCACTGGCGCGCCTGCCCATTCGCCGGTTGAGATCACGCCGTCGAGATTCGGGGGGGTGGAGCGTTTCGGCACGATCGCGACAGTGTTCAGGAAACTGTCGACTCGTTGATTGAATTCCTTCCAGGCCAGTCCTTGGGTTAACGGTTTCTCCTTGAACCGTCTCTGTATCTCTTCGCCCAGCGCGGCGTAGCGGGCACGCAGCGCTGGGTTGAGTGCGTCCCCTGACACGCCCGCATTCTCCGAGCTCTCCTCACGGGCAAGACGCGTAACCAACGCGCTGGCGACTCGGCAGTAGGTGGGGTTCATGGGCTCTGCAGCGAGTTTCGTCTTGCCCTTATTGCCATCCAGAAGGACCGTGGGATCGCCGGCCAATCCATCGATGTATCGGGCCAACGCCTCGCGTCCGAACGCTGCCTCGTTCAGCTTCGCGGCCAGCTCGAAGAACATGCCCGGGGTCAATTCCCGCTCAGTGGCGATCCAGTCGCACAGCGTCTTGGCCCGCGCGACGCCGGCGGCGTACCGGGTCACGGTGAAGGTGTCGTGGAAATGACGGATGCGGCGGCGTTGCCTCTCCGTCGCTGCCAGCCCCAGTGCCTGGTCGAGACTCCGGCTGCAATCGTCGATCACCGAGGGTGTCATGACCAAATCGATCGGTGCGCTGACGAACCAGTACGGATTCAGGTGCGAGGTGTTTCGGTTCCAAGCGTTCTCCAGGGCCGTGAAGTAGCGGACCATCGGCTCGGACGCCGGGCCGAAGCAATCGTCGCAGAACTGGCGCAGGAGCGTGTTCGGGTCCAGATCGACGTCCCAAAGCAGACGCGCGGTGATCCAGGTCTTCGGTCCGTCAAACCCGAAACACGTATACTCTTCGCCGTGGTAAGCGGTTCCGCCTGCCTCGGTGAAGAACTTCAGGAAGTCTCTGGTGGAACGCAGTTCCAGACGCGGATACTTGGCGCCGTTGAAGTCGACGTGCCAGCCGTGTACGGCCAGCCGTTCCGCGACGTTGGCCCAGGGTAGGACAACGCCGCGCACCTGCTGGAACTGCTTCGTGCGGGCGTGGAAGAGCGAGTAGTCCGTCACCACCAGGACCACGATGTTGGGATGCAGCTTGAAGTCGGGGGGAGCGTAGGTGCCATTCTGGTAGGCCATTGCCCCGACCAGCTTTCCGGGATGTGTCTTCTCGAGTTCCCGGCAAACTCGGTTCAGGAACTTGAAGTAGACGTTCGAGTAGTTGGCCCGGCCGTCGTTGCTGTACTTGACTCCGCCATTGCCCGCCCGGCAGCGTTCGCACTCGCACCAGCCGTAGTTGTCGTTAATCGCCAAGCTGACCAGCTCCTCGTAGGGGCGCGCGTCGAAGAACGTCCGCGCCTCGTCAGCCACTGCCGCCACTACTTGAGGATTGCTCATGCACGGCTGCCAGTTCTTGGTCAGCTCCCACTTCTTCGGGATTTTGCGCTTACCGTCCAGCAACGGGTAGAACTCGGGGTTCTTCTTGCCGTATTTCTCAGGGGCCAGGAGCTTGCCGAGGTTATGGGGGATGTGGTACCGGCCGCCCCACGCTATCTGGTTACGAGTCATCCAGTCGCTGCGTTCGGGCACCCAGGCTCCGAGCGAGAAGTCGCGTGAGAGATAGTCCGGCGTGTGCTCCACGCTCAACTCACCGACCGCAATGGTGTCGTTCTGCGGGATGATGGTCCACAGCGGGTCCTTGGCCCCTTTTTTCTCCGGCAGGTAGTGGTGCACGTCCAGGACTTCCATGAGGAATGCGCTCATGGCGAAACCCATGCCGCGGCGGTTCAGGTGTTGCTCGCCGCCGCAGGCGATGACCAGGTTGTCCCCCACCCGCTTGAGCACGGTGTGCTGCTTGTCCCGGGCGTCGAGGTCGAGGGCCAGGCCTTCGACGAATTGCGTGCGGCCAAGGTGAATCTGGGGACCCGTTGCGCCCCGGTGCGCTTCGGACCCGTCCTCCACGGCAGGAAGCGTCACCCCACTGATCCGGCGCACCATGTCCTGCAACGTCCGGACCGGCCTGTCGATGTTACTGGAATGCACACTGTTCCGCCAGCGGAACTCGACTTGCTGCGCCGCGTAGGTGGCTGTGGGCTTGCCGGCTCCGTCCAGCTGCTTGAGGGGCGGCACTGGCTTCTCCCATCGCGGATGGACGATCGTGGCCACAGCCTTCCCGTCCCTGACAATGGTCAACGGCTCCGCCGCCTGAGTCGGCGCCGCCAACACGCTTGCCAAAAGCAATGTCCCACAGAGGAAGCCGGCTACTCTCTCGGGTCTCATGGCTCAACTCCATGTTCTCGATGAACGGCAGGTCGCGGACCGCGTCCATCGGCTTGTTGACTCAGGAGCTCGGCTCGGCGCGCGCCCATGCGGTAGAGCTCATAGACTTCGTCTGGGTTGAGAATCCGGTTGTATGCGCGGAAATCGTCGAGGCCCATGGTTCGCTTGTCGCCTCCCAGGGTGAAGGCCTCGCCGTGGGCTTCCGGAAACGCGTGCCAACGCCAGACGTAGACTACTTCGCCCTGAACGTACATGCGGGTCTGGTTCCGCCGGCCCCACTCCCCGACTGTGACGCAGACATGCAACCACTCGCCTTTGTCCCAATCGTCCACAGTCCACAGCGCCTGGCTGGCAAAGACCGGACGGGGCGTGCCATCCGTTCCTGCGGGGTTTGCGCTGCTGAAAAAGGTGAGATTGACGCCTTCTTTGGCGGACCTGAAACCGATCTCGATATGGTTGACCTCCCGCATGCGGCCGCCTCTCTTAATGCGTTCCGGATCATTCTTGCGGAATACCACGGGTAGGTTTCCCTTCTCTCCCGGGCTCCAGTGCGGCTTGATCCAGAACGCGATGCTGCCCTTGCCTAGAGGGAAGGAGTCCGGTTCCGTGTATGTGAGACCAGCGTCACCGGAGATGACGACCGCTTCACCCACCGGGCCCGTCTCGTATGTGACTTCGATCGGTTTGACAGGCGTGCAGACCGGCTCGCCAGTCGCGGCGGCAAGAGATCTGTCGAAGGGCAGGTGGAAGGTCAGCCCCACGGCCTCCTCAGTAACTGCGGTGTCCGGCAGGGGAAGCATGTCCCCGACTCGCGTGGTTTCGTACCTGTGTGGCACGGGCTGATTCACCCGATAGAGGTCTTTTGCCAACGCAGCCATCTCCGCGCGAATCTCGGCTTCGTGAGGTTTGCCCTCGATGTAATCGGCGAACTGTTTCTTGTAGAAGCCGTGCCACGGCTTGCCCTCCATCGCGGCAAGCTGCTTGTCGAGGAAAGCCGTCATCTGCGCCATGTCCGTCCTGTCGCCTTCGAAATGTCGGAGGCTTTTGAGTTCGATGAGTGCCATCCCTCGGAGTCTGCATGAGAGATCCCCGCGTTTCCTGTTCACCGTCGCGACGTGCACGGCTTGCTGGTACTGCGGTGTTTCGCGGTTCTTGGCCAAGTTGATCCCGTCGGCCAGGTCGCGAGCCTCGTAGTGTCCGACTTCTTCCTCGTCGATCTTCAGCGCATAGGCTCCGGACTGGAGGCCCGTCACGCACAATGCCTCGCGGTTCAGTTCGTCCGTGAACGGCACCAGTCTGACTCCGAGTGGCCCCACTTCGTCGGTGGGAAAGGGCAGCGCGTTCGCCTTGACAGTGAACTGCACGGACGTGTCGCCAGTCGTCAGCTCAGTCACTGTGCAGTTCGTTTGCTCCACGACCGTCCTCCCGGCTGCATCGATTTTCACGCTCGACACCACAGCCGGTGCCCCTTGCGCGGTGAGGAAGAGATAGGCCATGACGAAGTGTCCGCGCGTGTCGGGGTGGACACGGCGTGTGTCGTAGAACGAGAACGTCGGATCCACCCGGTGCTGTTCTTCGAGAACTCGCAACACGCCAGTGTTCATGTCCACCAGAGCGGCATCGAAGCGCTCGGCCAGCGTTCGGCAGTGATCGGCGCACTTGAGCAGGCCGTCGTTTACGCGTGGTCGGGCAGGTTCCAGATGATCGGGGCCGCGGGAGAGGCTGATCTGATCAAAAGGCGACGGCGTGAAGAGCACGATCCTGCTGCCAATGCCTGCGATCTGTTTGCAGAGCTTGTCCATTTGCTCGCCGTACAGGTGCAGTTTCGCGTCTCTCTTCGCTTGGACCTCGGGCGCACAAGTCGTTGAACTGCCGTACAAGCTGCGGCCCACGTCGTTCATGCCAAGCATGACCGTGCACACTGTCGGGTTGCACGGCGCGATGTCCCCGTCGAAACGCCGGACCGTCCCTTGGGCCGTGTCTCCGCTGATACCCCGATCGAACACGGTGATCTCCCGATCGGGGAAGCGGGTGAGGTAGTACAGGTGGACGAACTCATGGTAGTCCGACTCGTTGGCATCGCCGTGAGTGATGCTGTCGCCGATGAAGCCGACTCGTTCGCCATCCTCGAAGAGCGGCGTGGCGGCTCGACCCGTTTCTGTGAGTATCCCGGCTGCGAGTGCCGCTGCACAGACGAAACCGAGGAATACTCTTCGTCTCATGTTGCTATTCCGTCTGTTGTACGCACGTGCCATGTCGGTTCATGCGCTCATTCCAGGACCAGCCAGCCGCGTTCGTTCTTCTGGGCGCCACGCCAGTGCCGCGTCTCGCGGGCAAGGGTCCAACTCCCCACGTTCCGGCCCCACTGGTTGCGGGCGTAGCGGACGAGGTTCAGGCGGAAGTAGGGCGCCCCGGCGGGGTCGACGTTGATTTTCTCCCAGCTCACGGCCATTTCCGTCTGCCACTCGTTCGCGCCCGGGTCCCAGACGGTCTTGTGCGACGCGACGGCTTCGATCCCCTTTTCCAGCAGACCACCGTACACGTTCACGATAAGCTGGCCGCCAGGTCTGTCGGCGAAATCCAGGTACACCTCAACCGACGGCGTCTGGTTGGCGCTGCGGAATCCGCGTGCCCTGGCCTTGTCGCCGTGCTGCTTGAGGTAGTCGTCATAGCTGTCCTGGCTCTGGTCACCACACCGTAACGCCACGTACAAGTAGTTGTCGTCATACGCGAAAGCGACATCCGTGGCGTAGGGGAAGGGCAACGCCGAGTTCCGGACGAACCACGTCTGCTTACTCTTCCACTGCCAGCAGGCATCGTCCAAGCCGCCGTCGATGACGGGTGGCGTGTCTGCCCGGTTTGCCCCGACGATCCGTTGTGAGGCGTTGCGGAGGGTTGCCAGGCGTTTCTCGGCAGCCGGGCCTTCCCGCCGTACGTGTGCCGCCAGCTTGTCCACGGCCTTCCCGGCCGCATCACGCAGCCTTCCCGCATTGCGCTCGCCCTGGCCGAGCAGTTGCTCGATTTCCTGGCGGACGCTGCCCCCCAGAACGTATTCCATGAGCTCAATGGCCCGACTGCTGGCCACGATTGAGCCGATTTGCCTGGCGTCCTTGCGCTGTAACTGGAAGACGTGACGCCAGAGCTCGGTACGGGGCCAGTCCTTCTCACCTTCCAGCAACGCAGTCAGCACGTCTGCGGGGGGCGCCTTTGCCTTCATCAGTTCCGCTGCGGCAGCGTGGGCGTGGTGACGCCTGACAACGGTCTCACTGACGGTTAGGCACGAGGCGAAGTAGTCGATCCGTTTTCGGGTGAGCGTATCGCCGGCTGCCTTTGTCTGTGCCTGATCCAGCAGCTTCCACAACGGCGGGAAGTCCTCGGGGAGCATCAGGTCGAATTGGGACTCCCGTCTGTAGCCATACATGTTCCCGGATGCCTTGACCCGGGCGGCCCCCTCGGCGTAGTCCTGTTCGACGGCTTCGAAGTAGGCCTTCATGGGCTCCGCGGCCGGGCCGAAGCAGGCCCGGCACCAACGGCTCAGAAGCTGGCCGGGGTCCTGAGTGGGGGCCCACAGCAGGCGCTCGGTGATCCAGAGTTTGGGGCCGTCGAACCCCCGACCGTACTGCACCTCGGCGTAGAATCCCGAGCCCGGGCACTTCTCGGCCACATGCTTGAGTTTTTCGGCGAGATGGCGCGTGTAGATGCGCGGGATGGAGTAGCCTCTGCCATAGAGGTATTCGTAGAGCCCGATGCGGTCCACCCGTTCCAGCCAAGCGTCGACCTGGCCCAAGTCGTGTTCGCGTTCCGCGGGGTTGCCCCAGGCGCCGCTCGAATCGCAGATGAACGGGAGGATATTGCGCTGTACGGGGAAGTTGGGGGGATGCTCGGTCCGGCAGTAGGCGAGTGTACCGATGAACCTGTCGGGGTGTGTCTCGTGCACGCGGCGTGCGACCTCGTTCAGGAAGGTGTACCAGTAGTCACTGGCATGGGTTGTCTTGCCCTCGATTTTGATGCTGTGCGTTCGGCCCTGCAGCGGTTTGCAGCGTTCGCACTGGCAGTACTTGTAGGAGTCGTTCATGCCCAGGCTTGCAGAGAGGCGATTGGGCTGTTTGTCGAAACGCTCGCGGCAGTGCTCGGTCACGATGTCAATCACATCGGGATTCAGGACGCAGGGGTTCGGCGTGCTCGACCCTACACACGGAACGCGCTTGCCTTGCCAGAGGCCGAAGTACTCCGGGTTGTCCGGGAACTGACTGGCGAGCATGAAGCGTTGGCCGATGTAGTGATGGAAATCGTACCGGCCGTTGCCGGCGTGCAGCCGCCAGGTTCGGCCATCCCGGTAGGTGTTGAGGCAACGCGAGAGGAAAGCGGGTACTTCGACACGGCTTTCGGGCCGGATGATCACGCGCTCGTGTCTTGGGGCAATGCTGAACAGCTCGTTGGGGATGTACTGGTCAATGCCGAGATAGGAACTGAGGAAGTCGTAGACCACGTACTGCATGTTGCCGGCGAGGATCACGAAGGTCGGCGTGACGTGAATCACGTAGCCGTCACTGTCCATGTCTCTGAGCCGGTCGCGGAAGAGCTCCCGCGTCCTGTTCGTGGCACCCAGGTAGATCGCGGGGCCGTCGGTTTCGGGTTTGTACACCCCTTCTGCGACGATTTGCAGTGTCCGTCCCGTGCTATCTTTGATGCTGTCCCGCAACTGCTCGGCATAGGCCTGTGCCGTCGTCGGGATAGGCCGAGGCGGATAGTCACCCACATATCGCCAGGCCAGTCGTTCCCCTTTGCTCTGGGCACCGGTAACGATGACAGCCTGCGTTTGGTCATTGACCAGGGGGAACGCCGATGCCGCTCCCGAGTCTCGCGCGGCCCATACGAAGATGGCGATCAACACGCCTCTGAATGCAATTGCGTTCGCCGCACGCATCATGTCGCTCCTTCCATAACCGGGACAATCCCGGTCGTTGCGCGATCAATGGGCAAAAGTGGGCAGCTAACAGAAGACCCTAATTGCGCACTATTGCGCAATCAAGCCTGCGCCCATCGCTCTGCAGGCCGGAGAGAAGATGGTGCTGGTGGTCAGGTGACACGTGTCGACCAAGAAGCGACGAAGGACTAACTTCCTTCGTCTCAACGCATTTCGCCAGATCTCACATGCCTGGTCGAGCTTTCCTCCGGTCAATCTCTACAGTATAGAAGCTCTGCCGTACTTCCCGTCTCAACACAAGCAGAGCGAGAAACGTGATAGTGGGAAAACAGATGACTAACAACCGAGCTTTCGCCTACTGTTCCCGTCTTTTCGCAGGCGTGGTCGCAGTTCTTGCGGGCATCCTTGCGGGCAGTCTCTTTGCAGTTGAAGAGAGAGCGGCCAATGGCGGCGTCCGCCAGTCACCGTCCAATACTGCCCGTCCGAACATCATTCTCGTCATGGCTGACGATCAGGGCTGGGGAGACACCGGTTACAACGGTCATCCATTCGTGCGAACACCCGCCCTTGACGCCATGGCCAGGGAGGGGTTCGTGTTTGACCGCTTCTATGCGGGAGCGCCGGTCTGTTCCCCGACCCGTGCCAGCGTCATGACGGGGCGTTGTCCGGTCCGGTCGAAGGTTGCCAACCACGGTCGCTATATGCGTCCGCAGGAACAGACGATAGCTGAAACGCTGAAATCGGCAGGCTATGTGACCGGATTCTTCGGCAAACTGCACCTTGGGTCAGGGCAACCGAACACGCCCTGCAACCCCAGCGGCATGGGCTTCGATGAGTGGGTTATGGGGCTCAATTTCTTCGATAACGATCCCTACCTGAGCCGAAATGGGAAGGTCGAACACGTCCAGGGCAAAGGTTCCGTGATCGTGATGGATGAAGCGATCGCATTCCTTAGGAAGCACAGGGCTGATCGTCGTCCTCTCTTCACAGTGATATGGTTCCCATCACCCCACGACCCGCATCGGGAAGTGCCTGATGGCCCCGCTCTCTACTCTGGGAAGAAACGGGCTGGATATTACCGGGAGATTACGCTGCTCGACCAGCAGGTCGGTCGCCTGCGTAGCGAACTGAGGAAGACGGGGATGGCGGACAACACGATCCTCTGGTATTGCAGTGACAATGGGGGGCTCGTCAAGGAGACGTCCGGCGGCCGGGGGCGGAAGGGCAGTATCTACGAAGGCGGACTGCGTGTCCCGGGTATCATCGAATGGCCTGCGCGCAAGCTCAAAGGACGAACTGCGGTTCCGGTCTCGACCTGTGATATGTACCCAACCTTAATGGCTTTGGCCGGGGTGGAGTTGATTGCCCCACACCCGCTTGATGGAATTGACGTCAGTGCGATCATCGCAGGAAAGACAGGTAGACGCAGCAAACCAATGGGTTTCTGGTTTCGCTTACAGACCGGGCAAGGAACGTGGAACGACCGGATTCTGAAGGCGATCATGGAGAAGCAGCAGGCGGGTGCACCACTGCCACACGATCCTCCGCGCATGCTCAAAGACGTGAATGACTTTCCCCAGTTTCCGGGGGATACCGCGAAAGGGCATGCCGCATGGAATGACTGGCCCTTTAAGCTGCACCGCGTCAACGGCAATGCATATCAACTCTACAATCTCGAAGCTGACCCGATGGAGGCAACCGATCTCTCCACTCGTCCCGAACATCAACAGCGACTTGAACGGATGAAGAAGGAACTGGGTGCCTGGATGCGTTCGGTTGTTGGGAGCCTTAACGGAAACGACTATGCGAAGAAGCCGTAGCAGAGCACGGAGATGCGAATGGTGCGGGCCTCAAGGAACTGGTCGCTCAACTCACGGCGGACCTTGGAGCAAGGACCTCAACGTGGTCATGGGCTATCAAAGCCCAGGAAAGATCAAGGTGGAATAGTCCTGCGAGACGACACGTAACCCCGGAAACGCGAGGCCCAGTGTGCTACTGATCATCAATGGCGATCAGGGCCACGGGGAATTTGGCCGGGATGTCCTGACCCTCGACCTCGACAGACTGGCGGAGCAGTCAGCTGCTTTTGGCGACTTTGCCGTTGCTCTTGTCTTCTGAGGGAGAAGCGCTTTGACAGGAAGATTGAGGACAGAAAAATGAGAGGCATGGGATGCCGATAGATGTCAGAGCAGACCTTGTCAGGTTGACGCAACGTGAGTTTGCCGCCATAGCCTATGAAGTGGTATCTAGGCGGGAAACCACCGTCGAGACGTCCGCACATGGGAAGCCCTCTGAGGGAGAAGCGCTTTGACAGGAAGATTGAGGACAGAAAAATGAGAGAGATGGGATGCCGATAGATGTCAGAGCAAACCTTGTCAGGTTGACACAACGTGAGTTTGCCGCCATAGCCTATGAAGTCGTGAGCCAGGCGTTTGCTGTCCATAGCGAGCTGGGCTCTCTGTTTGATGAGACAGTCTATCAGAACGCATTGGCCGCACGCTTGAGGGATGTCCGGACGGAGGTCCGGATCGATGTCACCTTTCGGGATTTCCGTAAGATCTATGTGATGGACGCGGTTGTATCCGACGGAGCCGTGTTTGAGTTCAAGGCAGTAAAGGGGATCTGTCCGCGCCACAGAAGTCAGCTGCTGAACTATCTGCTTCTCGCCGGGCTGAATCATGGGAAATTGATCAATTTCGGAACCGATGGGGTTGAGCACGAGTTTGTTAACACAAGCCTGACCCACGCCGATCGAACCTGCTTTGGGGTGCGTGATGACGAGTGGCTCGAGACTGACGGCTTCGGGGAGGACGAAAAAAAGCTCGTACTGGAAATCTTGCGGGATTGGGGGACGGGACTCGATTGCGCCCTGTACAGAGAGGCCCTGTTCCACTTTCTTGGCGGGAAGAATGGACTCCTAGCCAACTTGGATATCATTCAGAACGGCATGTGTGTTGCACAACAGGTCGTACCCTTGTGCGGGAACTCCACGGCCGTGCGTTTAACGATGTTCCAAGGTGAAAAGGGAAAATTCGAACGGGATCTAATCCGCTTCATGCAGGCCACCAGAATCTGTTTCTTACAGTGGATTAATGTCGCCCGGAGTGAGGTAACGTTCAAAACTCTCCATCTTTCTGTCCCAGATTTTTCTGTCTAAATCAAGGAGCAACTGAGATGAAACCGAACATCATACTCGTTAACTGTGACGATCTCGGCTATGGCGACCTCGGCTGCTATGGATCGCCGGAGAACCGGACGCCGCATCTTGATCAGCTTGCCGAGGAAGGGATCCGCTTCACCGACTTCTACGCGATGTGCCCGGTGTGTTCGGCGTCGAGGGCCGGCATGCTCACCGGCACGTATCCGCCGCGCATCAGCTTTGTTGATGTGCTCTTCCCCGGGGCTGCCAAAGGCATGAAACCGGGCGAGAACACGATCGCATCGCTGCTGAAGCAGCAGGACTACTCGACCATGATCGTGGGGAAGTGGCATTGCGGGGATCAGAAGGAATTTCTGCCTACCGAACACGGCTTCGATCACTACTTCGGCATTCCCTACAGTAATGACATGGGCCGTCAGGACCGGGGAGACGCTGCCCGATTCTGGAGTCAGAGATACCCCGACGGCATTCCGCCACTCCCGCTTCTCAAGGACGATGAGGTCATTCAAGAGCAGCCTGATCAGTCGGCGATAACCGAACGCTACGTGGAGAAAGGCGTGAGCTTCATCCGTGACAACCGGGACAAGCCGTTCTTCCTGTACTTCCCCCAAATGTATGTCCATCTGCCCATCTATGTCCCGGAGAACTACCTCAGGAATGCCGGAGGCGACGCCTACAGAGCTGCGGTTGAGCATGTCGACTGGTCTGTTGGTGTGCTGGTTGATGAGCTCAGACGCCAGGGGCTTGAAGAGAACACGCTGATCGTTTTCACGTCGGACAACGGCTCCCGGGCAATGCCTCCCTCGGGCGGCTCGAATGCTCCCCTGCGTGGACGCAAAGGACAGACTTGGGAAGGAGGACAGCGTGTCCCGTGCATCATGCGCTGGAAAGGGACCATCCCCGAAGGGCGTGAGTGTGCAAGTCTCGTCGCCGCCGCTGACTTCCTGCCCACGTTCGTGAACCTTGCCGGTGGCGACATTCCGGAATCGCCGACTATCGACGGCGTGGATCTCGGCTGCTTGCTCGAAGGGAACACAAGCGCAACTCCGCGGGAGCTCTTCTTCTACTGCAGAGGAAACGGCATCGAGGCGGTGCGTGACGAGCGCTACAAGCTGCATCTCAGGAAAGGGCAGGAAGACATCCTGGAGCTCTACGACCTGCGCACGGACATCTCCGAGAGCAACGATATCGCTGCTGAGAGCCCGGAGATTGTGGCACAGCTGCAACAGGCCATTGACGACATGCGCGCAAGAATCGGGGACGACAAGATGAGCATCGAGGGTTCGGAACGGCGCGAATGCGGCCATGTCGAGAACGCCGTCCCGCTGACGACATACGACGAGAATCACCCGTATATCATCGCTGAGTACGACATCGGCCACTGCGGCTGATGTCGCCCAATAGGAATGACTCGTGGACGAATGAGAGCATGAGAACATGAACAAGACCTGCCGCGCTTGCCTTGACTGTGGCGCTTCCCAGATGCGCAGATCATGAACGTGACGTTCGACAACGCAGCATACGTGAGCCACAGGACCCGCAATCTGAGGCTGTGCTTCCTGGCCGGATGCGTTGTCATGAGCGCAAGCCTGCGTGCCGCAGAATTCACCATGCACCTGACTGACTGGTATGTGAATTCGTTTGGGCATGCAGACTCGGGCGCAAAGCTCGGAGTGGAGCTGACTCCGGCCGGTACCCAGGCGCTGCAGATGCACTTCTTCGGCCCGGAGACGGTTACGGTTGTGACGTCCAGTGGGGTCGAGGCCCAATGTGACGCCTGGCCTGAAACGTTCGGTGGCTTCGGTGTCTACGTCCGGAACGACGGTCGCCGCACTGTTTTGAACGCCGCGTTCCGGGATCGCGACTTGCACCAGTTCAACATGCATCTGCCGATTGAGCACGACGGCTGGCGCTACGTCTACGTCGACCAGTTGACCAACTACAAGGACAAGCAGGCAGTCCTGAACCCACGCGAGCTTGGCACGGTCTGGTTCACCGTGCGGGGGGGAGCCGGGGCCGCCGTCGCGGTCGGCCCCATCCACTGGCATCCGAGCGGACAGGTACTGCTGCCCACGTACGAGGCGGCCGTTGCCGATGCCTTCTACACCGAGGCACCGCCGACCATTGACGGCCGGACCGTGGACGACGCTTGGCAGGACGCGCCAAGATACTCCCTGGACCACCTGGCCCATTCGCGTGACGCACCGTCAAGCTCCGAGGACCGTTTCATGGTACTCTGGGATGAGAGCCGGCTCTACGTGGCTGCGGAGTTCGCCCATCCCGAAGGCGCGGTACTCAAGGCGCAGAAGACACGCCGCGACGCAGAGGTGTGGCGGGACGAGGATGTCGAGGTCTTTGTCGGGAACGGTCTGGACCCGCGCATGTTCTACCAGTTCTTCGTCAACCCCGCCAACACACAGGCCGACTACGCGCGCGTTTTTGACCAGACCCAAGACACGATTGTGACCAAGACAACTCAGTGGAACGCCGATTGGGCCAGCGCCGTAGCGCGTGAGGGAGGGCGTTGGACAGTCGAGCTCGCCATTCCCTGGACCAGTATGTCGTTCGAAGCCGCCCCGGCCCTGATCAATTTCCAGCTCATGCGCGGCAACCACTGCTTCCCCGGCAAGAAGATCGAGTACGCGGTGTGGAGTCCGGTTCGACGCTCGCCGTGGCAGGGGTTTGGGTTACTCCGGCTTTGCCGTCGGGATCAAGACACGTTCAGCTTGGAGCGTCTTCGAGCGAAACTCCTAGGGCCAGGTCGGATTTGGGTGACGGGTAGATTCCGGAATGCCACTCAGCAACCTACGACGCTTGGCCCAGTCCGTTTGCGGGCATGGCTGTCGGACGCTTTCGCCCCGCCCCGAATGTTTGCGGAAACCGTCGCGTTCGCGAGCCCCGAGGGCACCGTGGACTGGCTCCTGGAGTACCCGGGTGCAATTGACGGAGACCATCGTTTGACGGTCAGCGCCGAACCGGCTTCCCCCGCTCAGCCGGTTGCGCCTGGGATCGGCTTGCTCCGTTTCCGCATGGACCTGCCCAGTCCGGTGAAGGTCAATGACATCGTGCTGTTGCCGAGGCCCAAGACAGTGGCCTGGAGGAAGGGCGCATTCCAGATCCGGGACGAGGACACCATCGGCCTGTCTGCTGACGCCACACCCCGGACGATCCAGACCGCGGAACTGATGGCCGAGTACCTCTACGGACACACCGGTGTGCGCCCTGCAGTCAGCACGGTCGCAGGCAGCGGCAGCCGTTTGCGGTTGAGCATCGCCCCGGGGGTGAGCACAGGCGAGACGGGGGCCGCAGACGAAGCGTACACGCTGAACGTGAGCGCCGCCGAACTCGTGATCACCGGCGCCGGTGAGCACGGGCTGTATTACGGCGTGGTTACGCTGCGGCAGATCATGAAGGCCACGAAGCAGCCGGCCATACCCATACCGGCAGTACACATCCAAGACTGGGCCTACCACCGTTGGCGAATTTACCACGAGTGGCTGCATCATCCGCCGTTGTACGATGAGAAGCACCGGAACGGGTACGATGTCGAGCGCATGAAACGGGTCATTGAGGATTACGTGGCCGGCGCCAAGTACAATCTGCTCGTACTGCAGGTTGACCGCTCCTTCCGCTTCGACTCGATCCCGGAGTTCAACGGACCACGGGACATCCCACCCGAGAAGTACCGGGAGCTATGCGATTTCGCCCGCAGCCATTTTCTTGAGGTCGTTCCCGGCGTGCATTTCGGCTCGCACTCGTTCGTCGCCTATATGGATCCATCCCGCAGGGAAGAGGGCATGGGACCCGGGCAGATGGACGTGACAAAGCCCGGCACGGCTGAGTTGATGACGCGCATGTACGAGGACATCATCACCGCAGCCGGCCCCCCGCTGCGGTTCTTCCACACGAACAACGATGAGTGGTGGCGTCCCATCGGTGACCTGACGCTTGTGCACAACGGCAAGACCCGCAAACAGATCTTTCTGGAACACCTACTGGCGCAGCACCGGGTGCTGAAGGAGCACGGGTTGCGCATGATCATGCTCAACGATATGCTGGAGCCAAACCACGCGGGCGGCCCGCCCATGAATCTGTTCGAGGTGGCCGCGGAACTGCCCCGGGATATCGTGATCTCTTCCTGGAGTTACTCGACCAAACGCTTCCACGAGATGGGCTTCGAAACGTGGCAGGAAGACAACGGCTGCGTCGCCACCGTTCGCGACCCCGGCCGCCACATTGCCGGCTTCGGAACTCTCGTCTACTCCTGTATTTACAGCCTCTTTCACTTCATGTCCGACGCACGTGCCTGGAGCTTCGGCTGGCACACTGCATTGGCCGCAGCGGAATTCGGCTGGAATCGCAACCAGTTCAACGCCATGCCGACTGAACCCTGGGCTGCCCAGTACATGCCAAATCTGATGGGCACGTTCAGCAACCAGCCTAACCCTCACGCCAATGGCAGCCTGACCCCGATCACCATCGACGCGGACGAGCAGCTCTCAGGCCGACTTGCGCTCACAGGCACCCACGATCTGGCCGGTGTGCCCATGCAGCTCACTGCGCGTGCCGCAGCAAGCGATGCCTCTCTCAAACAGGATCTACCCGCGGGGACCCGAGCATCAAGCCTGATCCTGCTGCATGCCGTCGATATTCCGGACACCGCCGCACGGAACCGGCTCAAGCAGCTGTTGCGCAAGCACCGGCCGCACGGATTGCCGGTTGGCCAATACGTGTTGGAGTACGACGATGCGACCACCGTCGCGCACAACCTGCGGCTCGGAATCAACATCATGGATCTGTGCTGCCCTACTCTCAACCGGTACGTGCGCTATGGACGCTACGTGCATCCGCTCAATTCCGAAGGTACGCAGGCCATGCTCCAATTCGAGTGGGTCAACCCGTACCCCGAAAAAGTCATCCGCTCAATCACACTCGAGGCCGAACACAAGGACGCACCCATACTCGTGGGCGGCCTGACGTTGCGCGGCGTAAAGGAGAGTGGCGCGACGCTTGATAGGTGATCCCTTCTCCAGGCAATGCCTTGGATCCACCATTGACGCCCGAGGTTTGGCTTGTCCGGCGACTCGTATGGGGTGCAGGGCGGGAACGGGAGGCCTAGCGGTAGTTTACTGTGGATGCAGGAAGAGGGATCTGCAACCTTCTCTCATTCAAGTGGAAAGATCTACGCGTCGTTGTATTGTGTCCCGTCCGAGGGTAGAAACGGGACTGGATCGTTGGGAAGAACATGGTCGGTGAAGGGGCGGGTGACAAGGCGGCTGTCGGGTTTGGGGATGTTTGGTTCCGAGCCAGCTTGAGACTGTCCCAGGTTTGGCCGTGACC
>JABHEG010000239.1 GCA_018676675.1 Lentisphaerota bacterium
AGTTGCGGAAGAGGTTGTTCCATGCTTTTCCTGCAAAAAAAAAGGGGGGGGCGTGACAAGGAGCTTCACTGCACGTATAGTTGGTCCATCGAAGGCGCGGTGTAGAACCACGCCGATGGGGGTTTTGCAAGAGCCTCTAGGATCTGGACGCGGTTGAAGTCCAGTTCGAGACCGTCCATCAGATCGCCGTATCGCTCTATGATTTCCTCAATGACCGCCAGTCGATGGGCTCGCACTTCAGGATGGGCGAAATCGAGTAGCTTCGAGTAATCATAGCCTTTGACAGGGGAGACGCCGAGGGTTCTGTCCTGGTTCTCCATCCAGAAGCGCCCGGTCAGCGGGTAGTTGAGGGGATCGCGCACAAAATGGGAGTCGTTCATCCGGAACGACGGAACGAAGCGCAGGCCGATGGCTTTTGCCCGTTCGCCAGCAATGCGGACCGAATCGACCCCGGCGGCAGCAGACGCGGTCGCGTTACGAATTCGCTCCTTCCAGGGACCCGACGCATAGGCCGGCGTCTCACGCCATCCCCACACGGAAGCTATCCGGGTTGGGTAATACAGGATATCGGATCCCGCCCCGACGGAGTAGGCCAGGGTCTGCACCGGCGTGCCCCGCAACGAGTCTACCATTTCCTCAAGACGACGTCGCGACTCGGCGGGATCCGCTGCGGTGCAGGAGAGGTCCCCGTCGTCATTCAGGATCAGGCCGAATTCGGCCCTTATCTCCTGACCTGCCGCGAGGGCGAGCCCTGGCGTCAAGGCGACTGTCAGGAGCATCCCGAGACAATGGCATGCGGAACTCAGTTGTCTGGTCATTGGTAGCCTCAGTTCCCGTGCACGACGTCGCCGGTGTCTCTATGGATCCACAGGTCCATCCGCGTCCGATGGAGGGGTGAGACTCCGTCGCGCCGCCTCGACGTTCCTCCCCACACAACTCAGGGGGTACGGCGCAACATACTGCCGTTTTGCATGCCCGGCTGTCCGGCCGTATCTTGCATCGCTTCTACCCGGGACTGGAAGAAAGAACCGACATGCATTGCACATCGTGTCCACAGATCATTCAGCTGGTCAGACTTGACAAGGGGAATGCCTTCCGGCCTAAGAAGGAAATCTGGAAGTGGTTCGAGGGGAAGCGGGACGAGTTGTTCCTGGCTGATGTCGGTGGAGAGGTCCAGCTTGGCGTGCAGCCCGTTTCGGGCTCTGAGTCCATCCCGTTGGTCAAGAGCAAGGTGGTGCTTCCGGATGCAGTCTGCCGGATTTTGGCTGTGTCCCCCGGAGACCAGCTGGCGTTGATCGAGCGGCCGGACGCGATTGCCGTCAAACGGTATGAGCAGGTTGTCCGGACAGGTCACGCGGCGTCGCTCATTGACGATGAGTCTCCCGTTGCCGTGGTCCGAACGCTGACCCGGAATGCCGAGCCGGAGGAGTTGCTCGCCGACCTGGGAGAGGCAAGCAAGGGAGTGACACTGCATCACGATCCACTCGCGTATCTGTCGGGCAAGACGTCCTTCGAGGCGTGGGCAGCCCGACAGCAGTTGGGAGCTGCGGAGCCATCCGGTGACGACGTGCGGCGTTCGCTTGCGGAGGAACGACTCAACGGACAGCTTCCCGACGGCAGTTGGGATGGGAATCTGGTGGTCACGACGCGCAGGTTGCGGGAACTGAGCGAACTTGGGATGGACAGGAGCGATGCGTGTGTTGCCCGGGGTGCCGAGTGGTTGCTGACCCGCCCCGAGTCGCCGCACAACCCCGGGATGTTTTTCCTGACCGACGCGTTGGTGGAGAAGCAGATGGCGGTTGTCGCGGATCGTCAGCAGGGGAGAGGGGGACGCTTCCGGGACCGCAAGAAACGGGAGATTGCGCGGGCTCGCCTGGGGGATGACCATGCCCCGGATCCATGCGCCCCGCGGTTGATGTGGCCCAATGCCTATGCCATCGAGGCCCTGATTGCTCTTGGCCTAGAGGCCCATCCCAGAGCCCAACGGGCCCTGGATTCACTCGAGCCTGCCGGTTGGTGCGAGTGCAGCTATCAGCATGGTGTCAACGGACTCGTCCAACAGCATCCGTTGACGGAGGAGCGACTCCTGACCTTGGAGGAGGAGTTCTTGGAGCGCTTCCGCAATGGGGGTGCGGAACGCGCTGAGGACTACAATTCAGTTGAGAGCCGGCGCGTGACGGCGCTGGTCACCGGATCCACCACAACGTACAGCGTCGGCCTCCCACGCCATTTCCAGCCGTGCGAGATGATCACCGTCAAAGCACTGCACCGAACGCTACGTCCGCGGCTGCGCCGGCTGTGCGAGGCCTACCTGTGGCACTTCGTCGCTCGACAGCATGGGCCCGGCGGTCGGTTTGCCGGCAATTCACGACATATGGGAGCCTTCTTCTATCTGGACTTGTTCGCGCGCTACGACCACCCAGCCGCGAAGATCGCGATTCTGCGCTCACTTCCCTGGTTGGTTGAGGAACAGAACGCTGACGGCTCATGGGGGGAGGGGGACGGCAAGGACGCGGCTACGCGTGTCGTTCTGGCCGCCTTGCAATGCGTTTCTCTGATCTCGAGAGCTCAGTGTCCCGAACTCGCGGGGCCGTCAGATTGAGCGCCCGCTCGGACGGAACGGCAGTACGCCGCGCGGCCCCCGAGCGGCAATCAGGGAATGGCGATCGGGGGCCGCCCGCCGTACAAGCCAGAGAGAGACCTGCACGGGCGTCTCACCTTGTGGTCCCACTGAGTTATGGACCTCGTGATGACGCATTTTCCCCTACGTCATGTTGACGTAGGCCTTGGAGGACAGTTGACATGGTTGGGATGCCCGGACCTGTAGTCGAGACGGTGAATGTCATTCACGTGCGTGAAGTGAGTGGATCCCCTCATGCTATCGCGTATCTGGAAGTGAGGACCGACACGGGGCTCAGCGGCTACGGAGGGCCCCTCTATCCTGAGCAGGAGCAGGAAGCCGAACGTCTTGTGGGCCGCCTGCGGACGACTTTGGCCGGTTGCGACCTGGGCGATTGCAGTTTCGGTTTCTCTCGACTGTGGAACACACTTTTCCCGACGCACCCGCTGACCTCGTTTGCCGCCGGCGCGGATCCCTTGACAGGTGATCCCATTTGGGACACCCGGCGCAATGCTCGGCACACGGCGACGGGCAATGTTGTGACAGCGCTCAGCGCGGTCGATAATGCCCTGTGGGACCTTCGGGGGAAGACAACAGGTCAGCCGGTTTCGCAGCTGCTTGGGGGGAGTCGTGCCATCCTCCCCGCGTACCTCAGCATCATGCCGGGGAACGACATTCCCACCGCGATCCGTAAGGCTGAAGAGCTGTTTGCCCACGGGAACACTGCCCAGAAGTGGTTTCTGGAGTGGGGGCCGCCGGATGGCGCCGGGGGGCTGGGCAAGACCCGGCAGTTGGCCGAAGGGTTGCGTTCCACGCTTGGTCCCGATGCCACGCTGATGTTCGACTTCGCGGTGAAATGCCGTGGACGCTGCGATTGGGATGTCGACTATGCCACGCAGGTCGCAGCGATTCTGGAAGGGGTCCACCCCAAGTGGCTCGAGGAGCCGTTCTCCCCCGAGGAGATCGACTGCTACCGTCGCTTGCGGGATGCAACCGACGTTCCCCTGGCAACGGGGGAACACACTTACTCGCGGTGGCATATCAAGCCGTTCCTCGAGGAAGGTCTGATTCGCTACGTTCAGTGCGATCCGGAGTGGTGCGGCGGGGTGTCCGAACTGCTGGCGATCTGTGATCTCGCCAGGACGTACGATGGCGTTCAGGTTGTGCCTCATGGTCACCATGTTCTGGCCGCGGCCCACGTGGTCGCATCACAGCCGTCATCGCTCTGCCCGATGGTGGAACATGGTCCCGGATGGTTGGGCGAACGTCAGCGCGCCCAGCTCCATTCTTTCTCGGTTGTCGGTGGCCGCATCGACGTTCCGGCGTGCTCCGGTTTGGGGCCGGATATCGACTGGGATCGCTTTGAACGGGTGTGAGCTCTCTCTGTGGTGCGTCGCTCTGATCTCCAGAGCTCAACATCTTGTGCTGGTACGCCGCACGGCCCTCCGGGCGGTCTCTTCTGCTGGCGGTTGGGGGTCACCCGCCGCACTAGAATGCAGACAGCATCTTGTGCTGGTACGCCGCACGGCCCTCCGGGCGGTCTCTTCTGCTGGCGGTTGGGGGCCACCCGCCGTACAAGAATGCAGACAGCATCTTGTGCTGGTACGCCGGACGGCCCTCCGGACGGTCTCTTCTGCTGGCGGTTGGGGGCCACCCGCCGTACTGTGGGACCGCAAGAACGGGCGTTCAACTCTACAGAGACGCGAGGTCACAACACTGAGCTCTGAGCTACAGGTCTTTCAACAGCCATAGCAGGTCGCTCTTCCCAGTGGCAGCGAGGTCGGAGCGGACCCAATCGGGGAGGCAACCGACTTCGCGGTAGCCCATGGCGGCATACAGGCGGCATGCGTTTTCGTTTGCCCGCCAGACCGTGAGGTCAATCCGGGACTTTCCCAGGCGTCTTGCTTCGGGCTCGAGGGCGGCCATCAACCGTTTCCCGATGCCCATGTGCCGGTAGTCCTTCAGGACGAGCAACCCGAGGGTGATCGACCCATCGCCGTTGGACGGAGATAGGGTGCCCTCGGCCACGATCTGCGAGTCGCTGCTCACAACGACGAGAAGGCCAGTGCCAGTTGCGTCCTGTACCAGACGATCACTCAGCATCTTCCCCGCCATTGCCGTGTCTGCGTTGTATGTGCTCGCCATGACCCGCTCCCGGTACAGCTCGCGGTGCATGGCGGCATAAGACTCCAAGTCGTCCCAACACGCTGTGCGCATCACGACACGCCGGTCGTCTCGATGCCATTCCTCGAGCAGGCGGGGGTGAGTGGAGTGGTCTGATGCATGTGCAGTCATCCGCATGTCTCCCGGGGTGAACGAGTTCGGGGGACACTATACCCACGGGAAGGATGCTGACGAGCCTGGCCTTTGTTGAGGGTCCGGCAGCCATATCAGAGGGTGTAGCTTCCACCAAGACGCATGGAGGAGCCGGTTCTCCGTAACCGGCCTGGCCGCTTATGGAGAAGCGGCGCCTCCAATGGTGTGTCAGCGACCAGTGGCTTTGTGTGCAAAACGGTGAAGTTACAGGCGAGCCTGGCCTTCGCCAGTTGTTCTATCGCTCATATCCGAGGTCGTGACCTGGCCGTCAAGGTCAAGACTGGTCGCGGCACGGCGGCCCCTCCCACATTGGGGGACGCCCTCTTCAATGTGGGAGGCGGCGCCACCCGAGGACCTTCCCGTGCTCAACTGCGGTGAAGTTACAGACGAGCCGGCCCCCGTCCGCTGCGGGGCCGCGGCGCCCCGGGTCCTATCGGGTTGAAACAAGGGCTTGCTTCAGCTGTTCGCCGGAAAGAGCTTGTCCTCCCGGCCCAACCCCATGGAGCGCCGGTTTTTCCAAACCGGCCTGGCCGCTTACGGAGAAGCGGCACCTCCAATGGTGTGTCAGCGACCAGTAGCTTTGTGCCAAAACGATGAAGTTACAGACGAGGCGACAACCGCGCATCAAGAGACGACCGCCGTTGAGGCTTGCCCTGCTGGAGAGCAGGGACATCGCCCGCCAGGCACGCCTCCCCTTTTACCTACGACCGTGCCTTGAGAGAAGGCGGGCGTTCATCTATGGTTCTCAGCGTCCCCACGGCAGAGACACGAAGGAGCGGCTTGCCATGCCTGAACATCGTCAGTTTTCGCACTTACTCCATTTGTGCAGCGTTTGGGGCTGCCTTCTTGCAGCGGGGACTGCAGCCGCTGCACCTGATGACTATGACCGGCTGGAAGTCACGGGGAAGCAGCTGCTCGTGAACGGCAGCTTCGAGGCCGTAGTGCGCGGGCATGATACGCCGGAGGACTGGGGGGTGTACAAGACGGTCAAGGATACGTTTCAGCTTGTGACCGATGCGCGCGATTCTCACCATGGTATCCGTTACGTCCGGTTCGCTCCGCCGGATCGGCGGGTCCTGTACGGGGCACTCCGGGCGCTGCCGTCAGGGCGTCATCGTGTGACAGCGTGGGTCCGCGGCGATGGCCGAATTGTGTTCGCCGTTGGTGCCATGCGCGACGATTACAGGAATCTGCCGCCAGGTGAGAAGGCCTTTGTTGTGCGGCTGAGCAGTCCCCCGGCCAAGGTGGCCAATCGGGACTGGCACCGGATTGGCTGGGAGTTTGAGCTTCCTGACGAGTTCCGGGACAAGGGAGGGAAGCTGCTTAAGGTCAGCCCACGTTTCAGCATCCAGGTCGAAGGCGATGTGATGTTTGATGCGTGCTCGGTTGCGCCGGCGTTGCCGGCCAAAGCGGTCGCGGCGAAGCCTAAGGCTGCGACCCCCGCCTCGAACGAAGCCCCAACCCCTCCGCGCATCGTCATACCCAAGTTGGCCGAAGCGCCGACCGTTGATGGGACGCTCAGGGTCGACGAGTGGTCTGCTGCTGTTGCCCTCACCGGTTTCACCATTCTCAACGACCGCGTCCTGTCTGAACGCCAAGCCGTCGTCTACCTGGGCTACACCGACTCGCACGTCTACGCCGCATTCTCCTGCCCGTTGACGGGACAGGTGAAGAAGCAGGCGATGGCCCGGGATGCCATGGGTGGGAATGAAACACACGGGGCCGAGCTTTGGCTTGTGCCCCCCGGCCAGGACTACTACCAGTTCCTCACCTGTCCCGGTCCGGGGAAGATGGACGCACGGCTTCCTGATGGAAAAGCGTGGAACGGGGAGTGGGAGATTCAGGACCAGGTTGTCGACATCCCCGAAGAGATCGGTGGCATTCTCTCGTTTCGCAAGAAGCTCTGGACAGCTGAACTGGCGGTCCCATTCGAGACATTGGGCGTGACCGACCCTGAAGCGGGTGTTTGGAGGTTCAACGTGACCCGTAACTGGGCGGCTGAGGCTGGGCAGAAACGCGTCAGCACGGACTGGACCACATGGACGCAGTTGGTCGGCCGGTTCGCCCAACCGGACGCGTTCGCTCACGCCACATTTGCCCCGGCCCCGGCCGTTCAATTCGCTCGCCTCGGCGATCTCGCGAACGGTGAACTCCGCATTGCCGGGACGTGCCGCCCCCTCGCCGGCTCTGTCCGCCTGACGGCCAAAGCCGTTCTGCCGACCACCGGGAAGACTCTCGCCCTGGCCAGTACCGAGATCACGGCCGGGGCACCCCAGGAATTCGAGCTGAACAGCATTTTGCAGACCAATGAGACGCGGGTCCTCGACTACTGCTTGTTCGCTGAAGACGTCAGCACCGGCGCTCCCCTCTACGATCAGCGGATTCCGTTCATGGCGTCTGCTGCGTTGCGCTTACGGGCCGTTCCGGTGTTCTACCGTGAAGAGCTCGTCGTCGAAGTCGACACATCCCGGATCGCCGGTTTGCCGGACGCCTACACCTTAACGAGTCGGCTGCTGCGTGGAGACGAGTCGATGTCGCCGCCGCAGGTGCTGGAGGTGACAGGTGCGTCCCCCCCCGCTGACATTCGGCACTCCCTCGCCGGCCTGGCCCCGGGGGAGTATGGAATCAGGGTGCTGGCCACAGTTCCCGGTGTGAATGAGCCGCTGACCGGTGCGGTCGCCCGTTTCGTGGTTCCAGCCCCCCAGCCTTGGTACAACAGTGAGCTGGGAGTGACGAACCGAGTCTCCCCCCCGTGGCGGCCCGTCGGCGTCGATGGGAACAAGGTTCGCGTTACCGAACGTGAGTACCGGATCGGGAATGTCGGGCTACCGGGCCAAGTGTCGGCATTGGGTGAGGAGCTCTTTGCTTCGCCTCCGAGCCTGCGGGCCGTCGTCGCCGGCAAGGAGCTCCTGTGGCGCAATGCGGCAACCACGGTGACGAAGCGGACTGACCGCGCAGTGACGTGGGAGCTGGCCGCGAAAGCTGACGGACTGAAGCTCACTGGAACACTTAAGATCGAGTTTGACGGCTTTGCGTTGTGGCAGGTACAGATCAATGCCCCTGCCGGAACGCGGGTGGACAGTCTGTCGCTGGACTTCCCGTTCCACAAGGCGCGTTCGCTCTATGCCCGGGCAACCAATCCGCGCCGTTCCGATCGGGGACGACTCGTGGCCACACTGAACGGAAGTGGTCCTGCCGAGCCTCTCCCCATCGCTGGGGTTCGCTATTCGAGTAACGGCTGGCTGTGGCCGGATGAATGGTGCTCCGACCATTGGGTCGGCGACGATGCGCGCGGTTTTGCGGTCCTGACCGAGACGGATGAGCCGCTTATCGGCAAGCGCCGGAGCGAGGTGTTGTGTGCGGGGGATGTGAACACGTTGCGCATTTACCTGGTGGACGGGCCGGCCGAGTTCGGAGGCACCCATAGCTACACCTATATGTGGCAGGCCACACCGGTGAAGCCCAAGCCGGAAGATCCCCGTCTATGGCATGCGGCTTACGCACGGAATGGCCTGCTCAAGTGGTTGGAGGAGCACAAACCCGAGGTCTGCCCCGTGGACACCGTTCTCGATATGTGGTGTCTGGAGGATGAGGGCTGGCCCGAGCTGCGCTGGCCCCGGAAATTCTTCATGAAACGCAACAGGGCGCTCAACGATGCCGGTGTACGCTTAGTTCCCTATTCAGGTACCAACATCAGTACGGTTGAGCGCCCCGGACCGCAGGCACACCTGGCGGCGTGGGAGACGACCCCGTCGGTTGCCGCCGGCAATCCATGCGGACGCTGGGCCGTCTGCTGCCCGAACAACCTGAACTATCGCGATTTCAAGGTCTGGTGTCTGGAGCGCATGATCACAGACCTGCCTCTGCACGGCCTGTATCTCGACGTCTCCAGCGCCACCGCCTGCCGAAACCGTCACCATGGCTGTGGTTGGGAGGACGACACCGGTGAGTGGCGCCAGACCGTACCAATCCTGGCCAACCGTCGACTCTACCAACGCCTGTATGCCGTCAACAAGCATGACGGCCGCGATTGCGTCCTCTTTCGGCACGGTATGCCGCTGGCGCCCATGGCGGGGTACGTGGACATCGTGACCCAGGGCGAAGACTGGTGTCGTGAGGGCACGATGCAGTACGACCGACTGACGCCTGAGCTTTTCCGGGCCAAGGTCATGCGGACCCAATACGGCACACCGTTCACGTGGTATTGCTTCCACCATTACTGGCGGGGGGTGCGTCACGGCGGACGGGTTCCACTCGCGACGATGCTCGCCTACTGCCTTCCCCACAACACGTCGCTGACCGACGGGCACCCGGGCATGTGGAAGACCTGGGAAGCCATCGATCCGTTCTGGACCGGGAGTGAGTTCCTGCCTTACTGGTCGGAACAGTGTCCGCTGGTGACCGGAGAGCAGGGCGTCCTCGGCAGTGTGTACCTGAAGCGTGGAGAGAAGGAGGCGTTGCTGGTCGTAGCCAACTGGAATCGCGACGAGAGGGATGTCCGGGTCACGATCGACTTCGCAGCGCTCGGCCTCGACGCGCGTGCGGCGCAGCTCACCCGGGCAATGGAACACCCGATTCTAGGCCCGGATGACGACCCCGACGGTGACACGATGCCGAACGCGCCCCTCACACTCCGGGGGAACGTCTTTCCGCTCAACATCCATGGCCGCAATCTCGAGGTGCTTCTGATCACGCAACCGTAGCTGAAATGCAGGATCCCGTCCCCATGACTCACAGCCGTTTTCTCGCCATCGTTGCAGCACTGCTGGGCCTGATGTTCCCGGCATCAGGCGCTGATCCGTATGGTCCTCACAACTTGCCGCCCTGTGTGCATCCGCCGGTCATGGAGCCCATCCCTGATGGGATCAAACTGGTTGTGCCGAAGGAGCTTGGCAATCGGGAACTGGCCAAGCTCGGGCTGGTGGACGTCACCGCTGCGCCGTTTGGAGCGGACCCCGCTGGGGAGAGGGACAGCACGGCAGCGCTGCAGCGTGCCATCGACTTTGCCAGAGACGCGCAGATGGTGTGCTTTTTCCCCACTGGCGTGTACGCAGTCAGTGACACGCTGCAGCTGCGGCACGGCATTCACATGCGGTCTCACCGCGCGACGTTTATCAACAACCGGAACATGCCATGCGTGCTAATGGGATCGCGCAAGGGCGAAGGGGTTGCGGGGTACTCACGGCCGAAAATTGTCCTGAGGGAAGACTCCCCGGGGTTCAGTGATGTTGACAACACGAAACCGATCCTTGAGCACTGGTTGTACCGGGTCAAACGGTTCGCAATCGACAAGACCATCGGCTCAGGTGGGGGCGGCTCGCTCATGAACACCATGTTCGTCAATGTCGACGTTGTGATCGGGAGAGGGAATCCGGGCGCGACCGGCATGCACATTCGTTCTGTCGAGGGATCGGGGGTACAGGATGTAACCATTGACGCAACACACGGACACACGGGCATCGAAGGCGCCGCGAGCAACGGGGGCAGCTGGACCAATGTCACCGTGATCGGCGGCCGCATCGGTCTCGATGTTCGTGGCTGGACTCCTCCTACCCCGACCATGGCGGGCATCACCCTTGTCAATCAGACGGAAGCTGCGATCGTCAGCGCCTGCCGAGGGCCGCTCACCGCGGTGGGGCTTAAGATCGTGTCGCGGATCCCGGGACCAGTCATTGTCGGGCAGAAGACGTGGGGGCCGTTCAACACGGGCATGAGTCTCATCGACAGCGAGATCGTCTTCGACCGAACGGCTCTGAAGGGACGCAGGACAACGTCAATCTCGGCGGAGCGAAGCGTCTACCTGAACAACGTATACGTGCACGGTGCGGACACAGTGGTAGCAGGATCGCTCAAGGGCAACGTCGATGGCTGGCTTCACGTCGAGGAGTTCGCTCTGGGGAAGGTCCAGACACCCGTCAAAGGCCTCGATCTCTCTGCGCCCATCTACGTGGATGGCAAGGAGGTCCCCGGTCCGTACTGCACGATCAATGTGGACGTGGAACCCCCGAAGGATCTCCAGTCCGGACACGTCTGGGGAACGGACTTCCCTACCTGGGAATCACCGGAAGCAGCGAACGTCAAGGCCCCGCCTTACAATGCCAAAGGAGACAGCTTTTCCGATGACACGGAGGCTCTGCAGCAGGCCGTGGATGAGAACGACGTTGTTTTTCTGCCCAAGGGATACTACCGGATCACAGGGACGCTCAAACTCAGACCAAACACCAAGCTCATCGGGCTTGCCCAGCACCTCTCGGTGGTCATGGCCCGCGATCCGGACGGTGAGTTCGGCCGCTCGGATCATCCCAAACCGCTGGTCGAGACCGCGGACGACGGCGGTGCCGAGACGGTCATCGCGTTTCTTGGCATGCGTTTCCCGCGGGAGGTCGTCAACGCGTACGACGGCAAAACACTTCCCGTTTATGCGCTGAAGTGGAGTTGTGGCCCCAAGTCTGTCTTCCGCTCTAACCAGACCGAGGCACTGCGCATCTTTGGGTTCAAGCGCAGCAAGGAACACAAACAACCGCCGATGCACCATCCCTCGGTGTTGATCAACGGGAACGGCGGGGGGAAGTGGTACAACTACCACGACGGACAGTTCTTTGCCCCGACGACCCGCAGCCAACGAGCGATCCTGATAGACAGCGCGCGTGGCCCACTCCATTTCTACAATTTCGAGCCCCAAGGAGGGGATGGGGCGGCTATCGCTGAGATCAAGAACTCACGCAGCATTTCTCTGTACGGCTGCAAGACCGAGTGTGACACAACATTCCTTCACGTGTCTGACTCTGACCACATCCGCATTTTTGGTCACGGTGGCATCGGCAATGCATCGGCCGGCGGCTCGCTCTACATCTTCGAGCGGACGCCGAGCTTTCTTATCGCCAACATTGCAGACCAGGCTGAACTCGGCCCTGATAAGCCCTACTATGCCGGGCTCAGCGTGAACAGGAATATCAAGACTTACTACCCCTTGCTAGATAGACGAGCATCGGGGGATGAGGTCCTCATACCATCCCTTGAGCGCCCGGTGCTCTATCGAAGGGGAATGTTCCATATGCCGTGATCGGCATGTCGCGGAGAGCGAGCGATGAATACAGTCACGTGTTTCTTGACCATGGCTTTGGTGACCTGCGTCCACGCGGCGCAGGATGTCCGGATCGAGATTGATCCAGGCCGCACGGTCGGCCCGGTCAACCCTCTCATCTTCGGGAACAACCAACTGGGGTACGACCTCGCGCACGGTGGGCACCCGGAGAACCGGATGTACGCCATGAATGGCGGAGGGCTCTATCTCCCGGATCAGCACCGACTCAATCCCGCCATGGTCCGGCTCGCAAAGGAGATGGGCATCACCATAGACCGGTGGCCCGGCGGCTGTGGCACGCACCTGCACGACTGGAAACGTACCATCGGCCCCATTGGTGAACGGAGGGATTGGCCCTTCGGCCTCGATGAGTTCATGGCCTGGTGCGACGCGACCGGAGTAACCGCTGTTGTCACGATCAGCTACTTTGTCGGTGCTCCACAGGACGCAGCGGATATGGTCGAATACCTCAACGCGTCGGCCGACGGAGCCAATCCAGGTGGCGGAGTCGATTGGGCCGCCAAACGCGCAGCCAACGGGCACCGCGAGCCGTACGGCGTCCGTCACTTCGAATTCGGGAACGAGACGTGGCACGGGAATCACCAGGACATCTCATCTGTCGCAGCGGCCGATTACGCCAGACGCTACGACCGGTACCACAGGGCCATCAAGGCCGTCGATCCCAAGGCCCAGCTCGGTATCCTCACGATGAACTCAAGCGCGACGGATCAGCTCTCCTGGACGGACCAGGTGCTGCGCACGATCACCACCCGTCCCGACTTCGCGATTGAGCACACATACCATCCCAACTACCGTGCGAACACCGGCAAACCGGGCGCGGATGTGATGTTCACTGCGCTTCTGGCCGCGCCTGACCAAGTCGAGGCCTACTACGACAGGCTGCACCAGACCCTCACGCGCATCCTGGGCTACGATCTTCCCCTGGCGATCACGGAGTACAATGCATCGTTCATCCAGGCTGAACCGGTGCCGTACCGGCACAGCCTCGGAGCCGCGCTCTGGAACGGGGAAATGCTGCGGATCTTCAGCTCCCCTCGGCACAGAATCCTCATGGCAAACTACTGGCAGTTCGCCAACTCATTTTGGGGACAGGTCAAGAGTGAGGGCGGGAATGCCGGCACGGGACGCCAATTCCTCAGACCCAACTACTTCCCCTACAAGCTCTATCACGACTATTTCCAAACCCATCTGATCGAAGGTCGGATCGCGCGCTGTCCCATCTTCAGCACGGAAGGCTTCAGTGGGATCGAGCCCGCGCGTGGCAAGGGGAGTTCCGTAGCCGGCCCGATAGGGCCCAACCTGCTGGAAGCAGTGGCGTGGGGATTCAGCGAGGCCCCGACCGTGACACACGAGGTCAAGGACGGTGTCTTGCATGTCACGTTCCCTGAACTGACCGACATGAACTACTACCACGGCAAGGTGACGCGCATCCCAGTCAAGCCCAACACCTACTACGTGGCCGCATGCGAGATCCGCTGCAAGGGGCTTGTCGATGAAGGCGGCAAGGGGCTCGGACTTGCTATTGGGGACTCTCGTGGCTACACCGTGACGAAGAGCCAGACGGTCGGCCCCGGCGCGATGGGAACGACGGACTGGACGCCTGTAGAGGTCGTTTACCACACGCTGCGTGACACCGAGGCCGTGGACATCCTCGCTCGCCGGCTTGGGGGAACGCGTTACGGGACGATTCAGGGGGAAGCGTGGCTGCGCGGACTCACCTTCCGCGAGTACACCCCCCGGTTCTTCCCGGCGCCGGCCACGGTATCAGTCAACGCAAGCCGTTCAGAGGATGGTGGCACTCTCGGTATCATGCTCATCAACCGCCATCTCAAGCAGTCGGCAGACTGTGTCATGACAGTGTTGGGCAGCCAGGTGTCCGGCGTCTCCGCACAGGCCTTGACCGGTCCGGCCATCGACGCGATAAACGAGAAGGATGCCACAACGGTTGGTCTCAAACCAATCGCAGTCACGGCCAATGGGCATGAGATAAAGCTAAGCCTGCCCCCCATGTCCATGGCCGGCTTGCGTGTGGCCGTGCAGCGCTGACGAGGGCCATTGAGCAACACTCATGGGGGGGCGAGAGATCTGGAGTGGCCTTCGCCATCGATCTGGTCAGGCTTCAGGGCGGAGGCGGCCCTGATCACGCAGCCGTAAATCATCGCCGTCTCTGCCGCCTTGGAGGGGGGCCTTTCGGGGCTTCGTCATCAGAGATGTAGCCGTCGCCGTTGTTGTCACGGTACGTCGGTTCAGTGCCTTCGTAGTGGGCATCTTGGCCGAAGAATGCCGCGCCGGATTTGGGGAAGGCGACCTCGGTCTGGTCGTCGTAGCAACGGATCTGTGCGGTGTCGACGATTGGGTACGTGAGCTTCTGCTGGGCGCCCGCGAACTGGATGACTCCAAGGAAGCTGGCCAGCAACAGGCAGTACGTCTGTTTCACGGTGTGTTCCTTTCCAGAATGTGGAGTAGTTTTTTCGGCTTGGTCATGTGGTCACCCCACGCCGTTTTCCATTCAACGTCAGGTTGGCAACATATATTGTTGGGGTCATCCCGGGAAGCTGGATTCAGTTTCAGATGACTGAGGATTGGGAGTGACGGCGCCGAACGGGCTCATAGAGCGAAGGAGGGTCCCTCTGAGATGGATGCATCCAAAGCGCCTTGTTCAACGATGGTACTTAGTCTGGCCGGCACACTCAGCATGTGGCTGCTGTGTTCTGCCCTGCTTGCCTGGGTTCCACAGTCTCAATCTGCTGAGGGCATCGTCTTCCTGGAGTCGTTCAGCGGTTTCAAGGGCGGGGAGAACGCCGAAATCGCGTCGGAGGGCGGCCCCGTTGGCGCTTACGTGCAGCTCCGTGGCATCACGCACCTACCCGTCACAGAGTTGCAGTCTCCGTTGTCCGGTGATTACACTCTCTCCGCGTGGATTCGGGCTTCAGAGTGGCTTGAGGAGAGCCCTGGCGGGTTCGGGCAGCGAACCCCACCCACGATCATGGCGCTCTACATCTCGCGGTCCGATGCGCCGGTCGTGTTCCGGGTATGCCGCAGGAGCCTTCAACTTGCGGTGAACCGCAACGGCAGGTGGGACAGTGCGTCAGGCTGGCACCAACTCCCGGCCGGGGAGTGGATACATGCTGCCGTCGTCAGACAGGGCCCCCTTGTGCGCTTCTTCCTCAACGGCATTGAGGAACTGAGTGCGAAGCTTCACAGATGTGCCCAGCCTCTGGTTTCGGTACGTGTCGCCACGATCATGGGACGCACATTTTTCGGCGATGTCGACGAAGCAACCGTATGGAACAGGGCCCTTTCAGCCGAAGAGATCGCTGAGATGGTGCCGGCAACTCAACAGAGACGGGTCGCCAACTTCCCGGTGCACACACCGGCACCGAGATTCCCCGCGTACCCCGGAAGGGAACTGCGCGTGGAGGAAGGCGACAGGTCACCGGTCATCGGGGGACTGAGCGCGCATGCTCTGCCCCTGCCATGGTATGGTGCAGGAAGGACGGACCTCCTCTGTCATGGGGTCGCCTTCAATGCTCATCCCACGGTCCACAGACAGCTCGAGAATGGCACCTACAGCCCGGGCGTGCCGCTTGAGAGCATCCTGTCCGGAACAGGGTTGCCGGAGCCCCCTTACTTCCGTCTTGACAGAGCGGATGGGCTCTTCGACCTCGTGTCGACCGGCAGAGGAACACCTCTCGGTGACCATCTCGTGCACCACCGAAATACGGGAGTACCCGGGAAGCCGTCATTTGCTCCTCCCAAGATCATCCGCTGCGATGGCACAGCGTTCAGACATGCATATCATGCGAGCCTGGCAGCTTTGCAGGATATTGATGGTGACGGTGTGCCCGACCTGCTACTGATCCAGGGACATCGAGGAGCGCCGTATACGCCCGATCACCCAAATGGGTTTTGGACTGGAAGGGAACAGCCAAGCACGGGGAAGGGGAGGGGCTACAGCATCAACGGGCGCTGGCTGGGACACGAAGGCCGCTACATGCTTCACTGGGTCCGAGGACACTATGGACAGGGCGGCGCCCTTGAATTCGGGAAGCGCTTGCCCATCGTCATCGCGGGGACGGGCTTCCCTCTCCAATGGAAGGGACTCGGGGGGCCGAAGGGAGCCTGGCTCCGAATCGACGATGCTGACTGGCTCGTTCTCCATGGTAGCATCGACCGCATCCTCGCAGTCCCTGCCACACTGTCTGGGGACACGATCCACTGCGGCCCTCCCCGCGATCTTCTGGGCACCGGATCGCGGTTGCGCTCCCTTTACTACCCTCATGCAATGCAGGTGTGCGATACCCAACAGGACGGCAGACCCGAACTCCTGCTCTGCGGCAATCCGGGTGTCGTCGTCATTTTGGAGGGAACTCAGGTTGGCGGTTTCCGAGAACGGATCCTCTCCCAGACGGGTGGAGCATTGGCTATGGAGACCTTGATTGTCCCCTGTCGAGAAGATTGGGACGCGGATGGGCACCCAGACCTAATCGCAGGCGATGCCTCCGGATGGCTGAAGCTCTGGCCTGGCACACGGAACCCGATTGTCTACCGTTCCCCGATGGCAATGGCCACGGCATCCGGTCCTGTCCATTCACAGGCCGGCTATGGCGGCTCGATCCAGGGCCCCAACGAAGCCCGGTGGGGTTATCTGAACCCGACTGTTGGGGACTGGGACCTGGACGGGAAACTCGACATCGTCACATGTGACATCAATGCGGACATGCTTTGGTACAGACCGGGGCCCGGTCCGGGGAGACTGGCTGATCCCGTTGCGTTCACGCACTCAGGGACGAAGCTCCGAGTCGCCTGGCGCCAACGTCCTGCCATACTGGCACCCACCCACAGGATTGCGACCGAGAGGCCGGTCCTGTTGCACATGAACTGGGACGGCATCCTGTCGCTTGGCATACCCGACCGGGTCGGAACCACGGAATTGGCGGAAATCCGGCCGCTCCAGTTCACGGACGGCAATCCCGTGAAGCTGGATGGTCCGGGAGGGTTGTGGGGCAGAGCAAAGTTCGCCACGACAGATTGGGACGCAGATGGGGTCTGGGATGTCATCTTCGGGACGAACCGTTCAGACCACGCGTTTTTCAGCGAAAAATTCAAGAAGCAGGAAGCAACCCCATTCCTGCTCAGGAACGCAGGGACATCAGCTGATCCCGTCTTTGAGCGACCCCAGCCGATCAAGCTTGGAGACGTGGACTTGGCGTTCGGAACGCATATCGCTGCAGTGTACGCCACTGATCTTGACGGCGATGGACGGAGCGACTTGATCGTTGGAGCAGAGGACGGGCGAGTCTACCACTTTCTCCGTCACGAACTGAGTCCCTAAAAGTAGACGGTTACGGTCGTGTGCCTGCCTGTGAAGACCACGTTTGTGAAACAGAAGACGAGCTGTATGAATCAGAGGTACAACGCGATGGCGACGGCACTGCTGGCATCGCTCGTGGCGTTCGCTGCGAACGGTGTCCAGGCGGACGAGGCCCTCAGCGACGTGGAGTTGCCGGCTTCCGGCTATCAGGCTGGGAAGTCGTACTTTGGTGCGAACAGATGCATCGAGTACATCGCTGGTGACGGGCCGTTGATTGTTGTCGCGCCCCATGGCGGCCATGTTGTCCCGGAAGGGATCCCGATGCGTGTCCCCCGTCCAAGGGGAGATGCCAACAGTCAGGAGTATGCCCGTGGTCTGGCTCGGGAGTTTCTCGCCCTCACAGGCAAGCATGCCCATGTGATTGTCAACCACATCCCGAAGCAGTACTTCAGCGGCACCGATGACCGAGAGACGGCCTCCCGGGGCTATCCCCGTTTGATGGCCTGCTGGGACAGTTTCCACGGCTATATCGAGGCGGCTAAAGCAAAGGCCATCGGGGACTGGGGAGCGGGACACTACCTGGAGTGTCACACAAGAGGCGGGGGCAGGAAGATTGATGTCGGGCTTGGCTGGACCGGGAAAGTGCTTGACGCTTCCCTTGAGAAGGGCGCCTGGTATCTCAAGAGCAGAAGGAACACCCTGAGAAACCTGGTCAACAGACCGGGAGTGGATTTGCTGGAAGCCGTTCGGGGGGGAACGAGCTTGGGCGGACTGCTTGAGGGCCATGGGTACACGGCTATACCCTCCCCCAAGCACCCCAGCCCGGGAGAGATGCCCTATTTCCTCAGTGGCAAGAACTGCTGGAAGCACGGCTTCAACGAATCTCGTGGCGCCATCGACGCCACTCACCTCGAAGTACATTGGAGCTACATCAAGCCCGACGTCAGACCTGAGTTCGAGAAAGCCCTCGCCGACAGCGTGGTCACGTTTCTTGAGACTCACTATGGCTTCAAGCTGAGGTCAAGGCTCCCGCAGCCGAGGGACGCCGGATCTCCGGGCGACCACTGATTGGGCTGGTTGAGCAACGGTGCTTCCGTAGAGAGCGGACGCGATTGAAGGAGGATCAGCGGCATGTCAACTGTTCGGCCAGTGATCGGGATCTGCGGGGGAGAGTCCCCGGCGAAAAAGAGGAATGACGGGAAAGTTGTTCTGAACAGAACATACGTGGACGCGGTTGAGAAAGGCGGGGGGATCCCGCTGGTTCTCCCCACCACCAACTCGCCCGAGCACGCGCTCGACATGGTGAGGCGCACTGACGGCCTCCTGCTTCCGGGTGGCCCGGATATCTCCCCCTCGCGCTACGGGAGGCGGAAGCACCCTTCTCACAAGCCGCTGCCCCAGCGGCACGAGGAGTTTGTTTTCAGAGTCCTCGCAGCCGCCGAGGAAGACCCCCGTGGCATCCCAATTCTTGGGATCTGCCTGGGGGCCCAGGTCATGAACGTCCACCGAGGCGGAACGCTCGTGCAAGATGTCCCGACGCAATGGCCGGGAGCAGTCGAACACAGACGCCTGCCGGACTCGAAGCGGACGCTCCATGCCGTGTCGGTGGAATCGGACACGCTGCTGTCCTCGATCGTCGGAGCCGGGACACTCGAAACGAACAGCTCTCATCATCAGGCCATCGAGCATCCCGGGCGGGGCCTCATGGTGTCTGCCCGGGCGCGGGACGGTGTGGTTGAGGCTGTCGAAGACCCCGCTTGCCCGTTCTTTCTTGCCCTGCAGTGGCATCCTGAGACGATCATCTTGCGCAAGAAACAACTGGCACTTCTCCAGGCTTTCATCCGGGCCGCGAGTGAAGTCGAGCCGGCTGTCAGTGGCGTTCGCGCGTCTGCACCTCCAGGTTCGCGTGACCTGTCGGCGCCGTGAATACGACCTCACTGTTTCGGAACGTGAACCGCAACTCATCCGGCGCGCCCAGATACGCTGAGAGCTCGCTCTGGAGTACCGGGTCGTCTGCCCGTTCAAACAGGATCCACTTCCCTTGGCCATCGGCCACGACCGATGTGCCGCCGGTGTAGTCGGCTGTGATTACTTTCGGGGCCAGGCGTGGCACGGTGGCCACGGTTCCCCCCGCCTGCGCGAAGGCTTGCACTGCGGCAAGCGTCGCAGGGGGGATGTGAACTCCCAGGAGAAAGACCAGACGGACACCTTCGTAGAGGGTCGGCTTGTCGGCAAGGTGGTCATAGACGGCGACGCTGTTGGCCGGGAAGAAGAGCCGATACGGTATGCTGAAACCACCAGCGTGCCAGGTTAATCCCGTACCGGGCAACGTGCCGTGGCAGATAACGCGCCAGATCCGCTGCCACGCGCGCGTGACATCGTTGGGAGTCAGATTGCCTGCACCGTACAGATTCTGACGGATGTGATGCCGCTTGACCTGCCCCCAGTCGCTGTCGGGGAAGCGCACGATGACGATCTCCGGCCGGAAGTCCTGAGCCAGGACTGTGCGCGCATGCCTGGGCATGTACTCGTGCGTGAAGTCCCGGGCGATGCGTCCCCACTCGGTCAGCTCAGCCTGGCCGCCAACACTTCTGTAGAGGCTGTCCTTGTAGTTGATGTTTTCGATGTAGGCCGAATGTGCGCCGGTCCAGTAGCTGAACAGCAGGGCTGAACGCAGCTCTTCCGGCGTGTGATACGGCCACTCGGCGCGGCTGCCCCGGGGGGCGCGTGGCCCCCATAGGTCCAGGCACGGCACATAGGGCACGCCGTACTGTCGACAGGCACCCAGCGTCACGGCTGCGACCACAGGCAATACGGATTCCTTGAGGAGTTTGGGGTAGGGCGCCACACCGGCGCGCGCGAAGAGCGGGAATAGGGTCGGAAAGACGTGTTCGGAGCATATCAGCGGTTGGTCTAATCCGGACGACGACGCGGCTGCGAACTCAAAGAGCTTCGTACGCAACACGATCAGGTTGTTCAGATTGCCGGAATAGGCTTCTTCCAGTGTCGTTCCCTCGGCATCGAAGAAGTGGGGACGGAAGTTCTCGTGCGCACCAACGCCACCCGTTATGTCCACGCCGTTAGTGATCCAGTGCTCGGCTTCATCGTAGCAGACGCCGCGGAAATGGGGGGACTCGAGACACTTCGCCAACCAATCGGCTTCGGGCTGGAAAAAGAAACCCGGTCGGCGGAACTCCGGATGTTCCCCACGGGGGCGCACTGTGTTCTCCAGGTTGACCACATAGCCGTGCCCGGTCTTGGCAGCCCAACGGTTCATGCCGGCAATGTGATCCATCCCCGACTTCGTGCCGGGCCCGGAGGAGCGGTAGATGTGGGTCATCAGGAAGTCAAAACCCATCTGCTCGAATGCGTCGGCCATCGCCGGATCGGTGAATATGGCGGTCTTGCTGCCCGCGGCGTCCACGCCCAGCGGCATGGTCATGGTTACGGCAGATTCATGGTCATGTTTCACGGCGCTTCCCCGTTGGGGCGGTGCGGCCTGTCCCGGCAGGGCTCCGAGCAGTACGAACGCACACGTCTGTCTGACGATGGTGTTCACTTCGCTTCCGAACCCTCCTTCGTTTCCTTCAACACGAGCAACCCCTGGTATCCTGCGGGGATGACAGGGGCGCCGTTGTGCTCGACGACCAGGCAGGGGTTGCCTTCCAGGGCGAGTTCCTCAATCAGCCTGGGCTCTCTGATGCTTGAGATGTCGACGATGCTGACTCGTCCCCAGAATCGGTCGGCCACGTAGAGTGTGTTGCCGTAGATGCTGGGTTTCCCGCTCAGCTTGCGTCCCTTGATGCCGTACCGCGGGAGTTCCTCAAGCGACCGGCGTTCCTGGCGGTTGACAACCACATAGGCCCTGCGGTTGGTGGTTACCAGCGCGTCCTTACCGTTGGGCAGGACAGCCATGCCATTGTTCGCGCCAGCTCGGACGCAGAAGTTGTCGCCTGAATAGACCGGTGTGTTTTCGCTGTAGAGATCGTACCAATAGAACCCTGTCACGTGCCAGAAGCAGCAGGCGTACCGATCCTCAAGGAGTCCCTCCGCAATCTGGTAGCCATAGAGGAGACCGTGGCGGACGTCTTTGAGGACCTTCTTTGGAGTGGCCGGATCCGTCACGTCGATGATGTAGAACGAGGACTGGCCGACGTCCAGAAGTGCGTAGTTGCCGCGCGGCGGCACGACCACCTGCTTGATGGACTGCCCACGTACGCGGAAACGGCCCGCCGCTGCGAGCGTGCCGTCCTGCTCGCGCTTCCAGATGGAAAGGCCACCTTTGCTCTCTGCTACGTACACATGATCGCCCTGGACTTTGACATCCACGGCAAAGCCTTCGGTTGGGTATTCCGCCAGCTTGCTGATCGAAGGCCACAGTTGCACGGCGTGGAGCCCGGCGGAACCGCAGGCAACCAGTGCCACGTCGTTTGCGAATGCCACTGCCCAGACCTGGCCATCAGGCTTGTAGACGTGGAACCTGTCGTTCTGCGCTGGCGTGAAAGGGGGGATCACCGGGGGCGTGTCGGGTTCAGATTTGGCAGGCTCGGCCATCGGTGCATCGATGACGTGCAAGTCGGTCCATGCTCCGGCTGCGTAGACCACGCCCTTGCCGATGGCGAATCCGGCCACGGGGCTGGAGGCCTTGCGGCTCTTTACGTGGGCCAGCTGCCGGTGTCCGACAAACGACGGCCTCTCGATGTCGGAGATGTCAACCACGAACGCGCCATTGTATGTGTCTGCGAGATACGCGTAGTTGCCGGAGACGGCCACATCCCACATGTCCATGCCGATTCGGTAGTAACGCGGCGCCTTGATGCGTGAGACGAACGCGGGCTCTTCCGGTTGCGTTATGTCGAAGATCTCGAGACCATGGCCGTTGCCAAAGCCCGGGTCACTCTCGTCGCGCTTCCTCATCGACCGTGAGTGATGGCCGGTCGCCACGAAGCAGTGCGAGCCCCGAACGCACAGGCCATCGCCGTACCCGTCGAGTGGTGTTTTGGAGATGATCTGGGGCGCCCGGGGGTTCTTTGCATCGCAGATGACGAGTTCCTTCGAGCCCCAAACGCCGACGTAGAGGATGCCATCACGCGCCACGCACGATTGCGCTTCTCCCGTCCGGATCGTGCTGAGATGAAGCGGCTTCCCTGGATCGGAGACATCGACCAGCTCGACGCCGTACGTCCGGCAGGCCACGAAGGCCACCTTGCCGGAGATCGCGATGCCCGTGGCCAACTCGATGGCGTTGTAGTGACTGAGCAATCGCGGTTTGGCCGAATTGCTCACATCGACTATGAACACACCGTCTTCACGGGCGGTGATGTAAGCAACGTCGTTTTGGACCTCGATCTGGCGGGTGTGCCCCAGGTTGGTCAGGGTGCCAAGCAGCTCCGGTGAGTGCGACTGGGTGATATCAAGCACGTGCAGCTTGCCGCTGCCGATGACGTAGAGCCGATCACGAACCGCAGCCACATCCATGCACCTGCCCACACCCAGATCTTTGACAATCTCCATTGTTCGTCCGAACTGCTGTTCAGGATGGCCGATGGTTGTTGCTGTATCTTGGGCACGGCAGTCTGTCATGAAAGGGCCTCCAGGCAGGACGGCAAACAGGAACACGCAGAGCAGACGACATGGCTGGTCAGACAATTTCACGGTCTCACATCCCTGTTTGGCCGATCAGGCATGGCTCATGAACGTGATAGCCCGTGGCCACCTACGACGAGCCGTATGGTGTTCACACTTTAGTGTGTCTTCCCGTGCAGCGCATTACCAGGGCGCAGCGGCGTGTGATCCCTCGCCCCCGAGTTGCCGTTCTTTCTTCGCAATCTGACGTCATTCGGCACTACAGTAGTCCTGTGCGGAACGCCCCCGGAACCGGTAAGGAGCAGAGCATTGTTGAACGTGACCCTCATTGGTGACTCGATTAGTCGAGGCTACACGCCGGTCGTGACTGAGCTTCTCGCGGGAACGGCTGCAGTCACTCGCCCCGAGGCGGCCGGCGGCACCAGCGGCTACATACTGGCCATGCTGGAGGAGTGGTGCGTGAAGGCATCAGCTGATGTCATTCACCTCAACTGCGGCCTGCACGACATCGTGCGTCTCTATGGCCCCCACAAGAGCCGCATTCCCATCGCGGCCTACCGAGAGAACGTTCGGACCATCCTCGACACGCTGGTGGAGTTCACCGACGCCACAGTGGTCTGGGCGACAACGACACCGGTGAACGGACAGGCTTACCTGGCCCAGACAGGGTTGGTCTGCAAAGAGGACGATGTCGTGGCCTACAACCAGGTTGGTGTCGCAGTGGCTGCCCAACTGGGGGTGACGGTCAACGATCTGCATGGAGCCGTAATGTCGGCTGGCCGTGACACACTGCTCCGGGACGATGGTGTTCATTACACCGAAGCAGGCTACAGGCGGTTGGGGCAGGCCGTGACCGAGGCCATCCGCAGCGTGTGAGCTGCCAGGAGTCAGTCCTGCACCTTCCGCAGTCTCACATCGTCAGGAACCTGGCAGGATGGGGGCCATCATACATACCGACAGGATCCGTGACTTGTGGCTCATGACACGCCTTTCCAGGAAGTTACCCTTGTCGGCGGAAGTAGAATGCGTAGATGTGGAGGCCGGCAACAGTGAACAGGTAGTTTGTTTCGGCGGCGGGGATCTTCTTCAGATCGATGGTGTTCAGCATTTCCCAGGTCGGAGCGATATGGGCTGAGATCATTTCAGGATCCTCGCTCATCAGTGCCATGTGGAACCCGCCCAGCGGGAACCGCACGTGCGCCAGCACCGCGAGGGACATCCCATCGAGCATCTCAAGACGGAATGTGTTCCAGGCTACGTCCGCTCCGTGGAGTTCTTTGTCTTCCCAGTTACAGACCCGGCGGAGCTTCTCCCACTGCTCTTCCGAGTGGAATCTGCGATACATGGGCCCCGGGAAGTCTCGCTTCAACTGGATGTCCGTGATGTACCGGAGCATGTCGCCGATGACCGCTTTGCGTTCGGGGGCTGACTCAAGGTGGTAGAGCGCGTTCAACCGGAACGCCCCTTGATTCGCGTAGATGGGATGGCCGTTTATCTTCACGTGAGGGCCCGGGTGCAGTCGCTGCCAGCGGAGTCCCTCCTTCTCTCCCAGAAATGCCTCGTAGGTCTTCAGCCAGTGGTCACTGCCTGTTCCCCTATAGAGCGCGCACAATGAGGACAGCAGGATCGACGCATGCTGCGAGTTGTATCCCTTCCAGGAGAACCCCACGTGTGACTGGGTCACCCCATCAGCTTGTTTGATGGACCAGCCATGTTTCTCCAGGCGTCGTCCCACTTTCTCAAGCGACTCCCGAATCCACTGCTTGTCCGCGGCCGTGGCCAGGGAGGAGTTGGCGTACCGAGCCAGGCTGATGATGTACGTCGTGTGCTGATCCATGGACGAGTCGTCGTAGTAGGCCGATATGTCATCCGGATGCGGACCTCGCGGGACTAAGCCTGTCAGCGCCGGTTTGCCCGGCTTCGGGTGTGTTTCCGGTAGAGCCCCGATCAGCCTGAGCGCCCCAAAGGTCTTTGCGATGTTCTCTTTCAGGAAGGGGTCTGGCCGGGCTTCATAGGCATCGAGCAACGCCACCAGCACGTGACCGCAGTGCAGGGCCGTGTCGGCGATGCGGGATCCGTAGCCCCATGGCTTGGGTTTCTCAGCCTTTACATCGGCCGGCGACGTCCATCGGTGTCTGGCAGACAGTCTTGCGCCGTAAAGGACCTGTGTTTCAGGATGCCGGAAGTCAGCGAAGTAGTTCCGGGCTAAGGAGAAGACGTGCGTCGTCAACTCACCCCCCGTGAACGGAAATGGACCGACAGGGCGGTCGGGTTCCGCCGCGTTCCCAGACGGCGCACAGGCAAGTGCGGTGAGGGAGCCGAGAGCGACAAAGGCGATACCGGAGACGTTATTCACAGGTCGGGCTCCGTGGTCTGTCAAGAAGGAGAACACCACGCGATTCATTCCGCGCAAGAGACTATCTTACGTTGCGGGCACACCCGCGTCAACGACGTCCGGGCCGCCTACGGGGCCGTGAGCACGTGGAAGCGTGAAGCCGTGAGAGCGTGAGAATGCGCTACCTTGAGGATGAGCCTGGCCTCTGGCGCGAAGTGCGCCAGTCATATCAGAGGGTGTAACTGCCCACGTTTCTTTGGAGGGCCGATGTCCTCAGCGGCCGTCCTCGGAGCCCGTGGTCTCTCTCCGACGCGGTCGTCGGGGACGCCGACCCTCCAAAGGGCTCTTTGACGGCCCAGATCCAACGTCGCACAATGCTCTTTCCCTGCTCAGATCGGGTGAAGTTACAGACGAGAAGAACATGAAAACGAAAACACCTCTCTTCACGCCAATCTTGTTCGTTACGGGATGGGCATGCCTATGGGGCATCGCGCTTCAGCCCCCCGCCCGGAGCGCGGAAGCCGCACGGACGCGCCATCCGGTCAGTCCAGTGGACAGCGCCACATTGCAGCGCAACTGGGACGCACTCCGCCAGCGTGGGCTTCGCCTATTGCCTGTGCCCAAGCAGATTCAGTTCGAGCAGAAGCCGGTCCTGCTGACCGGGCCACGTGGGCGATCTGCAGTCATCGTGCTCACGAGCGATTCTGAGCGGGGTCGGATCGCGGCAGATGAGATTGTGTCTCGAATGAGAGACTTCTCCACTCTACCGGCACTTCCGGTGGTCTCCAAACCCAGAGAGGGTGCCTACAACATCGTGATCGAGAACGCGTGGCCCAACACCTTCACCCGCGACCGCACGCGTCATTCAGAGGCACGCAAGACCGAACAGGCATATGGTCTCTACCCGAGCCCGGAGGGCATCGTGCTGAGCGGGCAAGGCGAAATGGGTATGCTCTATGCAGCAGTCACTCTGCGGTGGTTGATCGAGGAGGATCACGGGCAGGTGCTTCTGCATCCTGCAGCGGTGGTAGACTGGCCGGACTACAAGCACCGTCAGGTCGGCACACTGTTGGCTCCTTACCATACCAACGCAGTTGACCGAGGGCCGGATGCGCATCTGGCAAATATGCGCAAACACATTGACTGGCTGTTCCGTATGAAGGCCACCGGCGTGTTCCGCCACACCCTCGGTTCGCAGCGCTATTCCAGTCTTCCCGACAGGATCCCAGGCAGTGCCGACGCGCACGCCAGCGCGTTGGGGGTGAATGACTACGGTCGCAGGCGGGGGATCGGGACCATGCACAACGGTAGCGTGAGCTTGGGGAATCACCCGGAGGACAAAGACCGGCCGGGGTTCGATCAGATGATGCTGGACCGAAACCGTGGACACTACCACTCCTGGGCGCGCCACGACCTCCATCGCAACCTGGGCCGTAATATGGCCGGGTTCTGCAGCAACGCCGGATTCGATATGGCCTTCATCCACGCGGTTGATAGCGGTGGAATCCTGGACCCGGAGCTCTGGTCAGAGCGTGATGCACTGACTCGGCAGACGTACGGCGACGACCGGGTGCAGGCGGATGCGGATATGTTCAACATCTACGCACAAGAGTTTGCCCGGGCCGGCTCCGAGATTGTCTTCGTTGCTTACCCCTACACAGCAGCCTATCTCAACGAGGAGTTCGTGATGGCGAAGCTCGGCCTCCCCGACAGCGCAGCGGGCCGGCAGCAAGCCCAGGAACGGATCTCGGATATGGAGGCTTGGATGCGCGGCGTGAACGCAAAGGTGGCTCCCGGCGTGCGCATGTGCATCCGCGAAGCTCCACGGGCCGAGATGTTCCGCTTCTACTCAGGCTACCCGGGCCGCCCCATGTGGGTGTACTGGGAACTGACGCACTACAAAAACAGCATCTACCCCATTCTAACGACCAACGTGCGTTGCATCGGTGAAGGCTACAGCCCGGAACGGCCGGCCGGCGATGTCCTGTGGGCGAACGACATCGACTACCTCTGGTTCAGTGAACCCGTTCGGGTGGCTGCGTGTGAGTACGCATGGAACACTCGTTTCCCCGGCAGCGCGGATTACAGCCCGGCATACATGCACGAAGGCGAGGCCGAAGTGGACGACCAGACGGCCCTTGACATCGTGGCTGAACGCGCAGCGGTCGGACTCTGGGGGAGCGAGGCCGGTGCGCTCATGCAGAGCGTGCTGGCCAGCCACCTGAGTTGGCGCGTCGCAGTCGATCCCAAGGAGACGACCAAGCGGTTGCCGGCCGGTGTCACCCCCCCCCTCATTCGGAAGAACCGGGAAGCCGTACGCCTGGCGTGTGTGGCCATGAAAGAGCAGTGGGAAAAGGTGAAGGCGGCGAAGGCTTCAGGTCGCAAGCTGATGGACGACTACTCCTATCCCTATTTCGTTCAGTTCTATGCCATGGCTGTGGCCGCGCGAGCCCACGCCGACGTGCATCTGCGAGAGCTTCAAGCCATGGAGGCCATCCGCTCTGCGGACATGAGCCGGGCCGTGCAGGAGATCGCGAAGGCCCGAGACGAGCTGGCGTCCAACCAGGCCGCGTATGAGAAAACACGGGCTGAGTTGTCTGACGAGCCGTGGGTGATTCGCTACGAGGAGTTGAGGCCATCCTGGCAGACCCGACGTCTGGAGGCCAAACTGCTCAAGCCGGACTTTGCCGCGCTGGTTGCTCGGCTTGACAAACTGGACCGAGACCGAGACCGGCTCTACGAACAGTTCAATGTGCCCTCGTGGTTCAAGGACTGGTTCGACAAACGCGGCCTGGTCGCGACGAGAACCAGGGAACCAGTCACGCTCGATGGCGCACTCTCGGAGGCGGCATGGAGCACTGCGATGCCAGTCGACCAGTTCGTGGGTCATCGGCAGTTCAAGGTGATGTCTCTCCCCTGTGATGCGCGGTTGCTCTACGACGACACACATCTCTTTCTCGGCGTGCGGCTGACGCAGCCTCTGATCCAGGGCATCAAAGAGCCGAAACGCGACATGGATGAGTACGCGTTCACCGAGCAGATGGAGTTCCTCCTCGTGCCGGGCGACTCCGGGGAAGGAAACCTGCACCAATTCGTGGTTGACACAGCCGGCAATCTCTTCACGATGCGGAAAGCCAGTGTAAGTGGGCAAACCGTACAGAGGATGGAGCAAGGCTGGGCAAGCGGTGCCGAGGCTGCGGTTCAGAGGACCGAAGACGGGTGGGCTTTCGAGCTGGCCATACCCTTGAGCGCCATCGGGAGGCCAACGCGGGGAGCTTGGCGGGCGGTGTTGGCCCGGGACATGGTGCGTTCTCTCAAGCCGCGGCAGGTGGAAACCTACGCGTCTGCGTTCTTCGATGGTGAGAGCTATCACACGGTAGAGCGTTACTCCCGCCTGTCGTTCGTGAGCGGCGCCCGGCCTGCTTCTCAAAGTGCCCCGGGGCTTCACTTTGTTGAGCCGGCGATGTCAACCCAGACAACCGCGCGCGGCGCAGGGAGTGAGGTATCGTTTGGCCTGCGCATGGAGACGCGGCACCCTCTTCTGGATGTGGTGCTCCAGGCGGTCGTCCTCGACCGGAGTGACGGTATCCTGGGCAAAGCGGACGTGGCACGGAAGGACGTCGTCTCCCTGACTCTCTCCACGTCCCGCCCAGTGCGGATCCAACTCGAGAACGAACATGCCGGCGTCAGGCTCAAGGCAATTCTCTCCTACACGAGGCCGGATGGTGAACAGCTGACCGTGGCCAAGACAATGGTCCTGGGTGACCCGTCCGGGGCGTTGCGACAGGAAGAGATTTTCGTGGATGGGGTGCTTCCAGGCACGGGAGCAGTGGCCGTTCCAGTGCATTTCCCAGCCGAGGCAGGAGCAACTCGCCTCCTCTCATTTCAACGGGGAACGATTGAGTTCTGGATTCGTCCCCGGGCGGACATGGCCTCCCTTCCCGAGCAGTGGGGCGAGCGATTCATGTACCTCTTCCACTGCGGCCCGCAACTGCATCGGCGCCCTACATCCCCCAGCAGAAACAGCATGACCATCGTGCACGAAAGGAAGGGGTGGCTCAGCTTCTCCCTGAACAGTCCCGATGGCGATCGGCGGTTGGTCCACTCCCGGCTGCCGGGCTGGAAGGCTGATGAGTGGCACCATGTGGCTTGTGTCTGGGATGTGAGCACTGGTGGCCACTCGCACCTGGCGCTTTACCTGGACGGCAAGAAGAGCTCAACGCACCAGTGGGGACGCAAAGGTGGAACCGAGGACCGAACGCCCATGGTCATGAGGGACGGCGCGTATACGGCTCAGTTGGGCAGCCTCAACTCGGGCCGTCGCGTCGCCGACGTGGCATTCGACGAGTTGAGGGTCTGGAGCGTCCCGCGTTACGATAGTGATTTCACCCCCTCCCGTGGACCACAGGCGCAGTTGCCGGACGGTCTCCTCCTTTTCACCTTCGAGGACGGACTGACCGGTCGCTTCCGGATCGATGGACGTGAAGGAACAGTGGCCGCTGCCGTCGGTGCCCAGGGACGATAGCCCGCACCGTGCAGATCACAGGTCGGGGCGGGCATCACCTCCCCGTTTCGCCCCTCACTTTCGCCTTGACCGTGACTGTCTGTCCCTTCTTGACCCGCAGCTTGTGTGAGAACGCGCCGTTGTACCACAGCTTTACGCAGTGCGTGCCGGTGTGCGCCGACCTCTCGTCCTTGACCAGAATCGGGAATATGTCGGAGTGCGATGGCGTGTAGATGTGCCAGCCTGCCGGCAGGCCCTTGGCATTGACGTCCTCGAAACCACCGTTCCGGAATTCCGCGCCCGTTACCACAACATCGTCGAAATAACCCCACACGGGGAGGAGGTCGTTGCTTTTGCCCTGGCTGGCGTGGGGGCGTCCTCTGATGTGCAGCGACACGACGCCGTCCTTCTCCGGCGTGAACGCGATCTCGATGTCTTCCCACGTCTGAGTGGTCAGTTCGGCGCCTTGGCCTCTCAGGTAGATGCCTTCCGGCTTGGCCCAGCGTGCTCCGTAGGGCTTGCATCCGGCTGTCGACTTCATCGTCACGCCGCCGGCTCTGCCATCAACGTCGATCACGGCCATCGAAGGCGCGTAACTGCTGAAGGCGACATTGCCGAAGGGCGTCAGCCAGAGCAGACCGCCCTTCTTTACATCGAACGTGAAAGCCCCGGGAGCATTCATCCACATCGCCCAGATGTTGCTGCCCGGTTTGCGCACACTGAGATTAAAGAGCAGCCTCGGGTTCCGCTTCTGTGGCTCAATCCCGAGCGAACGGAAGGGGATCTTCCACTCCGCCGTCCATTTCCCGGGACCAACCACCTTCGCAGCGTACTCGACGCCCTGGCCAACCCGATCCACAACCCGTAGCGGCGCGCCCGCGGCATCGCTGCTCTCTGCGTGCCCGTTCGCGTAGCCTTGGAGGACCATGATAGGCCCAATCTTCTCGCTCTCGGCCACGGCCAGCGCGATCTCAACAGCGTCATCCGTCCCCCATCGCTGTCCTCCGGTGATGCCCTTGGCCGGATCGACATCGTTGATGAATGCAACGCAAAGATGCCCATCGTCCACTTCGATCCATGCCGTGCTCGGGTATGCGACCTTCTTACCATCTGTTCCCCACTGGAGGGGGGCCGGGTTATGCGTGTCCACCGGCGCGCCTCCGACCATTCCCGGGTTCCACTCCTGCGTGACAACGTCGCCGTCGATCACGATCTTGCCCCACGCTCGCTTGGCTCTGAACACGGGCAGACGGCCGGTGAACAGCTTTTCCTCCTGTTCCCGCAACAGCATCCAACGCGGCTTCCAGTCTTTGGGTGGTCGCTCTGCATTGACCGGCCATGAAGCCCGTGTGTCGCTCTCGCGCAACCCGATCTTGCCGAATGGGATCGGCTTGAGACCGAGCTCCCAGATCGGTGCGTCCGCTCCGAGAAGAAGACTCCCGTCCTTGCGCTCGACCAGATCGGGATCGACGTCATCCCAGTTGTTCTCTATCCGGATCCAGTCGTCACGTCGCAACGCTCGGCGCACGTTGAGGAACTGTCGGCCGCCCGCAAAGACGTTGCGTGCAACCAGGCAATGCCAAGGTGCACCAATCGGGTCTCGCCTGAGGAGGTCGCCGACGTGCGGGTACTTGCTGTAGGGTGGCTGGTCGTACGGCACGCGTTCCCTGTTCCTGACGCGCATGACGTCGTATCTGAGGCCGTCGCTCTTGCGGGTGCGGAATACTTTGCCGTCCTTGATCGGCTCATAGGTCCATGCGTCCAACCCAACGGCCGTGGTTGACATGCCTCGTTTGGCATCCACGAGGATGTTGCCGGTGATCGTGTTTTCCGGCCCCCCGTTGTGCTTCACCACCTCCCCGACCCGGTAGCAGACATTGCCGGTGAACGTGGTGCCTGACACTGCGCCATCCAGGTGCAAGACGACGTCATCTGACAAGCACCCCTCGATCGCGTCGTTGATATGGTGGATGTAGTTGTGACGGAGAATGTTCCCGCGGAACGTCCACTCATTGTAGCTGTAGAACACGCCCGACTCAGTGGTCTCCGTCAGCACCCAGTAGATCTCGTTGTACTCAATCAGATGGTCGTTGCCCCAGTACCACACGGCGACATGTGGCTCGTGATGGATAAGGTTGTGCGCCGCGCGGTTACCGACCCCGCGGAGGGTGATGGCCCCCGCATGGGTCCGCCACATCTGGCTTGTGTGATGGATATGGTTGTTCAAGGCGACGTGGTTGGCGGGCACCAGCGTCTGGCGGTCGCCTCCCATAAGCGTCACGCCGCGCCCGCCGACGTGGTGGATGTCGCACCCAATCACGCCATGCTCTTTCCCCCCCAGGACATCGACGGCGTTCCCCCCGACGTTGCGGATCTCGCACCCAACCAAGCGATTGTGATCGCCCCCATGGATCGTCACAGCATCCTGGCGGCCGCACTCGATGGTCAGGTTTCGTATCGTCACATGCGAGGCGTCGCGCATCGCCAGGAGCGGCCCTCTGAGCATGGAGATGCTGACATCGGCTTCCTCGAGTGCGGCGGGAGGCCACAGATAGAGCGTGCCCTTGCCCCGATCCAGATACCATTCGCCAGGCGTGTCCAGTTCCTCAAGCAGGTTGAGCGCGAAAAACCGGCGGCCGCCTTCCGGTCCCGTCCCGTAGTGTGGGGCCGCGGCCAGGTCGATCTGCCGTTTTTCCGCATCGATGCGACTCACCTTGAGGATCGAGCACTGGTAGGCTCGGCCCCAGTACCCTTGGAGCCAGACGCCGTCTTCGACGCGCCAGCGGCTCGGCCGATTTCCTTGGTAAAGGAAACTGGCGACCTTGGGCCGGTCCCCAAGCTTCGTGAAGTCTCGGACTCCGCCCACGGGTTTCTCGTAGAGGGCAAACCCCTCATTGGGCCAGCGTGCCAACTGCATGCGGCTACCGTTGCAGAACACTTCAAGAAGCAGGGGGGTGCCCCGGTAGCTCTCTCCCTTGTGTCCGTGTGATGGCGTCTTGTAGGAGAACGTGTCCGGAAGCTCGCGCAAGTAGTCGATGATTCCTGCATCCGCCATGTCCAACTGGGTGAGTTTGTTCCGTGCTTCTGCGGGGATACGCTCAAGGACGACGGGGTCGGTGACGCGTTTGAAGAGGGAGGCGTCGATTCCCTTGCCGCCACTGAGCCGGACGGTCTCATTGCCGTAGGCTCGGTACACAACGGGTGATGTCTCTGTGCCGCTGTCTTCGTGACCTAGCTTTAGCGTGCCATTCAGGTAGTGGACGCCCTCGCGGATCCAGACCGTTGCTCCTCCCGACGGGATGCCGTTGGTCGCTCGCAAGAGGCGGATCGCGTTCCGGGCCCGCTTCACTGTGGCAAAGGGCTCGGCCATTGTGCCCAGATTCTCATCTGCTCCGTCGAGGGCCACATAGAACTCCAGAGGGACAGCTACGGAGGACATCACCACGCAGAAGAGAAGTACGGGGCACAGCAGGGCCATGGTCCGCGGTGTGTCGTGCTTCATCACAGTCTCCTCTGGTTGCCATTTCCCCGTCGCCCGAATCACGGTCCCATTCAGGCGGAGCGAAAGGAGGCCCGGTGTCGCGACCGTGCTCCGGGCATCTCCTTGGGCTGACAGGAAGATACGTGTTGTTGCCCGGTTGTCTCCCGGACGGGTCTCCCGCGAGGCGGGTGCTCAGCTCCCTGTGACTGCCGGCAAACGTGCCTTCTCCGTCTCGGGCTCTGGCTGTGACCGTGGTTTGCTGCAAGTGGCCATGCCGATTCACTCGAAAAGGACAGCGGGTGACTTAGGGTATGCGAATCGGAGCACGTGATTGTTATCGGAGGAATCATACGCCATGACGCTCTCGCCAAAAGACCAACGCCACCGGGGGTGCCTCTGGGTGGCATTCATTCTTGTTTCGTTGACAGCGATGGGTGCTCGTCCCGCGCTGGATGTGACCGAAGGACTGGCGCTGCGACTCGATGCAGCGGACAAGGCTACCATCGACGTTACCACCTCAGGTTCCACAAGCCGGTGGGGAGATACATCTCCGGAGGGACGACATGCTGCCCAGGAGAATCAGGCACATTGTCCCACGTGGGTGCCGCCGGGAACGGGCGTCCCGGCCGCGATGCGCTTTGATGGGAAGCAGGATTTTCTGGCGTTCCAGCCTCTGCCGCTGAGGGACTTCGCCGCGTTCGTTGTATTCACCCCCGCAAGCGCGTCAAGCGTGCTCCTGGGTGATGCGGGCAACCGTGACTGGATCCGCATTGAGCCCCGTGGGATCAAGGCCAAATGGAGCAACTCAACCAGACTTGTCTCCGGGGACCATGGCCTGGTGAAGTCCGCCCAGATCTTCAGCGTCGTTCGTCAGGGCTCCAAGGCACGCTTCTATCTGGGGGGCCATCTTCGTGGCAGCGTTGACAAGGCCGAACGCTTCACTCCAGCACACATCGGGCACAAATCCACCGGAGGCAAGACGGAGAATTTCTTCAAGGGCGACATCCATGAAGTCCTGGTCTATGGCCGGGCGATTTCTGAGGACGAGCATTCCCGGGTGGATCGCTTCCTGACGGCCAAGTGGAAGGCCATCGAGTTGAGCGAGCCAGGCCAGCCCCCCGCCGAACCCGCCGAACCCGTGTCCGGGATTTCTCACGGTCCAATGCTCGGGGCCGTCTCAGAGACGACCGCGGCGATCTGGTTACGGACCCGCCAGCCGGGTGAGGTCCGCATCGCGCTGGAGAGCCCCGGGGAACCGGCGCGGGAGATGGTTTTGCAGACTGGTGCCGATGCAGACAACACGGCTGTGGCCAGATTCGAGAGGCTGCGTGTTGACACGGCTTACAGCTATGAGATCAACGCCGGTGGGGCCCCGTTCCGGGCGTCTTTCCGGACGTTTGGTCCATCCATGACAGCACGGAAGGTGCGCGTCGTCTATGGCTACGGCTACAGTCCCGGGAACCGCATGAGGGGAGATTCGATCTTCACGCATATGGCACGACGGAAGGGGGACGTCGTCCTCTTTATCGGCGACTTCCCCTACACGTCATCGGGCAAACGCTCTCAGGTGCATGAACAGAACCGCGTAATCCGGGAGAACAAAGGGTTCACGCCGCTCACGTCCGGTACGCCGACGTGCGCGGTCTGGGACGACCATGACTTCGGCCCGAACGATTGCGACGGGACGCACCCGAATGCCCAGGAAGCGCTCCAGGCCTTCAAGGAGTATTGGGCGAATCCACGCTACGGCCAAGCGGACCATCCCGGGATTTACAGCTCGTTCGTCATCGGGGACGTGGAGGTCTTCCTTCTGGATGGCCGCTACCATGCGCGCCAGTCCGAGGATGCTCCGACCATGCTCGGCGATCGACAGTTCCGCTGGCTCTGTGACAGCCTGAAGGGATCCACCGCCCGTTACAAGCTCCTGGCCTCCGGCACGCCGTTCGCTCGTGTGAAGAACGACTGCTGGGGAGGGAAGTTCTACGTTGCTGAGCGGGAACGCCTTTTTGCCTTCATCGCGGAGCAGAAGATCGGCGGCGTCCTTGCCATCTCCGGCGACATCCACCGCTGCGATGTTCATCGGCTACCCATGGGAGGGGGCCGGCATTTCCACGATTTCACCGCAGGTGCGCTGGCTCGGGTGCACAGGAAACCGCCGAAGGACACGTGGCCTGAAGCCATGCTCTACTCCTACGGAAACACGGAGCGGAACATGTTCGGTGAAATTGACTTTCATCCTGCATCAGATGCGGAGACCGCGATCACGTTCCGCTCCTTTTCAGGGGCGAATGGTCTTACCTATCGGCTGCGACTCAGTCCTGAAGACCTGGGCTTGTAGTCTGGCTAGTGCGAAGTGGGGGCCGTTTCCCAACCGCTGGCTCAAGGACATTCCCGGCTACCTTCCCGTCGGTGACATGATGTGGGTCTAGCGGTTCAGCAGGATCTTGATCTCAGGCACTGACAGAGCGCGGTTGAAGACCATCACCTCGTCAATCAGCAGGTTGCCTTTGTCAGTCGCGCCGATACGGAGCGATGTCATCTTTTTGGGAGACCATTTCCCGTATCGCTTTCGTTCCCGCGGTATACCATTGATGTAGACGCGACTGTTGGCCGGATTCAAGCGTTCTCCCTTCTTCCCTCGGAACACGCCGGCAACATGGCTCCACTCGTTCATCTTCAGCGCGTTGGCGTACGTGTCAACCCAGTGACCATTACCGTCAGCGAATCGGACCTTACCATCTTTCTGGATCCACAGTGTGTATTGGTTCGCACTCTCAACCAGTGTCATCGCATATCCAGTACGTTTGGGGCAAACGTAAGCGGACAGCGTTACCTCATTGCGCAGATCAAGACTACGTGAGGTAGGACACTCGACAAACCCATCATTGCCGGTGAACTTGAGGGCACCATTGAGATGCCCTTTGGCAGTGTGTGCCACGGTTTTGCTGAAACCAGCGATGGTTCCGTCGTTCCCACTGCCGCTGTGATCCTGCACGCGCTTCGGGTTGCCGTCATCAAAGGTGTAATGAAGCACTAGGCCTTTGGGAAGATCCCTGTTGTCACTTGCCGGAGCGGCCTCGGTCTCGCTCTCTAGGATCTCACGCGCCGTGGTCACCTCACTCGATGCGGAGATGCGCTCAATCTCAGCCTGGGCGATCTTCGCCGCACCGATCTCATTCGCTCTCGTGAAGTTCTTGACGAGTTTCTTCAGATGTTGCAGGTAGTCTTTCGTGAAATCGAGCGTTTCCCTGCTTCTCACCAGTCGGCTTTTCTGAATAGATTCACGGTATTTCCGGCACAGACGAATCACGTCCTTCGGCGCGCCTTTCGGGAACTCGATGTCTCCGTCAGTTGATTCCAGCAGGCGTTCCTTCGTGTCTCTCACCGTCAAGACACTTCCCAGATCTCCCTCGCTCTGACGCTTCTTCTGCCATGAACTCAGACGACGCAGACACGCGGCCAATGCATCAGCCGAGCTCTGGTCATGGACCCGCTTAATCCGCTTCAGCCCCTCCTGATATCTGATCTGCGCACGGTCAAGGACCGCTTCCGGCACGTCCGCAAGCAGGAAGAGCGGAGACACCGAGATGGCCAGGAGAAGTGCTTGAGCCAACCTGTACATGTCATGGACCTCTGAGGGCATGGGGGATCTTCCCCTGAGGGGAGCACGCGTCGTCTTGCACGGCACATCCATTCTGAGGCCGTGCGGCTACAGTCCTTTAGGCGGGGGATTGGCCCCCCGGCAACCCAACCTACGCCCGAGACCTGCCAGTTCAAAGCTGGACTTGTTCTTTTCGTCTACTCCCAGTCGGCAATCGTCTTCGCGCACAGCATTCAGCTTGCGTAGTCGCTCAGAGCCCTCTCGACGATCGCCCGGTTGCCGCCGTGGAACCCGGCCCAGAAGAGGCGCCCGGCTGTAAGCTCGGACGCCCATTGGTCCAGGGCCTGACGATTGCCCCAGCGGATCTGGCCCTTGCCAAGAGCATAGGTGCTTGGTTTGGGAGTCTCCTCAACGCCTTCCCTGGGCAGGACGTAACCGATCAGCGGTTGTGGGTGTTCGTCGCGCCAGAAGCGATCCCAGCGCTTTGCAGCTGCGGCGAAATCGGGTTTGGGGGATATCTCGAAGGTCATAGGTAGTGCTCCGAATCCCAGGGCCGACAATCACACGGGCTCAGGTCACGCCCGACAGGCCGGCACACTGTAGCATCTGCCGGTGAGTCTGCCTGTCCCCGGGACGAGGGGACGACTGCTTCCGTCTTGACAGAGCCCTGACTAACGGGAGGGGGTTCCCCGGCCAGGAAGACCGCTTACGCTGTGCGCGGCTCGGTTCGGAACAGAGCCCTGACCAACGGGAGGGGGCTCCCCGGCCAGGAAGCCCGTTTACGCTGTGCGCGGCTCGGTTAGACAGGGGAGGGCTATCCGGAAGATGCCCGAATTTCCGCGGCTTCCCGCTCCAAATCCAGCTTTCCGAAGCCCGGCAGGAAAAGCGTTACCATCTGTCCGGCAGCCATATCCCACGACAGGACGTCTCCCGTGCGGCGGGGCTCTGTGCCGCAGAATTGGACATGATCGTCTTCGTGGAACGGATCGCGCAGGCGACACGGGCCGTCCACGCTCGCCGTGATGCGTACCCACTTGGCGTGCCCTTCGCGCATCAGGCCTGAGACCCGGAACGCTCCTTCCGTCAGGAGGTCGACGAAGAGGAGTTCCTGCCATGCTGCCGGCACAGCCGGGAACACGCGCAGACAGTTTCCCCAACCCTGGATCAGCATGTCGCTGATTCCGCAGGGGATCCCGCAGCTCTCGTTGACCGTGAATGGGGCTTGCTCGCTGACTTTCGTTTCGTCGGGCAACGTGAAGTGCGAGTTGCCGGGGCTGCCGATTTCCCGGTTGAAGTGGAGACCATTCGGCAGTACCCAGCGGTCGCGGTAGCAGCGCAGGAAGTTGTGTGCCATTTCGCCTCGGCCGAGGACCGCTGCCATACTGACCATCTGAACATAGGTATGCCCGGCCCAGCAATACTGACCAAGGGACAGGTACTGCCCGAAGCTGGCTTCGATGATCGCGCGCTCTTCGGCAGAACCTTCGATCGTGAGGTCCATGGCCGGGTGGATTGCCATGAGGTGAGAGGGATGGCGATGTGAATAGTCCAGGAGTTTGTCTTCCCAAAGCCCCAGCACGCACTTCCCCTTCAGGGCGCCACTCCGGACGTAAGATGCCGGATGATCGAATTCGAGCAGGTGATAGGGGATGAGTTTCTCGTGGATTTCACGTGCTCGCGGGGAAAGCTCCCCGAATCCCAACGCGGTTTCCATCTCGCAGACCCAATCGCAGCACTTCCGAATGAGGGCGATATCGATGTTTGGGTCTTTGCACCAGGCTGTCGGCGCCGGCCCGTCGTACTCCGGGCTGCTGGAGAGTGGAATGTGATACCGGCCGTCGACTTCTTCCTCGAGGTTGTCCGAGTAGAAGAGGAAGGCAGATCGAACGATGGGGTAGCCGCGCTGCGCGAGCCAGCCCGGGTCCTTGCTGTATCTCCAGCGCAACCAGGCGAGGTGCGCCAGCCAACCTGTGTGGCTCCAGGCGAATGCGACGGGAACCCATCCCCCGCCAAACAGCACGGTGAACTCAGGGAAGAAGGCGCACGGCTGGAAGGCGCCCCTCGTAGCAAAAATCGTTCGCGTCAGCTTCTCTGCTTTGGGCAGCAGGTCGTAGGCGAACTCCAACCACACATCCAGAAGGTCAAGATGACCCGTCGGGCAGGCTGACCAGAATGTCTCCTGGACGTTCATGTCGGTGTGATAGTCGCCACCCCAGGGCGGTGTCCGTCCATCCATTGGCCAAAGCCCCTGGAGGCCGGGCGGCTTGCTTCCGAGTCGTGCCCCACTGGCGAGAAGATAGAGCCCGAAGTACCAAAGGAACTCGGACTCTTTCTCCGGCAGCGCGATGCTCGACCCTGACCAGAAGTCACCCCAGGCTCCTGCATGGCCTTTGAACAGCTCGGCGACATCCAGGATGCGCCGCCGGTGTGGGTGTCGAGAAGCAGCCTGTTCCCGGGCCAGCTGTGCGGAGTCCGCAGAGGCGAGAGCAATGAATACATCGGGACCCACCGCGTTCCAGCACAGCGCAAAGAAGCTGTTCGGCAGAATCTGTTGGACGGCAACGGTCAGCTCTCCGTCACGGGATACCTGCACCGGCGGGTGCTCCAGCTTTGCGAGTTCGGGACTGGTTTCGTAGAAGGGCCGGAAGGTGAGTCGCGCTGTGTCGGGCCAGGGGGCAATGCGCAGGCAGAACAGGTCTTCCCGTCGGGAGACGAAGGCATGCAGCGCGTGGGTTGTGCCAGCTCTGTTCAGGGCACCGCGGACCGAGGCATCTTCAAGGTCCAGGGACATCTCCGACTGGGCGTCGAACTCCACCTCGAGATCGAGTCGGCCGAGATACAGCTTGGTCGGGCAGAGTCGATCCGGCTTGTTTCCCGAGGTGGTGGCGGCGGCCAACGCTTCCAGGTCTCCGGTGGCCACCCAGTCGCGCATCCGTTGGTAACTCAAGGAGCTGTAGTCCGGCACCCCATTCCGGCAGCGAATATCCCAGGCATCGGCGCAGTCGAAGGTGAAGCGAAGCTGCTTGCCATTGCTCCAACACATGACTCCGAGTTCGCCGTTGCCCAGCGGCAGGCCTTCAGCCCATTGCGTCGGGAGCGTCTTGTACGTGATCGTGTGGGGATTGCTGACGGTTTGCACGTTCGTCCTCGGTCAGTTCAGGGTCACGGTGACGGTTTGCCAACTGCTGTCCGGGCGCACACCCGTCACAGTGCCGGTGCGGCCGTCGGCAGCCGCTCTGATGGTGTAGCTGAACGGTGTTGTCGTCGGTGGTGACTGTGCACCCGTGACAGCCTGCTGGTACTCGGGGAGCAGGAGAGCCTTGGGCCCCGGTTTGGATGAGGTGCAGCCGGATGCATCGGTCAGATAACATCTGCCGTCATCGATGTCGGCCCCGGGCTGTTCTGCCTGAACCGTGACCTTTGCCTTTGGAATGGCCTCTCCCTGGTCGTTGAGCACGCGCACGATGAGGTGGCGCTTCGATACGAACCACGGATTCTGCAGTGTACCCACCTTCTTCGCCAATGCCCGCGTGTTCGCGGTTTCCTGGCGCTGCATCTGGTTGGCATCTTGCGGCGGACCGATGGTGCAGTCCACACATTCCAGCGTCGGCAGGGCTTTGCCGGGGAAGCGGAGGTGCCAATTGCAGCGGTTGTTCGCGAACGTGCAGTTCCGCATCACGACGTTGACACTCCCGTAGTCCAGAACGGCTGTGCCGCAGTGACGCAACGTACACCCTTCCAGTTCCAGCTTCCCGCCGATTACGGCCGCATCACCGTGCTCGAACGTCGAGTCGGTGATCTGGACCGTCTGGCGCCATCCTGTGGACACGCCGTAGAGCATCATTCCCTTGACCCATGACAGCGTGGAGTTGACGAAGACAAAGCCGTCGCCCCGCAGGACCAGGCTGTCGATGCTGTGGTCGGAGGAGGGGGCCAGCGCAGTGATCAGGGCATTCCACGCCATTAGCTGTCCGCCACGCCCGCTCGTGTCTGCATTGTCACGCTCAGGCCGTACGCCTGTCAGCAACCGGAATCGGTGCTTTGGCCCCGTGCAATCGAACTTCAAGGCTGGCCGTATTTCAGGTTGATGGGCATCGCCCAAGGCCAGTCGGTTTACTCGTTGCGGTGCGTGCCACCATTCCTGGTATTGGTTTTCGCCCGGGATGTAGTAGGGGCAGACGTACAGGTCTGCACGCATGACCAGCGTCTCGCCGGGGAGCGCGGGAGAGCCGACCTGGAAATACGTGCTGGTGCCGTCGTTTGCGCCGATGACCAGGCGGCAGTTGACGGTACAGACGCCGGTTTGGGAGTCCCGGGTAACCTTGCCCAGTCCGAGGAGTCGATCCATCTCTGCCAGCAGTGTCGGCGTGCACGGGTACTCTGCAGGGAAGTCGGTGACGCGGTAGGCATCGAGGGCGGTGTCGTACACGATGCCGGACAATGCACACCGTGCTACAAGCATGGCGGCTCCGAAGAGGGCGATGATGTCCGCATAACGCATTGATGCCGTTGAGGACGTCACTCGGCGTACTCCGTGGCCTGGTTGCCGCGTTCGAGCTGAAGGCCGTCAATCCACATTGTGCCGGGCTTCATCAGGCGCACTTCGAACATCGAGTATCCGTCGTCCACCTTGGCGGGGAGCACGCCGGTGATCGAGTACCGCTTCCAGGAGGTCGTCAGCTGGATGGTCGCGTGTTCGCCGTACGTCTTTTCCGGATTGAGCTGGTTTGCGCGGATCCAAGCTCGGAGTCCGTCCCGGCTACCTTTCATGTAGAGAGAGAAGGTGTGCGTTGTCGGCCGATCTACTTGGGGAGTGCACTTCATATGCATGACTTCGTAGGACTTCCCTTCGACCGCGTTGAAGCGAACGCATTTTTCACCAAAGAGAGCGTCGTGATTCTGGCTCGTTACGCCCTGAGTCACGATGCAATAGTCCGGCCAACCCTCGGTGTTCTCGTCTTCGAAGCTCGGGTTGGGTAGCAGGTTCTTGCGGTCCGGGCGCCAGGCAAAGGGCAGGGACGTCTCGGCGTTCGGAAGGTCACGTTTCAGGACGGTCTGGGACACTGCGACAGTTCTTGGGGGGATGCTCCCGGCCATGGTCAAGCGGTAGGCGCGAGTGGCATATGGTTCCAGTCTGCTTGTGAACGACGCGTCCGCCACCGTCACGCTTTCGTCCCCGAATGCCGGGGTGGCCGCCGTGATCCCGGGCACGTCGAACACACAGTCCACCGGGAAGTGCTGTGTGTTGGCCGCAAGCAGCATGCACTTCCCTGCCGCGTCTGCCAGGATCGCGACCTGCACGTCCGGATACTCCTCCTTCAGTGGGATGAAGGGATCGTCCTGGAACTGTGGTTCGTCGCCGACTGCGCTGATCAGTGCTTTGCGGTAGGTAATCTTGCTTGCCGTTTCGGGGCCAGCGATGAACGGGGTCAGGACCTTCATCTCAGCTCCCAATCCCCGGAAGGTCTCCCACACGGCGGGACGCACCCAGGAGTAGGAAAAATAGAATATTCCAGTCGCCTTGTGGATGAGCGAAAGGTAGGTCTGGCAGCGGAGCTCCCGGTGGTTCAGAGGGCGTTTCCGACAGCCACTCCACAACGGCCCCACCAGGATTTGCCAGACGGCCTGGCGATGCGGCAGTGCGCGCTGGTTGGTGGTCCAGCAGATCTTTGAGACGTGGTTTGGGGTGCTCCGCGTATTGCGGGCGGCCGGGGGCGACCAGTACGGGTCGGTCACGAGGATGTCGCACCAGTTCACATACTCGTCCCCTTCCGGGATGTGGCTTGAGTAGTTGACGATCACCGGGTGGTACCCGTCCGTCCGATTCAGCCGGGCGTAGTAGTCCTGCCCGAACTTGTATTGATCGAAGTGCTTCGCGGACATGGGTTCGTCCAGAATGAAATAGCCGGCCAAGTTGGGGAACTCCTTGGTCAGCTCAACGCCGCGCAGGCAGCGGTCGATGTTCTTGTCATAAAACTCGCCGTAGATTGCGTTGCGCTCGGAGATCGGGATCGGCAGGCTGAGAACGCTCTTGAGAGCGATCAGACTCTGGCGCCGGGTCGCTCGTTTGACTTGCTCAAGCAGTTTCCCGCTGTAGCGACTGTAGCAGTCCCACTCAATGTTCTGGACACACTCGTCCGGGTGTGAGATCACGAAGAGCCCGTGTTTTGCCGCGTTCTTCTGGTACTCGACCAGTCCCTCAGGGCTGGCGCGGGACCACACCAGGAAGGTGTTGAAATGGTTGTCGACCAGCTCCTGGTAGGGTGGGAGATCGCTGGGCTTCACACCTGACATGACCATCCCGAACGGGACGAAGGGCTTGCCGTTGTTCAGGACAACGCGTCGTCGTTGGTCGATCTTCCACTCCAGGTCTGGTTTGGGTACGCGTTTGAGGATCTTCAGATGGGTTTTGAAAAAGACATTGCCTTCCTTCTCGCAGAGGGCGATCTCGACCTGACTGAGGCCCCCCGGCAGGTGATCCAGGGCGATGGGCACTTCGCTCGCGGGAGTGAGGGCGGCCAAGGCTCCAAGAGGGGTGCCATCCGACGCACGGGCCTGGAGTGCCATCCGTGTAAGGGCTTCAGGAGGGAGGCCGAGGGTGCAGACGGCAAAGGCGGTGCGTTCAGTGGTGTAGTAGTTGCGATCGGGGAAGGCGGTCATCACGTTCAGGGCTGACAGATCCTGGACGATGAACGTCTCGAGTTCCTCGTTCCGTCCGGGGTCGCGGAGATGCAGGGCCACTTCGCGAGAGCAGAGCGAGCCCGCGGCAACGGGAATGGTCAGCACGACAGGCTTCTCATTCTCAAACGAGACCGTTCTGGTGATCGTCTGGGGGGCGCCCACTATCGGGTGATCAGCTATCACGAGTTCCAGGCTGCCTCGCTGTTGGTTGAATGTCCGCAGTTTGATCGTGAGGTCGTAGAGACCACGCCCATCTTTCACGTAGTACGGCGAGACACCGGCCTCAGTGATTCGCGCCAGAAGTGGAACCTGCAGCTTCAGATTGGTGATGCCGGTCAGTGGCAGAAATCGTTCGGGCTCGTGGAAGCCCTTCACGACGTCCGCCCAACTGCTGAGCTCACGGTTCTCCTCCACCACCACGTTCTGTGCGTCGACAACCGGCATGCGGTGGTTGCGCGTCACGTTCAGGCGGATGTCTTCGAGACGCCCGTAGGAGGCTATGGCGTAGAGTGGAAGCGCCAGTTCCCCGCTCCAACCGTTTTCCCGTACGGTCGTGGTCGAGCGCCACGGTACGTCCCAGAAGAGATCCCTTTCTGCTCCGAGGATGCGTCGTTCATCCCGGGCATTGGCGTAGCTGAGCATGTAGTGGAAGTACATCTTGCCACCGGTTCCCGGGTCGATGAACAGTTCCACGGAATCGTCGTTGCAGGCGCCCTGATCATGGCCGCGGATCAGCGGCTCGAGGGCGTTCAGCTTGGGGGCAACACAGTCCACACCGACGTAGAACCAGGTGTCGTCGTAGGCAATGCGGAAGGTGGTATTGCGCACCCGTCTGCCTTCTCCTTTGTAGAGCGCAAAACTGCCGCAAGCGGTCGTCTTGTTCCAGAAGGGCTCGTCCAAGCGGCCATCCAGCAGCGGAGGGTGGTCTGCCCGGACAGCCGTGCAGACTCTCGCCGGGGATACCTCGGCCACGGCACTGCTCAGGAACAGTCCTGGGAAGGTGGCGAGACAGAGCGAGAGGATCGTGTGCACTTTGAGTGGCAGCATGGGCTTTCTCTCTTCCACTGTGAACGCGTGGCACCCACTCGTTCGGCATGCATCTGTCACGTTGAGCTTCCACTCGTTCGCCCGTTTTCCGCGAACGTGTGCGGGAGCACCTGTCAGAATCTACCGCCCGCGTCGCAGCCCGGCAACGTGAGGGGGAAATGGCCTGGTAGCCGCTCAGTTACGTGAGGCGGCTCGACGGAGTCTCTCCCTCCATCGAATACAGATGGGCCAGAGCATTCCTGGAGGGAGAGACTCCGTCGAGCCATCTTGGAGTTCTCCCCACACGTAACTGAGGCATTGCATGGCCTGTGTCCGGCAATAGTGTTGAGTCTGCCACCGGGAAGTCACGACGTCGCGACGGAAGAGCGACGAACCGCCGCCCTGTGGGGCAGAGCTCTGAAGGCAGCGTCAATCTCGGGCGGTCTCTTGCCGCATGAGTCATCTGAGGCTATCATCCTCCCCGTCACCGGGAATGAGTCCTGTCAGAACCAGCTCGGAGATGGGAACCCATGAAGCAGCTCGCCTTGCGGCGTCTGGGGCGCACTGAGATGCAGGTTACGGAAATCGGTCTTGGCTGTGCGAGAATGGGCTTGACCACCCGAACCGACAAGAATGCCATCGATGCCATCCGCTGCGGCATCGACTTCGGCATCAACTACCTCGACACCTCCGCTGCGTATGGGGAGAGTGAACGGCGTATCGGACTTGCCCTGCAGGGCGGCCGGCGCGAGAAGGTCTTCCTGCAGACCAAGACTGGTACGCACCCTTCCCGACGTGGCGATTACTCTGCGGAGAGCACGCGCTGGAGCGTTGAAAACAGCCTCAGACTACTGAAGACCGACTACCTGGATGCGGTGCTTATTCACGACCCTTCCGACATTGCTGTGCCCCTGGCACCCGGACATGCCCTCGACGAACTGCTCACAATGAAGGAAAGAGGACTCGTGCGCCATGTGGGGCTCGGTTGCCGCCGCCACGACTTCCATCGCCAGGCTGTTGAAACTGGGCATATAGACATCGTTCTGACCTATCTGGACTACACGCTCCTGGATCAGTCCGTTGCCCAAACGACGTTGCCGCTGGCGCGTCGGCACGATGTGGGCGTGCAGCTTGCCAGCGTGTTCGGGTGCAGTGCAGGCGCCCTGGCCGGTGGTGAGCCTGAAAACAACCCGACAGCGCATGCCATGTGGTTGTGGTGCAGGGAGCACGGCTTGAGTCTCCGACGCCTGGCGCTGCACTTTGCATTGGCCGCTCCCATCGCGGGCCACGTCCTCATCGGCCCCGGGACTCCCGATCACGTCGAGGAAGTCTGCAGGGAAGCTCTGACGCCCGTACCTCCCGAGGTGTGGCAGGCTTTCCAGGCCCGGTTTGGGGTCGGGCCTTAGATCGGAGCAAGCCTCTTACTGCAGCAGGCCGGCGTCGACGGCAGCCCGAGCGAACATGACGACGGGGGGGAAGGTTGAAGCGAATGCCTTTGGGCTTGGACCGGCTTCCCAGATGACCGCATCGTCGATTGCGTACTTGCCGCGTGTGCCGCTTGCCCGACTTCCCAAGAGTTCCTCGAACGTGGGCAGTCCTGCACGGATGAAGGCGTCATCGCCCGAGATGTCGTAGGCGTAGGCCAGGGCCTCCAGCACGTAGAAGCCGGCTCCCCGGCGTTCCAGGCTGGGCAGTTCTTTGTAGTAGAATCGGCCGTCGGACCTGAGGGAATGGGTGATCAGATCGCGCATTGCAGCGACGATCATCTCGCCGACCTGTGGGGCACCGGTTACCCAATAGTGACGCATCAAGCTTGAGGCGGCCACGCTGATCATGAAGGGCACCCGCACCAACGTGTGGTCGGTGTAGGGGGCGAGCCAGGCTCCGTATTCCTCCTGCCAGGTCTGGAACTGCTCCACGATGAAGGCAGCCGGCTCCATCCATTCCGCATCACCGGTTTCTCGGTACAGCGCGGTGAGCGCCCGCAGGGCCCAGCCGGTCTCGCGAGCACTGCTGGCCGCTGCCTGACGGAACTGCGGCCGTTCGAGGTGTCGCCTCAGGTTCTGCCCGATGCCGATCGCTGTCTCCAGAGCTGTGGGATCGGCGGTCATGTGATAGAGGTCGAGCAACCCCTCCACCCATTCGTGCGAGGGTGTGACGCCACCGGTTACGTGATGGGCCGTGTGGACGAGTTGCCCTTCGTGACGCAGTGGGTCAGCGCTGAAGTGACAGACATCCACATCCATCTGATGCTCGGCTGCGACCAACAGGTAGTCCAGCATGCGTCGTTCACCGGTTCGGGCAAACATGAGCATGGCGGCGTGGGGCAGGTCGTACTCGTTGTTCGTCCAAACGGGCTTCCCATGGCCGCGCCCCTGATTCGTGTAGCCTGAATCAGGCCCGTCCCCCCAGTTCAGTATGCCGTACCCGCGTGCCCGGTTGTCGGCGCTGTCGAACAGGAACGCCTCGATCCGCTGCACTGACTCCCCGATCCAGACCGGTTCGAACACGCCGGCGTCGCGGTAGGTCTCAGCGGAGAGGATGGGGCGGTCGGGCATCTGGAACTGCAGGCTCCGGATCTTGACGTCATCAATCGCCGCCTCGACATTCGCTCCGTGGGGGTGGAACAGCAACCGTTGCGTGCGTGCTACTCCTTGCCGGACACAGAGCGGGGGGCTTTGGTCCGGGTAGAGCCAGATGTCGATGCCGTTGCCATCGGCCGAGAGTGCCTTGGGGAAATTTTGGTGGGCCTGATGCACGGTGACGCACAGTCCACCGCGGTTGGGCTCTGTCCAGTCTGCCCAGAAGGTCCCGTAGTTCGTTTCAGGGACCTGTTCGTTGGCCTCGTAGACCAGCTGTTCGGCGTCGATGCAGTGAGACACTTGTTTGCCGTTTTCGCCTTGCTTGATTCTGGTTCGGTAGTTGGATGTGGCGACTGCCGTGTGGGCGTCCCCGGTGGGTGCACTTGGTCTGATTTTGAGCCCGAGAGAGTGGAGCATCACGTGAGCAGTCTCTTCGCGGTTGATCAGCCGGTAATCGACCTGGAACCACGGCTTCCCTGCGAACACATGGCAACGGATCGCGAAGTCCAGCAGGCTGTCGCCAGCCGCGTTGCGGTGCTTCCCGCTGGCCTCCACAATGACATGAATGGGGCCTTCGCGCAGGATGTTCCACTCATCGTCCAGGACCGCAGTCCATTCAGTACCTGATTCATCGACCAGAACCGGCCCAAGCACGTCGTCTGTAACTTCACCGATTGCCGAGCAGTGAGCACCGAAGTTACGCTGCTCAGATAGGAGCGACAGGAGCGGCGGCGGCCGCTCGTCTGAGCTTAGCTCAAAGCCCTGGATCGCGATTCCGGCGATGGCTTGCGTTGTCCCCGGAGCACCCAGGCGGATGGTGACTGCGCCAGTCTTCAGCAGGCAGGTATCTGCTTCCCGCTCCGCTGTTGCGGGAGATGCTGGAGTCGGTCCCGCCGGGCTGTTCGTGGACCAGTTGAACGTCTTGCTTTGGTTGCCTGGCAAGTTTGCCAGGAAGTCGGCGTGCACCCACTTGACTGAACCATCCGGCCATGAGGCGGTGGCCAGCGGCTGGGTCGGGATTGGCTGGCCGTCGTCGAGGATGACGAAATCCGCCGCCGTGGGCAGCACCCCAGCGGCAAAGGGCACTGCGACATTGCAGGGCTCTTGCACACGATCAAAGCGGGAGAGCTTGGGGAAGGTCAGGGCGTTATTCACAGCCGAATGCTCCGTTTCCTGGCGGCGGAGGGATCGATGTTGGTGTCATCGAGAGTATGCAACACGACAGGACGTTCAAGGGCCGCATGGATTCGGGGACGAAGGCCGCTTAGTTTGTGCGTGGGCCTGTCCGTCCGAGCCGGGGCCCACGCATGCGCGTCAAGCTTAGCCACAATCTGTTACAGCCGAGGATCCCGGGCTCTGCCCCGAGGCCCCGCCGAGGGAGCAGCGGCTCCCCCGGCCCCCCACATACTGGTGTCGCGAATGCCAGGTGACTAAGCCCACCTGACCTTCGCGACACCGGTGGCCACCGCTCGCGCGACGGGCGACCACGTAGACGGTGGCTGTGATGCCATCGTCTGTCGTGGTGTATTGCGCTGTCCAAGAGTAGATGACGCATTAACTTGACGCGCATTCGCGACCTACGGGAGCGGACCGCTCAGGCTGGGCGCGGCTCTGTCGGGGCGGGGCTCTGTTTCGTGTGCAAGAGGATCCTACTGATGGTGACATCCGGGACAACTGGTTCGCTTAGCGATCGGGAGCGTTTTCACGCGGTGATGGACTACGAATCGCCCGACCGCGTTCCTGCCTGGTTCTTTGGGCAATGGTCGGAGACGTTCCATCGGTGGCGGCAGGAGGGACTCGACCCAGGCCGGGGCGTGGCCTCCGAACTCGGGCTCGACGCCGACTGGGAACAGGGGATGTGGGGTGCACACGGTCTGGTGCGCACCGGTCCCATCTCCGGCCGTAAGGAGGAGGTCCTGGAAGAGGACGACGATTCTGTCGTCGTCCGGACGTCTCTGGGGGCCATCCAACGACGGAGCAAGGGCGGAAGCACGATCCCCGAACACATAGAAGAGGCATTGAAGCCAACGCGTGCAGCCTGGCGTAAGTTCAAGCGGATGCTGGATCCGAGCGACTCGCGGCGTCGGCCCCAAGGCTGGGAAACCGCAGCGTCGCGGCTGAACGAGGGAGAGACCACGCGGGCATTCCTCGCCGGCAGTCTGTACGCGTGGCCGCGCGAATGGCTGGGGGTTGAAGCGATTTCTTACCTGGCGTACGATGATCCGGCTCTCTACGAGGAGATCATCGAGACAGTCGCCGACCATTTCATGGAACTCCTGGGCCCAGTGCTGGACCGCGTGACGTTTGATCTTGCCTATTTCTTTGAGGATTGCTGCTTCCGGAACGGGCCGCTTTTTTCGCCCGATTGCTACCGTAGATACTACCACGGGCACTACCGGCGAATGGTCGATTTCTACCACCGTAAGGGCGTCAAACGGGCTCTGCTGGACAGTGACGGAAAGACCGATGCACTCATCCCCTGCTGGCTGGAATCAGGGCTGGACATCGTCTTCCCAATCGAGGTCGGGACATGGCGTGCCGACCCGGTCGAACTCCGGCAGCGTTTCGGGAAGCAACTGCGCATGATGGGCGGTGTGGACAAGCATGTTATCACGCAGGGAGAGGATGCTGTCCGAGCCCACTTACAGCGACTCGTGCCACTGGTTAGGGAAGGTGGTTACATTCCGCTTCCGGATCATCGCATCCCCCCCGACTGTTCCCTTCAGCAGTTTCGGGACTACGTCCGCATCTTCCGCGAGGTGCTTGGGTAGAGCAGGGGGACGTTTGCGTTGTACTACTCCAAGACCGGCTTCAGACGGGGATCCGCGAGGTCGAGGCGGTACATGATCTGGTTGTAGTCGTAGCGGGGGGTCTTGATCGGGTTCTTGGTGAAGGTGTTGACGTACGTCCCTTCCAGGTAGATGTGTCGCCCTCCCGCCTGGTCCATGAAAGGGTGCTGAGTGGGGTTGTAGAAGGTGTAGTCGTTGTGGGTGATGATGCGCACGGCCTTCCGCCAGGGGCCCGTGGGTGAGGGGGACGCGGCGAACCACAGCTCACCGAGGAAGGACCGCCCGAAGCGCTGTCCGCAGATGAGCACGTAGGACTGCAGATACTCATTCCAGAAGCATGACCCGTTGTGCATCTGGATCAGATCGCCCGTGTCCGCGTCTTCGAGTCTGAAGCGACACTCCTCGGGGCGCATCAGACCTGCCTTAATCAGGTCCTTCTCGTGTTTCTGGCTAAGTGGGGCTCCCTGATTGGTCCAGCGCCAGGCTAGCTTGCCATCTGCACCCCGGCTCAGGCGGGTGTCGGCGTCGGCGTATGGAGCCCCGTCGGCCAGGCAGGTGAACGTCTCATAGGCGTCGGGCGTGCAGACGGCTTTGTAGGTGGCCGGAACCCGGACCGTGGGAAAGGGACCCGCGCTGGCGAAGAGGATGTATTCCGTCTTGCCATCCTGCATTCGAAGTGGGTGTCCCCCGGGATGCCGCCATTCGCCCTTCTCTTGAGGAAGGATCGGGTCGAAGACCTCTTTTGCGTCGTTGAACACACAGATGCCCTGCGTACATGGCTTCCCCAGTCCCTCCAGGGTCGTATACTCGGCGATGAGTCGTTCCCTGTCGGTGTCATCCACGACCGTCGTCAATCCCCCCAGCCATACAAGCCCTCCGGGTATGCCTTCGAATGGGCACATCTTCTTGGTGAAGCCGTTGGCTTGGGTGAAATACGTGTAGTCCACGCCCAGATCGGGATCCAGACCGCCATGGCCCGGGGGAAGCGAGGTCGCGCTGCTCGTCCGGAAGTTCCCCAGCGGGTAGTCGCTTCGGTTCGTGTCGCCCCACAGCCAGAATATCTTCCCCTGGTAGGGGGTGGCGAAAACCGTGTCCTGGCCGAAAACGCGGGCATTCATCACTGGCTTTGCCAGCGGGACGGATTCACCCAGGAGGACGCTGTCCCGGTAGATTCCTTCCCCGGTCAGTCGGTACAGACGTTCGGCAACGTTGGCCCTGTCGAGCTCGACCTTGACTCGGCCGCCAGGCGTCACCGGCACTGCTGTTCCCGCGTTGCCGAAGCCGTCGGTGGGATAGGTGTAGCCATGGCTGCTGATATGGACATAAATCGAGGTCCCTTCCCATCCGGGCTCGTTAAGTGCGACCCAGCCGTTGCTGTCCGTAACGAACACGCGGTGGTTGACCGTCTTGAGCTCCACCAAGGGCACGCCGCGGCCGGTCTGTCTGTCCACAATCTGAATGCCGAACCAGTCGCGTCGCTGTACGGACGGAGTGGACGTGTTCGTTGTGACCTTCGAGTTTTTGCCCTGGATGGTCATTCGTCCCTCCACCGTCTCTTGACCGCGTGCTGTGCACACCAAGGAACAGACGCAACAGATTGCTGCCGCAGCGCTCTTTCTCACTGACATCTCCTCATCTGATAGCCGGAGCATCCCAGTAGTCTGGGCCCAAGGTGCATGGTCGTTTCCTTTGCTTGACTACTCCTGTCCAGCCTTGATTCCCCTCAAAGCGCCTGCCAATCCCAGTCAGGTTCGGGACGATCTCGCTGATACCGCGGGTAGATCTTATGCATTACGTCGATGATGTCGTCCCCCTCGATCTCTCGTGTGCGCTCATCGAGAACACGGCTGAATGCGGGAGGGTTCTCCTGATCGAACGTTGGTTTCTCCCGGACTTCCCGGAACACGACGGGCGTTTCCAGCTTCAGGGGAGCGACCTTGCCGATGCTGTCGAACGCTCTCTCTGCGCCGCGGCGAACCATGTCCCGAGCCCGAGCCGGGGCCACTGTGCAGGCGGACAGCCGGCTCATCCCGGCCTTTACGGGGACGGTCACGCAACCGGGAACCAACGCCTCCATTTCGCGGCAGGCATAGAGGTCGCCGGTGCACAGGATGAACGGGACGCCGAAGTGGCCGGCAATCAGTGCCTGAAGCCCGATTTCTCCTACAGACAGGCCATTGAAGGACCAATCGCGAATGGCCGTGCTCATCGTGTGATACAGGCAGGCGCCCGGCGTGCCTGCCTTTGCATGCCCCCCAATCATGCCGGTAGCGTGGCAGCTGGCATCCAGGTGGTTGAGCCAGAATGGACGCTCTCGCCCATGGATGTAACGGGCTCGAGGATCGGCCACTTCAAGGTCGATAGTGTAGCCTGCTCCGTGCCCGTCGTTGACGAGTATGTCTGTCGCTCCGCCCGCGCACAACCCATCGACTGCCGCATTGACCTCCTCTGCCAGCCAGCGCCTTTGCCGCACTCGCCTTTCATGGTTCTCCAAGCTGGTGTCGTCACGACTCTCCCATTGGTACACACCAGCGACCCCTTCGAGGTCTGTCATCAGGTAGAACTTCATTGTCATCCTCCGTTTCCCGGGAACGAACACGCATTCTGCTGGCGCTCGAGCTGCTTGGGTAACCATACGTCCATCACAAGCAATGTGCCTGCGATTGGGCTCGAGGCAGTCGACATGCTCCGGTTCCAGAGACGCTTGTCAGGGGCACTTGATCCATCTACAGTTGGTTCACACGGAGCCGAAGCGCGTGTCCAGCGCCGTGGAAGACCGCTCCCGTGAGTCGCGGCCTTGCGGGGGCACCCAACCGGTTTGTGCTCAGACCAGAGACAAGTTAAGGAGATGTGCAGCGTGAAGCAGAGAATCCGGGCCTTTCTGTTGCTGTTGTTGCCGGTTTGCGCAGTCTCGGGAGCTGCGGAGATCATCGTTCCTTTGATGTCGAAAGCGCCCGTGATCGATGGACAGATCGGGCCAAAGGAATGGCGTGTGTCCGTGGGATTCGATGGGTTTCAGTGGGGAGGGAAGCTGGCCCGTCGACGTGTGAAGGGCTTTGTGGGCGCGACAGACAACCACATCTATGTGGCCATCCAGAGCCAGATGCCCGATGAGGGAGCGCTCAAAGCCGAGATCGCCACAGACTCCCTCAAAGCCGTGCACGATGATGCGGTCGAGGTCTTTGTTTGCCCGACCCCGGATGCGGAGGACCGCGTGGACTATCAGTGCCTCGTGAACTCCCTCGGCAAGGGGGGATACAATGTGCACTTCCTCGGCAAGCCGGATGAAGCGGTAAGCTGGCGCGGAGGATGGCAACAGAGCCATGGCGTCCACGATGGCTGGTGGCACTTCGAGTGTGCCATCCCGATTTCGGGTATGAAGACCGTTGCAGCGGGGCGCAGGACCACGGATGGCGTGTGGACGATCAACCTGACTCGAGATTGGAAGAACCCCTGGGCGTGGTCCAGCCTGGAAGGAAAGTACAACAATTCAGGCTTGCGTTTTCGGTTCGTCAAAACGGGGGCTCCAGCGGTTACGTACCGGGCCGATGGTGACCCTTTCCTGACGAACTTCAACGCTACCGTCGTTCTTCATAATCCCGGGGTGGCTGCGCTGCCTTTGAAGACGACTCTCCTTCTTGATCGGAACCTGATGCCTGCCCTCCGCAAGGAGAGCGTACTGACGCTTGCGCCCGGGGGCACGCAGGAGGTCGTACTGCCGGTCCCGCAGGATGATTCCACAACCAGATTCGGTTTGACGGCCACCGTGGGGGCCACGGATGGGAAAACGACGTTTCACCAGCGCGAGGTAAAGTGGCCGAAAGGGGAGGCGTACGCGTGGGTTGTCGGCGCCGAGAAGAAACGACTCCCCATCGATTTTCAGTTCGCCTACTACCCCTATGGCAATCGCTTGCGAATCGTGGCCGATGTGCGCGGGCTCCCCAAGGAAGCCGCCCTCGAGGCGCTCCAGGCCGTGGTCAGCGCGAGGTTGACAAGGGAGACCATCAAGGCGGTTTCTTTCGATGTCGCAGCATTTCGGGACGGGCAGCAGGAGCAGGTCGTCGACCTTCCTCCCCTTGATGGGCTCTATGAGATTTCTCTGCAGGCCAGGGGGGCGGGCGTGCCCGAAGGGAAGACCGTGAAGCACTTTGAACGCAAGGTGTTCCCGTGGGAACAGACGCCGGTCGGGCGTAGCCGGAAGGTCTACCCGCCCTTCACTCCCATTGAGGTCTCGGGCAGTACGCTGAAAACCGTCCTTCGAGAGCACACGCTCAACGACAGCGGCTTGCTGGACCAGATCAAGGCTGCCTCCGCGCACACGGGAGTGACCAAGTCAATCCTGGCCGCTCCCATGCGGTACGAGGCCAGCATCGCTGGCGAAGCCGTCCCACTGACGGCGGAGGCCCTCCGGTTCGAGGAAACGTCCGTTGACCGGGCGGTGGTGGCCGGTCGGATCGCGGGGAGGGGGCTCCAAACTGGGTTTACAGGGACGTGGGACGTGGACGGGACGCTCCGCGTTGATCTCACCCTCCAACCAACGGAAGGGAAGGTCCTCGACAAGCTGGAGCTGGTCATTCCGTTCAGGCCAGAGTCGGCAACGCTTATCCACGCGAATGCCGATCGCATTCGTGCTCCGGTCGCGCAACGTGTGCCCGCGGGAGAAGGGACTGTCTGGCGTGGGTCAGAGGTGGCTTCCGACGACATGCCGCCCAACTTCTGCCCGTACGTCTTCCTGGGGAGTCCGGTACGCGGGCTGTGCTGGTTTGCCGAGAATGATCGTGGCTGGAGTTGGGATCCGGGAACCCCCAATCTGGACGTGAGCCGTGAGAATGGGCAGGTCGTGCTCCGCGTTCATCTGGTCAACAAGCCACTTGTCATCACCGAGCCGCGCACGATCACATTCGGGCTTCTGGCTGCCCCGGTGAAGCCGCGTCTTGTCGCGCCCGGGCAGGGCAAGCACTGGTGGCGGTATCGCTACCTGCGGGACAAGTACACGTTGCTGGGGACGGACGTCAACTGGCTGTCAATCGGGACCTGCGGGTCCTTCTATCCTGCCGGCAAGGATCTCTATCTCTGGGAGATGCTGCGCAAGGGGAACGAGCAGAAGCTCAGCCGGGAGACGATCAAGGCTGTCACCGACTGGGGGCGCAAGTACTACGAACCGTTTGGGGAGGCCCGGGTTGAGACATGGGTGCGACACGCGCGGCACAACCTGCAGTCGCGCTACGGGAAGAAGATGGTCTTTTACTACAATCGTGCGAGCCACCAGGGCTGTGAGGAGTTCGAGACTTTCAAGGACGAGTGGAACCTCACGGATCTGCGCAGCATCGGCAAGGGCAAAGGGCTCGGCGAGATCAAGGTCGTTCCCTCCGCCTCTTACATCGACTACAATCTGTACTGGTATGGGCGCTCCTTCGAGGTCGGGGGGAACCAGGGCGTTTACTGGGACAACTGGTTCCTGCGTCCGTCTTTCAATACGGAAATGACGGCTGCTTACCGCCGGGACGATGGCACAATCATGCCGTCGACCGGGATCTGGGAATTGCGGGAACTCTCAAAGCGCACATTCCTCTACCTGAATGAGCGGGGCATGCTGCCGATCGTCTTCCCTCACATGACCAGCTTCAACCCGTTGCCCATGATGGCGTTCTCGACCGTGCAGTACGATTGGGAATGGAAGTACTCGCAGGGCAACGTCCAAAACCGGCACTCGCGTGAACTCATCCAATTGATGGGGACCGGCGAACACGCGGGTGTCTGGCCCGTGCCGTTGAGCGACCATGGCAACAAGGCGGACGATCCCTGGACCCAGCGTACGTTCTCCGCTGTGCGTCTGGTGCACGAGCTGGACGGGTATGGCGGATTCGGGAACCTGTGGCAGAAGAGCCACAAGCGGTGTCGGACGCTCGCACAGCCTGTACTGGACCTTCTTGACAACCCAAAGCTGCAGGTGTTTCGCTACTGGGACGAACGGGATCAGCCCGTTCGGTCGGAGCATCCGGAGGTGCTGAGTATCGTCTATGCCGTGCCAGGTAAGGAAGCGGTTGTGGTCGTTACCAGTTACGCCCGTGAGGATGTGATCGCATCCCTGCGGGTCGATGCCGCTGGGCTGGGGCTCCCTGCGGGGTTCGGTGTCGTCAATCTGGAAACTGGGCACGCGCTATCGGTGACCGGAAGCCGGTTTGAGTTGCCACTGAAGCTGCATGACATGGCTGTGCTGCGGCTGAGTCCGGGAGAGTGATCACGTGGCCGTCTGTGCACCCTTCAGTTTTCGTTCTCGGCTGACCCCATCGACGGAGAGGATTCCAGCACAAAAGTGCGTGTGGTCGGTGGTCGTGCTCAGCCTGGTCCTGCCGGTTCTGGCGGCAGGGGACGAGGCGAGCCGATATCCCTACATTCCTCCCGCCTGGGAGCCGTACGTCGCGCTGTACCACGCGTTCGAGCAGGGCTCCACGGAGCCGGAGATCAACCGTATTGGGGCCGTGGTAACGACTGCAAGAAAGCCTCGGGTGTCGACGGGAGTGACGGGGCAGGGGTTGACGTTGTCCCGCGAAGAGGCCAAGGCGACGCCCCTACGGCTGAAAAGTCCTGCGTTTTCCCCCCATCGGCCGATTACCGTGTCGCTCTGGTTCCGGGTTGACGAGCCCATGCAGCTGCACACCTGCCTCCATCTCATGGCGTTGCGCGGCAGAGGCCACATCGCGAATTTCGTGCGCGGCAAGGGGCAGTGGTGCGCACTCAAACAACCCACCTTTGTCTTCCAGGTCCATGGCATTCCCGGGATTCCCAACCGGAACGACCCCTGGCGGGGTAGAGCCTGGTTTGAGCCACGGGAGTGGCACCACGCTCTCATGACGGTCTCGAACGCAAGCGACGTATCCGTCTACTGGGATGGTCGACTGCGCTGTCACTACACGGTTCGCGGCCGTCCGTTCCGGGAAGGTGACATGACCGTGTGCGATCTTGGCCCGTCTTGGCTGTTCCACCCCATGACCATCGATGACGTCCTGGTGTTGGACCGGGCTGTCGATGCCGATGAAGTCCGGGACTACGTGAACAGTGTTCGGCGGCTCCACGAGGTGGCGTTTCCAGGGAAGGAAAACGGCCCGGAACAGACGGCAGCTCAGGAGTAGGTCACGGGCTGAGAAACGCGTAGTAGAGCACTGATAGGTGGCCGACAAGACTTGCGGCAACAACTGCGACGTACTTCGCCAGGTATGAGATTTTTCGCGTCTTGTGTCGAGCCCACCAGATACCGGGGATTGACCCAAACGGACCTATGAATGTGAACTGCAGGAGGCGCGCCTCTGAGATACGCCTCTTGTCTCGACGGGCTCTTGATTTGTCGATGACGTAGGTAAGGAATGAGACCACGTTGAGCAGTCCCAATATGGTCAGAGTGGGCTTGATGAGCATCGGGTTCACCTACTCATTTGGCTCCCGATGCTCTATGACCTGGGCAACTCGGCGTCGGCCATCGAGAGCACTGAGAGGGTCTTGCTCCTGTCCGTCTCTGGCCGAATGTAGAGCTCGTAGAGTGTATCGATCAACGGTACATGTTCAGTTCACAGATCCTTGCGTTCCGAGAGGCGGATTTGCACATGGCCTTTTGAGCGTGACTCAAGCTTGAACAAGGCTTCCCACGCCGGCGGGATTCGGCAGTTCAGGCGGGTGACGCCTTCGCCTTGTGCGCCGGGCGGGATGTCCGCCATCCGGCGCAGGCGGTCCAGAACGGCGTCCGGCGTTGCGTCGTGCCCGGGTTTGTCCTCGGCGTATTCGGGGACAGCGCTCAGGTACTCACCAAGGCTCTGGCGGGTCCCGTCGGGGAACTGCAAGATCAGCCGATTCCCATGTTTCCGGAGTCCGACCTGCTTCCGGTTCTGGTATCCCAACCTGAGCAGCAGAAGGCTGGTGGTCCGGACCTCCGGGGCATCGTCCCCGCATTCGGCCTGGTCTTGCCAGTAGCAGACCGTCTCGCTACGGCGCCAACCTGCTCCGTTCCAGAATTCCGTCGGGAACCGTTGCTCCCGTTCGTCAAGCGGCAGATGGAGTTCGAAAACCTCTGCACCGCGTTTGGCCATGGTCTTGCGCGCGTGATCGAGGAGTCGTGTCGCGACACCGATGCTCCGTTCTGAGTCCACGACGATCGGTTCCCCGATGACCTGCCCGATGGGCTGGTCAAACACTGGGTAGTCGACCAGCCTGTGCATGAGCCAGCCCAGGATCTGGCCGTCTTCATGAGCCATTGAGCAGAACAGGCGCTGATGGGTTGCGGCGGACCGGAACTCTGTCGCGACCAGACGGCGGCGACTCTCAACGTGTTCCGGCCAGTCGGGGAACATGCAGCGGCGCTCCCAGTCGGGGCCGTGCGTCCCATGCAACGCAACCAAGTCGGCCACATCACCTTTGCGGATGCGTCTGACGTGAATCATGCTCTATCCCTCCTTTAGCCGTCCGAGGCACCGGGCCGCCTGACAGCATTGTAGCAGGAGCCGGTCCGGTCTGGCAAGTGTCAAACGTGGTCTGCGAGTGGGGGACCGTGGGCAATCGGGGGGGCAGGTTTCAGTGGTCAGGTGTCAGAATTCGGGCCTGGAGCCAGACACCAGACACCAGACACCAGACACCTCAAGCTTGAACCGGCCCAACGCAGCATCAAATGTCGCCGGATCAGCAGTAGTGCTTGCAGCCAAGATAGGCAGGGACACGACCCCATCGGGCTTGTCCCGGTGGTGAGACAGATTGGTCGTCTCGAACAACCGGCACTGCCGTCGCCACGCCTTCCCCAGAACATGCAGATCACGGGGCCAGCAACTCGATGGTCACGCGCATCTGGCTCGTTCTCTCTGCCTTTCGTCTTCTGCGCCAACGGCGCCCCGCATACCAGCCTGGGGCAATCGCCCCAGGTAATCTGCACCTCATGGACCTTGCCCTGAAGGGGCGCCGCATAGGAACTATGCCATGGGTCTGCTCGGGGACTATGCTGAGC
>JABHEG010000325.1 GCA_018676675.1 Lentisphaerota bacterium
AGTGGCATCGGGCGCGAATAGCGAGCCCACCCCCGGGCCAGTCTTCGATGAGGCTTCGTCCGGGAGGGCAAAAGGCGATGCCGAGCATCGTCGTTGGCGGCCCGGGCGGAGAATCGCGAAGAATGGTCCGCCCGTAAGGGTCGCCAGGAAACAGGAAGGCCTCATTCGTCGAATGATGAACGCCGAGCCAAGAAACAGCGCTCGCCGCCACTAGGTCGCGCCTCGCGGGCAAGCCGGAGCCTGGAGCTGAGAAGGCGTAGACACGAATCCCATCGACATGGAGTTACCGCCTCTCGAGAATGACCAGTTCGGCGTCATCGAGATAGACCGTGCCTCCACCACACAGTCCAATGATGGCCATCACCTCGTCACAGGGAGTCTCATCGACGTAGAGATACACCACAAGCCGGGTCCAGCTATCTGTTGGCCCGACGCTATGGGCTTCGCAATCGGTCCAGGCAACGCTCATCTTCCCGCCGCGATACCGGGCAAGCCCAATCATCAGACCACGGGTTGTGCGTTGAAGACGCTCAGGAATACGCGCAAATGCACTGAACCGGACCATCTGCCCCGGCTTCACCGCAACGCGCCGACTCTTCGCCGACTCCCGAATCATGTTGCCCCCGCTATCTCTCCCCATTGACAGCCGCAAACTCGATGCCCCGGTCCGTGCCATGTCATCACATCGGGCGACTCGACGGGAACAGGTTGGCCAGTCGCCTCGGCCGGCCTCGAAGGAAGCGTCCGGCAACAGATTCCCGGACTGGTCCTCGTACATGGCCAAACGTTCAGCCAACTCGCGAGCGAGGACAGCCAGCTTTGGTTCCTCCATGCGACGCAGTTTCTCCAGGACAGTCGGGGCTGAATCGATGTGAGCTGCCGTCTGAGCGCTGATGTGCTCTCGATGCTGGAGCTCCTTGATGACCACTGAAGCAAGTTCCTCGACATCACTCCCGCAGAGCGTCCCTTGTGTCCACCGGAACAGCTTCTCGTAGAAAACGTGGCTCCGTGGATCCCCGGCAATCTTCGGGATGTCATTGCCGTGGAAGTAGGTGAACGCGCTGTAATCCCGCCACCCGAGCCGCAACGCAGCATCCAGGTTGGCCAGGAAAACCTGATGCCAGCACCAGATGCGCGGATTCAGACGTGTTTCCCGGGCCGTCGGGGTCAACTCCACACCATGCAGGCCGTGTTCCACGACCAGGTCACTCATGTCCCTGAAGATCTCGAGCGGCCGTCCCGGTCGTTGAGGATTCTGATAGTTGATCTGCTGGGTCAGGCAGTCAAGTCCAAGGGCCCCCCAATCGACGGCGCCGGACCCGAAGCTGGGGATCCAGTGGAGCAGACGTTTCCTAAGGTGAATGTGCTCCGAAACGGTCTTGACCACATCCCCGTCGTCCCGTGCGAGCCCCTCATGCCCCCAGTAAAATCCGACGAGTTCAACATGCGCCAGGAGTCCCTGATCCCGCGCAACACGCCATCGCCTCAACGCCTCGTCGACATACCACACGACCGCCTGTTCACGGTGCTCCTTGATCCGGAAATCCAGCCCCCCCGTTCCAGGCAACTCAAACAAATGCTGACGCGGGTCCGGATACGGCAGTGACAGAATGACTTTGGCCCGGGCCTCGGGCTTCCCCAACCCGCGGGCAATCGGACCAAAGGTGTCACTCAGGACCCCCACCCCTTTCAGGTAGTTCCCCAGGGCATCATCCCAGTCAGACGCAATCGCGGGCTTCCTACTGGATACACCGAGCAGGTGCCGTCCCTCTTTGCAGCCGAAACCAAGAAACAGAAATCCGTCAAAGAACAGGCCTTGTTGCTTACCGTGCGCGTCCCGGTAGGCGATCAACCATTCGAAGTTCTCCGGCGTCCAGAACTCCAGGCCGCGTCCTGAGGGCGAGATGTAGACGAGGATCGTGTGTTTACACCAGAGCGAGGGTGCTTTCGGTTCCGGCTGGGGCTGTGTGACGTCCTGCCCCAGCCCTGGCCCGCTTCCCCCCAGGAAAAGCACAGCAATCGCAATCCAGGAATGCCTCGCCATACGCGTAGCCCTCCACTATCCGCCGCTTTCCGTTAGTGTCACCAGTACTCTCTCGCGGTATGGTACCCTCCATCTGCTGTTTTGGCCAAGGGAAATCGCCCAGGGCTGACAACGCCGAGCTCTGCCCAATCGGCTGAACCAGCGGGCAACGCACGACCGAACAAGAGGGAGCGCTGCAGAATGGTCTACAGGGATGTTGAGCTTCACAACACCGCCGAACTCAAGGAAGGGAAGCACGGCGGCGTCCTTCCCCAGCGCGTCCCGGACTCGGTCAGGGAACACCTGAACGAGGGAGCTCAGCAGCGCGTATTACGTCCGGCTTGCAGCGAAATCAGGTTCGTTAGCGAAGGACCTGCCAAGGTCACCATCTCGGCCACGGAGGGGAGCGTGAAAGTCGTGCCCTTCTTCGGCCTGTTCCGCCACGGCCTTCCGTTCACCGTAGGCACCGAGCCACGCACCATCGAGATGGCCATGCCGGAGCGCTTGAGCAATGGCCTCGATGCGTTGCTGAAGCAGCGGATGCCCTTCTCACCCCGGGTCTGCCGACTGATGCTTTGGGGCTCTCAGATCGAGTACCACGGCGTCGAGGGGAACGGCGTGCGCCCCCCAACGACGGACGAACTCCCTTCTCTGCGCTACTTGAGCTACGGGACAAGCATCACCCACGGCTCTGCCGCTTCCTGGCCAAACCTCTCTTACGTAGCCCAGACCGCGCGCCGCCTGGGAGCCGATCTGCTGAACTTCGGGGTCGGCGGATCCTGCCATTGCGAACCCGAGTTTGCCGACTACTTCGCCTCCCGCGACGACTGGGATATTGCGACCCTGGCCCTGTCTGTCAACATGATGGGGTTCACACCGGAAGAATTCCGCGAGCGGGTGACGTACGTGGTGAACACTGTGGCGGGATCGGACACGACTCGCCCCGTGGCCTGTATCACCCTCTACAGGTTCTATGGCGACCGGGATGTGAACCCAACTCTGCACGACATACCCGCGAAGGGCGCTCTCTTCCGGGAAATCCTCCGAGAGACCGTGGCCGCTTGCCCACACCCCAACGTCCACCTGCTCGAAGGACGCGAGATGCTCACTGACGTGGGAGGGCTAACCACAGATCTCATCCACCCTGCAGACGACGGGATGATCCAGATGGGGGAGAATATCGCCCGGCGTCTACTGCCACTCGCCGCCGCACGGCTGAAGTAGCCGCACTTCCGCCGTGCATCTGCCCGGCCTGAAGCCCTGCACGCCGGCTACTTGCCGGCCGTACTGCTCCGCACGGCATCCCATCCTCCTGGGACACTGGTGCCGCCGCAGCAGCAGAACATATTGTCCCGCGCCATGGGGACCTGGGCATCAATCAAATCCCAGACCCCTACATTCTCCGTGCACACGGCGAAGGGCGTCCCGGGACCAATGCGTTCAGTTTCAGTCAGATAGTGCTGGTAAATCTCCGCCCGCACATCCACGGGGAACGGTGCGTGGTGTTTACCGTTGAGCTCGGGTGCGGCATCACGCATGCGCCGCATGATGTCCTGATCCATCCCCTTAGCATCGAACAGCATCTCAAACTCGATAGCGTCCATCATCGCCAGCACCCAACCCCGCAACACCTCGGGCTGGACCTTCGAAAAGAGCATCTCCAGCATCTCGGTCGTCTCGCGCCGCCAATCCTTGACCGGGATGATCGGAGAGAAACCAGCCCGCACAGGATAGCCATATTCCTGGCACAGACGCATCGCTTCGATGCGGGCAGCCAGCCCCGGGGAATCCCTCTCGATCGTGCAACACTGTGTGTCCATCGAGAGGGTCCAGTTGAGCAATGTGTTCTCGGGGTGGGGCATATCCGCCAACCACTCAACGTTGTCGCTTCGAGTATAAAGCAACAGGTACTTGCCGTGGTCCTTGAAGCACTTGGCGAGCATCTCTGATGCCCCATATTCGGGTTCCAGTCCCAGAATGTCACTAAACAGATCGTACCGGTAGAGAAGCTGCTCCGGACGACGAATGAACATGGCCGAGAGGTGGTCACAGTAGTCCTCAATATCCAGAAGAACGGTATTGACGAACGACTGAGAGCAGTAGTCACACTTGTGCAGGCAACCACGCAACGTGTGAATCCCCCAGCCGCCCTGGCAGATGTATTGGGCCGAGTTGTCCGCCACATGCTTCTCTCGTCGGCTGAAGGCAAAATCCTCACCAACACCGTCCAGCAGTCTGAACAGTGTCCTGGCCTGCGGCGAATTGATGGATGCAGGAGCGGGAGTGCGCTCCGTGTGGTCCCAGGCAAACGTATTGAAGACAAATACCGGGGCAGATTTTACCCGCAAGTGTCCGGACCGGAAACGCCCGTGCCCAGCCTGAGTAATCACGTCAGTGGCCAGCGCCTCGAATCCCTCGCAGGCCTTCATGATCTCGTCGAAGTCACCCAGCTCAACCCGGGGGACGTCCGCGGGAGAGATCCCGAGGGCATCGAGCATGCGTTCCATACGCGCCACTGCCTTGGGGTTGTCAAACACGCGTTTATGCGCAAAGACCGCCTTGGGATCCACGTTGTACATCGTCGCCACTCCTGAAGAACCACGGTTTCACCCACGCACTATGGACGTGGGACCGGGATCACTTTAGCACAAATAGCGCACACTCAACTAGCACAATCCTTCTTCTTGTAGCACAATACACTGATCACGTTAGGACAACGCCGAATCGAGCTTCGCCTCCCTCACTCGAGAAGCAGAAGGGCTGACACCACAGTGCTTCTTGAAGAACCGGCTGAAGTAGTTCGCCGAACTAAAGCCAAGGGCATGCGCCACCTCCCCTATTGTCATGCTCGGATTGAGCAACATCCGCTCCGCCAGTTGGACTCGCTTCTCCGCGATATACTGAAGTGGAGCAGCCCCCACCTGTTCACGGAAGAGCTGACATAACCGACTGGGCCCAAGATGCGCGTGGCGCGAAAGCTCGTCCACGCTCAAGGGGTCACGAACATGTCGGTCTATGTATGCGATCGCTCGCACCACGCCCGGGTGCATCCCATGCCCGAGCTCGCCCGTCAGGACGTGAGAGTGGTCGACCAACCGCGCCAGGAAGGTCAACAAAGCCGCTGAGATCAGCCCCGCGGCAACCTGAATGCCCTCCGAACAAATGCCCTCGATCTCGCTCATGAGCTTCTCTGTTGCGCCAACCCCCATGTCGATGGCGACCAAGCGTTTCTGAAATGGGCCGAAGAGCAAGGCAAGGTGCCCAAATGCGCGCTGACTGAAAGGGAGATAGTCGAACTGCATCAACACGGTCTCTTCCTCCATCCGCCACCAGTGCTCGCAGTGTGCGGGGACAATAATTGCACAGCCGGGAGTGCACACAAACCGTGAAATCCCACACTCGATGAAGTGTGTCTCACCAGACAGCACGAGCAGAAACTGACAGCTGCCACCGTGGTCATGTGGCAGAATCTGCAGTCCCGTTTGGTATCGAGCGCGCTTCAGGATGCCCATCGGGGCGAACAGTGCATCACTTAGGGTTTCCGATCTCACATATCCCGTGAGCCCACTGGGAGTAACCGTCGGCATTGCATACCTCGTTCCGAGTGAAGATATCTCAAAGTACCGCGTGCCGCCCCCCCCTCCCCACCATCCCCACAGCGACGCTGCACCGCCACGTGAGCCAGCCGGAACACGGTCCCGACTGGACTTATCTCACGCCGCGCATACACTATCATTTGAGAGTCGGTTTTCCCATCCCCACCCACGGACGGACTGAATGCCTCCAGCCTCGGCCACATCCCCGCGTGCCCCCTTACCCGGAGGAACCATGGTGGCACTATGCGTCCGCACGATGGGCAAGAGAAGGTCCGAGCGCACCGTCACTGAGATCGCCGCGATTGTCTTGGAAGAGGGGCAGATCACCGAGACATTCCATCGTGTCCCAAGACCAGGGGGCCCCATTACCCCATCCTTGATGCGTCAGACCGGCCTATCCCGGGAGGAACTGGCAGAACAGCCCTCCATCGACGCCGTAATGGCCGAGTTCGTGGACGTCGTCCCCACCGAGGCCCTGTGCGTGTCTCACGGGGCCAAGGGCCTCCGCACGCTGCTCCGGCGCCTTACTGACAACCTGTTCAAGAACCGGATTCTGGACACTCTCGCTTTCGCCGGAGTGTGCCTGCCGACCGCAGGCGGCTACTCGTTGTCACACCTTGCCGACGCCTCCTCGCTTGAGCACAGCGATGCGCCGGGAGCCCTTGGCGATGCCCGCCTCACCATCAAACTGTGGCACGAACTCTCCGTTGCGGCAGAACGCCTTCCCCTCCCCATCCTGATCCAGATCAGTGGACTTCTCACTCCGCTCCGCAGCGATCCACTGCAGAAGTTCTTCCGTAATTTGAGTAAGGAGAAACACCGCTCTTGCCCCAAGGAAAGGGGGCATTCGCTGGCGACGCTCTTCCCAACCATCCCATTCCCCAAACGGCGCGGCCCGGAAGACGGGGATGCGGTGCCCGTATCAATCGGGACAGGCGCAATAGCAGCCGTGTTCGAACCAACGGGGCTGCTGGCCACACATCTCCCGGCATTTGAATACCGGGCTGAACAACGTGACATGGCACTGGCTGTCACGGAAGCGCTGAATGCGTCAAAGCACACCATGATTGAGGCAGGAACCGGCATTGGCAAAAGCCTAGCTTACCTGGTCCCGTCTATCCTCTTCTCGCTCCGCAATGACACTCCGTTCGTGATCAGTACCAATACCAAGAACCTCCAGAGCCAGCTCTTCAGCAAGGACCTTCCCCTCCTGCAGAAGGCGCTGGACACGCCATTCCGGGCAGCTCTGATCAAAGGACGCAAGAACTACCTCTGTCTGAGAAAGCTACTCTATCTCCTGGACAACGCCGACGTTGAGCTAGAACGCGATGAACGCCTGCCTATGGCCAGCGTCGTCTGCTGGGCCGGCAAGACCGAATCCGGCGATGTGTCCGAAAGCGTGGTCGGCAGTCGGCCACACCTCAGTCAGCTGGCCAGTCGGCTGACATCCGTCGCCGAGGAATGTCCCGGCCCAGCCTGCCCGCACTACCGGAAGTGCTTCCTGCAAAAAGCCCGCCGCCGAGCACTTTCGGCAGATGTCATTGTTGCTAACCATTCGGTGGTCTTCAGTGAGATGTCCATGCCGCTGGCAAGCCCCGTCCTGCCCCCGTACCAACACATCGTGTTTGACGAAGCGCACAACCTCGAGGACGCGATCACCAATACCATGGCGGCGGAAGTATCGGAGCGGCGGATCCTGTTCGTCCTGAGACGGCTGTGGCGGACGGGACGGCGCAAACGCAAGCGCGGGCTGTTGGCCACAGTCGCCAAGCTCCTTTCCGAGATTCCCCCCGACTGCGGGGGCGATGCCCGAGAGCTTGCCCTTTCCTTCGCTGCTGCCGCAGGGGACTCCGTTGACAACGCCCAGACGACGCTTGATCCGTTCTTCAATGCGCTTGCCGCCCTCCTGCCTCATGAGCACGACCGACAGTCTCGCCGCCTCCGGCCGGAACGGCGCCTCCCCGAAAAATGGGAACCGATCATGGCGGCCAAGAAAACGGTGGTCGCGGCGCTTGCCGAGGTGGGAGAGGCAGTCGACGGCCTGATTGAGACACTGGCAGAGCTCACTGCTCCGTTGCCCAACCAGGATGACCTCGCTCGCGAGCTCAAGGCCTGCGTTCTGTGGAACGGCGAGGCGACGCAGGACATGGAGATGGTGCTGGCTGCCAAGAGTCCAGATTACGTCTACTGGGTAGAGCACCCCGCGGATGCCCGCAGCGGAGCCCGAGCCTGGGCCGCCCCCATCAACGTGGCGCCGCTCATGTTTGAGCACCTGTACTCAGCCAAACGCGCCGTCGTGTTCACCTCCGCAACGCTCACCGTGCAAGGAAGCACATCATTCGTGGAAAAAAGGCTGGGGATTCACCTCGTCGATCCCGAACGCATGACCCGACTCACCATTGGGACGCCTTTCAACTACCCACGACAATGCCTGGTGTTGGTCCCGACCTTCCTGCCCGAGCCCGGACGCAAAGACGGACACTATGCCGCCGAACTGGGGCGTCTCATTGCTGACATCGTCGAGCGAACAGACGGGCGTGCTATGGGCCTGTTCACAAGCTACGACATGTTGCGGGACGCGACCAACGCTCTCTTTGTGAGCTCTCGCGGACAGGAACGGACGATCCTGGCCCAGGGACTCTCCGGCTCCCGGGAGGGCATCACGGCACGCTTCAAAGAGGATTTCCGGAGCGTACTCATGGGCACGCACTCATTCTGGGAAGGCGTCGACATCGCCGGTGAGAGCCTCTCGTGCCTGATTCTGGCCCGTCTCCCTTTCGCCGTGTTCACTGATCCAATCATCGAAGCACGGTGTGAGCGCCTTGAGGAGGAAGGCGAGAACGCCTTTGTGGGGTACAGTCTTCCCAACGCCGTCATCCGCTTCCGGCAGGGATTCGGCCGCCTGATCCGCCACCGCAGCGACCGCGGAGTCGTCATCATTGCAGACCGACGCATCGTGACCAAACGGTACGGAGAGTGGTTCCAGGGCGACTTGCCAGTCCCAGTCCAAGTGGCTCCCGACCCTGACGAACTCCTCGATCTGATTGCAGATTTCCTGGCCCACAGTGTGTAGTCCGCCCGCAACCATCAAGGAAAGACTCAAGCCGTGAACCCCCGACCACATGCTGCCCTGCCCTTTGCCTGCCTTGCGGTCGCCGTCCTGCTGTTGTGGTGCCCAGCCACGTTGGCCGCGCCTCCGCCAACACCCCAGCTGGTCAATGCGGCAGCCGTACTCAGGCAAACGACTCACGGGCTGAAGCAGCATGACAATCTAATCCAATGGACTGATGCGGCGGCCATGGGGGGAAGTACGTTCTCCTTCGCTCCCGGTCCACAACAGGGAACCATGAGTAGCCTGCCTGGACCGTGGGATGGACAGACGGCGATCCGGCTCTTCCACGGCACGCTTTCGGGCGAAACGGTCAATATCCCTGAGACTGGCTGGACTGTCGTGTTCTGGTTCCGTTACCACGATCTCGAGCGTGTGGACCGGGATGGACACAAACGCTCCGCCGGTGGTGTCATGGCCGTGGGAAGTGGCTGGTGGGATGGGTGGCGGATCGCAGTCTCACCTGACTCGGGAGGAGTGACCTTCAGCGTTGGGCGCCCCGAAGTCGGAGCGTCGTCCGTGACCGCCTACGGCAGCGTCGCTGACGGAGAGTGGCATCATGTCACCTGTACCTGGGATGGCTCCCTCGCCCGAATCTGGCTCGACGGAACAGTTCAGTCGGAGGGTGCCATTGAGGCGACCTACACGGTCCCGACCCAATCCACGCCTCTGCGCTGTGGTGAGTGCAGCTACGGGCTGGGAGTAATGGATTTCGCTATTTCTGATGTGGGGATATTCGCCAGCGTCCTGCCCAACGGCCTCATTGAGACACTGGGAAACCCCTGCGGAGTGTCGGAACAGTCACTCGCAACATGCCTCAGGCATGCTCTGGAACTTGCGCAGGAAGCACGGGGGAAGTCTGCTCGCGAACGACGGACACGGGCTGCCCTCGTACCGCTGATCCAGCTCAGAGAGAGCAAGGGGCTGGAACGAACTGTCCGCATTGTCAGGGCACGGGCGTCCTTGGCCGAAGGTGACAGCTTCCGTCGCGAGAAGCGATGGAAAGAGGCCCACGCGGCCTACGAAGCGATTGCCGCCAATGGAACGGCTCCCGACCGCATGCGTACAGCCGCACGTTTCCGCGCGGCTGCGGTGCTCACAGACCAACGCCGCTATGCAGACGCTCGTGGTGCCTATGCGCGACTCCGTGATGATTTCACCGGGAAACACGAACACTTCCGTGTCGAGGCACTTCAGCGCCTCGACGACTTGGATGGTCTGCAGGATGGTGGGCCGTTCCACGATCTGCGGCGGCGGCGAATCAATCGCCTGAACGGACCATCCCCCGCTTTTTACGTCGCCCCAAAAGGAGACGACACAAATTCCGGGACACGAAGACGGCCATTCCGCACCTTGGAGCGAGCCCGAGACGCGATCAGGGCCATCAGGCAAACAGAAGGTCCCCCGGTCGGGGGGATGGCCGTCGTGCTGGCCGGCGGAATCCATGAACGCGTCACCGCCTTCGAGTTGGATGCACGGGATTCAGGCACACCGGACGGCCCCATTGTCTACCGCGCAGAACGAGGCAAACGCGCCGTCCTTCGCGGCGGCCGTGCAGTGAGCGGTTTCATCCCGTTGACGCACCCGACCGGGTTGGCGCGCATCCCAAAGGCAGCCCACGAACATGTCCTGCAGTTGGACTTGAAGCAGGCCGGGATCACCAACCTCGGGACCTTCCACCCCCGCGGGTACAGCCGCAAGGGCCCCGTTCCAGCGCACTTGGAGTTGTTTTGTGACGGAGTGCCCATGCCGCTGGCTCGTTGGCCCAACGAATCCCCAAGCATGGCCGACAGATTCACCACCGTCAGCGAACTCATCGGCGAGAATGTGGGGGAGTTCGTCAACAAGACCATCGACCGAACCAATGGCTTCGTCTATGGGGATCCCCGGCACGCAACGTGGACAGACGAACCGGAGATCATCCTCTACGGCTATTGGGCCCGGATGTACGCCGGCTCCTACCTCAGGGTTGCCTCGATAAACACCGGGAAGCACCACCTGCGCATCGCCGACCCCATGCCCCCATACAAAGGGTTCATTGAGGACGCTCCTTACTACGCGCTGAACCTCCTGTGCGAACTCGATTCCCCAGGGGAATGGTACCTTGACCGAGCAAGCAGCATGCTCTTCTTCTGGCCGATATCCGCAATGCCAAAGGGTGAAGTCGTCCTCTCCCTGCTCGAAAGCCCGTTGCTCAGAACGCGCGACACGTCACACGTCGCCTTCAGAGGATTGACACTGGAAGCTACGCGATCCGACGGGGTCGTGATCAAAGGAGGAAAGGACGTCATCTTGGCAGGCTGCGTTCTGCGCGACCTGGGAGTCTCCGGAGTCATCGTTGACGGCGGCCGGAACCACGTGATCATCGGCTGCGACATTGAGCACGTGGGCGATTCGGGAGTACTCATGAAGGGCGGCGATGCACAGACATTGGCCACTTCAGGACACGTTGTGGAAAACTGCCACATTCATCACTTCGATCGCTGGAACCGCTCCGGGTACAAAGCCGGCGTCTGCCAAGATGGCGTCGGCACACGCATCTCGCACTGTTTACTCCACGATGCACCACACCAAGCGATTAAAGTCACCGGTAATGACCACATCCTCGAATACACGGAAATACACGACACCTGCCACGAAGCCGGAGAAATGGGCTCGTACTACATGTACGGCTCGAAGCGCGTCCTGGGTGAACGAGGTCAGCTGGTCCGCTACAACCACTGGCACGATCTGAGCTGGGACGAGACCTACACGCGCTTTGCCTACACCGGGCGGCACGCCCTTCATGTCGATCATATGAATGGGGACATCACACTGTTCGGCAACGTCTTCGAGCGGTGTGCCACCAAGAGCGGAGCCTTCTTCTCCGGCGGCCCCGACAACAAAGTCGAGAACAACCTGTTCCACAACTGTGCGGTCGCCGTCAATCTTCATGATCGCTCGTGGGTATATGAGAAAGTCAACAAAGCCCCCAACTACATACTGGATGCTTATCTTGAGGAAATGGCCGTGGACCAACCGCCATGGAGCGTGCGATACCCGCGACTACAGACGTTCCCCGCCAAGGCCACCGATCTTTCCGTCTTCCTCGTCGGCAACGAAATTACCCGCAACATCAGCGTGCGTTGTGACCAGTTCCTGAGCGGCTCACGCAAGACCCACCAAATGGCGCGCATTGAAGGAAATTGGGAGGACCGGGATCCCCGGTTCCGCAACGAGGACGCCGGAGACCTCCGCCTTCAGCCCGACTCCCTGGTCCTGGTCACCACGGAGTATGACCCCATCCCTTTCGAACGGATTGGCTTATACAACGACGAGCTTCGGGCCACTTGGCCCGTCGCACACCCATCCGGAAACCACCAGAACGTGTTCGCCGCCAAGCGCGTGAAAGCCAAGCTCCCGGTCTGCAGAGCGCTCCCCTCCCCTGGGGACATCACGGTCGACGGACGCCTCACTCCCGCCGAATGGAATGGACTCGACCGCGCGAAGGCGACCCCGTTGGTCAGGACGCCCGACGACAAGCCGGCAGTCGCCCTCCCGAGTTACGCATGGATCCAACGCGACAGCACACACCTCTGCATCGGCCTCTTGCATGAAGTAAACCCGGACATCCCCTTGGCGACCGGAGACACCTGGTGGGGCGGGGACATGATGGAGATCATCGTCGAGGGCAGGAAAGGCGTGGGGACCGGAGGCTGGTGGCTCGATGAGAAGCCGCATGGCCCCCTGTTCTACCTTGTAGGCAACACCACGGGGAAATTCGGCAGCATCTGCATTGAAGGGCTTCCCAAGAGGCACGCCGAACGGCTGCGCAATGGCGTTCAGTACGCCGTCGTGTCGGACACCCCCGGGCAATGGACGGCCGAATGGAAAATCCCCCTCGCACTGATGTGCATCGACCCAGCACAGACTCGGTTCTGCAATTTCAACATCGGGGTGCGCAAGCTGGGAACTCAGTCCACGTCAGGCAAAGCAGTCAGCAGCAACGATACGTGGACGGTCTGGGCCGGAGCTCTCGGGGCGAACTGGCAGGTGTGGAACGCGGGGAGACTTCAGCTTCGCGAGGAGTGATACCCGGAACCGTTGTTCCCTGCCGCCGGTCAGGAGTGAGCGGAGCTCTTGTACGGCGAATGGCCCCCAATCGCTACCTTGGGCAGCCGCCCGGGGCCCGTGCGGCGTACTCTCGCTTCCACGCTGATCCACTGCCGGATCAAGAAGGTTCCCCCTTCACTCAACCCTCCCCGCCAATTTTGCCAGGACGCCACGCAAGTGATCTCGTCCGGCCGCGAGGCGCTCCTCGACCTCATCGATGTGGGGAATGGTCTCGTATTCGTCCGGATCGGGTCTCACGCCGGTCAGGATTTCCCGTTGTCCCTGCGCCGCAAGGCTGACTGTACGGGCCAGCTCTTCACGGGAGAGATCCTGCTGCTCAGCGTGCCACCACGGCTCGAAGATCTCAGCTCCGAACAACCACTTGTGGTCCTCGATCGAGAGGGGAAGATCAGGCTCAAATTCCGCCAGAATCGAGAGTCCTGTTTCCCAATCGATTGCGCCGCCTCCGGGAGGCATAGTCTGGCGTCGAAGGCCTTGCTCTCCGAAGAACAGAAATGCGTCTTTGAGATGGGTCAGGTGCGTGTAGGGCGCGGCCCTCCGAATGGCATCGATCGGGTGCTCACCGAAGAGCATGACGTTGGCCGTATCAAGACAGATGCCACAGATGTCCGACCCAACCGTTTCGGCAATCCGGACGAGCTCGAACGTGGTTGTGTCAAAATGTGGTTCAAGGTCAATTCTGCTGCCGACATCTCTCAGAACAGGAGCGAGTTCCCGCAGAACCCGAACCGCTCCTTCCAACTGGGCGCTCCAGGTACAGGTTTCGTGACGGTAGCGGTTCCGATCGCTCCCGAGACTTGTGTGCAGTTCATGCCACCCGGCTTCAGCCGCGGACGTGATCTGTTCACGCAGAGCGGTCAGACAGTCCTGGTACGTCCCTGTCCCCATTCGCCAATTGGGACTGCTCACGGATGTGTGGCTGTAGAGCTCAAGCTCATCGGCTTGAGCCCGGATCTCCTTGAGTCGGCCGACATCAGTCCCGAGTCCACCGAACTGAGCGCCCTCGAACCCGTGGGCGTGAATCCACGCCAACTGCTCGAACGGCCCCAATTTCAGATCGCGGATGCTGAACGTGTCGATCCCAATGCGCATGGTCTAACTCCCAACGTCGGCTCTACAGCTTGCCGCCATTCCATTGTTCCGGCCCGGACTGGTCTGCCTCGAACTGCTTCCGGATCTGTTCCGCATCGGAGCGATCGATCCACGGACCACTCTCGATCGGCAATGCGATCTCCCGCTTCTCCCGGTCCGACAGATACGCGGCCTCCGCGACCTCGACGGTTCCCCGGCACACCCGACCACTCGTCCGGATCTCTGTCGGCTCTCCCCGCAAGGCCTTCACCCACTCCGCAATGCAGCCAACGTGTCCACTCTTCCCATCGTTCGGGACCTCGACAAAGCCGGTCAGAGCGGCATCGCCAAAACGAGCCCGAACAGCGTCATCGACGACATCATGAAGTCTGACGAACGTGCCCTTTCCGTGCTGATAGTAGGCCTCTCCCAGCGTGCCGCACGCCTGGACCATCTCATACCAGAGCGCATGCGGTCCACTCCGCGACTGCGTCCACCAGTTGATCGACAATTCAGCGAGTGCCCCCGAAGCCATTCGGGCATTCATGATACCAAGAAACTCGCCCTCCATCCTCTCGGGTATGACCTTCGTCATGCAGCTCACACTCGCCACCTCCCCACCGTACCAGCGCAGGGCGTCAATCTGGTGCGTGAGACAGCTCATGATTGCCCCGCCGCCAATACCATCGTAGGTGCGGATCCAGTGGCCCGGAGGCGGAAGTACATCCTGGTTGTGGTCAAGCTTCCAGAAGAAGATCTCCCCGAGTGCCCCCGTCTCAACGACCTCTTTCAGCGCCGCCCACTGACTGTTGTAGCGTCGATCGTGGCAGACCGTGAGAGAAACGCCGCAACCCTCGCACGCGTCGATCATGCGATCGCATTCCCACACGTTCCGGGCCATTACCTTCTCAACCAACACGTGCTTCCCTGCCTCTGCGGCTGCAACCGTGGCCGGCATGTGCAGATCATGAGGCAAGACAATGTCGACGCCCTCGATCTCCGCCATCGCCAACACATCGCGGTAGTCTGAGACAATCTGCACACCCGGTCCGAAGGCGTCCGTGATGAAAGCGTGCCGTTCCGCTCGCGGCTCGGCAACGGCAACGACCTCACACACGTCGCTGACAGCATCAAAGCCCTGACGATGGCCGCCGACAATCCCTCCACACCCCAACAGACCAACCTTCGTTTTCACGATTGCCACGGCCTTTACCTCAATCAGTTGTGTTCCACAGAAGACATGGGCATGTTGTTAGCCCGCACGCACAGGAACGTACAGGAGCTGTGTCCACATGGCGAATCACTCGGCCCGTCTCTCCGTCCATGCTCTGTTCCTCACCGCACTCCTCCTGATGGCAGCCCTGGCTGGAGTAACACGCTTGGAGGCGGCATCGACGCCCGCCCCCTGGTCCCCTCCTGAGATCGTGCTCCCCAGCCCCATGCGACACCCCACTCTCGCCTGCACGCCCGCAGAACTGGCGCGACTGCAGACGGCCTGGGGAGCTCCCGCCTCGGCAGGACACAAGGCCGTCGCGAGCACCGTGAAACGCGCGAAGTCCGCGATCGCGACCCGCATTGAGTTCCCTCCCCGCGGTGGCCACCACAATCAGTGGTACCAGTGCGAGGCATGTCAGGTGGCGCTCAAGACGGTCGATGACACACACCACAAGTGTCCGCTCTGCGCCAAAATTTACTCCGGTTACCCATTCGACGACGTCGTCTTCACACGACGTCACTACGCGTTGCTGCGACGCATGCTCGACTCGGCCTGGGCCTACGCCATTACCACCGATCAGGCGTATGCGGAATATGCAGCCAAGGTGCTTTGCGGATACGCTGCGCGCTACCTGAAATACCCCTACCACGCCAACACACGGTGGAACGTCGTCTGGCGAAAGATCTCCGGGGGGCGGCTTTTCGAGCAGACGCTCAGTGAGGCATCCTGCATGGCCAACTACCTCGCCCCCGCCTATGACCTGATCCATTCCTCCACGGCCATGACACCCGACAGGCATAGGGCTATCCGCGGCAAGCTGATCAAACCGATGCTCAAGAACATCGACAAGTACAAGGCCGGCGTCAACAACTGGCAGACGTGGCACAACGCTGCGATGTTCGCAGGCGGCGTCATGCTCCACGACATAGCGTGGATGCGGAAAGCGATCTACGGGGAGTCGCGCTTGCGGCTCGGGGCCAGGACCATGTCATGGGCTGCGAACACCACGGCTAAGTCGCTCAAGAAAGCGGGTAACGGGTTCCTGTTCCAACTCGACCACTCAGTCTCCTCAGATGGCATGTGGTACGAGAACAGTTGGGGCTACCACTTCTACTCTCTCAGTGCACTGGTGATCACGGCCGAGTCTGCCCGGCGCGTAGGGCTGGACGTATGGCATCATCCGCGACTCAAGAGCCTGTTCGACCTGCCGACACTCTACACCATGGCCGACGGCACCCTCCCGCGCTTCGGAGATGACGTCAACTCCCGAGCTCAGGGGCGCCAAGCCCTCTTCGAGCCAGCCTACGCAGCATTCCACGATACCAACTACCTGAAGCTCCTAGGGAACACACCATCGTGGCACAACGTGATGCATGGCCGGGATCTGAGCCAGGCCATTCCGCAGCACGCCCTTGGCAGCACCGTGCTCGAGAAGACCGGTCACGCGATTCTGCGCACAGGGGGACAGGCGGGGATCACCACGGCATTCACCTTCTCGCCGTATGGAGGCTTCCACGGGCACTTTGACAAGCTCAGTTTCGTGATGTTCGCCTACGGTCACGAGCTCGCAGTCGACCCCGGCCGGGCGAGGAGCCAGGCCTACCGCCTCCCCATCCACAAGCAGTGGTACAAGGCCACGATCTCGCACAACGCCGTTTTGGTCGATGGCGTCTCGCAGAAAGCGGCCACCGGCAGCCTGGCGTTGTTCCGGGAAGAGGCCGGCTATGCCGCAGTTGCCGCAACCTGCAACGAAGCATACCGCGGTGTCCGTCACAGCCGGCTCCTGATCCAGCGCCCGGGCTATCTCCTGGTTGTGGACCGATTGCGTGCCTCCCGGAAACACCGTTACGACTGGATGTACCACAATCGTGGCCGGGAGGCCCACTGCAGCCTGGCAAGTGATCACGTCATCCTAGGGGAGCTGGAGGGGGGAGAGTACATCAAGGACACCGCGAGCGAAGTTTCGGACGCCGAAATCCGAATCACCTTCCCGGGAAAGGGTGTCGCGCTTCAGCTGCTCAGTGCGGCAGCTCCGGGAACGATGGTAACGACAGGCCACGGCGTTGGTGCATCCGTCACAGACCGCGTCCCGCTGGCAATTCTCACGCGGCATGGCCGAGATGTGGTCTTCGCCAGTGTCCTCGAGCCCGCAGCAACCGGGGACACCCCTGCCGTGAAAGAGATCAATGCGTCCGAAGCCGACGGGGTGATCTGCGTCACCGTTGAGCACAGCTCCGGGCAAGACGTTTACACGACCAAATCACCCGCTGACCTGCGGGTCATGTTCCTCCCCGACGCGCCCCCAGAAACAACGCCATAGAGTCTCGTCTACGCCCCTGACGGGCCGGGCGCTGACGCATCCCGGACACTCCCTCAATGCACGCCGTCGAGAATTGCGCCCTGCGCCAGCAGCCGGCAGCGAACGTCTGCAACGTCAATCGATCGCGCCTTGCCGCCGCCGGCTCCGCCGGCAAGCAGTGCCGCGGCCACTCCCGCCGCCTGGCCAGTGGCAAGACAGGTCCCCATGACCCGTGCCGAACCATTTGCTTCGCGGTCGGAAGACAGGCAGCGCCCCGCCACCAGCACATTGTCCATCTTCCGGGGAATCAAACAGCCAAGTGGGATGTCGTACGAGCGGCCTTCTCTGATCGGCTTGCGTACTTGATCTGTCCCGCCACCGTGCAGATCCACGTGATGTGCCCCTTTGGCAACGCCATCCGGGCACTTACGTCCGTTGAGGACGGCTTTCCCGGTGAGACACTTCTCGCCAAGTACCCGCGTCGTTTCGCGCACTCCCAGCCGGTGGCCGACGGAGACGACTGTTGCTGCCTCAAACCCGGGAACGCATAGATTCAGGAAGGCGGCACTGCGTGAAACCTGCTCCGCCAGTTCGGTCAACACGTGCCACGCATCCTCACCCGAATTCCCCACGCGCGTGGCGTTGACACAGACCTCGCCCCGGCCGACTGAAGTCGGCGTGATGAAGAATGCCGTGCACGGATGCACATCCCCTCGAGCAATCGCCCCTCCAAGCAGAGCTCCCCCGGCAGAGAGGGCGACATAGGGTTGCCCGCCCTCGTGAAGCCGCTGTGCCGCTTCAGTGTTCGTCACCCCGAAAACCGGATTCTCGGCGAGGAGCGCAGCGTCGGGATTATCGCGGACGAACGCCAGGAAACGGTCAAACCCGACCCCGGCCAACCGGAACACAAGACTGACCGGCTGGGGCCTCCGTCCCTCATCGGGGGCAAGCAACGTCCCACCCATCAAGTCAACAACTCGTCCCGAACCCGTTGCATCGACCACTGCCCCACCGGAGAACGTCCGGGTTCCGTGCTGAGTGCAGATGGCTGTGGCAGCAACAGCCCTCCGCCTGCAGCTCACGCCCGTCAATGTGGACTTGAGCTGCAGGACGACGCCACGCCGCCGAAGCAGAGCGAAAATGGCCAGCTGCAATGCAGCCGGACAGACACACAATCCGAACACCGTCCGCCAGTCACAGACCGGCCCGATGACCGCCCCCGGCATGGCGGCGGCTTCGTCGAGCAAGTCCTGGAGAATACCCGAAACGCACTGCTCCCCGCGCGAATTCCAGGCTCCAAGGATGGGGAGCCCGGTGAGCATGTCTCCGCCCACGGTGCTTTCACTTTCCACCAACAGGACCGAAGCTCCTTCAGCAGCAGCCCCCAGGGCCGCCCCGACCCCAGCCGCGCCAGCGCCAGCCACGACAACATCGAATGAAGATTGGCTCGGCATGTTCGGGCGGCACTCCAGATCAGTCCCTGTGGGACAAGATCGCCACTCGGGTCACCTCTGGGCCCCGAAGCGTCCGGCGATCATGAGAACAGCTTCCTCCACGATCGTGACTCTACGTTACTTCGGAAACCCGTCCGCAACACCCCACCCGCCCAAAAGGCACAACACAGCTGAAAATGGCCCAATTCCCTTCGCCCAGCTCTTCGACATCTGGCCATGAACGGCTAAGGTGAGGCGCATTCTGACTGTCAAGACCACACGTCTAAGGGAAAAGCCGGATGCTCGAACCCGCAGCGATCGCCGAAGCGATGTTTGAAGCCACACGCCGAGCCGCGACCCGTCTCCCTCCGGATGTCAAGGCCGCCTTGCAGGCCGCCTTGGCGGAGGAGACCGACCCTGTTTCCCGGGCTCAGCTGGAATCCAGCCTGCACAATGCCCAACTCGCGGAGGAGGGAAACGGCTTGGTCTGTGCCGACACAGGGTTCCCGCTCTTCTTCATTACGGCAGGTCCCGAGACCCGGATCAACGGCGGTTTCGGCACTCTCAAACAGACGGCTCGGGACGCTGTCGCACGAGCCACAGCCGCGAACCTGCTGCGCCCCACAATGGTCGACCCGATCGCTCGCACGAACCCCGGAGACAACATCGGCCCGGGGATGCCGAAACTCGAGTTGACCTTCGCTGAAACCGGCGCCGGCCTCGACATCATCGCGGCTCCCAAGGGCGGTGGCTCCGAAATATTCGGGACATTTTACCGAATGATGTACCCATCAGATGGCATGGACGGAATCAAGACGTTCGCAATCCAGTGCATCCGAGACGCCTGTTACGCCGGTAAGATCTGCCCCCCTGCTATCATCGGGATCGGCATCGGCGGGACAGCCGACCTCTGCATGAAACTGGCAAAGGAAGCCGCGCTGCTCACCCCGGTCGGGGCCACCAACCCAGACCCCGTTCTTGAAGCCCTCGAACACGACCTTCTGGCCGCTTCACGTTCCCTCGGTATAGGCCCGATGGGAGCACATGGCATCAACGCCGTCCTCGCCGTTAGCATTCGCAAGGCCGTCACCCACACCGCAGCGCTGCCTGTCGCCATCAACGCACAGTGTATGGTCGGTCGGCGGTGGCGGGCCGTGATGGACAGTGACGGACGGACAACCTACACGGGGATCCTCGCTCAACCGGAGAGCCAAGAATGAAACGCGCAATCCGAAACCTGCGCCTGCCGTTGGCCCCCGAGCAGGCACGTGAACTGGAACTGGGGCAGCTTGTGACGGTCAGCGGCCCACTCTTCACCGGCCGAAGCCTGTTCCATATCCGGACGATCGAGAACAGTGTCCAGCCCCCACTCGATTACAGCGCCATCAACTGCTTCTTCCATGTCGGCCCCGTGATGGCAAGAGAAGATGACCAATGGCGAGTCGTCAGCGCCGAACCGACCTCCAGCATCCGGTTCGAAAGGTACGGCCCGGCAGTCGTCCGGAAATTTGGTCTGCGCACACTGATCGGCAAGACAACAATGGGCCCCGGAACCGTGAGGGCCCTGCAGGACGTCGGCGGAGTCTTCCTCTCGAAAATCGGGCTTTGCGGCAACCAACTGGCCTCCCAAGTCACCCGAGTCGTGGACGTGCACTTCCTGGATGAGTTGGGTAAGACAGAGGCTACATGGGTACTCCAGGTAGAGAACTTCGGTCCGTTCTTCGTTGCGATCGATGCCCACGGAGGAAGCTACTTCGAGCAGTTGGATGAGAAGACAGCCGGGCGACTTCCGGAAGTGGAGGAAGCGTTGGGGATCTCCCCCGACTTCACCTTCACCGAGGTCAATGCCCCCCGCAGAAACGAGGGCTCTCCCGCATGAAGGCGAACTGCGAAGCAGGACAACTCACCTACCTCTCGCTGTGTGGGATGCTTGGCTACGGCTTTCCGGAAGCAAGCCTGATGTCCGGACTTGCAGCATGCCCCGCATTCATCGGTGTCGACGCCGGATCCACTGACCCCGGCCCATACTACCTGGGGAGCGGCAAGAGCTTCGTCCACCCCGAACAGACACGGCGTGACCTTGACCTGGCATTGGTCGCAGCCCGAACGCACGATATCCCACTTGTCATCGGCTCCGCAGGGGGTGCCGGAGCCGCTCCCCATCTGTCCGGCTTCCTGGAAATCCTGCGTGATATCGCCAGAAAGAACGACCTGCATTTCACCCTCGCGACGATCACCGCCGACCTGGATGCCGAGATCATTCTCCGAGCCTTCCGCCAAGACCAGCTGCGACCATGCGGCCCGGTCCCGTCGCTATCAGAGTCGGCCATCCGTTCCTGCAGCCACCTCGTCGGTCAGATGGGTACCGCCCCCTTCATCCGCGCACTCCAGGAAGGAGCAGACGTGGTCGTGGCCGGCCGCAGTTGCGACACCGCCATCTTCGCCGCGCTCCCCATCATGCACGGTCACAACCCCGCTCTGGCGCTTCACAGCGCAAAGATCGCTGAATGCGGGACTCTGTGCGCAGTTCCCGGAGGCGCGAATGACTCGTTGCTTGTCACCCTCGACCACGACAGCTTCACGGTCCGCCCTGTGAACTCACAGAAGCGCTGTACGCCCGAAGCAGTCGCCGCACACTCGCTCTACGAGCAACCTTCCCCACACCAGTTTGTCGAGCCGGAGGGAACCGTCAACCTGCGCCACGCAGCGTTCGAAGCCGTGGATGAACGCACGGTCCGCGTTCGAGGCACACTCCTCGAGCCGCTGGCAAGACCGACTGTGAAAATGGAGGGAGCCCGAAAAGTTGGTTTCCGAAGCCTGACCCTCGCCGGCACATGTGACCCGACCGTAATTGCCAATTTGGACTCCATCGAGACCCAGGTCCGGGCAAAGGTTCAGGAGATGACCGCCGGGATGCCACGGTCCAATGAACTCGTCCTGCTGTTTCGGCGATACGGTCTGGATGCGGTCGGCCGCTCCTGTGGAACGGCAAAGGACTTGCCCGCGGAAGTCGGTCTGGCGATCGAGGCAGTGGCCCCGTCACAGGAACTGGCTGACACCGCCGTCAGCCTGGCCCGTTCCACCGCCCTCCACCAGGGCTTCCCCGGTCGCAAGACGACGGCCGGCAACCTGGCTTTCCCGTTTTCCCCGTCAGACTTGAGTGGGGGTGACGTCTACGAATTCGCGGTCTATCATCTGCTTGAGACAGAAGGTCTGCCAGACCTTTTCCCGGTCACCATGAGCGAGATATAGGAGCTCCCGATGCCCTTCCATGCCGGTTTTGCTGAAGTCGACATCTCCCCCGTCACGTTCCCTGTCCGAACCTATCTGGGCAAGCAGGAAAGCATCGATGACCCCATCTTCGCTCACGCTGCTGTCTTCCGGACGGGGGATGAGGTAGCTGCCGTTGTCTCGATTGATGTCGTCATTGTGGAGTGGGAATACGTTGAGCGCATCCGGCGGCTGGTGACCAAAGGCTGCGGCATCCCGGGAGAGCGCCTGCTCGTGTGTGCCACCCACAATCACGCCTGCCCAGCTGTGGTTGAGCGCCCCGGCCACAGCAAGGAAAATGAGTACCTGGACCACCTGGTCGCGCAGACTGCCCGGGCCGTGGTTGAAGCCCACGCCAGTCTCGCTCCTGCTCAGATCGCAGTCGACCGGACTCTGGAGTCCCGCGTCTCGTTCAATCGAAGGTTCATCAAACGGGACGGAACGGTGGTCACTCAGCCCCGGATCAGCGAGATCGGGCACGAGATCCTCTGCAACGAGGGAGTCATTGATCCGGACTTGGGCGTGCTGTGCGTCCAGAGCGACGAGGGCGCCCCCCTTGGGGTACTGGTGAACTTCGCCTGCCACGCCTGCCACAGTATGGGACGTGTGTCCTCAGGCTACCCGGGCGTCATGACCCGGCAGATCAAGGAAAGCCTGGGGGCCGACTGCTCCGTCCTCTTCCTCAATGGCGCGTGCGCGAATCTGATGCACTCGAACTACCTGGACCCCACTGCCGACACAAGCATGGAACGCACGGGAAGCCTCCTGGCAGAAGGCGTCCTTGGGCTGGTGGCGAAGATGGACACGTTCGATGCGGCTCCTGCCCTGCGCATGGCAGAAGGAACGCAAAAGATCGGCTTCCGGGACTGGTCCATCCTCGAAGCAGCCGTGGAGAATCGGGAGAGATTTGTGAACGTCTTCGAGTTCCTGATCGACCGAGGCTGGTACAGTCACTCGTTGGATGTGTTGCGCGGATGGCGTGAACAGACCGACCATTTTGTGGCCACTCAGCAGGCTCTGCGAATCGGGCCGGCGGTGTTTGCCACTGCACCGGCTGAGTACTTTACGGAGAACGGCCTGCGCATCAAGGAACTCAGTCCGCACAGTTTGACATTCGTCGTTTCTCTTGCCAACGGCTGGCTGGGATACATCCCGCATCCGGAAGCCTTCGAACGGGCAGGCGGGCACGAGACCTTCCCGGGGCTATGGAGCAAGATGGAAATCGAGGCAGGTCGCATGCTTGGAGACAAGGCTCTGGACCTGATCCGGGAGATCTGGCCATGACCATGTACGAGCTCGCAACGGTCATCCGCAGCAAAAACGCCGGGCCGTTCACGCTGACCATCGACCTGATCTTTGCATCTGAAGCTGACCTGGACCGGGCCATGTCCTCTCCCACCCTCACCCATGCAGGGATGGCGGAGCTCTACGGCGTCGCGCCGGAATCCGTGGCCATCCACGAACTCCGGCCGGCCTGTGCCATGAAGATCAGCTTGCCGCGTGGTATCCCCTCCGGATCCGTCGGCGATCAGGATGTCTACGGCAGTCAGCAACACATGCCCATTGCGGGAATCTCCGTCTGATCTACGAGTCCGGCCCCTGCCGGAGGTCCGGCAATCATCTCGGAGGGGGTAACCTGCGGTTGTCCGGTGCCCGAACAGACCCGCGATTCTCGCATTCGCGTCAAGCCAAGACATAATCTTCTCTTGGACAGCGCAATACACCACGACAGACGATGGTATCGCAGCCTCCGTCTACGTGGTCGCCCGTCGCACGAGCGGAGGCAAACGTGGGCGAGAACGGCAGGCGGGCCTTGGTGCCTGCCGTTCTCGCCCACCGGTATGTGGGGGTTCGGGGGAGCCGCTGCTCCCCCGGCGGGGTCGCGGGGCGGCGCCCCGGCTCTTCTGCCGCAATGAGTTACGGCTTAGCTTGACGCGAATGAGCGATTCTGGGGAGCCGTTCCCGATGGCGACACCACGCGACACACCGCCCCATCAGTCTCGGCTCAGACGGTAAGCCAGACTGCAGCAACCGCACTGAGAGTCGCCCGATCGGCTCAGCCGCAGAGCAACGACTCAACATCGATGAGACAATCCAACAGGTCGGCCTGATTGAAGGCGCAGGCATATTCCTCTGCAGCGACACACGGGTGTCCACAGACAACACGGTCCTCGCCAAGAGGGAAGTCATAGAGCCGGGCAAGTCCTACAGTCGGGTTAAACAGTTCCCCGTGCACAAACGACAGAGCTCGTTCGGCATCCTCATCCCAGTCAGGATGTCGCCACCACGTCAGACAGCGCATCACCATACCGTAGACCCACGTGTGGTACTTCTGGCCGTGGACCTCCCGACCTTCCCACAACAGCCGTCCCTGCTCGTCGACACTATCCGCCAGGAATGAACACGCGTGCCGGATCTGGCGCTCAACCGTTTCCCGCGGGAGCATCCCTGCATCAATCAGGTTCTGCAGCACCCACACACACGTCGCGGTGTAGGAGATCGTGTGCTGCCCTTCGTCAGGCGTTCGGTACGGGAACATCCCTGAGCTGCGTTGGGCGCTGAGGATAGCGCCGATCGCCCGCTCTGCCCCACTACGCCAGGCAACCGCTTGGTCAGCATCATCTGTGAGGGTAGCGGCAATCTGCAACGTCTCTGCGGCATGCGCGTTCGCGTTCAGGATCACGTACTGCTCGGGGTACCCTTCACTGTGCAGGAAGTTGCCCGGAGCCACCTCAACGGTCATCTGCCACTCCGCTGCCTTGATCAGGAAATCGACGTACTGGGGCTTCTTCTCAAGCCCCAGTCCGATTGCTTTGAACATGCCCTGCGTCACCATGCCGAGAGAAATCGCGCTGCGCTCATAGTCAAGGTGAAACTGGCTCGGTCTGTCATTGTTCGTGATCTCGAAGAGCCCGCCATCGTCGTGCTGGCAGGTGCAGATCCAGTCGTAGGCATGCTCCGCCTTCCGCCGCAAGTCGAGTTCTGGCAACCGGTCCGCCACCTTCAGGAAGGCCAATCCGCTCGACCCTGGTGTGCGGAAATGATGGCTTCCGCCGGCATGGTAGTCAAAGTGTGGTACATGGTAAGCCAAGTCAGACCAGACCGCCCCGGCGAACGACCCGTCGGTCTTCTGCGCCCCGGCCAGGTAGCGCACGCCCCCCCCGACCAAGTCTGTTAGGGCGACGCGGACATCTCTCTTCTTCGCCATCGTGTACCTCTGTCTGCTGAACAGTTGATCAATAGGCCAAAAGCAGAAAACTCTCGACGTTCTCTCTGGTCACCAACACGGGCTGCAGGTTAATCCGGCGAGGGATATCGGAGATCTCCAGGTCGGGCAAGCCCTTTCCCTGGGCCGCCAACCGGGCCAGACGCATAGCGCAACCAGCCATCGTCGGACTGTAGAGAAATGTCGCGCAGACGGGGGATTGGCCACGCTGAATCTGCCTGAGGGCCCAGCGCGATCCGCCTACCCCGGTGATGAACAGCTCATCCTCACGACCGGCGGCGATGACCGCCTGCAGAACACCCACATTCATCTCGTCACTGTGTGAGAAGACAGCATCGACTACGGTGTGTTCCTCCAACAGACCCTCGGTGGCGATCAGGGCCCTGTCAGCCGCAGATTCCCCGCTGGCCGAGCCAATGACCTTGACGCCCCGAGACTCAACCGCAAGCGTCTCGTGGAAGCCACGGCTCCGATCCTCGGTCGCACCCGGACCAACGGCCCCCGTGATCTCCAGCACCTTCCCATAGCCGCCAAGCTTGGCCGCCAGGAACCGAGCCGCCGCTACGCCAATCCCATAGTTGTCGCCGTCGACGTGGCACAGAAAATCCTCAGTGGGAATCGGAGGGCCAACATTGATGACGGGAACGTCGGACCGGCGCGCCCGTGAACAGACGGATGAAAGTGAGCCCCCGGCATGGGAAAACACCACCAAGGCATCCACGGCCTCGTCCAGGAGCTGCCCCAACCCCGAAATCTGTTCTTCGGGCGTGCTCGCCGAGGTCCGCAGCAACAGCTCAACGTCCCCAAGCTCAGTCGCCGCTCGAGTCGCCTGCCCCCCCAGGGCAAGCAGCCAACTATCGTCGGATTCCGGGCAGGAAAAACCAATCCGGATGGAAGGCGACGCGTTGTCCGGCGCTTCCGCGGATGCCTCGACCCCCTCGCCTCCTCCTTCACCCAAGCTGTGAGCCGTCGTGTCCCCCCGGCCCCGCCACCAGTGGTTGACCACGACTCCGAGAACAACGCCGATGATCAATGCAACTGCTGTTCGCATCGCTGTCTGCCCTCACCGATCGACACCTTGGGACCGGTCGTCGCTGCAGAACTCGTCGCCCCCAGCGACAGGTTGCCCCTCCGCGGCACGCCGCGGAGGGGCTCGAAGTGTACAGAACCCAGTAGGACACCCGCTAGACGGCGCTCTCCGCCGCCTCGTTCGCACCCTCTGCGTCCCCGGCCCCCTCATCAGCCGCCGCTTCGAGATGGATAGCTTTGTACCCGCCCTGCGTCTTGAACCACACGAGCATCAGGATGAACGCAATCGCCATGATGGTCGGCAGAACTGCGGCCACACGGATGGTCTTTCGGGCACTCCGGTCGATCTCCTTGGTCAGGACGGTCTTCGATTCGGCATCCAGAGACTCGTCTGCGAGCACCTCGGCGCGCTTGATCGAGTCATACTTCACACCGAAGAATGCCTTGTCCTCGATTTTGTACTTGGCATAGAGCTCCGGACGGCTGGCGCTGACTGCCTTGGCATCGTAGCTGTCCTTGACCGCCCCAAGGAACGGGAACCCGAAGATCCCCACCGTCAGCAACCCCATGGCCGCCACGGTGTTCAGCGTCATAGCGCCCCCTTTGGGGAACTGTTCGGCCACCAGGCCCTGCATCGTGGGCCAATAGAAAGTCTGGCCCACAGCATAGGCGACAAAGGCAGCAAAAATCATCAACCCGCTGGCGCCGGAAAGAAGGTACAGGCCGAAGATCGAGCACACCGAACTGAACAGCAACAGCGCGGGGGGAGACATGTACTTCAAGGGAACGCCGGCAAAGAAACGCAGGAACATCATGATGCCAGCAGAACAAACAATGGCCCAACCTGAACGAATCGTGTATTCCTCAGCCAATACAGGGCGCATCAGAGACTGAATCCAGGTGTCGGTGGCCAGCTCAGCCGTCGCCAGCGGAATCATGATGAGGCAGCAAACGAAGAACAGGATCTTCCCTTTCGCCTTCAGGAGAACACCCGCGCTCACCCCGGCAACGCCCCCGACGATGAGGCTCAACGTGAGATTGCCCTTGAGGGCCGGAATGCCCAAGTGGTTGCCCAGCTCGTAGAACAGGAACGTAGTCGCCAGAAAAATCCCCAGTCCGCCAAACTCCTTCAGCATGTCTTTCATGGGGACATTGGCTTCGACACGCTCATCCACCGGGTAGCGGTGGCACAGGGTGAACATGATCCCATAGGCGATGATCGGCAGCAACATGAACAGGAAGATCCCACGCCAAGCCATCATGCGGTCCATGGTGAGGTAGATGGTGCCTCCGGCCACGATACCGGCAGGCCACGCGGCGTGCAGAATATTCAGCATCTTGCTCTTGGCAGTGCGGTACATGGTCGCGCAGAGCGGATTGATAACAGCCTCGACAATGCCGTGCCCAAGCCCCGCACAGAAACAGGCCCACCACAGCACAGACGTATTCTTCGCCACGAGGGTCAGAATGACCGAAAACGTCTGCAGCACAAAAGCGATATACATCGAGTTCTTGTAGCCGATGACGTCGACCAGCAGGCTGAAGATGATCATCGTGATCGCCAAAGGCCACAGCGCAGCGCCGGTGAGGCTCCCCACCTCCTCCGCGGTAATGGTGAATTCGGCGGCCCAGATATCGGGAATCATGACCCTGAAAACAAAACCGAACCCGGCTGCCGCCAAGGCAAGGAAGCTTGCCCAGAAGAGCATGTTCTTCTCTTTCTCCGACAGCAGGTGTGCACCGATCTGGGCCATTGCCTTTTCCTCCAACTTTGTGACACACGAGCTCCCGTCCACAACCACTGCTGACAGGTTCGCTCGTCAACTCTGACGGGTCGAGACCTGAAAGGCCGTCGCGTTCGGGATCCGCGTTACTCCTCGCACTCCGCAAAAGCGTAGCCACACGTGGACCACGCAACCTCCTCCGGCACACCAAATAAGGGATGATGCGCACGCAGGCAAACCGCCAACTCTATCCCTCCGGAGAGATTCCGCAAGTTTCGCCCACCCGAAAACGAGGCCGGTTCGCTGTCCGCCCCATCTCTCCGGGGAGGGGCTGAGAACGGTTCAGGAAAAGGCGGCCCTGCCGTTGATTTGGCGCTCCGAGCAATCATGTTCCCTTTGGTGTTGGGACTTGAGTGTCAAGGCCGACAGTCATGCGTGCCCGCGACCGGCCGCACGCTAGCGCAGGAATCCGGTACATGAAGGGGGCCACTGCCATGTCAGCAGACAAAGGCCAGACCACTGGCAACTGGCACGAAGATGTTTTCTTCGGCATCCACTACGACCTGCACGCCAAGGCCGAAGATACCGAACTCGGCCGAGAGCTCACCCACGACCATCTGCGTGAACGTCTCCAGCGTATCCGGCCAGACTGGATCCAGTGCGACTGCAAAGGGCACCCAGGTTACACCTCCTGGCCAACCAAGGTCGGCTCCACGTCACCGGGAGTCGTCAACGACAGCATGCGAATCCACCGTGATGTCACCGCCGAACTGGGCGTCCGCCTTGGCATGCATTACTCCGGTGTGATTGACAACCGTGCCCTGGAGCTGCACCCGGAATGGGGGGCGGTAAATGCTGCGGGAGAGCTGTCGCCCCGATCCACCTGCCGACTGAGCGGTTACGTGGACGAACTACTCATCCCCCAAATGCTCGAACTCGTTGACCAATATGGCATCGACGGCTTCTGGGTGGACGGCGAGAACTGGGGCTCGGCACCATGCTGGTGCGACCGGTGCAAGAAGGAATTTGCCACTCGAACCGGGATTGAAGAGATCCCGGAGAACCCCGAAGACGCATACTGGGAAGACTGGTTGACATTCCATCGGGAGGTCTTCGTTGAGTACGTCACCAAGTACGCAGATGCGGTCCATGCCCGAAAGGCCGATTGCCTGATCTGCAGCAACTGGATGTACACCATCCGACAGCCGGGCCCGGTGGTCGCCCATGTGGACTACCTGAGCGGCGACTACACCCCCAACTGGGGCGCCGCACGAGCCGCTCTCGAAGGGCGCCTGCTCGACGGGCGGGGAATGACGTGGGATCTCATGGTCTGGGGCTTCACCCGAAACTACGGTGCAAGCGCCTCCGCCTGGGCCATGAAGCCTGCCGTTCACCTCTGTCAAGAAGTCTCCGAAGTTGTTGCTTTGGGGGGAGCGGTGATGGTCTACGCAAAGCCTCAACGGACCGGCTGGCTGAATCACTGGGATCACGAGATCATTGCCGATGTCGCCGACTTCTGTCGGGAGCGTCGCGACGTGTGCTTCGAGTCCAGGTCCGTTCCTGAAGCCGCAATCCTCCATCTGGCCTCACATTACTACTCCGAAAACGACCCTTTGTTCAACTATGGGAAAGCCGTGGAGCCAATTGAAGGAGCGCTGAATCTGCTTCTCGAAACACAGCGCTCGGCCGACATTCTGACCGAGGAAGCCGCTCTGGACCGGCTCTCGTCCTACAAGCTCGTGGTCGTTCCGGAACAGACGCGACTCAGCGAGGAAGTCATCACCGAACTGGTGGCTTGTGCGGAGGCTGGAGGGCAAGTCATCATGACCGGTGCCCACCTGAGCCGAGACTATCCTGTCCTGGTAGGAGCCACACCTGCAGGGGACGAAATCACCGGCACGACAGCCCTCCCCGTGGGGAAAGAGCTGGTCCAGCTTGCCGGCCCGTGGCAAGCCGTCACCCCTGCCGACGACACCGAGACATGGGGAATGAGATACCAGGATCTGGAGCTCGAAAAGGACGGAACGGGCGAAGCCATCGTGACCTGCCGAGAGTTGGGAAAAGGGCGTATCGTCGCGGTCCACGGCCCTCTGGGACGCCCCTATCTGCAGACACATTTTCCCCGGATCCGTACGTGGTTTGACCAGCTTGTGGAACGCCTCGATATCTCCTGGGATGTGACCGTCGACGCACCACGCTCCCTGGAACTGATCGTCCGCCAGAAATGGGGTGACCTGATGATTAACCTAATCAACCGCGGCGCGGGAGAGACGCTGGCACCAAACCGGATGATCATCGAGGAGATCCCGCCGCTCAAGGATATCGTTGTCCGAGTCCGCCGGGAAGAACCGCCGGCTGATGTCTACCTGATGCCGCACAAACGCCCGTTGGAGTGGACGTTTGATGATGAAACCGAGACGGTCGAAGTGCGCGTCCCTGAAGTACCAATCCACGAAATCGTCGTTGTCGAACCAGGCGTCTAGTACGCTGTCCACGCGCAGGAGAATCTGTACACATGCAAATCGTCTTGTTCTCAAAGCACTGGAAGGACCCTGAGGTTGATACGATCATTGAGAAGACGCTCGACATCGGTGCGGACGGCTTGGATTTCACCGTTCGGCCCGGTTACTGCGTCACACCCGACAATGTTGGCACGGAACTGCCGAAGACCGTAAGGCGCATCAAGGAAGCCGGTCTGGCCGTCCCCATGATCACGACCGACGGGAAATTCACCAGTGCCTCGGATCCCTCTGCGGAACCAACCGCAGCCGCCATGCAGGAAGCCGGCGTCCCCATTGGCAAGCTTGGCTATTTCCCCTGGAGAGCCAGTCAGACACCCTATTGGGAAACCGTCGACAAGGCGCGACGCGAACTCGAAGGGTTGGAGACTCTCGGGCGCAAGTATGGCATCAAGTTCTGCTACCACACGCACAGTCACTACTTCGGCCAGAATGCCGCTGCTCTGATGGACTTGCTCAAGGGACGCGACCCCAAGCACATCGGAGCCTATCTCGACACCGGACACCTCTACTTCTGTGGAGAGGGGTTCCCGATGGCCATCGATGTCGTAGGAGAATACCTGAGTATGGCCTCATTGAAGGACACCTGTTTCGTCCGCGAAAATGCCCCTGAGGAAGAGCTCCCGGTGTGGAAGCGCACGATCGTCCCGGCAGGGCTCGGTGTGGTCAATTGGCAGGATGTATTCACGGGCCTTCTTGGAGCCGGATATGACGACACCTGCAGCGCCCACTGTGAATTCCGGGCCGACACGCCGGACGCATTCCACGACCTTCAGAAACGTGAAGTGGCCTTTCTGCGTGACGAACTGGCCAAAGCCCGTGCGGCGCTGGAAACCCCCTGAAACCAACTGCGCCACGCGCTCCGGCTCAATTCATCTAGATACCCAGGCCCAACGCCCGGATTGACGACAGCCAGTGAGAGCGCGTCCGCAAGGAATTGCCAATGAACGAACAGCTACTGCTTGGGAACATCCGCGGGGTGTTGATTCGCCTCGAAGAGACCATCATATTCAACCTCATTGAGCGAGCTCAGTTCCAGCACAACGCCAAGGTCTATGACCCCGCCGAGGTGGCCGAAGCAACCGGCGGCGAAAGTCTCGTAGGCTACCTGCTGCATGAGACCGAACGAATCCACTCCCGCATCCGGCGTTATACCAGCCCCGATGAAGAACCCTACTTCACTGACCTTAGGGCCCCGTTCCTTCCCCTTCTGAGTTTCGTTGAGAATCCCATCAAACCCAACGACATAAATATCAACCCCGACATCCGCAAGGTGTACGAAGGGGAGATTGTGCCTTACATATGCCGCCCCGGAGATGATGGGCAGTACGGGTCGAGCGCGGTCTCCGACACGAGTTGTCTGCAGGCTATCTCCAAGCGAATCCATTACGGTAAATTCGTCGCCGAGAGCAAGTATCTGACCCACCAAGACGAGTTCCAGGCCATGATCGATGCACGAGATGCCGACGGCCTGCTTGAGGCCATCACAGACCGAGCCGTGGAGAAGACCGTTCTCGAACGCGTCCGCCTCAAAGCACAGACCTACGGGCAAGACATTGGCGGCGACACGACCCAGCTCAAGATCGAACCGAAGCGGGTCGCCGATGTCTATGCGCGGTGGATCATCCCCCTGACGAAGAAGGTCGAAGTCCAATACCTTCTGCGCCGCCCGGACGATGAATGACCCCGGTTGCCGCAAACGTGGAAGCGCTGCCTCGGCCCGAATGCTCCGCAGTCCCGGCACCACCAGGCAGTGAGTAACAACGTTGCCAAGGCCCTCAGACAAGCAACCGGCTTCATGCACCATCGACCACGCGGACGGCGGGGTGTCGTTCTCCTTTGGTCCCAGTCTGACGTTCAGGGAGACTGCTGACGCCTGGTCACGCGTTCTCAGAGCACTGCCCGGCGAAGAAACCAAAAGTCCGGTTCTGGTCGATCTGGAGGCCACGGAACGAGTCGACACAAGTGGTGTGTTACTCCTCGAACGCCTCCGCCAAGCCTGCCATGAGGCTGGCATCGACTGCCGTTTCGTCGGCACTTCGCCTCGCCTCGAGGAGTTGCTCTCCTCCGCCTCCGGCACTCCCGGTTCTCCCTCGCCGACTGCAACGGCATTTCCCGCCCCTCCGGGGATCCTTCGCCGAAGCGTAGGCCGAATCGCTGCCATCCTGGTGTTCATCGGAGAGCTCACGACAGCGTTCCTCAGGTCCTGCCTGAACCCGACCCGCATACGCTGGCGGGATGCAATCTACTCGTTCCAGCAGTGCGGTGCTGAGGCGGTGCCCATCGTGGCCCTGATCTGCCTGCTGATGGGAGTGATCATGGCCTTTCAGGCCGCCGTGCAACTCCATGCATTTGGGGCTGACATCTACGTTGCGGATCTGGTTGGGCTCAGCATCTCGCGGGAGCTCGGCCCGTTGATGGTCGCCGTTATCTGCGCAGGTCGTTCGGGCGCGGCCTTCGCCGCTGAGCTCGGCACCATGAAAGTCGGTGAAGAGATTGACGCCCTGGTCACGATGGGGCTCGATCCCCAACGCTTCCTGGTGGTGCCCAAGATACTGGGCTTGCTTGCCGCCCTGCCCTGCCTGACCATTCTGGGAGATCTGATCGGGATCGCCGGTGGGATGCTCATCGGGGCGGCCGTTCTCGACGTCCCCTATCTCGTCTACCTGAACCAGACAATCCTGGCTCTGTCCTATTCGGACATATTCGGGGGAGTCTTCAAGAGTGTGGTGTTCTCTTTCCTGATTGGCGGCATTGGCTGCTTCTGTGGGTTGACCACCGGACAGAGCGCTCAGAGCGTGGGCCGTTCCGCCACCTCGGCCGTAGTGGCCGGTATCTTCTCCATCGTCCTCGCAGATGCAGCCTTTTCGGTGATGTACCATGTGCTCGGAATCTAGCCAACCGAACCAACCTGACGGCGATCGCGAGCCGGTCATCGAGGTGGACAGCTTTGTCGCCAAGTATGGGGACACAGTGGTTCTCACGGACGTCACCTTCTCAGTCATGCACAGCGAGATCTTCGGCATCCTCGGCGGGAGCGGCTGCGGCAAAAGCACGATTCTGAAACACCTGATCGGCCTGAAGGCTCCGGCAAGCGGCCTGGTCAGAGTTCTCGGAACAGATCTGGGTAAGGCAAGCGAGTCCGAACGCCTGGACCTCAGTCGCAGGTTCGGTGTCCTCTTCCAGAATGGTGCGCTCTTCGGCGCATTGACCGTTGGCGAGAATATCGCTCTCCCACTCCAGGAGTTCACAGATCTCCCGACAGATGCAGTGGCTGACATCGTCCGCAGAAAGCTCGAACTGGTGGGTTTGGCCGGGAGTGAAACCCGGTACCCAAGTGAACTCAGCGGCGGCATGCGAAAGCGCGCGGGCCTGGCCCGGGCGATGGCCCTCGATCCTGAATTGCTGTTTTTCGACGAACCAAGCAGCGGTCTGGATCCCGTCCTGGCCGCTGACCTGGACCGGTTGATCCTGAAACTGCGAGACACATTCGGGACAACCATGGTGATCGTGACCCACGACCTGGACAGTACACTCTCGGTAACCGACCGCGTGATTCTGGTGGATCGGGAGGCCCAGGGCATCATCGCGACAGGCAACGCCGGGGACCTCGCAGAACGAGCAGACCTGGAAGACGTACACACGTTCTTCAACCGCGCCGGCCTGCGTACAGGCCCTCCCGGCCACCGCAGCACAACACGCGCACAGGACGAATAGACAGGAGTGCAGGCCCATGGCCTCTGAAGCCCATAAACTGAAGTTAGGTCTCTTTGTCGTTCTTGCTCTGGCCGCTCTGGTCACCATCGTACTGGCCTTGGGGTCGGGCCGGTTCGGTGCCGAATCAGTCAACCTGGCGACAATGGTTGACGACTCGGTGCAAGGACTCGAGGTGGGTTCCCCGGTCAAACTGCGTGGCGTCAAAGTGGGACGGGTGACCGACATCTCCCTGGATGGCGGTTCAGACGTCCCCCGCCGGCTCATCGTCGTCCAAATGGCTCTTGAACCAAAGCTCCTCGGCAGTATCCCTGAAGCACCCGCCGCCAATGGTCAAACGCAGTACGACGCGTTTTTCGCTGGCGCTGTGGCCCAAGGCCTGCGAGCAAGCCTCATTCTCAGCGGCATCACAGGGCTCAAGTATGTGGAACTGGACTACTTCCTCACCCCCGAGCAGGTAGCGCTCGAAGATACCCTCCGGCAGGCTCCACCTGACGAAAACCGCAAACACCAGGCCAGAGCGGCAGCACTCCGCCAACGGGAGGCCTTTGCCGAACGCTTTGCCCAACTCCGGGTCATCTACATCCCCTGTGAATCGTCCAGTTTCAAGAAGCTTGAGGAGACCGTGACCGACACGATCGATCGCATCGCCGAGGTCAAGTTCGTGGAGATCGCTCAGAACCTGCTCACCCTTTCCACTCGCGTGAACGATCTCCTCGCCGACGAACGTGTAGAGATTGCCCTGAACGACTTTTTTGACACGGTCAAGACGATCAAACGCATGTCAACCATGGTGGAGACAACCATGGAAAAGAGCTTCGTGAAGGATGTCGCAGAGATTACGTCCAACATCCGGGAGTTGAGCGGCAAACTTAACGATCTGGTCGATACAGCCAACCGATTCCTGGCAAACGAAGATCTGAAGAGCGCGGTACGGACGGTCACTGAAGCCCTCCCACATATCACCAAGATCATTACCCAGGTGGAGAAGGAAGTAGGGAAGCTGAACCTGGGGAATGCCTCAGAAGACCTCTCGAAGACATTCAGCGACGTGCGCGGCGCCGCCAACACCGTTTCAGGTATGGGGGGGAACATCAAGCGAAGCCTGGATGAGCTCGAGCGAGCTGCGAGGGCCATGCGTCGGTTGACCGAGTTCATAGAGGAGCATCCCTCAGCTCTGATCCGAGGTCGCCCGCTTCCGGCCCAGCAACCGTGAGTGCCATCGCATGCGCATCCCCCTGATCAACTCAATCCATCCGTTTGGCAAGGACAACACGTCGCAAAAAACCGGCAGAGAGCATGCACAAAGAACTGCTTCCAGACGATTGGCGGACCGCCCTCCAGAGCGAGCTTGAGCAACCCCGTTTTGCACGGCTGCAACGCTTTGTGGCCAGGGAACGAAAGCGCCACCAGGTGTTCCCGGGCGAGAACGATGTCTTCAGAGCCTTCCGACTTACTCCTCTGGCGACAACACGGGTCGTGGTTCTGGGGCAGGATCCCTATCACGACGATGGGCAGGCACACGGTCTGTGTTTCTCAGTGCCTCGGGAGACCCCAATCCCCCGTTCGTTGCGCAACATTCACCGCGAGCTGGAGGACGACCTGGGCCACACGCCTCCATCCCACGGCAACCTCGAAACCTGGGCACAGCAGGGCGTACTCCTCCTCAATACAGTTCTCACCGTCAGAGCCCATGCCGCAAACTCTCACCGGGGGAAAGGGTGGGAGGTGTTCACGGAAGCAGTGATTCGGCGAATAGACGCATCGGTCCGCCCCGTCGTCTTCATTCTCTGGGGCCGCCAGGCACAGCAGACGGCCTCGTTCGTAGACCCGAACAGGCATACACTCATCACGTCTGCCCATCCCTCTCCCCTCTCCGCTCGACGTGGCTTCTTCGGCAGCAAGCCCTTCTCGCGCACCGACCAGGCCTTGGCGGCAAACGGCTCGGGCCCGATAGACTGGCAGCTCTGAAGTCCCTATGGAGAGGGAGCGTCGACTGAAATGAGTCCCACTACTCGGGAACGCCCAGAAAACCATCACTCCAGAACACCGGCTCATAGCCGTTGTCAGCAGCCCACCGCACGGTCGTCTCGCAGCGCTCCGCGTAGTCCGGCAGGTGTGCTCGGTATTCCGGGTAGAAGTACTGCTCGTGGATCATGAACTCCATCACGTCGCGTTGCTGCGGGTTCTCCGCCGTCCGGTCCAAGTGCCCCCGTATGTCCTCCGGGCGAACGTTGTTAGCTACAATGTCGTGACGGATGAAGATCAGATCTTCGCTGGTGTCCAACCAGTAATCGTGCGTGCCCAGGTAGTCTGTCTGCTCCCCGTCCAGGTAGTATGAGACCTTCGGAACTCCCTCGCGCATCACGAAATACCCGCAGAGCCCACGGATCCCACGATCCCGAACAGCCCGACATCCACCACGAGTCGCTTCCCCCCAGTGGATCGTCGTGAACTCATTCATGACCGACTCTCCCGCAAAGCGGACAATCTCGTTCGTGATCAGGTCATAGTCATGCGCCACCTCGTCGTAGGCGGCCGCGATGTAGGGCTCCTTCGGCTCGTTCTGCAGCGCGTGGAATGTCAGCCGGAACCACTCAGAGTTGTCCTCCCATTCTCGCCTGTACACATCCGGCATCATGGTCAAATCAAACCCGTCGCACTGAAAATAGATGTTACAGTTGACCTTTGTACCGTAGCGTTCGTGAAGCCTCCGCCAAAGAGCCATGTAGGGGTTCTCGAAGAGAGAAGATGGCCGGCTTGCGGCGATATCACGCAGAAACCAGATGTCATCATCCAGAGAGAATCGGTAGCGTTTGAATGATCCACGATCGTAGAGAACGGTCTGCGAACACGTCTCATCTCCGACCTGGGCTGTTACGGTGCTCCGCCGGTCAGTCAGCACGATCCGGGCCTGGAAATCGTTGCCCTGCACGGTCGCCTGCACGCCGTTGACCAGGACAGACTCCGGGCGATCCGTTCTCCCCCGAACGGTCGTTGTCAGCCGGCCATTCTCTTCGTCGCCGTCATGGCGGTTGAGAATCGCCCCGTCAATAGGAGTAGTAATCGTGATCACAACTGTCTCCGTGTTCTGAACGCATCCATGTCCGCCGGTTCGTGAGGCCGCCATGCGGCCCCCCAGGAAGTGCCCTGCCGTATGGCAGGACCACACGGTGCCAGGACTATCTGGTTAGACCCCGTCCAGAAAGGTATCACGGCCGCGCGTGAGTTCATTTTGAGGCCAGATCGTGCCGGTGTCGACTGACGGTGCTACCCTCTGCGGTAACACTTTGGTCGGCAACGGTGCGAGATGGCCCGAAAAGGACCGCGCCCTTCGGGTCGGCGTGGGGGCCGGGCATCTCCCAACGCCGCGCTTGGAGCCGTTACCGCTGAGGGTAGCGGCATCCGAGCGCGGCGCCGAGATCTGCCCGACCCGCACTGCCGACGCGGCTCGCGAGACCTCTCTGGACGGGGTCTGGTTAGGGTATTGCCCTTTCGCGAGGAGAACAAGCCGTTCGCCTGGGTGACGCCATCAACAGGATATGAGCCCGCCGCAGGGCCGCTTCCACAGGGCCTACTTACCGGCCACCGGAAACGGAAATCGCCCTGCCGCAACATCGGTGTTGCACGGCCACAGCATCCACCTATGTTACGTGGCCCGTCGGCAGGGGACACTCGATGGACGAGTCTGTTCCCCGCCGGGTAGCCGATACACCGACCAATCCACGCAACAACTGCCGCAGTCGCCTGTGTACCGATTCACCAAGAATCACGTTGTCCTCGGAGCGTCTGTGGTTCTGCTTGCAGCTCTCACCCTCGGCGTTCTCACGCGACCACGATGGGAACCACTCTCGCCAGCATTGCCGCCCTCCGGGGAAACGGTTCTTCCGGTCTGCGTTGTCGACGCGGCGAGCGCCAGCATGGTGTCATCCCCCTTCCAGCTTGTCTCAGAGCTAAACTCCACAGCCGGTTCCATCCTGGCACTTGCCGAAGGCGAGGGATCAACGGGGGCAACCGGGCGGGCTCGGCTCCCATTCGCTCTTGAAGCCACTGCTGTCTATCATGCCTGGGCACGCGTCCGCTGGACTGACTCGTGTGGGAATTCGCTCGGCTTCCAGATCGACTCCGCCGACGAGAACGTCATCGGACAAGACGCCGTCTTCGGGACCTGGCACTGGGTGTCGGCAGGAGCATTCCAGATCGCCACCGGCAAGCACACAATGACATTCAGAGAACGGGAAGACGGGGTGGCTCTGGACCAGGTCCTTCTTTCCACGGATCCGACGTTCGTGCCATCTGCGCCGGTGAGATCAACAGCCACCGGCGTGGACATCCGCCGTTTCGCCGACAGCTTCAACCGGTCTCCTGGACATGGTCTGAAGCACTGGAACGCACACTCAGGCGACTGGCAGGTCGCCTTCACGATGGACCCAAACCGTATGCCGAACCAATACTCCCTGGTCGGGCAACCTGGCACCTCGCGTTCCCCCGCCAGTCTCAGCCTTGGCGGTCCACCATGGTCGGGATGCCGCGTAGAATGGAGCGTCTTCCCGGAAGAAGGGTCTCAGTTCGGCCTTCAGTTCACCCCTGCTTCCCCTGGGCCAGCCTCATCTTCTGAACTGCGATTCACGGTCACGCAGCCGCGCAGCCAACTGGTAACGACAGGCCCGAGTGGCCCCCGCGAAGCAGTTCCAGTGCCCGTATTGGCCTCAGGTCAATGGTCCCGGATTACAGTGGAGCGCTGGGCGTGGGTCCTGCGAGTCCTGGTCGATGGGTCCCCCGTTACACTCACCACAGGACTTCCACCAACGCTGGCGAACATTGCCTTCCATGTCACCCGAGGAAAGGTCTACTTCGACGACGCCACTGTGGACGAGATCCTCTGGCAAGCGGAAGGGGACGGACTGAGGGCGCCGTGGAATCCGGGAAAGGACGCCACCTGGTTCCGGCCCGCCACGTCGAACACAGGAGTCGCATTGCGTGGTGTCCGCGGAACGATCTCAGCCGCGCTGGCAGACATCCCCGTTCTCGCCGTTCTCCTTGAAGAAAGAAGCCCCGGAGGGTTCCGTCTTTCAGGCGATGGATGGGCGCCGGCACAGACCATGGGGATAGCCAAACTCCTGACCAGATCGACGCCGGATCCGACCCCGATCAGGCAAGTCGTGATCACGCCCACGCGCCCGGATGCCCGGCTGAGTCGGGTCGCGATCGCATACGGGCTGCCTCTGGAGAATACGTTCCGTATCGGCCCTCACGATTTTGCCGAAGACACCATACCGGACCCCTCAGACTACCTCGACTTCACCCCGGAAGAGTACAGGGCAATCAGCGATTCGAAACAAGCGGACAAACTGATGCGTAGCGCGAAAACGATCGCCGTTCTTGGGGAGAAAGAGGACTACTGCGTGTGGAAGGTCCGCAACCCGAGCTGGGAGGTGAGTGAAGGGATCCTGCGCGGAATGGGCCCGGGGGCCGAACTCCGGTTCTGGCAGGAGCTATCCTGCAGCCTCACCTTCAAAGCCAAAATCCTGCTCAGGACACCACGGACATCGGTGGGGCTGAGCTTCTGCCATGGTCAAAGAGGAGGAGCTGGCGTCACCTTCGCGGGCCGCGCTGTGCCGCGCTCTGCCACCCCGCCGAAAGCCAGTCAGACAATCGTGCTCTCGGAGACCGCCGCCTGGCACGACATCGAGGTCAAAGTGACCCCGACAAGCATCTCCTCACGGCTGGCCGGAAATGAGTGGCGGCAGCATGCCGTAAGGGACACGTGGGGAGGGGAACTCCGCCTGCAGGTGCATGCCGGAACGGCGGAGTTCGACGACATCGAAGTGTTGGTGCCACGGCGAACAGCGGAACAGCGATTCTACGCTTTCGATCGACGCGAAACGGACTGGTTGCGCACGGGGGGGCGCTGGATCGACCACGGAGGGATTTCCTGCGCACTGGCCTCAAACTGGATCAGCTTGGTGGCTGACGCAGAAAAGGGCGTCCTCTGGAACAAGCTGGCCTGGTCGGACAATCTGCTCGTGGCCTTTAACATCGAGGAAAACTCAGAGTGGTTTGGCTGGGAGCAGGAACCCAGCCATGAACACCATGCCTTCGACAACATCTGTGTAACCCTGACCCCAAGCCAAGACTGGCACAAAGGATACCGCCTGGAGGTCAACGCGGAAGACAGGACGGCCACTGTCCTGTACCGCAACGGAAAGGAGGTCTGCCGGACGGCCCAGGGCGCCAGCTTCCCAATCCAGTTCGTGGGAGGGCACGCCCCCTATCGGCCAAGGCGAAACCGGATACGGCTGGTCAAAGACGGCGACTACCTGGAGGCGACCGTCAACGGCATCCCCATTCTGACCTACCGGGATCCTGCCCCGCTGACAGTGCGTCGGGTTGGTCTTGGGGGGTACCGGACAGGCGTGAACTTCAGTAGAATCGTGGTCCGGAAGTTGCTCTCCTCCGACGCCCAAGCGGACACTGAACCGCCCAAGTCACTCCTCGCCCGTCCCAAACCCATTGAGAAAGACGAGTGACACATCCCCCAACTCGATGATATCGCCATCGCAGAGCACACAGCCGCTCTGGGGACGCCCATTGACATAGACTTGGTTCCGGGCACCCAGATCCTCCAGCATCCACATCTCGCCTCGCTTGACAAGGCGGCAGTGAACACGTGACACGAACGGGGATGGAATGGGCAAGTCGTTGCCGTCATCCCGCCCAATCGTCGCCACCGGCGGCAATGAGAACTCGTAAGGGGGGCGATCACCGACTTCGACCACAAGGCGATCCCCAGTGGTCGTATCGACGCTCCCATCCTCGATCAGCCGCCTCACGCGCGACAGGCGCGTCTTCATGCTGCTTGGGAGTGAGATCGGCATCGTCTCGCCGCCCTCAACCGCCTTCTTCAGCCGCACCTGGAACTCGTCTAGCTGCCTCATTCCCCCACCTCCTCACGGAGCTTCTGCATCTCTTCCTCCAAGACCTTCATCACACGGCTGCGGTGCTGGTAAACGGTGTTGCGATCAGCAATCCCCAGCACTGCCTGCACTTCGGCTGTCGGTCTCTCATCCAACACGTACAACTCAAACGACCGGAACGTAAGGGGCTCAACGCGGTCACGCACACGAGCCAATGCCGCACGAAGCAGCTGCTGATCCCACAGTTCGTCCCAGGCCGCGCCAGGAACGACGGCCTTACTGTCGGAAATCTGATTCCGGCGGTCGGGATGAAGATGATCCTCCAGGGAACACCGCAACTCGGAACGCTTATAGGCACGCCCAACCCGTCGACGCACAACCTTCCGCACGTAGTCACGGAAACGTCCACGCGCGCGGTCATACCTGAATGTTGGTATGGTCTTCATCAATGCAACCAACGTCTCCTGCAGAATGTCATCCGCCATCGACCGATCGCACCCGCACTGCCTGCTGTAACGCAGAATCAGCGGAGCGTAGAAGCTGAAGAAGTGCTCCCAAGCATCCTCGTCCTCCGGATTCCGCATCCGCAGAAGCAAACTCGACGATGTTACAGACTCCACGTCTTGGCCATCTCCCAGACAGGCCTCACTTCTACCCCGACTATATCCGAACTAACGTACCCTGCGTAGAAAGCAAACCAACTCACATTCCGCCCCCCCCCCCCCCCC
>JABHEG010000097.1 GCA_018676675.1 Lentisphaerota bacterium
CCTCCTCCTTCCCGACCCCGCCCCGCCCCAAGGGGATTGAGACTTCCTTCTTGAGGTATTCCATCTTTCGCGCAGTTGCCTTCCCGACCCCGCCCCGCCCCAAGGGGATTGAGACACTCTACGCGGTATCGCACCGTCTCACCGTCGATTTCTTCCCGACCCCGCCCCGCCCCAAGGGGATTGAGACATCCATCTCCTCTTTCACCTGCGCCTCTGCGGCCTCCTTCCCGACCCCGCCCCGCCCCAAGGGGATTGAGACATCATCCTACTCGCCCTCCGTCTTGGTGCCGCACGGCTTCCCGACCCCGCCCGCCCCAAGGGGATTGATGGCTCACCGACTCGGGCCAGCCCGAGATCTTGTGAACCACCCTCCGGGCGCTAGTCGTCCACGCACGGCGTAAGGAGTCTCAACCCACGGAACTGGCCATTCTCCTCGCGGATGCCACGGCGCTTTTGCAGACCGTCGATGCGACAGTGAGAGGCGTTGTCGCGGGGCGGGACCCCGGTGAACGCAATCTGCACGTGCGTCTTCTGAGCTCTGATACGTCGGATGCAGACGAGACTGAAGTCTCGGATCTTGCCTCCAAGATCGTGCAGCTCTCGCGTCTGAAGCATGCCAGAGACGGCGAGGGGGTTGACTCGGAGATCGGCCGTGGATTGCCGTTCAGGGTCGGCTACCTGCATTACCCGGATTTCATCAAGGGCGTCATGTACGGGTTCGGTGCATTCTGCGACCTCCCGGAGGGAGGGGATATGCCAGAGACACCGGAGATCCTCGCGAAGGAAGGTATCGCGATGGGAGCCACAACTGCACCACTTGATCTGCCAGAGAATCCGTGTCACGAATGGTGTCCCTACGGAGGTGCAGATGCCTAAACGGGCAACGGCCCGGAGAACGGCTTCCAAGGGGGCATGAGGTCGCGCAAGAGTTGGTTCCTGCAGGTAGATGACTGTGCCCGTCCGCTGCCAATCCCCGACCAAAGGGAGAGTACTCCCCCTTCGGGCCTGCCTTTGGGAGCATTAGCTGTGTCCCGTCAACACGCGCATGAGGCGGCGGACCGTTCCTGTGGTGGGGCTATGTACTTCCACCATCTCGCCTTCGGTGTCGAGCGCGGCAAGACTAACCGGACTTCTTCCTGGGAAAGAGAGGAACAAGACTGATGGTTCGTGACATTGCACAACTCGGGGAAGGTGTCCTACGTGGGCCGTGCCACACAGTTGAGGACTTTGATGCGCCGGACGTACAGCAATTGGTCGATGACCTCATTGACACGCTGACTTCCCGCAACGGACTCGGGCTGGCCGCTCCTCAGGTCTTTCGTCCGCTACGGATCTTGGTGGCGTGTTTTCGGCCGACCCCAAGGTTCCCGGATACGGAAGCCATGCCGACAACCGCATTTATCAACCCACAGATCCTTGCCCGATCAGACGCCCAAATCGGGATGTGGGAGATGTGCTACAGCGTTCCCGGCATACGCGGCCTGGTGCCGCGGTCTCGGGAGATAGGGGTGGAATTCACTACCCGAGAGGGACTCGTGAAGACGAGAGTACTCCGCGATCTCCCCGCCGTAATCTTCCAGCACGAGTTCGACCACCTGCAGGGACTTCTTTATCTCGACCGTATCCGCAACACGCAAGACCTGATCGCCGGCTCGGTGTTCACGGAGCGAGACGACCTACACCGCGTCTATGACACGTTCCCCGTACCAGGAAGCCATGATTCTCCCTTCACGTCACCGCGTTAAGGCCCGGCAGGGCACGCCCGTTTCGCACCTATGCTGGCGCGACACTCACCGCAGGGGCACAGATCCCCGTAGCTGGCTCCTGTTCCCTGGCGGGGCTGTCTGACTGGGTACCCATGCCCCCCGTATTGGTTCCATCCCCAGCCATCCCATACACCGCACGCGCTATCCTCTCCCCTCGTAACCACCAGTCGGTGGCTTCTGCGTCTTGCCATCTCCTTCCGCTCTGGCCTGATGGATCGCGCGCAAGAACGGATGAAATGCTTCGTCATCTCGGAAATGCCAAGGGGGTGCCCCTTTACTGTGGGTGTCGGCCGTCGCAGAACCCTACGTTGACCAGAGCAAGGAGCACCGCCACAATGCCACGGGAACAGAGAGACTGGGATCGACAAGCAGACGCGAATCGGCGATTGTTCGAGGCTGAGATCGAAGGCCTCGCGGGCGGACATTGGGACAATTTCCACCGGGACTATCGTTCGTTCTGGGACCACGTGAAACGGATTAGTGCACTTTTCAAAGAGACGAGCCCACTCTGCCGCGAAGATCGGGAGCAGCTCTGGACACGCTTTGGCGCCCTGTGCGAGGAGGCCAAAACTGCAGGACAGAAAGAACGTGGCGAGAAGGTGGGGCAGTCAAATCTGCACAAAAACGATATTCTCAGCGCTGTGTTTGACTCTTGCCCGTCGTGGATCGGGGGGCTGGGGCCTGCCACACGAGATGATCTCATTGCGATGGGGCAACGACTCAAGGAAGCAGGGGCGATGTTGAGCACCCACAAACATGAAATGCTGGGCGAGCACAAACGCGAGTGCTTTGAGAAGATATGCGAGGCCCGCAATACGCATGATGCCCACTGGGCGGGACTCAAGGCCGAAGGAGAGAGGAAACGCAGCAACTTCCTGGAGAGAGTTCGTGCAAATCTCGAGAAGAACCATGAACGTCACAGGAAAGTCGCCCAAGCACTGGAACGGTCCCGAGTACACGCCGAAGAACTCAGGGACAACATAGCTTCTGCCTGGAACGACGAGTACTCGGACAGAGCCCAAGGCTGGCTTTCTGAGGAAGAGGACAGGATCAGAGATATTGAGGAATCGCTTGAACAGATCGAGGGATGGATACGTGAAGATGAGGAAAAACTGGAGGGCCGATGAGATAGGCCCAGTTCCAGGCGCTACTCTTGACCGGGGGAAGAGATGCGCCACACGGTCTCGACAATCGCGTCCGATGGGCTTGGTGTGCTCGCATACCGCCAGAAAACGAGTAGCCTGGCCCGCCTGGAACGTCAGCGGCTTCCCAGGGCACTGCCATACTTAGTGTGGTCGTGCAGTAGCGCAGCAACGAGGAGGGCAGAGCATGTCCGTTCGAGTAAAAATCAACTCTGATCTCATCGCAGATGCCAAGACCGCTCCTCGTGAAATGGTCATTCGGGACAAGGATCGTGTGACTCTTCTGAGTAGAGACTCAATGACCGTTTGTAGCGGTTCGGCAGGAAGCGCGTTTGGGTGGGAGCCCCTGCGCCATGGATCAGGGCGCGTTTCTCCTCATGCAGTCAATCAGGGCACGCGCGACTCGACGATCCTGGGCTCCCGACGCCTCCCACAGGTCGAAGAGCCGCGTCAGTGAGTCGAGGTCCAGGTCCGCCGCCTGGTCCTGCACGTACTTGAGCAGCGCCAGCGAGGAACGGCCGTCGCCCGAGTGGATCGCCTCTTCGAGCTGCCCCGTTACCACTGAGGCCACGAGAAACATCGGTAGCCTTGCCTGGCTGGCGAAAGTCCGTCCCTTTCTCTATCGCTCCCTGGATACGCTCGGGTAACCCGCTCGGCATGGTTTTCCTTCTCGCGACAAGCACCGTAGCGTCATCTGTGCAACTGCCCTTGCAGTATCTCTCACGCCTACGCAACACCTGCTGAAGGTTGGTCCGTTCGGCCATCTCAACGATATCATTCGCATGGAAACCGGGGTGTTCATGGAAGCCGTCCGTCGTCAGGATGACGGCGAAAACGTCCTCGGATGACCGTTTCTCTACGTGTAACGTCAGGTGGCCGGCCCCCATCGCATTGGTGATGCCTTGCCTAGTCGCAACACTACCGGCGACAATACGTGGCTTGCCGCCTGGCAGTCGCATCACGGCGACGTGGCTCTCGTCAGTCGTGATCTGCTGGAGCCCGCCACTGGATGTGACGTAGATCCGCGAATCACCGATACCCACATAGTGAATCACCTCCTCACCGTGATCCCAGACGGCTACGACCAGTGTGGACATCATTTTCCTGCCGCCAGCACACGCGTCCGCCACATCTCGGTTGGCGACAAGAGCCGCCTCGCGGATACGTGCTTCGATCTCCAGTTGCCGGTTCGCAGTGAATGTGCTCAAGAACGACTCACAACTGATCTGTGAAGCTCTCCAGTCGTGAGACAACCCCCCAACGCCATCCGCGACACACAATACCAGAAGCTTCTCGTCATCCAGGGACGCGAAGCGACAGGCGTCTCCGCACTTCGTCTTGTCAGGACCTGTGACCGAGAAGAACGCGGTTTCCACGTTGTGTTCCTTCCTGGCTTCTGGCTCGGGGTCAGAGCGCCCCTCTAAGACGATGGAACCACAGTAGCTTTGCCCTTGCCGAACGCAAGGTATGAGCAGATGGGACCCGGGATCTCGATGGCCCCCGCCGGTTCGTCGGTATGGCCCTGCTTCATGACGGCGGACCAATGGCATTCGCGAGCTCCGCCGCGAGGCCATTCTGCTGCTTTCCTGCGGGTATTGAGAAAGAAAGGTGCGGGGATCTCGGAAAAGCGCGACGACCGCCTCTTTATGGTGAGTGTCGCCCCGGTTAGCGAGTGACCGCTGGACAACGAAGCGGCAAGAGCGAGAGACCCCAACAAGGAGAACGACCAATGTCCAAGGGCACACCGAAACGCGGCGAACGAGCGAGAGGCGAAACCTGCACGGGCAAGACCGTCACGGGACGACGGACCGCGGACGGACTCGTCTCGGGGAAGGCTTACGTCTACAAAGGCGGCAAGCACTACGGCGTCGACAGAGGCAGCCTGAGGCGCCCGTGAGGACGGTACCCGTGCTAATCACAAACAGGCAGGAGAGCACCATGCTCGACTACAGAAAAGGGAGGCGCCAGACCATGGGTTGTGGTTGATCACAAACAGACAGGAAAGCACCATGCTCGACCAAGCCCCGACCGCGCGAGGCGACGTGCCCGTGACGTCCCTCGCGTAGTCCGGGACACGGCCACAGATCAACGGCGGTAAGGCTGTGGTCGCCTATACGGACACGCCTCGACAGACGGAGGACCAGATGGCGCAACGCAGAGAGCGGGGGACAGAATTCGGCGAGCAGTTCTCGCGAACCGCTCAGAACGTCTTACCCGCGATGTTGGACGAAGGGAGGGAAGCCCGGAAACTCATAGGTCCTTGGTCGGGACTCTGGTTGCGGATCGCTCTCGATCGCCCCCGGGGTGCCATTGCGTCTGTCCCTGTCCCCGTAGAGGTCAGATCACGGCTGGGAGCCCGACAGGTGTACGTGTGCAATGTGCACCCGTAGCAACGAGACATGCGTGGAGCAAGCGGAAACCAAGCGAGGAGATTCAGATGGGCTGCGATGTATTCTGGAGCTGTGTTGAACCGGACCGAGACGTACAGGAAAAGTGCACTCAGTTCCTGCTGGACGTGTGGAAAGAAGCGAGGTGGGAATACCATGGCTTTGATGAGCCCGAGGAAGGCTACTTCCTGAACCTCGACGCTGCTGAGCTCGTTCGAGAAAAGGCGACGTGGGACGTTTTTGGCGTCTCGGGCCGCTATCTATCCAGAGATTTTGCTGACGAGGACCTCGATGAGCTGGCTTCTCGGCAGCTTTCATTCGTATTCGACAACACGCCTGCTCCGGCTGGCAGCGGCGGCGCAGGGAGGGTCGTGACAGTGGAGCCCATTCGGAGCTTTGACCTGAGCAAATACGGGCAAATCCGACCGTTCTTCGAGATGACCCCGATGGACCCTGAAAAGGACTTCTACGCTGTCTACAGGACGGCCGGCTACGAGCGCTTCGTGGGGTCTATACAAGAGCTGTCTTCCGTCTGGTTGCTCTTCGCTCTCGTCCGTCGGCTGTTCTTACCCACACTCGAAGCACACGATGACGAAGACGGCATTGCCCGCTTGGAACCCATCCTGGACAACTTGGAGGCCAAGTTCGGACTGCTCACGCAGCTTGCAGAGAAGGGCTTCCCCGCTTGTCTCGACCCGTCGCATTCGGGAGACGATGTAGCGGGAATCCTGCGAGGATTCCGCAACCATCTATGGGGCATGCCGATCCTCGAGAGCAACGGCGACGGCAGCCTGAAACATGTCCGCGACCTGGCCAGGGAAATCATGGAGGAGTCATGAGAGGCGTATGGCACAGTCCGACGTTTTGCACAAATCCGGAAGAAAACGCGCGATGCCGTCGGAAAAGCGCGACGACTGCCTCTTTATGGTGAGTGTCGCCCTTCCGGTTAGTGAGTGACCGATCGGACCGAAAGGCGGCAAGGATGAGTGCCACGACAAGGAGAGCGGATTATGGCCAAGGACACACCGAAACGCGGCGAACGGGCAAGAGGCGAGACCTGCACGGGCAAGACCGTCACGGGGCGCCGGACCGCGGACGGGCTTCTCACGGGCAAAGCCTACGTTTACAGAGACGGCAAGCACTACGGTGTTGACGAGGACAGTCTGAGGCGTCCGTGAAGACGGCACCCATGCTGACCCCAAACAGAAAGGAGGGCACTGTGGAAGACTGACACCCGGCGCCGGTCCGGCTGCGCGATGTGACGTACGCGTGACGTCCCTCGCGCAGTCCGGGACACGGTCATGGATGAATTTGCAGAGAGACTCACGGATTCCTGCAACAGCACTCGGAAAAACAAAGCGACCTCACCTTAACCATCAGTGATACCGCCGGACAGGAGTTCGGGGTTGCAGCAACCACGGACAACAGGAGCAGGATACCATGCCGATCATTGCCGCTCTCATCGTCATCTACCTCGTGGTCATGTTCGCTTGGCTGCTCCTCGCGTTCCTGCTGGCCACCTGCGACGCGATCTCCCTCGGTGTGGTTTGCGGACTGATGCCGGTGGGGATGGGCGTGGTCCTCACCACGTACCTGCGTGATACGGCATTCAGGGCATTGCGGAATGGTGACCTGTTGGCCCGTTCGGTGACGGTGACCTCTTGCAGTGGCAAGCTGACCTGGGACTTGAAAGACCAGGCCCTCCGCAGGCTCTGCCACATCAACACGGTGGTCCCTCTCACCCTCTGCGCAGGAACTGCCGCGCTGGTGTTGGGCCAAGCGATCGCCGCTGATCTCCACCTCTTCAACCCACGCACTTTCTCATGGTGCGGCGATACGCAGACAGTATCCGCTTCAGCCACCCATGGTTGGATGGTCTTCTGGAGCATTGCCACGGCCCTTTCCGCCACCGGTGTATGGCTGCAATCCGGGCCGCATGCGAAGCTGGTCAAAGAGATCCAGGACTACGCGGCGAACCTGCTGGAATCGTTCACGACCGAAGTCGAAGGCAACGGGAAGCTGGCCGCGATCGCTCGGGACGTGGACGGATTGGCATGTGAGCTTCAGATAGGTTTCCCCATCGAGATCGATAGCTACGCTGCCGATCTGCTCTCGACGCGGGCCGATAATCTGCAGAGGCAGCTGCCGACGTTGACTCGCTTGGTCAACGCAACAGGGACGGACGACAAAGGCAACACCTTCAACTGGAAGATGGGACCGGGCGGATTCCGCGCAATCGCTTCCGCCCCCACTCTGGCCCTTGTGGAGTCGATGCACGTCCGGCTGTACCCGAGGTGAAGCAAGAATATCTTGCACGCAGCATTGAGGAAGGCCCCATCAACACCAACGGCGACAGAATCAGGGAGGGAAACGATGTCCCTTGGACTAGCTCGTCTCGGCGCAAATGCTTCCCTCTTCGGTGCGGTTCCCCTGGGTGATGGTCGCTCAGACCACACTTTTGGTCTTCCTGCTGAGTTTGGCAGGTAACTCACCGGTCGTACTATGTCATGACCTGTCTTTCCTTGCTATTGCCGTATCCGTCACGGTGTGTGTCGTTGACGGCGTGTGTTTTGGGGGACGGTTGGTCATTGCGATATCCGTCGACGA
>JABHEG010000148.1 GCA_018676675.1 Lentisphaerota bacterium
CCTCGAGCATGCTCGGAAAGCGGGCAGTGGACTGTCTCGAAAGACACGCGCTGCCCTGCGCAAAAGACCGGCTCCAATCGAGATCGCGCTGCACATCCTCAAGAACACCGCTTGATCCAACCGAATTCTGCGCTCAAAGCGTACGAGCCATCGCAGAACGGTTCGTTCCCGCTCTGGACATACGGCTCGACCATCCTGGCACGACGCGGTGACGATCTCTACCTCAGCGCAACCGAGACAATTCCCGACGCCGAGCCGTTGAACTGCGTGCGCTGGGCACTGATGAAGCGCACGCCCAAAGGCTGGGTCGTGCTCCAACGTGACCCCGGAGAGCGCACACGGGAGCCTGCCCCCATAGCCCTCGACGCGAACGACGTGATCATGTCCGTGAACCCGACACTGGTACTGGGCAAACGCAGTGGACTTGCCAAGCCACTGTTGCTGGCCTTCTCGTTGACGGCGCCTGAGGCATCGCCGCGGGTTCTCAAACCGCCATGGACCACCGAACCCAAATTCTCCGAACACTCCTACCGCGGCATGGGGTGCGATCCGGACACGGGAGCACTGTTGTTGATGAATGTCGAGGCGTACCGCGGCCAACACTGGGTTTATCGCAACGCCGGAAGGGAGTGGGCCAACTCGGGAGTCGTCGAGTTCCCAGCTATCGACAGCTACAAGGGCCCGATCCCGATCCGTTTCCTCTATCCCGGCGTCGCGCTGCGCAACGGTGCGGCTCACGTCATCACCAAGGGTGGCGTCGAGGACTTCGTCAAGGAGCGAGTCGAGTACCGCAAGTCCAAGAAGAGCAAGGTTTGGGGGCGCTACCACATCGGCTACTGCTGGAGTCCCGACGTCGCGAATGAGCCGTTGTCGCCCTGGATTTACGCGGTGGATGTATCGGAGAACGCAGGCGAGGTCTGGAATTGCGATCTTTGGGTAGCGCCCAACGGAGATTGCCACATCCTCTGGCGCGAGAAGGACCTCGATGAGCGATTGCGGCCAAAGTACTTCTCTGACAGGAAGCAGGTCCGCGCACTCAAGCATGGCATCATGCGTGATGGCAAGCGCATCTTCAGCCAAACACTGCTGAGAAGCGTCGAAGGCGTGAAGACAAACCGCCCCGAATGGGGCCGATTCCACGCGACTGAGGACGGTCGACTGTTCGTATTCACCACGGAACGCGCGGCGCCCGGGGGGACGGTGAACCGTTTGATCGAGATACGCGGCGATCGGACCGTCAGTGATCCTGTCGCGGTACCGTTGATACACGCATTCACGATGCTGAGCATGACGGCGGCACCCTACGGGGGAACGCAACCCGCCCACACAATCGAGATCGTCGGACGTGGAAACGGCTTGCCGGGGACAACGATCCGCTATGCCAAGATCCGCCTGGTTCCGGCCGACACGCCCGAACTCCGTATTGAGGGCAAAGTACGGCTCGAACCAGGTGATGGCAGAATGTTCGAGTTGCGCGCTGTGCTGTCGCCCGCGGTCAGTGACAAGATCACGGTGCGGTGGACGCTGCCCGACGGAGTGCACACGGGCGATACGCTCAGCTGCCGCGCGCCCTCTCAGGGGGTGCGCATGTCGGTCAGCGCCCGAGCGGAGTGGGGCGACAGAGGCTTCAGCGTGGCACACGCGCAACTGCACGCCCCACCTGAGGGCCTGGGCGATCTGGGAGAACACGTCGTCGTTGAAGCGGAAGCATTCGTGGCTCAGGGTGAAGGAGAGATCAAAGTCTACGCTCCTGAGAGCGTCCGTGGCAGCGCCATCACCTACTGGCACAAGGATATCGGGCACTGGCTGGAGTGGGACGTCAATCTGCCCTCGACCGGACGTTATGCGGTGTTCGCCCGCTACGCCACAGGCAGCCATGATACGCAGCGTGACTTTCGTATCGATGGCAAGCTTCCGAGTGAGGAACACGGCTGCATCCGGTTCCCACACACCGGCGGCTGGTCAGGCTCCGCAAGCGTTTGGGACTTCCGCCAACTTGGTTCCGCGCTGGAGCTGACCGCCGGGAGACACCGCTTCCGAATGGCCAATCTCAAGGACGGCCTGGGAGTCGACTACTTCATCTTCAAACGTCTCCCGTAGGGCATGCTCAGGATCGGCCGCGGGCGGCGTACCTGCCCCAGAGGCATTTCTGGCAAAGTGATGGCGCTTATGCTATCATAGTGATAGCAAGCGCAACACTATTGGAGGCATGGCCGTGGCAGCTATCACACTTCGAGGGTTGGATGACGACACGCTGGAACGGCTGCGGACCATGGCGCGCGAGAGCGGCGCCAGCATGAACCGCTTGATCCTGAGGTGGGTCGAGGAGAATCTGGGCAAGCCGCGGAAAACTGCCGACAACACCTACCACGATCTTGACGACCTTTTCGGGCAGATGACCGATGCGGATGCCGCCGCCATTGCCACGGCTTCGGCTGAGCAACGGAAGATCGATCCGGAGCTGTGGGAATCGTGAAAATCCTCATCGACACCAACACGTACAGCGACGCGATGCGTGGCGTCAGGCCTGTCACAGCTCTCCTGCAACGGGCAGACGACATCCTGCTCTGTCCTGTCGTTGTGGGCGAGTTGCTTGCCGGCTTCCGCAGAGGGACACGGGAGGAGGCGAACCGGGAGCTGCTGTGGCGATTCCTGGCTTCACCGAGGGTTCGAGCGGTGGGAATGAGCCAGGACACCTCCGAGTTCTATGCCACGGTGCTGGATGGCGTGCGTCGGAAAGGCACCCCTATTCCCACAAATGACATCTGGATTGCTGCCTGTGCCATGGAACACGGGGCCAGGCTTGCCACTGGTGACAGCCACTTCCAGAAGGTCGATGGCCTTCTATTGGTTCAGGCCAAGGCATAGTAGTGTCAGGCCGACGCGGCTTGAGGCAACGTGCGGAACGAATCTCAGAGGCGATCATGCAACGTGCACTGACTTTGCCACTCGTCGCGTTCTCCTTACCCGACGAAGTCACTCCGCGATGTGGTCTTGGCCATCGATTACCGACGCTGACCTTGCATCGTCCGGTCCAGAGCTCTGGATCATTCCAGTCCCGGGACGTCATAGCTCCAGAAGTGGGTGCCTGAAGCGTAGTAGAGCACACCTTTGTGCAGGGCTCCGCCGGCCGAGATCCGGGCTCCGGCTAGTACGTCCGTAAGCTTCTCATGCTCGAATGTGCCGAGCTTCACCCGAACAACCGCGTTACCCATGAGCGCGTAGACGTACCCGTCCGGACCGGCGTGCAGGGCATGCCTGGGTACGCCACCGTATTGGCTCACCCGTTCGCTGTGGACCACTGCTCGACGCACGGGATCAAAGACGAACAGCGTCGAGTTCCCGGACAACCCATACACGAGCCCATCGGACGCGACCTCGATGCTGACAATATTGCCGTCTCCCGGCACCGGAACCACATGGTGGCTGACCTTCCTGCCGGTCCAATCCAAGATGAACAGTTCGCCCTCTTTAGCGACTGGATGTCCTCCGCCCGGGGCCGCGACGCTGGTGCCGCCGACCAAATCACCATTCGGCAATGCCTTCAACGTGATGCAGCTGTGACCCGGCAGAAGGTCGGCTTCTGCTTTCAGGAGCTGCTCCTCCCCGGTTTCCAGGTTGAAGATGCCGATGCCCCCGCCACACAGACCATAGCCTGCGAAGCCTGCCATCATGACGTGTTTGCCGTCCGGATGTCCAAGGGCCGTTCGCGGTCGGCAGATGTCCTTATGCCACTGAGCCAGTGAGCGGGGCCACGGTCCGTCCGGAACGGATTTGGTTTCAGCACGTTTTGTCCGGCTGAATCCCACTGAAACGATGCCAAACCAAGGCTCAGTGCCTTTCGCTCCCGGAGCCAACCTCATGGTCAATTTGTGCGCACCGGCTTCTCCCTTGAAGGGCCCGAACTCCAGAACACTGCCTGCTTCGACCGACTGGCCCGTCCCCACATGAGGCGACCCGATTTCGCGGCCGTCAAGCAGGAACTGCACCGTCCCATACTTTGGCGACCGGTACGGAAGCACGTAGAGAAAGCAGTCGCCGTCAATAGGCTTCTCGATTTGGATGTGTGCATCCGCATTGGGTTTGTCGCCATGGAAGAAGAGGATTTCACTGCTCAACAGGGAGAAGTGCCCGTCCTCGGGTGCCATGCTCGTACGTTTGTGAAGATCCGGCCCCGCCAGGCCCAGATTGGGTAGACCGATCCCGCCATCTGGATCCCAGGGGCGGGTGACATCGTAGGCCCAGAGCTTACCGGCCGAGTACTGCGCCCCAACCAACACATTGCCCTGGTAGGCGATGGCGCAGAAGTTCCCTCCCCCGACCGCCGGGATGCCGCCCCAGTCCTCAAGCGTGTCCTTCGGCGGCGTGTACACGAAGAAATGCATCGGGTGGCAGGAAGAACCGTAGATGCGACCGTCCGGGCCAGCGGCCAGGCTCGTGATCTGTGCACCTTCAGTCTTGTAGTCGAACGCGAGCTCCTGCGTCTGCTTTGTGCGGGGAGCAAAGACCTTCAGGACCCTATCCGGCATGCTGTACGCCGTGACCTTCCGGCCGTCCGGCAGGTCGAATTTCGTGTTCCCCCAACCAATATTCCCGATGACCTTCGCTTTCCTTTTCTGCGCCGGCTGGATGGGCTCCGCGCGGCCCTCGAAGAGTCGGAACCATTGCTTCCCAGCCACGCCATAGACCTTGCCATCCTCGGACGGGTAGACCGAGGCCGTCCCGTGCTGGCGTGTTTCCTCTTCTACGAGCTGGCGCATTTCGCCGGTCGTCGCATTGCAGGCGACGATATTCCAGTGGGCCGTCCCGATTCCTCCATAGACCCAACCGGCTGAGTCAGCCGCCAGGGAATTGACGTACTTCTCGGCCTTGTCAAGCCGGCCGTAGTCTCTCAGTTCACGGGTCCTGGGGTCGAAGGAGATCAGGTGCGCTTTTGGGCAACCGCCAGCCCAAATCCTGCCGTCCGGGCTCTCGGTGAAACCAATGTAGCAGCCTTCCCCTTTGGCCGGCACGCCATGGAACGTCCAGTCACGCACAGCGGGATCGAATTCCATGAACGTCTTGCCATGGCAGATGTAGAACTTGCCGTTGCTTGCCATCACCGAGCCGTACGGGTATGCCCCGGGGACGCCCGCGGGCATGAAATGCTGCTGGGTCTTGCCGGTCTCAAGATCAGTCACCAGCAGGAAATCCATCGCGTTTCCGAGCACGAGACCATGGCCACCAGCGCCCCGTGTGGCTACCACACCACGGCTCTCCTGGGCGGGAGCAGCCACGCCATGGTCACGAGGTGCTGAGACCACCTCAGCGTCCTGAGCAACACATGCCACCGAGGTCACGCAACAGGTCGCGGTCCAGAGAACTCTTGTCATTGGGCACATCATCCTATCCCTCTCTACGGCCGGCAAGGAGTCTGTTCGGTCTAAGTACCGTGCTGACCAATCTGACGCAGGGGCAGCCATTGCGCAACCGCTAGCAACCAACGAGGAATGCCTAGTGGTGGCGGGCGCCACTAGTATCGGGGCATTCGGCGCCACACACGCTCCTCTGCATCGCCCACGCCTTGCGCCGCCTGCAGAGGCCGGTATCGTTCTGTTACCGATCAGGCCGTTTCGCTGCGATCAGCTGCCGGAGCCTGGCGGGCCCGACTGCCCCGGCCCTGTGACTGGGGAACCAAAATGCCACGCGTGGGGTGCCCCTTGAAGAGCCCAATATCGGCATTCTTGCCAACCAACGTCGCCTTGGTTCTGTTGTTCGTTCTTCCTGTGGCAGCGAAGCCGGGTGGGCTCGATGTCCGAGACTTTGGTGCGTCCGGATCCGCGTTTGAGACGGTTGCGGAGACCGCGGCCGGCTCTAACCGGGTCGAAGTGAGAGATGCGGGGGACTTCGAAGTCGGCCAAGGTGTGATCATCTCCAAGTGCAACGTCCGCTACGAGCGCCCGCTCGTGCGTGGCCCGGGTGAGCCCTACCGGGAAAGTCAGCCCATGAAAGGACAGATGGAGCTGCGCGGCTTCGACGGCAGCGGCGGCGATTGGTTGGTATTCTTGCTGGATATCGATGGTGAAGATCCGTTGACCTTCCGTTGGAGCGATGACCTCTGCCGCACATGGAAAGGAACGCGAGTACCCGTGAGCTACGACTGGCAGACGCTGACCGGTGGTCTCAAGGTCAAGTTCAACCGCTGGGAATGGAAGCCGGGGCATTTTGCCCACTTCAGCGCCCGCACACAGTTGGTGAGCAAGATCGCACAGATCGAGGGGAACACGCTCATTCTTCAACACGCGGCCAACAGAAGCGTGAGCGACGCCATGGTGCGCCACTGCGATGACCAGGCGCTCCAGACAGCCGTCAACTACGCCATCAAACACAAACGCAACCTGCACCTGCCTACGGGACACTATCGGCTATCCAAGTCGCTGACCGTACAAGACGCGGAGATCTGCATCGAGGGTGCAAGCGCCGAACACACGGTCATGGATATCACCGACGGTCAGGGCGCCATCTTCGCCCTCCAAGGCGGCAAAGAGGTGACGCTGCGGAATTTCAGTATGGTCGGCCACACCCCGTTGGCACAGAAGCCGGCGACGCTGCGTACCGCAACCAACTACAGCTTCTGGTGCTGTGCAATGAAGCCCTGCAATGCAGTCAGCATCCGCGGGACAGAGCGCGTTCTGGTGGAGAACGTCCACGCTCGTCATATGGCCAGCGAGTGCTTCTTCTCGGGCGGGCCGTATCGCAAGGGCAAGGAGGAGCCCGATGTGTATACCAAGTCTGCAACCTTCCTCCGCTGTTCGGTCACGAACTGTGCAGCCAATGCGTTCAACAACTGTGACTTCGCCGAGGGCACCACCATTCTGGACTGCCGCATCGACGGAGCAGGCTGGCACGCCTACGAAGGCTCGGGGCGGTTCATCAAGTTCATCGGCAACTACGTGCGCAATGCGGGACCGGTAACCATTGGTGACATCCCTCACGTTCTGCCGCGGCTTGAGCATGCCCACGAGCTGGGCGTGGGTCAAGCGATCGTCGCCAACAATGTGTTCGAGGGCATCGGTCGTTCCGGAGGCATTCGCGTCAACCACTGCCCAACCCAGGTTTCCATCACCAACAACCTGTTCATCAACTACAACGGCACCGCGATTGCTACATCCGGGCGCACTGTGCTCAACACCTTCCCGCCCCGCAACATCGTCATCAGAGACAACATCATTGATTTGACCTACAGCGGCAAGGGCGCTCGAAGCCGGGCGGGCATCGTGATCAGCACATCCGACACCACCGCAAGCAACAATCAGGTTTACGTTCGAGGCACGGACAGCCAGAACACGACGGGCATCCGCATCCACGACGGTGCCGTCCACGTCAACATCCACGACAACCTTGTCCGGAACTGCGCGGCTGGGCTCTCAACGCTCCGGCTCAGAGGAAACGTGACTGAAGTCGTCGACGCCACAGCTTTTCGCCACAATGGCATCCCCCTCCAGTGGCGCGATTCCCATCTCTACCGCGGCTGGAATATAGTGTGGTTTGAGGGGGCCTCTGCCGTGGCGACATCAATCATTGACTCATATGATCCCGACACCCTTCAGCTCAAACTCACCAAACGCCACGGCATGAGAGTCGGCGAGGCATTCGAGGTCTACCCCCCCTCGGCAGACTGGATCATCCACGACAACATCATCACCGGTTGCCTACGCCCCGTGGCACTTGATTCCCACGGCAGTCCCACCTCCATCTTCAGGAACAACATGATCACGAGAGGCAGGGCAACTGGGATTAGGGGAGCGGTGGTGGTCTCCGGTCAATTCAGTCTCATCGGCAACCAGATCGCGGGTTTCGATGAAGCCGATTCAGCCGCGCTGGTACTGAGGCCGGACGCGTCTGCGAAAAGCTGCCGCAGCATCATCCGAAAGAACATCTTTCAGGACTGCACCCACGTGATCAAGGAGACTGCGAAAGGGCTATGGAAATCATCCATCACCGACGGCAACAGCGTCGTCAGCTTCGACGGCGTACCTGACACGACCGCCGACACGTCTCCTGAGCAAGCAATCACGCCTCTGGTCGTTCAACGGGGAAGACGGCCACAACTCTTGGCACCCGCCCTCAAAGCACAGGTAAACGTCGATGGCAATGTCGCTGAATGGCCCTGGAATCCCCCCCGGCGGGTAGCCGCAATCGCACAGGCCCCGGACGGCGGCTCGATAGGCGAGCCAGTGGGTTACCTGTGCGCAGCCCGCGATGCCACAAACCTCTACCTGGCGGCCCGGATCCTTGTCCCCAAAGGAGCAGACGTACGAGGAGGAACGGATTTCCCCTCGTGCGACGGCATCGAAGTCTCCTTCCAGAGCACTGTCCTCAAGCCAGGCGCTGAGATCTTTGTGCTCTGGGGCTCAACAGACGCAACCTTCACGTGCCTGCCCAACGGTGGAGCCTCACCGGCACAGATCGCCAGAGCACATGCCGAAGTCAACTATGTGGCACGCACGGCCCCCGGCGAATGGACATGCGAATGGCAGATCCCCTTTGCCACCTTTGGGATAAAGCCCACGCCCGGTCGGCAGCTTCCCTTCAACGTGGGTGTTCACATCACCGCCAGGAAGCTCTGGGCTGGCTGGGTTGGTACGCAAGGCGCCTTCTATGAAGTCGGTAACGCAGGCGAGCTGCTATTCACGGAGTAGCTCCGCGCCCATCTGCACGTCCCGGCCGGGATGCCGCGATGCATGGGGCTACCCAGTGGACAACTGGTCAAAAAATGAACCCGATGCGTTTGATGAGGTCGGTCCACTGGGTGATCCAGATCTCATTGTAGCCTTTGAGGGTATCCGCATTGTGCTCAGGAGCGGGGTTGCTGGTGAGCGGGAGCTTGACGTCTGAGCCGTCGGCGCGGTGAAATGTCTTGCCGCTGTCATCTGAATAGGCAAACAGCTCCGCGCTCCGGGCTCGTCTATTCGCATCGTAGCCAAAGGTCGGGATCTGGATGTACATGCGGTTCTCTGGATCGAATTGCACGCCCCGCGTCGAGCGGATGTAGTTGTAGAAATGCGGCTGCCACGTCCACGACAGAGAGGGGTATTCCCACTCACTGCCAGTGGGTATCGTGCCTCGGTAACAGTATGCGTGTGACTCCTTGACGCTTTGCACCCAGTCAGGATCGGCCTTGCGGGCGGAAGCGAAAATGTCCGCCCGAGCACCACCAAGGTCGTGCCACTTGCGGGCATCGGCATCGTAGCGGTACCAGGCCCAGTTCTGGATGCCCTTGTCATTGCGCCCGTACAGATAGAGCTCCTCGTCCCGATCCTGGACGAAATTCATGTAGTTCATATAGGGGACGGGGATGTCCAGGGGATGCCCCTTGCGGCCAACGAACTCGAACTCTGTGATGTCTTCGGGGCGCTTCGAGATCCAGTACAACGTGGTGGGGTGGTCCGCATCTCCGCGGGTTGAAGACAGTCCGTTGGATTCCCAGGAACCGGGCATGAACTCGGAACTGCGGGGGAAGTTGTGCTGCCCGCCCATGGCATGGATATAGCCGTTCTTATCCACGGCCACCGACCAGGCCTTCGTCTTGGCATCGCGTCCTGAGAAAATGAAGTTCTCGCCGCCCATGTAGACGGTTTGTACACTGCCGTCGGGGGCCGTTCTCGTGAGATCGGCACGGAACATCGTGTCGATCTTCCCGGCAAACCACTCGGTCGCCTCCGGATGGTCTTCTGAGAACGCCTTCACAGCCCGCTCGTAGTCGACCTGTGTGATGGGGGAGCAACCGTCGAAGGCCTTCCCGTTCCCGAACGTGTAGGTGTAGCCGTTGTACTCATCCACGGCGGTGTAAGCCCGGGAGTTGCCGGCCCAGTGGTCGCGCTGGTCACGCGAGGGATCATTCTGAGAACGGAAGTACAGCTTCTGCTCTTTGATGATCGGCTTACAGGTATCGAGCGCATCCATGAAGCGGTTCTGAGCCACCAACTCCCCCACCTCTTCCATATGGGGTTTCGCTAGATCCATGCCCATCAGAATGGGTTTCGCATAGGCCTCACCGAGTGCGCGCCGAACATCGGCCCCATCCCCATCGATGGCGAGACATGCTGTAACGAGTGCATTCCGGAAGGCATCCTCAACCCGAGGCACGTGCGTACCACGGGTTCTGACATCCTCGCGCAGGAGCGTGACCAGTGTGCCGACCACATCTCGGGCCGCCGGGCCCAAACGGGCGAGAGCCAGTGTTGCCGTAGCACGATCCGAGGCTCCGGCCACCGTGGCACGAATCGTGGCCAGAAGGTGTGACTTCGCTTCCGCAAGGGTCTGGTGATCCTTCATCTTCTCAAGCAACAGCGCAGCATCGTACCGAGGGAGCGCCTGCCGAAGGGCTTGCACGAGGTAAGGTCTGAGTACACCGGCGTTGGCCTCGAGGTCACCGGCCCAACCGTAGCGGGACAGCCGCATGAACCGAATGGCCAGGCGCTGATCCTGTTGGCTGAGCGTCCCAAGCTCCCCGAGTTTGACGAAGCGTCCGTGCAGGCGCAACTCATCATTCGCGACAACCCGGGGCTGTACCGACGCCCCCCCAATACTTGCCAGAGCGCCCGCCTCCGTACCATTGATGGCACGATCGAAGATGACGATCTCCCGTAACGAGCCGTCAAGTGCCCCGCTCGTGGGGGGATGGACGGACCACCAGGCCGAATCGGAACCGGCGATGAATTCTCCTGCCTGTGGTTCATAGGCAACACCGCTCTTCGAGCAAACCAGCTTGCCTCCCACATACAGTCTGCCTTCACCGTTCTTGTACGTGTAGAGCACGTGCTGCCAAGCCTCCGGCTCGATACAGACTCCCGCCGCCGTCGAGCCCAGAGAGTCCTTCACGCCACTGCTGACGACTTCGACCGTCAACCTACCCTCGCCGGTCAACCGCAAGGAGATGGGCCCAGGGCGTTTGCTCCAGTGCTGGTTCCAGTTCCCGAGCAGAGTTGTGCTGCGCGACGCGTGGTTGCGTCCCCCTTGGGGTCGTCGGACAAACACCCAAGCTCCCAGGCTCAGTTCGCGACTCAGGTACTCCTGCTTTTCCGGAATCTCGACATACTCGAACCCGCCCGTGAAGTCGAGCGCTTTGCCGGCCCATGGCGTGTTGAACACGTTGGCACTGTTGCCCAGACTCCCGAGATCCCGAAGCCGGCGACCTTCACCTTCATCCGCAGGCCAGAAGCTCAGTGGCCTCAAAGCCAACACGTTCTGGTACTGTGGCTCTGCGGGCAGCAGGATGGGGTTGAGCGCAGTTGCCAGAACTGCGATGGTCAGAACTGTTCGGGAGTTCCTCAAGGCGTCCGTCCTTTCCTCAATCGGGTCTTATCGATATGCGGTGGCACGGACAAGGGAAGTGTGTGGGCGAGACTGTCCGCCGCTCCCAATGTGTCCCTCGCCTTTGTGTTCGTCCGTGCAAGTCCGTGTCCGTCTGTGTAAGTCTGTGTTCGTCCAGGCGCTCAAGCTGCATGTGCGCACTCCGTGCCACCGAGATCCTGCAACGTGGGAGGAGACCTCCGGGCCGCGACCAGAGCCGGTGTTTGGACCGGTCGCCGTCCAGAGGCCGCCTCCCACATTGGGGAACGCCAACTGCCTATGTCCAAGCTTGCGCGCCTCCGAGCAGGTCGCCTGAGCTCTGGAAGTCGCTCTGAGGCGCTGCCACTGGGCAATGCGGTCTCACTCCTACCGCTTCAGCCACTCCTCCGGCACGACCTGTCGCTCGATCCCCGGCCCGGAGACCTCGAGAACCGGTGCAACGCCTTTCCAGGTCGTTTGTGCGTACGGGTAATGCATGGCCAGGTCAACGCGCTGGTTTTCCGTGTCCTTGGCGCGCGCGTCGGCAAACGTCAGTCTGAACGTGTGCAGGCCTTTGTCCAGCGGCACGGACCACATTCCGCGCCCGTGCCAGGTCTGGCCCAGGTCCCACTGCTCGCCGTCGATATAGACCCGGAGGTCATAGCCCGGGGCGCAAATGTTGTTGATGAACTCGTCGGGGCCGTAGAAGGTGTACACACCGTCGGCCGGAATATCGATGTACCCGTTGTAGCGCACGGCGAACGGACCGTCAGTCTCACGCATCGAGACGTCCAGGAGTGTCTGAGTGTTGCCTGTCTTCCTGGCCGGCAATATGTCGGTGTAGCTCCACAGAGCAAACCAACGCCCTTCCAGATACTCGTAGTTCAGGCCGGGCTTCAGCCGCCTGAAGCGTCGGCGTTGTGCAGGTTTGGCGTCCTTCCTGAAGAAGAATCCGTAGCTGACCATACTCACCTCGGTGCCGGCCGCTCGAAGCGTGGGGACGCCATGTAGTCCTCTGCGGAATGTGCGTGCCCGGACAAGGGCGTCATCGGTGATCTCGAACGGACCGGTGTACTCCTGCCAGTCCGCACCTTCTTCCTCTCGGAGCGCGAGAAGGTCTGCGGACACCGCCAAGGTCGTTGTCCCACGTTTGAGCTTCTCCGCTTCACGGTGGAAATCGTTCATGCGAGACGCAGGCATCTTGGTGGTGTACCGAATCACGGCAGCCGGCGACGCCGTAGTGAGCGTCACCGTGGTCTTGTCAATGAAGGTGTTGATCTGCGGTCCGATGGTCGGCGGGTCAAGTGGTCGGAGGATGGGGCGTTGGCTGCCGGCGGACAGCGGCTGGGCGGAACCGTCAGGATCGAACGTCATGTCCGGGGTTTCGAGCGCCATCGGCCTGCCCGCAACCATCAGGTGCTTGCCTCCCAGGATCATGACCGTCGGGCTCGCTCCCTCCGTCTCCATCAGTAGCAGTGCTTCACCTTCTGCCGACACGGGCCCGGCCTCAAGTGTGGCAGGTATGTGACGCGCCACCACGAGCGTTACAGTCACCCCCTTTGCGGTCTCCGCACGGAGCCCGGCGACCGTGTCAGTCGAGATATCCGTGACGGTCTTGACCGGCTCTTCGCCCGGAGCATTTGCGTAAAGTGCGCCGAGCAGGACCGACTCACCCCGCGCCTGCCACTGTGCAAAAGCCGCACGTCCCGTGGTGCGTCGGTCGCCGTTGAGCGTCGGCCACCCTCTGCCCCAGCCGTATTCGTAGAGCTCCGCGTCTTTCTTCGGATCGACCTTCTCCGGGTCCGGTTGCGGCCAGAACTTGGAGATCAGCGTGTTCACCGTGTACGGCTTGAACGAAAGGTCCGGCTGCCCGCACCAGACCACGGTCACGCCGGGGTTGCCGGGATTCCGCATGCTGACAGTCCTGGTGTCGGCGTTGATGCTGAACTGATCGTTGCTGAACGTTTTTTTGGTCTCCGGACCGGGCTCGGTCAGCAGCAGCGTGGCCGGGATCCGGTTCGTGTGCGTTTCGTCGGCCGATGCGTAGGCGACGCGCTCGATCTGCAGGAAGAGGCGGGCCGGGCGGACCTGGATTATCTGGCGGGTCGTCGTGACGCCTTTGACCAGGACCGGATCGTCCTCGTACCTCAGGATATGCTCCTCCGTATCGCCGACTCGTTCCCGGTACCTATAGATGTTGTGGTACACGCCTTCATAGACGGCTTCACCAAAGTCGAGCCGGCCATCCGTGTACCAGCGTCTGGGTTGTGGCTTCTCCACGGCTTGGGTGAACACGTACTGCTTGCTGCCGCTCGGGTAGCGTCCGTGGTGCGCACACGGCCCCTGTCCGTCGATCTCCGTGGCGAACACGGAGATCAACGGCGTGGCGTAGTCCTGGAACCGGTAGCTCGTGGGCAGCAGTGCTTCGTACGCCTTGATCGTCCGGTTGTGGCCGCCCAGGTTGCTGTTCGCATTGGCCGGCTTGAGCATATGCAGGAAGGAGTCCTCCCGTGCCCAACCGCGGCGGAAGTAGTAGCACCCCGAATAGGGCAGCCAATCGGAAAGGACTCCTGGCCGACGTTGGTACCTGTCGGCCAGGAGTTCGGCCCGGAGCTTGCGGCGTTCCTTGGCGTCGAGCTGGTCCATGACATGCCCCCAGCCATACACCGTATTGGCAATGGCCTTCGGTTCCGGCTCTTGCATGATCGACGCGCGCTGCAGGAGCGAGCAAAGCGAATCGTCCGCCACCGGGTCGCCGCGTTGCAGCTTCGCACGCCCAAGGTTGTACCGATCTTCACCGAAGGTCGGGTACCACAGGGTCCTGGCCCAGGCCCAGCGGCTCCCGATCCCACTGGGTGATGTGTGGCGTACGGAAACCAGCTCGGCCTGTCGCAGCAAATCCAACAGATAGGCCTCGCGAGCCGGCGTGAACCAATACGGTTGGGACGCGCAAAGCTGCCCGTACAGCTTGGCGGGGGCGAGATAATTGAACACGAAGTGGCCCTCGTCGCCGACCTCGACCATGGGCCCATCTCGATACTGCGACAGCGTGTGCAGCCGCAGCATCTGCTGGCGCAGTTCGCGCTGGAATCGGGTGCCGGCCCGAAAATCGGCCAGCAGATTGGCGCGCTCCCAACTTCCGCCGGTTGCATTGTAGGTGTGGTTGAACACACACTTGCGCCAGACCCGCCAGATCGAGACCGGGATCTCTTCCACAATCGGCATCAGGAATCGCGCCAGTGTGGCACCGGAGAGGTCTTTGACGAAACCCGGATTCTCAGCCGCCGTCTGGGCCAGATCCTTGAAGTTGTTGTGGAGTACGCCCCCGGTCAAAACGAAGTGTTCCCGGAGCTTTGGGTTCCGGTCGGCTGCGTCCTGGAACCCGATTGACCAGTCGTCGAGCATCTCCTGCCACAGCTGGAGAAGCTTCTGGTCGCCGGCACTGCTGTAAGCCAAAAGCAACGGCCGCATCTGAAAGGGATATGTGAATCTGGAAGGCGGCATCAGACCGGGTCTGAACTGTGTGACGGTCAACGTCTTCTTATCGCCGTAGACATGGTTTGAGAGGTCCCGGATGCGCATGGTGTCGCGTGAATCCGCATCGTACCCCCACGTGTACTCAAAGGCATCTTTCCCGACCAGGACGCCAATGGTCTCGAAGAAAGGCACCTTGAAGGCCTCAAGCGCCTCCGCGTATTGCCGCTTCTCGACCAGGGCCTTTACCTGTGTCAGGTTGGGGCGATCAAGCTCAACGGTCCGGAAGAACGCATCCCCGAGTTTGTCGATTTCTGCCGGCTCATTGCGGCGCTCAAAACGCTTGAGACGCGCTCCGGCCTGCTCGTCCGTCGGTGCGGTCTGATCCACGACGGGCTTGCCCAGGAAATCCCGAATGAACTCGGCCTCGCTCAACCAGCTCCGACTGCGAGGAGGGACCACCAGGCCGGCAGGAGCACCTTCGGCCGGCCTGGGGACGAAGGACCAGACGCCTTCGTTCCTGGGATGCGGAGCGTGAAAGACGTTGAACGTCTCCCACGCAACGATCTTCCGGGTCTCATCCAGCACAAGCAGGTAGCGCCACCCGAGTTCCGCACCGCGCCGGTATGTGTACCGGGCGCGATAGATGTCGATCTTCTCGATCGGCATGGTCTTGCCCATATCCGCCTCGACCGCACAGTACGCCAGCGTCGAATCCGAATAGGTTTCTGAGTTCTCCGAGATCAACTCGAGGTGCCGTTTGCCTGTGTCCTTGTCACCGTCCACCAGCAGGTCGACCTTGCCGCGATAGAGCTTGAACAGGTAGTCGGGCGAGAGGCATTCGGGGCAACCGGCGATGACATTGACTCCGCCCGAGAACACCTCGATTTCCGCCGTCTCCATGAAGGGCGACAAAGGGTTTCCGTAGTACACATAGCGGCCCTCAACCGCTGCGTGAGCAGTGCCCGCCGCGACCATCACGATGACGACGCTCAGTATGGATCGTGCTCTGCTGAACATGGTCCTCCTTGAAGCAACTTTCGGTTCTGGTCAGAATTGGTTTCCTGCGTCGGCGGCAAACAGCTCCCGCAACGTGTCACGCCAGGCGAGGAGGGCCTTCTCTTGCTCTGCACTGAAACAGCCCTGCGTGTGACCATACGTGTCCATCCAGGCGTAGAGACGTCGCCAATCAGAATCGAGTAGCGTGCTAGGCTTTTGCCCTGGGTGCTTCTGCAGGTGCCGGATCAGCTTACTGTCGAGTGCGGGACCCCGTCCCACGGGGGAGGAATCTCGCTCGAAGACGAGCTTCCTGAGATCATCATCCGCGTAGCTGATCAGCGTTTTCCAGGATGCGGCCCCCTCGAGGCGTGTCTTCGCCGCTTTTTGATTTGTGCTGTCCGGCGCATGACAACGGACGCAGTGCTGATCCAGAACCGGCTGCACCATCAGGTCATAGCGAAGCAGCAGTGAGCCCACCGGACCAGGCGTGATCCTCGCAGGAGGCTTCCTGGCCGCCAAAAGCATTCCCCGGTTGTCGGGCGCTGTGTCGCGCTGCTCGTGGCAACCGATGCAGGACAACGTCTGCCCCGGCTGTACGTAGGTCAGCGAGCGCATCGTCTGCACAGCCCTGCCCTCCGCGTCAAGTGCCTGGAAGAAGTACGGGACACCCGACGGCACGCGAACATGGGCCGAACCATCCGACTCAACCGGCACTGAGCCAAGGATGTACTTTCCGGTTTCTTCCTTGGAGACCCCGAGCTCCGGTCGGTTCTTGTACGGTTGCACCTTCGGGGGCACACCCACAATGCGAAGTCTCTTGACCGTACCAGGAGGGACACCATCCAGTCCACGGCAGATATCCTGAACGAAGAGCGCACCAACCAGTTCCTCACCATCCTCTACGGGTTCAGGGTGTATATCCGGTCGGGGACGAGGCCTCAGCGGGATCGGAGACATACTCGATATCGATGGATCCCGGTAGAGCAAGTCCAGGTTGCCGAACCGGTCGTACAGGTAAATCCCCTGGGCATTGACGGGATTCCTCTCCGAGGCATCGCGCCGGTGGGCGGGCAGACGGTGGTTGCTCCAACTCACCAGATAGACGTCTTCCGACAGTGGCCACGGATTGGCGTAGAACATCCCCACATTCTGTTCGGTCTCCGGGAATGGCACTTCGGGGGTCAGGCGTGTGATGGGCGCTCCGTCTTCCAGGCCACGTCTGCGATCCAGAAGCACGAGAGAACCACCCGTGATGGAATGGTGCGCAGAAGCCGTGAAGATGATCTTGTTCGATCCGGGGATGGCACGAGGCTCCATCGTGGCCTGCGGGCGCTTTGTGTAGTTGCCGTAGACCAGCTGTGCATTGGAACCGTTCTGATTGGTGGACCACAGGCTGAAGAAGTGACCGTTGAAGCGGTCGATGTAGTCCCATCGGCAGTAGAGGATGCGCCCGTCATGGGCAACCGAAGGCGTGTACTCGAATGTCTCAAAGGCTGAAATGGGGCGCATGTTTGCTCCGGTCGCCGCCATCCGGTGGAGCGTGAAGACCGGAACAGGCCGGTGGTTGCCGCCTCCGCACCGGACATAGCTGTCCGGAAAATCATCAGTCGCGTTGGTGCGTTGCGTGTTCTCTCGGCTGCACTGCAGGAAGTCGCCCTTGCGGGTGGAAAGGAAAGCGATATCCCCATCGGGCAGATACCGGGCATCGAAATCATCGTACTTGCCCCGAGTCAGACGGCGTCGCCCGATTCCACCGTCGGATGGGTCGAGGTCAATCTCGTAAATGTGGTAAAATGAATCCTCAGGGAGTGCCCCCTTGTCCAGCTTATTGGAGACTCCGGAAACGTGGGAGTAGTGACGGCTGTACGCCACAACCATCTTGCCGGCGTCGTGATCCAGGTCCGGTCGGAGAAAATTGCCGGCCGGGAACCCGGTACTCAGGCAACGAACGATCGGCTTGTCGGTCTTGAAGTCCTGCAGCACAAACACGCCTCCCCCAGGCCGAGACCACCAGCCGTAGTACTGGTCGGAAAGATGGGGGAACATAGTGGGCGCTCGTTTGACAAAGAGGACCGACTCAAAGTCCAGAAGAGGATTTTCCAACGCCATTCGCCGAGTGGCCCAGCGCGCGTCCAGGTAGAGCCTTTGCCATTGCTTTGCGGTCCGCTCACCCCCCGGCTTGGCTACCTGTTCTGCGATCTCCGCAAGCGTTGCGGAGTCCGCACTCACGTCTACCCCCTGGCTGAGGAGATGCTCTGAAAGTCGCTGTCCGTTCCGAAACGTGACGTCCATGATTCCGCCCCACTCGTTTTCGGCCTTCTCGGCTGCGCCGACGGAAGCATCTGCGGGGAGAGCAGACCACCGGCTGACGCTGCTCTGCGTAGCCGGCCTCCCGAGAGCGATGTTCTCCTCACTCCCGACAGCGTAAACCTGGACCTCGTCCAGATGGAAGTACTCAGTGCCCGTGAGTTGGAGACGGACATAACGCGACCTGCGACCGTCGAGCTCGATAACGAGGGGCTTCTTGTCCGTGTGCCCAGAGAACGGTGTGCCATCGTTCGTGAACGCCAGCTCCAACTGTTCGCGGACATCCCCAAGGAGCAGCTCAATCCGGTTATTTCGCTTCCCGCAACTGTCACAGCGATTGTAGAGAATGACACGATCGAGAGGCGTTGTTTCACCAAGATCCACACACCACCACGGATCCTTCTCGCTCAGCGTATGAAACCCCCATTTGCCGTTAATGAGGCCATCCAGAGCCCCCGCTGCATCCTCTTCCCGGGTGACGTCCGCCCGCCCAGGCTCGGCTCCTCCCCGGGCCAGCACGGTCAGTCGAAGCTTGGCCTGGAGAAGATAGTCGGCCTCAATCTGATCGCGGGTGCTGCCCCACGCGCTTCCCCAAATTTGGAGGGCCATGGAGATCGCGATCAACAGCACTTTCTCCGTCAGCTGCCTGCCCATCTGGGTGCTCTCCTGTGTGCTTGAGGTCTGTCACTACGCTCGCATGTGGTTTGAGGCTGTCTTCCGGGAGCGGTCGCCCCCGAACGTACGCCGCACGGCCCTCCGGGCGGCATTCACGCCGGCACGGATGAAGCCTGCCCGACATCACCGCCCCTCCAGAGCCAGAGCGAGGTCTTCTTTGAAGACAGGCGAGCGCATCCGGCAACGGCTCTCGGTCACGGTCACAACGCCCACATCCGTCCGTTCACCGGACGCCGGATCCAGCCAACTGGCTCGATAGCGGCCATCCGGGACGTTGAGCACCAGATCAAGCGCTCCTGCCCTCCCTGTCTTGCCGGTTCGACAAAGATAGACCGCATACTGGCGCCCCTTCTCGGCCAAAGTGAAGCAGGCGGTCCCCTTCGCCAACGGCTCATGCAGGAGGTCCGGCAGGGGTGCCATCCGGATGAAGCCGAACGCGTGGATGAACTCACTCAGACCTCGGAGCTGACGACGCAAGGCAGTGCCGCCCCCCCCAGGCCAATGCCGTCAACTTAAGCGGGCAGAATGCCATGGCACCTGTTGCGGCGCAGGCGGTTAGCGCTATATTGGCAGTGTCTCAGGTGGGCGCCGAACAGTGCAAGCCAGCAAGTAAGGAGTGACCGCAAGAATGTGTAAG
>JABHEG010000204.1 GCA_018676675.1 Lentisphaerota bacterium
CTTCCTGCCCGAACAGAGCCGCGCACAACGTAAGCGGTCTTCCTGCCCGAACAGAGCCGCGCACAACGTAAGCGGTCTTCCTGCCCGAACAGAGCCGCGACTCCCAGGAGCGGTCTTCCCTGCCCGAACAAAGCCGCGCAATGCCCCGTCACACCCCATCCTTGCAACCCCCCGCCATCAACCCTATCTTGCGTGCATTCCCACGAACAACCGGTGCCTTAGAACGCGCCCTGCTCCGAAAATTGAGGATCCGTCCACATGAGATCGCCCCACGCTCTCCTCCACGTTACTCCCATTATGCAGTGCATTGCGGTCGCCGCCACCAGCATCATCTCACTCGCCGTCCAGGCGATCCCGCCGGGCGCCGCGGCCGGCGCCCCTGATGCCGTCACCAAACGCCCCGCCATACTTGGACACCGCGGCGCCTTGATGTTTGCCCCGGAGAACACCTTGGCCGCATTCCTTCTCAGCCTGGCAACAGGAACCGACATCGAACTCGATGTGTGGCCAACAAAGGACGGGGAACTGGCCGTCATCCACGACCCACGCGTTGACCGCACCACAGATGCCAAGGGCAATGTCGCCGACTTGACGCTCGCTGAGATCAAAGCCCTGGATGCTGGTTCCTGGTTCCATCCTGACTTCGCCGGAGAACGCATCCCGACTCTCGATGAAGCCCTGCATTTCATCATCCGTAATGAACGACGCCCAACCGTCGTCGCGATCAACCTGAAGCCCGTAAACGAGGTGGTCATCAGCGGCGTGATCCACGCGGTGCGCGAGACAGCCACCTTCGATCGCTGTTTCGTCTTCGACCTCAGCCTGGACAATGCACATCGTTTCAAGCAGGCGGAGCCGCGCATCCGCTGCGCCGCATCACCGCGAACGGCGACAGACATCGACAAGGCGCTGGGAGAAGACATGATTGACCTCATCTGGACCGGACCGCAACCGAAAACGGTCATCGACCGGATCCACGCTGCCGGCAAACTGATCTATGTCACCATCGTGAACGACGCAAACCAGTGGCTGCGACTCAAGGCGGACGGCGTGGACGGTATCTGCACAAATCACCCCATCAGGATGAAGGAAGCAGCATGGCCTCCTCCAGCCGATCGGATGTGGGATCACTACCTGTCCCCCGGAAAGCGCCCCCAGTACCAGTTCGGTCCTCTCAGGAAAGACACCCCGTAAGTGAGCTCCGTTAACAGAGCACACAATGTGGGAGGCGGTGCCATCCGGCGACCTCTCCGTCAGTGCAGTGTCAATGGCATTGTGGGAAACACCACTATTCTCAGAGACATCAAAGCGTAGCGGAAGGGAAGCACGATGGGAACACCCAAACGTAACGAGAGTCTCTTCATCTTCAGCGATCTCGTCGCCGATACGCAAAACATCACCCGCCGAATCAACCCTGCTGACAAACTCCCCACCCCGGTCATCATCCCGGACCGACCGTGGGAAGACCAACTGGTTCTGATCTTCGGTCGAGCCATCTATGATGAGCAGGAAAGCGTCTTCAAGATGTGGTACGCTGCCGGGGCCGACTACAAGCTCGTCTGCTACGCCACCAGCACAGACGGAATCACCTGGGACAAGCCGGATCTCGATGCCGTGCTGATCGACGGGAAGCCCACCAATGTCATCCTCTTTGGCCGCGACACGACCTACCTGGAGCCCTTCGGCGTGGTCAAGGACCTCTCTGATCCGGATTCTGCTCGACGCTACAAGCTCTCGTGCAAGAGCGCGATCAAACCCTACAGAGGCCCGCTTGAGCATCCGCATATGCCCGAATCCAGACGCGGAGCAGGCACGTACATCAGCCCAGACGGCATCCACTGGACGTTGGAGAACGCCTTCACAGAAGACATGGTCTGCGACATCTCGCACTATTTTCAGGAACCGGAAGACGGCAGCTTCGTCATGCACACACGAGACAGACTCAGCCCGGGAAACAATGACGGCCGTTGGGCCACTTGGGGCTGGGGACGGGCTGTGGCACGGATCGACAGTCCCGACCTCCGGACGTGGACCAAAGGGAAGCTCGTCTTCGCCGCCGACCAGGACGATCCCGAAGGCTCGGAAATCTACTCCCTGGCCGTCTTCCCCTGCGCGGGGCGATACCTCGGGCTGTCCCAAATGTTCTACGGCCTTGAAGACCAATGCCTCCTGGACGTCCAACTGGTCACCAGCAACGATGCCTGGACATTCGAACGCGTCGACCCCCGCACCCCTTTCATTGCTGAAGGCGGGATAGGTAGCTGGGACCGCTTTAACATCTCGATCGGTGACATGCCGCCTGTCGATGTCGGTGATGAGCACTGGTTCTATTACTCAGGGCGCAACTACAGGCATGGGCCGTACAGCGGCCCGGACACCTCCCCGAAAGAAGACAAATGGACCGGCATTGGTCTGGCCCGAATCAAGCGAGGACGGTTCCTCTCGTTCGAGGCCAGCTTCGACGGTGGAACAGTCACCAGCACGCCATTCGTCCTGAATGGGAACGTGCTCGAACTCAACGCGAATGCCCGATACGGGAGCGTCGAGGTCGAGCTCCGAGATCACCAGGGCAATCCCCTGGAAGGCTGGACATCGACGGTGGAAGGACAGGATGGCACGGCCGTGCCAGTGGCGTTCCCGATTGGGTCGGTTTCCGAACTCGCCGGCCAAACCGTCCAAGCCCATTTCACCATCCGGAACGCGCAGTTGTACGGGTTCAACCTATAGCCGACCTGCCCGGAGTACTCCCGGGAGCAGGACTTGCCCTGCTGAACAGAGAGGCGCCCCCACTACTCCACGACCACGATCACGACAACAAAGGGGACCGACGACAGACCTCATTCAGCCGAGAGGATGCCTCAGCTGCTGAGTTCTGCGGGGCCTCTCATGTTCGATTCCTACAGTTGACGCGCGACGAAGTAGCCCTTCACCTCCAGGCCTCGCGGATGCTCAGTCGCCGGGCAGAGGGCGAATCCCAGCGCCTTCCACATGGGAATGGCTTCGGTCTTGTCTTCCGAACTCCACGCGCGGACTTGATGCAGTCTCAGGGCGCGGCAACGCTCGAGGGACAGTTCGACCAATCGCGTGCCGATGCCCTGCCGTCGGTAGCCTTCCGACACCTCGATTATGTTGATGAACCCCTCGTCTGTCTGGAGGAGTGGCGGAGGCAGACGGCGCCGATAGACGGCGATGATCCCCACGGGTCTGTCGCCATCCAGGGCGGCGAACGCAAACCCATCCTCAAGCCGAATGTGCCTCCCAATGACCTCGCCCATCGCTGAGGCAACCCGGCGCTTCGTGTCGTCGTCACAGTCTGTGTACCGGATGTCCATCATGTCACCATCTCTGATCGAGAAGCCGGTTAGCTCAGGGCGGCGGTCAGCCATCACCCGAAGCGTCTGGTTGGTGTATCTTCAGCGTGCATCCGGTTGTTCGTGTTTCTCGCTTCGGTATTGCTTAGCGAGCGCTCGGCAAGTTGCGAGATTACTCAGATCAGGCAACCCACCGTCGCTGCTGCCCAACTGTATCATGTAGTCCTGGGTAACCGACTCCCTTGCTCCCAGATCGAAGGCGCCGGTTTCGAAGAACAGGCGCTTGCAGCCACGCCAGCCATGAATCCGTCCACCACGGCCCTGCCTTGGATTCGCCGGGCTCGGGACAAGCAGAATGCTGGCCTTCGTCCAATGCTGATACGGCTCGGGTGTTGTCGGATCCCAGAAGGCGTAGAGGAACTCCGCGGGCTCGCGATGCCACCCAACCGGGCGGCTCATGCTGTCGCAGCGAAGCCAACCGTACTTGACGCGATGCGAGCGGATCGACAAGGCGCCGCTGCTCGCCCGCTTGTTCGGGTCCTGCGGGTTCACGGTCAGAACACTGCGTGTATTGCTGACGATGTCGTAGTACCGGTAGTCGTCCTGCTCTACCACGTAACCCGCCCATTCGTCAGGCTTCCAGTCAACCCCGCTTACAGACAACTGGTTGGGCCCCGTGAGCTCCGCGACCAACTTGCCCGCAACCTTCGTATGGAACGTAGGATCCCCAAGAGTGATAACGGAGTTGCGCCACAGTGTTATCCTCTGCGCCTGGGCCGCCGACAGCACACTACGGACGTAGATCCGGCCGTCGGCATGGATTACGTATAGAGTCCGAAATACCAACTCTCGGTTGACGTCGCCGAGCATTGGCGAGTACCGGTTCTCGATGGCCGCGCGATCAGGTGGGCTTGGAACGATTCTGATCGACCGTGGAACACCCTTGTGCAGGCTGCCCCCGGCGGCGACATGGCCGATCAGGTCACCCGGGTTCAGGCATTGGTTGAATAGTGCCCCTTGGGCGTGAAGGAGGATGTAGTCAGTCGGATTAGCGAGCAGATCCGTCTCCCCGACCGGATCGCCGCTCAAGTCAAACCACTTGGTAATTCCATAGTTCTTCCTGGCCTCGAAAACCAACCGGAACCGTGTGGCCGCCTCCACCGTCACTTCATGCTTCAGGCCGGTGCCGGTTTCAGTTACCTGGACCACGGGCTCCGCGGTGGCAGCCCAGCTGGTACAGAGCATCGCAACCCAGAAGAGGATCGGCACGGCGTATGCTGACAAGTGGATTGCTGTCATTGTCTCTTCAAGCTCCACACGAACGGATGCGTTCACTAGATGTGATCAGCGTTCTGGTGCAACGCATTGTTCGTGCTTGGTGACCGCGTGGTGATTCTCTGACGCGGCATGGCGATCCACCAAATCCACCGCATAACTGCACTCGATTCGTCCCTGGGCGAGAGGCGCTGCAATGGGGCACAATCATCGCGGAGCAAGAAGGCGATGAAGTAGGAGGCAGATCCATTATTGGCAATCGAGTTTCACTGAGCAGGTGGCGATATACTGCGGGAACTTCCTGTCAGCTTTTACCTCAAAGGCATCTCCCCAATGGGCTTCCTGAAATCCTCTGAGAAGGAATCCGGAACGCAGTTGGCCGCCGATGATGTCCTCCAACGAATGACCGTATTCCAGAATTTCGCAGTTCTCGATCTTGGAATTGAGTTCCTCTGGCTCCAACGACTCAAGATCGGAGTAGGGAACACTGAACTTGAGTGTGGGTGTTTCGGTTATGTCCAACTGATCTCTTCCAAAGGCAAATGCAAGGGGGTTCAACGAAGTTGCGAGAAGCCGACCTTTGGGCCGCAAAACCCGATAGCACTCATCCCATACCGGTAGAATATTGTCCACGAACATGTTCGAAGCGGGGTGAACAACGATATCGAATGACTCATCCGGAAAACACGACAGGTCCCTCATATCTCCTTGCACCGTGTTGATTTTCAGTCCGTGTTTTTCCGCGGCCAATCTGTCCAGGCTGAGTTGGTTGGGAGAGAAGTCATAGACGGTAACATTGGCGCCCAAGCCCGCCAGGATTGGCGCTTGCTGACCACCCCCTCCCGCAAGGCAAAGCAAATCGACCTTTTCCAACGGCCCAAGCCAATCCCTTGGGATCGGCCGCTTGTCCGGGCTCATAGAGAATCGGTATTCCCCGCGTCTCACCGATTCCATGGTTTCTGCTGAAACCAAAGTAGACCAGTTGCCTCCATCACTCGATTCCTTCTCCCAAGCTCGAAGATTATGCTCGTCAGGATTCATCGTCGCAAACATCACAGTGATTGACCCGCGAAATCAAGGTCTAGAAGACTCTGGCTCTCATGAGTTTTTCGAATATGCAAGATGTGCGTCATACGGACATTGTACTCGGTGTCGTTCCCACATAGGTGCTTTCCCACCAAGGTCTATTGTGCTGGCAGAAGCCATAGACGGACCATTAAGCTGCACATCCGGTGGCCAGAACGCGTTTTGAGCCAATTCACCATCGACAGCTGGGCAGGCAGAAGCACTACATCGCGGCTTCGGCACCATATCGGCAGTCTAGCCACCAATAGGGTGACACACTAGCACGCAACACACTTTCTCCCAACTGGCACTGCGGGAACGGCACCCAATCGCTTCAATGACGACGCCCTGATCCACGCCCTCTCGGCAAACCAGCACCACCACGAGATCAGCAAGACTCAACAGGCCACGACCGCCGTCCGTCTCCTGCCGGATGCCTCCGAAATGGTGAGACAAGGGCGTCTGAAAAGAGCACGTGCGGGCTGGGAACGCAAGCGTGACCGAGGTTGTTTGCCATCAATGGCAAACAACCTCGGGACAGAAGACTCCCCTACAAGCGCGAGGGTCATCGTCGCAGCTATGATGCAGGTGAGCAACGGGTATGTGGGAGACGCGCTACACATCCAGCGAGAGGCCCCGGAGCGCTTCGAGCAGATGCATGCGGGGCTCCTCACGCTGAAGGAGGCACTGCGCCAACTCGACGGGGAGTCGGACGCCCCGGAACGGCAGCAGATCAAAGCGTCACGTGCCCAGCTCAATTGCATCCTGCACCGTCTCGATCAGCACCCCACCTTCCTCGAGCGCTGGCAGGCCTTCCTCAGCGAATTCACCACAGACTGAGGGGGTCAAGCGTAAGGGGGCCAATGCGGCAGCAAAGTCTCGTTCCCACGCCGTTGCCGGTGCCATGATACGGGTGAGTGGGAGGCACGGCTACTTTGAGACGTGCGGGATAGTCGTGTAAACATGGACCTGGTACGGCTCGAACGTATCGGTGATGATCCCGTGCCCTGTCGGGCCGCCATCTGCGCCAGTGGTAAGCACGCGTTCCTCCCCAACCACGCGGAGTGGGACACCTGAAGACATATCCGGAAACGAGAGCGACATCTCGCCGGGTGTCTCCGTCAGATTCACCGCCACGACCAACCACCGGAACCGATGATAGAAAGCCCTGGCACGAAGCGGTAGGACCCCGGTCGGCAGAATCGGCCGGTCATCCCCTTCAGCCAGGATCAGACGCAGTCGGCCGAGGCCCTCGATCACCTCGGCGAAGGCCTTCCCAGTTCCCTCGGTCAGTCTAGAAAGGGGCGTGTTCCCGCCATCTCCCAACACAATGCCCTGAGCCCCGGCTGCCACTGCCAACCACGGAAGTGATCGGGTGCTCATAGAGTCGCTCTTTCCCGCCAGAAATACAGCGGGGATGACAGCCCATGTCGGGTGCCCACAAGATGCACGTTCCGCGATTGCATCCCCCCAGTTGGTAAGCACGTCAGCTGTCACAACGCCGTCTTTGGGAACAACGGGGGCGATCGCCAGGACATCAGCCACGCTTGGGGCACTTGACCCGGCGCCCGAGAACGAAACCAACGGCCGATACGCCGAACACTCGACAAACGCTGCGTATCCTGCCTCCGACACCGGCGCGCTGTTCCCCGAGTTCCAGCCCAGCAGAGCCGTGTCCATCCCATGACTTCGGATGGGGTGTTCGCCTCCGCTCTCCAGCGAAGCCACGGCAACCGGGGGAACGGCAAGGAATCCGTGCGTTCTGGCTGCATCCAGCAGTTCCTGCACGGCCTCAGGGCCTTGGCCTCCCGTTCCGAGCACGACATTGCACCCTACGGCCGCCAAGTCAGAAAACGTCTCAGCCTGGCAGCGCCCAGTCGCTGCCGCAAGTATGAACGTCGGCTTCCCATTGACCAGCAGCATTCCCCGTCGGTTGGGGCAGACCTCAGCCGGTCCCGGGGGGAGTTTTCGGACAGAAACGCGCGACTCAGCCAGGAGGATCTGCTCCTCGCGAGTGAACAACGCAAGGCGCAGGGAGTGCTTCCCATAGCCCATGCGACGCGCATCGAGTTCGATCAGATTCTCTGCTTCGACCGGGCGGCTCCGTTGGCGCCGGAGCTTCGCCCAGAACACACCTGCGTTGTCCCCATCGACATCGACGTAAAGCCCGCAGTCAGTCACGTTCTGTGAGGAAACATCCACGGCAACCATCAGCTCAGCGGTTGTGATCCCCTGGCTGGCGTAGATAGTGTCACGGTACCACGGCACATGCCAACGTGGCACGCACCGGTCAGAGGCCCAAGCCGCCGCCCCCAGCAGGCATGGCAGGACAGCGACCAGCACCAGGCGGAGGAGGACGGAGACACTCGGCGTCTGCCCGGAAACGTGGTCAGCGTGGATGATCGGGGGTCGTGTCCAATTCATCCTACTTGCCTCCCACAACATAGGTGTAATGGGAGACGCCCCCCCAAAGCCCAGCACCATCTCGCGCTCGACAGTGGATATACCACGCTCCCGCCTCGAGAGGACCCACTTCAATCGCATCCTCGGTCGTGGAAGGGCTTTCCGTGCCTGGAACCGTGTCCGGCACACGATCCACAACGTGAGAGAAGCCCGTGATCCCGGTGACATCACCAGATGCGAACTGGAAGGACGCATCTCGACTCCCGGGACCAGAAATCATCACGTTGTCCAGGAAGAAGTAGTAGCGCTTCGTGTTCTCTTCCAGATTGAACGTCCCGAGCGCGATCGACTCAACCGTCGGCTTCGCGACATCCGGAAGCACACGCCGAATAAACGCCCCAAGATCGAACGACGTGCTGTGCCACGCGTTGTCCGCCAGCACGTTCGGGACCCGCCCGATGGTCTCAGGGCCACCCTTCGAAGATGTCATCCTGACGCGATGCCGCTTGCCGTTGACTTGGAAGACCCAGTCGACGTCGGCTCCGGTGCGAACCCGATAGTCAAAGGAAACGATTGGAAAGGCAGACAGATCGTATGATTCTGTGCGGACGATAGCCAGCGTCTCGTAGCGCCGATAGTCGTAGATCCGCACACAGTGGTCGGGCGGAGTCTTGGTGCGTGCCAGCCGAGCCACGGTCGTTGTGTAGAAGTCAAAGGTGCGCGGAAGCCAGTCTCCGTTGTCCTCCTCAAACGTGTCCAGACTCAGCACGCGATGGGACGACGCACTGATCACAGGTGGAGGAGGAGGAACCGTGTCTCGACTGTAGTCCATGAGCCACTCCCACTCGATCCTGGGACTGACGTTCCCGGCAAAGTCACGAACGGGCCCCGCGGAACAGGCGACCGTCTCTCCATCGGCAATCCCCAAAGCGGCTGATCCCGCGGCCCAATCCCACATCAGTTTGCCTTCCTTGGGATCAAACGTCAGTCTGGGGTCGGTGGCTGCGATGGCGGCCCCGTTGACCTGGAGCGAGAGCTCCGCCGTGTCAAGCCCTGCGCCTGTCTCGACGAGAGGAACGGCGATCATCCCAGGGGCAGACCGCGTCCCGGGGGCAGGATAAGGCGTACCCCACTGAGGCGGCGTGTTGTCCACCAGGAAGCGGTAATGGAGTGCGCTGCTGGGCCGGCGGTTTCCGTCATAAGCCTGGAAATGGAAATACTGCTCCCCTTCGGTCTCCAGGTAGAAGGTGTGTTCGCGCAGGTCTCCGGGCAGCTTGAGGTTGGGGCTTAAGCTCGGCCGGGCATGCCACCGGTATCTGAACTCGCTGATCCCGCTGAGATCCTGGGCGTCCCAACGTAGCGTGATGCCGTGCAGGCCGCTGACAGCCGGCACCAGATTCAGGTTGTCAAGGTAGAACGTCTCGTTCGGGCCCACGCCCTTGTAGCCTCTGTCGATCAGCAGGAGGGAATTGACATCCAACCGGCCAGCCCCCCCGCTCAGGCCACCCAGGATGGTCGCCAGGTTGACCTCAGCGTGTTGCCAGGTGTCGTCGGAAACAACAGCCGCGATCTCCGCAATCGGTTTGATCCCGCTGTCTGTGTCTGTCAGGCGAATGCTCTGCCAGCCTGCCTCGGAGTCAATCACCAGATCGAGGTGATATGTCTTTGGGAGGCGGTAGTCAAACGACAACAGGGGGTACCTTCCCGCGGAGAAGGGCCGTTGGTACAACGCAACTCCGGAGGGGCCGCTCAAAGCGATATTCGTCCCCCGCAAACACCCTTTCCCCCCAACACCGGTCTTCCGATCCAGTGCCAACTGCACGCCGCCACGCCCCCAGTTGCTCTCACACGGCGCCAAGTTCCGGGTGAACGCATTGTTGAGAGGGTAGTTCAGCAACTGGAAACGGACCGGTCCATAGCGGTCCAACGAGCGCTTCATCGTGTACGACCAACGGTGAGAAATGGGCTTCCCATCCGTCGATCGAGCCGACAGCTCAAACGCCACCGTCTCCCCGTCCGCAAAGCTAATTGCAGCCCAGCGCGGGTCAATGGTCAAACGTCGCTTCGCGTGAGAGTACGTGACCGCGCCGGCGTCACGGGCAAGATCATACCCATTGATCAGAACACGCACTGAACCGAAGTCGAGCCCCGGCCCCGTGGCAGGCGTAAAACTGACCGATACGGGCCCGGTCTTCCAAGCCGCCGTCTCTTTGGGATACACCGAATGGACGTCGAATGCCGCCCCAATGACGTCCACCGGATAGATGGCCAGCGGTCCGGTCTTGGCCCCAATCTCCTTCGGCCAGGCGTGCACATAAGAGCGGCCCGGGCGCAACGTCTCGAAGACACCTGTGGCGGAAAGCGCATCGGCTGGAGGCGCCTTGCGAAGCACAGGCTGCCGGTCAGCCGAGAAGACACAATCCTGCCCAGCTCCGTCACTCGGGACCAACCCAACGCGAAGGGGGGCAATGCCCGCCGTGGCAATCCGGAAGTTATCGATGCGATACGAGCATCCCTTTGGGTTCCCACTGATCCCGCTGCCGGCGTACCCCTCGTGGAAATTCCCGATGCGCATCTCCAAAACCCGCAGATCAGGATCGTCTGGACGAAGGGCCGCCAGCGCGTGCCCCAGCGCGAAGGACGCGGTGCGCCAGCGCTTGCCCGGCTTCACCCCGGAGATGGCCCCGATACGCGTCACGGCAGGCGTGGATGCCTTTTCGCCGGTAAACTGAATGAAATACCAACGATCGGTCGGGTCCTCAAGCTTCAGATAGATGTTGACTTTCGCAGCGCTTGGCACCAGGTAGCTGAACTCCAGGTTCGCCCCGCTCAGTCGCATCCCCTCGACCGGGATGCTGGCCCCAAAACAGCCGCCTGTCTCAATGTTGGTCAACTGCATACTGCGTGGTCCCCAGCTCGTAGCCTCGTCACTCAATGCCAGGAAAGCCCCTCCCTCGCCTTCTACATTCCGCCATCCCTCGAGGCCCTGGTCAAAACTGAAGAACAGCCCGGGGTGACTGGGAGACACAACCCGGGGGACAACTGTGGTCTCCCCCGAGTCAAACTCCTCCGGGACAATCGGGTCAGGCACCGGCTCGACCTCGGGAATCTCGACCAGCGGCGACGGCGTTTCCTTTGCAGCATAAGAGACCTTTGCCCGGGCAAACATCACCCAGTTGTCGTGGGTCCACAGCGCGATCCGGCGACCCGACAGCGGTTTGGGATCCTCGTAAGAGAGCACCAGCTCGTTGTCGAAGTAGTACTCGATCCGGTTGCCCACTTTACGGAGCTTGACGTAATACCAGGCCCCATGGATGGCCCTGCCCTTGCTGATCCACGGGACAGGAATGATGCGCTTGCGAGGATAGGCTTCCCGGTTCCGAGGCACCAGTTCACGATCGCTTTCCGCAACGACTTTCCCGCCCCGGCGGAGGCGCGTCCACGTCTCACTCCAGGTGGGGTCCCACCCGGAGAGTGTGACCGTGTACCCGCTATCCAAGTCTTCCCCGTCACCGCAAATGGCGACATTGATGTCTCCCACCCGGGGGTAATACATCTCAGCCTGCCACTCCTCGGTTCGTCGCATCTTGTGGCCGGCATAGAACTCGACTGTCATATCGCCATCGTACTCCGTCTTGCTCCAGAGGATTGCTGCTCCTCCTTCGCTCATACCGGCCAGATGGGACCACCGCGGGTCACAGGTAAACCGATTGGTCACCTCCCAACGCCCAACGCGCCGCCACTCGGCCGGGGCACGGTTGAAGTAGTCATCCCGCACTTGCGCACGCGTGACCTCAAAGCCGGCAAAGTCCTCAGCCGCCATCACGCTGCCCGTCACCAAAGCCATCCGGGTGCCAGCGGGAGGGGACTCATCTCTGAAGCTGAAAAGCTCCTTGCCGGCAACCGACAGCCACAGATAGCGCCCATCGCGGTCAAGCTGAAACTCACTCGCATCTCCGATATCAACATCGCGCAGCGGTTTGCCCAGACGGTCAACGCGCACCGTGTGTTTGGCCCGATCCACTACCAATGCGTAACCGCTGGCGGGGACAGGAGCGGCCTCAGCGTCACTCGCAGGTTCCTTCCGGCTGGTGCAGAAGAGAAGCTGTGCACGATCGAGGGCGGGCATGGATACGCTGAACGCACCCAAGAAGTCAGCTTTGTGCCAGAATGTCGTCATGCTTCCCGCCGGAACCCAAGCCCCCTGAGGAGAAGACCAATGCAGCATGTAGGGATCATCAGCGAACACGACGTTTTTCGCCGGCAACTCGATATCCTCGTCGCGATGAGCCGCCACAGCTATGCTGGACAGCCGGACGCCGGTGAGAGCCTTCCCGGCAACAGAGAAGGAACCGGTCACCGGCGCGGGGAGGGAGCAGCGGAGCTCCAGTCTGCCGTCAAAGTAGAACTTCGCGAGGGGAGGAGCTGACAAATCCACCTCAACTCTGGCGGGGGTCTTCGACCAAAGGGAGACCGGGGCCTTGACCAGCACACGACCGTCTTTGCCATCGTCAAGCCGAATTCGCTGGACAGCGCTCCCCTTCCCATCGATACGTCCCTCAAGCTCAAAGACAACCCCGTTCGCAGCATCACCGAAGCGAATGGCCAACAGTCGTGTTGCGTCAGTTGCCACAGCCTTGGGCGCCTGGACAGTCGCTCTTAGCACCATCCCCACTGGGAACTCAGGGCCGAACTTCCGGGGCTCGGGAGCCGGCTTGGTCGCCTCCAACCAGGCGCTGCAGAGGGTCTTCCCTCCCCCAACCGACCATCCTGACTGCGGTGACGCCTCTCCCAGAAGCGCTCCTGAATCAAGCGGGAACGTCTCCGTCGCATCGACAGTGAGATCGTCAAAGTGCGTTCCCTTTTCTCCACGGCCGAAAAGGCCGACGCACCCGCCGACCATCGCATCGTGCCACACGTCGAAGAGCACCGCCCCATCAAGATACACCCGGGCATGTCGCCCCATCGTCTCAACCCCAAGGCGATACCACTGATTGGTCCTGGAAAGAGCAGCAGCAGCGGCCAGGACTTCAGTCCCTGCCGACGTAACCCGTATCAACTCCAGCGGCTGGGCTTTCTCACGAACCGACAGAGCGCGCCAACGAAGAGCAAAGTAGTTTGTCGGTCCTTGGTAGTAGAAGACAAGGGCCATCTCCGACCCGCTGCTGTTCACCGATATAGAGGCGTGATAATCGTCCCAGAACGGGTAACCGATGGTCGCTAGCGCAGGCCCGGCCGATGTTGCCTGCATCGAGAAGGGATTGGCGCTCCGCAACGCGTCGGGTTTGCTCACGGAAGCAGCAATCCGCTCCTGAAGCAGCGGATCGTCCGCCTGCATGACATCCTCCATGACCGAATGCAGGTGCCAATCACCGGACACAACGGTCCACTGCCGCAAACTGCTGAGGTCAGCCTCAGCGATGGCAGCCGTACGCTTCTCGACCGTTTCCTGGACGATGGACTCGTCCACCTCAACCATGAAATCGTCAGCGATATGAACGGGGGCCCACTTCTGCAGCTTGGGCCGGGCGACGGTGGGCGCTGTGGCTGTGTTCTCGATCGCGACCCGCCCTTTCCCGTAAGTCGCATCCCAGGTATCGGCCAGGACACGCCCTTCGCCGGCAATCGTGAGAAGGAGCGGCCGACGCTTGATCAGGAGCTGGTAAGGGACCGTAAGCGGAGGGGCTATTGCAGCGGAGGACATTACTAGCGATGCTCCGGCGACGACTTTCCGGAGTTCGCAATGCACCGGTGTGACGGTCAGCGAGTAGTGGTTTTTCTCGTCCTGGAAACCGAGCAGGATCTGGGCAGCCTGTTTGGGGCTCTTCTCGTGGGGAGAAACCGTGAGTGCGACGTTGTAGGCGGCCGGCGTCGACCGCCCGAGGAAGGTGAAGCGCTCTGCCGTCGCCGTTCCGGGCGCCGGTTGAGCCCGGGTGGCGACCGTGACGAGAAACAGAACGACCGTAGCACAAAGACCAGCTTGGCGAGCGCGGCGCAAATCCATTTCGTTCCCGTTCATTGCCTGCCTGAACTTCTGTTCACAAGAGCAGCCTATGAACATGATGGAGAATCAAGGGGAGTCAAGGCCGGGAGGGGGAACCGTGCAACCCCTCTGTTGCGTGAAGCGGCTCGACGGAGTTCTCCCCCGCGTAACTGAGAGGCTACGGCGCCGTACCGCGACCATCTTCCTGGGAGGCAGTCGCCGCACGGAGGGGCCTCCCACTTTTCTTCGTACGCCGCACGGCCCCCCGGGCGGCATCTCCTCTTGGCGCTCGGAGGGCCGTGCGCCGTACAAGCGGAATCGGTCACCGCACGAAGTCCCGCCCACGGTCCCATGCGACGTCCCATCCGACCTAACGCGTCACCACATCGGCGATCATCCGGAGATTCCCATGCGGCGCATCAAGAGGAACAGCGCACTCAGGGCCAAGGATGTCCACGCCCAGCTGCAGTTTCTCCGCCATATCTGTGGCGATCGTCTCAGGCGTCCCCTTCAGCACAATGTCGATGTTGCTGGTCCCTCCCATGAGCGAGAGTTTCTCCCCGGCCAGCTTCCGGGCCTGGTCGGTCGGGACCTTGGAGTCGAAGTGGAAGCACTCAATCCCCGTCTGGCGAATGTAGTCCAGGCGGTCTGACGTATCCCCACAGATATGCAGAATCAGAGGGCAACAGATGCGCTCATGGAGTTCCTGATGGATCTCTGCGAGGAACTCTCGATAGGCGTCCGGGGAGCACAGATCACGGGTGCAGTGATCGCCAAGCGTGATGGCATCGGCTCCGGCGGCGATCTGGGCCTCCGCGAAGTCAACGGTGACCTCGATGAGTTGGCGCATGACATCCTTCACCCGTGCGGGCTTGAGGATGGTAGAAATGAGAAACTCCTCCACGCCGAACAGGTGGTAGCCAAGGGTCCAGGGCCCAAAGACCTTGCCCACCACCGCGACGCGGGCCCCGACGTCTTCTCTCAGGATGCGCAGGGCCTCGAGGGGCACGGCGCACCCAGGCTCGGAAAGGAAGCTCTGAGGAATGCGGACGGAATCGTCTATCGACGCGTACACCGGATGGCCATCAGGCATTCTCCCGCTGTTCCCCCAGTCCATCTCGCAGCCCAAAGCAGCCGATTCCTGCCACACGCTGAACAGCGGCATGACGTTGTCAAATCCCAGCACGGTATGCCCAGCCGCCGCAATGGCAGCCATCTTCCCCGGATCGAGGTGCGCGTCCGGAAACGCAATGTCGATCGCCTCAAGCAGATCCGTAGTCACGATCGACGTCGCGCTGCCAACCGACGGCCGTGTCGTGGCGCCGCGCGTAAGGCTCGATAGGAAGATCTCTTTGGGTGTCATACCTGCCTCGTGTGTAGGAATGGGCTACTATCAGGCGTGGCGGCCGGACGTCAATGCGATTGCTTGCAGGCATCATGACCTCGCCCCATCCCCGGTATGGCGCTATGGTCTGCCATCCTCAACAGGAGAGACCACACATGACGCAGCCCAACTGGTACCGCGACACAACCTGCAAGATCCACTTCGACATGCATACGCCGGAGCATATCCATGATGTCGGTCGGGACTTTGATCCGCAGGCGTTTGCCCGAGCCGTCAAAGCGACCGGGGCCGAAGCCGTCTGCTTCTTTGCTCGTTGCGCCTACGGCTGGGCCTACTACCCCACTGCAGTCGGTCTGCCTCACCCCCGTCTGACACGTGATCTCTTCGGTGAAGGCGTCCACGCCATGAAAGCAGAGGGGCTCAGAGTCATTGCCTACTGCGCCATCGACAATGCTCCGTCAGACCTTGCAGCGGAACACCCGGAATGGCCCAAACGGACACCGGAAGGCGAGCCCGTCCCGGGGCACGGGACAGCGACATCGGCCTGTGCCTTCGGCCCGTTCCCGCATGAACTGCTGATCCCCCAGTTCCAGGAGATCGCGGAACGCTACCCGGTCGATGGGTTCTTCCTCGATGGTGTCTACCAATACTTCTACAGAATCTGCCACTGCGAGAACTGCCGACGCGGTTTCGGGCGCGACATTCCCCAGGCCAACGATGACCCCAACTGGCGCGCTTACCGGCACTGGCAGGTTCAGAACGTCTGGGAAACCATGGACACGGCCGCACGGGCAGTGGAAGAGACCCGCCCCGGTTGTCTCATGGGCGTGAACTGGCTCGCGTCGGTTCGTTGGTCTGTTCCCCCGCCGCCCGCGATTGGCTACGTGACCGGCGACCCACCAATGCAAAACTGCACCTTCGAGACAGCCCTCAATCTGGCCGCCTGGGCCTGGCGCGACGTCCCCGCCGACATCATGACCCAACGGATGCTGCACAGCTGGCAGGACTTCACGTGTCGCACACCCGAGACGATCCAGACCGAGTTCGCGACAGGGCTCGCAAGCGGGGCGAAGCTGTTCGTAGGCGACCTCCTCCAGCCTCTCACCGTCCAGCCCGACCCCGACGTCATGGCTCTCATGCAGGTCTGCTTTGAGTTCGCTCAGGAACGCGTCGATGTTGCTGCCGTTGGCAGACGCTGTGCAGACATCGCCATTCTCTCAAGCCCCGAAACCACTCGCGGACAGGGCGCTACCTGGACCGTCGATGACACCCCTCTACGTGGCGCTTACCACAGCATCGTCACGGCCGGCCTAACTGTCGATATCCTCTTCGATGACGACCTCGCTGAGCATCTCTCGCGCTACCGGACGCTGATCGTTCCGGAACAGCGCTTCATCTCCCGGACGGCCGGCAACGCGATCGCCCAATTCGTGCGCAGTGGGGGTGGCCTCGTCGTGATCGGGGCTCTGCCCAAGTGTGTGGACCCCAATGAACCGGACGGCGCGGCCGATTCCGTAGCTTTCGAGACCCTGACGGGATTGCGTCGTGCCGACAGACTGTCCCACGAACTCGGCTACCTACAGTTGCGCGGCACACCAGCGAAGCACCTGTGGCGGGACTGCGATCGGTTCCGGCCGGCAATCCCGGTCCTGGGCACCCCCGCTGCGGTAGAGCCAGATGGTGCTACCGTGCTCGTGAACCTGACCGCGCCCGGAGAGACATACCAGATCGGGGCGAAGCCGCCCGGTGAGATCCTGGAAGCCCCCGCTATCACGACGTTTCCCTGTGGAGATGGCACGGTCATGTACTGCGCCCTTCCCCTGGCCAGTGACGTGTGGAAACGCGGGAATCCGGGCGCGAGATACGTGCTGGAGGGAATGGTCCGGGAAGTCACCCCGGACACCACCGTCGAACGAATCGGGCCGTCTGCCGTGCAGGTCTACGCCGCCGCCAACGACGATGAAACCGTGATTCAACTCGTGACGTACCAACCCGACGGACGCACCAACATGCCACATGTCATCGAGTCTCCCTGCGAAATGACTGGCGTCCAAATCCGCGTTCGCGACGCGCGCGCCCCAAGGTCGGTAGTCGTGGAGCCGGCGACTACGGCTGAGACGTGGACACGCCAGGGCGATCTGACGACGATCGTGGTCCCACCATTCACGATCCACACGGCCGTGCGTATCCGCTGGTGTTGAGCCGAATGAGGCGGAGCTGAAGAAGTTTGGTGTCGGATCTTCCCTTGGAGAGCGGCGGTCTCCCGCCGTGGTCTCAATCCCGTCCGCACGCACAACCGCCGAGGACGGCGGCTCTCCAGGAAGACAGCCAATTGGGCCGGATCTTCCCTTGGACAGCGGCGGTCCCCGCCGTGGTCTCAATCCCGTCCGCACGCACAACCGCCGAGGACGGCGGCTCTCCAGGAAGACAGCCCGGCGCTAGACCTTCGGGGGTGACACCACGCACGGGTCCTGGGACCTAAGTTCCCAGGCATTCGGATGCGTCTCACCTTCCCACGAGGGACTCACACTCCACCTCTGCGACAACGTTCCCGTCCCGGGCAAACTGGATCTTGTCCAATTCGACCCCCGGGGCTTCGCGTAGCGTAAGCACAAACGTGTGCACGCCATCTTCCCCGACGGTCAGACGAGTCAGCTCGGGGGTGAGCGAATGGGACCGGCTGGAACTGGCAAAGCGCTCGAGCGGGATGTGAATCGGGTCTTTGACCTGCTGGCCGTCGACCGTTAGCCACAGCGAGTTGGCGCCATCGCCGAAAGCCCGGGAAACGACGTTCACGGTGTACTCGCCTTTGGGCAGGGAGACGGTGCCAGTGAGAAGCGCCGTGGCTTCGTGCAGCTTGGCGGCCCCACCCGAACTCGCGCCGTCTCGGCAGACGACACTCACCGGCAACGCCACCTCAAGCAGAAACTCCGACCGGTTCCGTAGGATGGATCTATCGCACAGGAGGACATCAACCTTGCAGCTCCCGGGAAGCCCCGGCTTGAGCGTCACAATCACCTGCTCCCCGCGCTGTTCCAGACGGGCAAACTCACGTGCATCGGGCGAGAGTTCGGCGTCGAACCCGCTGGTGTCCTTCAGGCGCAGCTCGATGCGTTGGGGAATGTGGGTCAACAGGAAAGGACTGGTTGTCAGCATCGATTCCCCGTCCACCAGGACAGTGGTGACACGAGGGGGGATGCGGTCGGCAAGAGCTTCCGGGGAATCCAGGCCAAACCCCACCAGCGTGTCCTGTTGAGGCCCAGCAAACTGGATGACCACGCCATCGCCCTCGATTCGCACAGGCAACTCGCCGATCGTGCCATCGCTTCGACAGTAGGAGAACCGTTCCACGTCCCCGCGCGGCAACCGGACAGTGACGGGGGCATTTGAGCAGACCTTGACGATGGGCGGCGACGAGAGCTGCTCGACATAAGCCCGGGCTGGGATCCGGGCCGTCATGCCGTCCCGCAGGTAGAGGTTCGGGGCTCCGGCAAGGTGCACAATCGAGCCGTCGCCATCCGGCGAGACTCGGTCCACCGTGAAGCACTCATTGAGAGGCGCATCGAGGATCAGAGGCGTCCCGGCCAACGCAACGCCCTGCGGCAGCTCTTCCCGCACGGCCACCGTCTTGGCGCCATCGTCGCAGCCGGCGACGGTGACATGGTACGCCCCAGGAAGCCCTAGCTCACCGTAAGCGCATTCCAGCGACGTGCCGTCGACCAGGTAGAGCCATTTCGTCGGCGTGGTCCCTCCTGCTGCCCCTGCAGCGCCGATGCGGCCATCGAGCGTGAGTCCCTCGAAGCGAACCCGTTCCCCCATGAATGAGGCGGCGTAAAGTGCGCGTGCCTTCTCCTCCCCTGACCTTTCCACCACGATGCCGTACGCTTGCGAGGCTGAAGCGTCCGTCCGCAGCCTGCTCACACGGAGACCACCGTCCGGGCGATCTGACAGGGCCAACACGGACCCGAACACCGTATTCGCCACTCGTCTCCGAGCCATGAGCATCGGCAGCGGCGTTGTTCCTGGGCCTTGCCCCATGCCGGTGAAGACCTCCGTCGCCTCTTCGGGCAGCAGGTACGCGCTCAAGCTCTGGTCAACATCTGTCCACGAGGCCATCCATCCGCCGGTAACCGTCCCATGGTTCACTTCCCTGAAATACCGGTAGCTATTGCGGCCGTCCCAGCTTGGGTCGTCGGTCTGTTCACCCAACTGTCCTTTGAAGGGCTCCACCGGCACGTTGCACGCAAAATCCCCAACCCCGTGGAGCACGTAGTCGATCGTCTGGTGAGACTCACGATCGAGCTCGAAGCCCGGGTTCGGGACAAGCAGGTTGCGGTCATCGCCCTGACGCGTGACGCAAATATCGTCGAACCAGGTGGCTCCAGAGTTGCGGTCCGAGATGCAGGCGACCTGCAGATGCTGCGTGCCTGACGGTGCCACGCCCCGGATCCGGACTTCAGTCCAGTCTTGCGTGCCGGTCAGGCTCTGTGTGGCAACTCCTGCAAGCGTCCGCCCCCCCTCCCCTAGCCAGATGAGGCGCACGTGATTCGCGCCGGTGGCCTGGGCGGTCTTCATCCAGGCGACCAGCCCGTACTCGACTCCCGCCTCGGCTGGAATCAAGCCATCTCGGATCGTCCGATTGGGCCCAGTGCGCCGGCGAATTTCGGTCATCCAACGCGCGGGTTGGTCAATGGACTGCGCGATCATCGCAGAGTATTGCCCCGTGTGTGCGTCACGGCTGCGCTCGAACGAGGTCAGGTCTCGCCGGAGACTGCCCGGGGAGCTCGTGCCCCACGGGTACTTGGTCCAGTGCGAGATTTCGTTGATGGGGGCGTCGCTCAACGGCGCGTCGACCGCGTCTTCCGCAACCCGAAAGATGTCGACTGTATAGGCAGAAGTGACGAACAGCGTGCGCATTAGGTTCAGACCGGGGTACGCCTCGTCAGCCGTGGCCTGGACGACCTGGACCGGCCCTCTGCCATCGAACAGGCTCAACCGTCCGCGTTCCTGCTTCTGAGAGCGTTCGTCCACCACGACGGTGTTGTGGCTCAACGTCTGACGGTCCCAAAAACGGTAGACCGGGGAAAAATAGCTGCGCGTGCCGATATCGGGTAGACGCGTGCGACCACCGGCAAAAAGGACCAAGTTCAGCTTGTCCATGTGACCGTGCCCCGCAACCGTATGGCCATAGTCCATGATTGCCGACAGATCCGAGTCTCCGGCGGGTTTGAGCACCGCCATACCAGCCTGAAAGAAATGCCAGCTGCCACCCGGCATAGGCGCACGCTTTCCGAGCTCATCTCCGTAGAGAAGATAGGCGGGACCGGACGTTCGCTTGTAGCCCGGTGCGCTGAGAATACCTGCGTAGACCGGATCGTGAAAGTGGTGGTAAAGGAACTCAAAATCGTCCCGACGAAGTCGGTATCCGAAGTGTGAGTCGTTCACCGCAGGAAGTGTTTCGTCCGGAAGCAGGAAATGGAGCGGAGCGTCGAACGCGAGTCGCAGTTTCAGATCACGGACCGCCTCAATCCCCACGCGCTGGAAGGTCTCGGCCACCTCACGCAGCGTGCGTACGGCGTAGAAATGGTACCCGGGACTGCATTCCCACCACAGCCCATCGCCCAACACCGCTTGTTCCAGCTGATAACGCAGACTGCCCAGGGCACGGCGGACGAGGAAGTCGTCCCCCAGAATCAGTCCGACCGACGCCACGGCCAGGTTATGATGAGCCTGACGGTTGGACATGCCTTCGTCGTAGCGGAGACTTACCCTCACGTCCTCGGCAAGCATCTGTCTGATTGCGGCATGATCCTCAACGCTGAAACCGGTGCTTGCGGCGACCAGATCGTACCCGCGAGCCACGGCTGCCAGCCAGCCGGCTTCCCCTAAGGCTTCGTACTCCACGCGCATCCCGTTACCCTCAGTGCGAATGTCTCCGCGTCCCCCATGCCAGGCGTAGCCCGGAAACGCGCGGGTATAGGCCAGCAGAATATCCAGAGACTTCCGAGCGTAGCGTTCGTCTCCCGTGAATACGTAGGCCATCCCCAGAGCCTGCAGGCGCTGACGGTTGGCTCGGTGGCTGCCATTGATCTTCCTGATGCGCCATTCGCGATCCAATCCCGGACCGGTCACAGCGTGTTTCCCGCTCGGGCAAAGGTGCTCTTTGGGATGATCGCGACGCCAGCGCAGGGGCACCCCGTGCTGGGGGCAGTTGTACTCGGTCGAGTAGATACTGGGTTCGTTGGGAACATCGAGCGCCTCCACCACGTACCGATCAGCAGACCTACGCAGCCCCGCCACATAGTCTTCGTAGATCCGGCCTTTCCCGCGAGCCCGGGCGATCTCGTCTGCGGAAATGGCCACGAAGGGATGCCGCAAGCTGCGCTTCAGGGCATCCAGTGAAACTCCCTCAACGTAGCGACTGCTGCGCCGCGTGAACACGTCGGTCCGCGGTGGAAGCTGAGACACTCCAAAGACCTCCTTCACCACCACTGCCGCATCTGCATTCGCCACCTCAAAACGGAGTGTGAGCGTCGTCCCACCGGGAACGAGGAAAGGCCGCAAGTCATAGTAGGACGTCCCGCTGGTATGGGTGTGGTACTGGAGATACCCCATTGCCGTCTTGATGCCCCACAGGCCGCTCCGCCGTTCCACGGTGACGGCCAGGAACGGATCGTGTGCGAGATCCACCTCGATCTCGCGCTCCATGGCTCCCAGATGAAACAACGCCATGGGTGCGCGGCTCTTTCCGATACGCAGAAGCACGTCACCCTCAGAGCGAGTGAGCGTGGCGTTGGTGGTCTGCCAGGGGCCCAGATCCCGCATGTCCATCGCCCAGCCCGGCTTGGGTGGCTCGTACTCACGCCACGATACGTCGTCGAACCACGCCGTTCCTTCACACCGCTCGATCCAGACCCGGAACGCAGCTCTGTGGGTGGTAAGTGGCATGGTGAAGATCTGTTCGTAGTGGTGCCAGTCCGTGCTCTCCGGCACGCGGAGCGTATAGCTCCAGTTGTCCCATTTACCCTCCTCCGTGTAGCGCCCAATCCCCAACACGGCGTTGCCAGTGGCGATGCCGTCTGTCTTGGCCCAGCATGAGAACACGTAGGTCTTCCCGGGTTTGACGGCGACAGCCTCCTCTGCCTGAAGAAATGCACGGGCATCGCGACTGATCCCGGTCAACTTGACCGACCGTTCGCCGCTGTGACGTGTAGAACCATCAAGCTCGACTCGGGCCTCCCCAGCCCCGACGCTCCAGCGCCATCCATCAGGTATCCCGTCGTTGTCTGCGTCGACCTCGAAGGACGCGTTTGGGGGAGGCAACGGATCGGCCAGGCATCTTGCCGGGCAACAACCGACTACGAAGGCCAACGCGAGTATTCCCCAAGAAAGCCCCATGGGAGAGACGGTCACAGCTCTTGAAATCAGCATCGTATCCTCCGGCGAAACAGCTGGTTACTTCAGCATCGCGGCACCCCATACCGCGTGGTCCCAACCAATGCCATCACCGCCGTCGATAGCGATGAGGCGGATGCGGTCGGCAGATGAGACGTCGATGTCCACATCGCGAGGTGTAGTCCCAGGTCTGAAGACATCGCTCTCAAACACGCGTTGCCACTTACCGTCCCGTCGCACCTCGACAGCGAAGCCGCAGGTCCCGTGGTGTGGCTTGTCTTTGGGCGCCTGGCCCTCAATCCCGATGGTCGCGGTGAAACGCCGGGCAGCGCTCAGCGCGCCGAGGAGGACGAACTCCGCACAAGCCCGGTTACCGTCCGGCAGCTCGGCGGGATGCGTGATCAGCCCCTTGCGATAGGTCTGTCCGCCAAGGGTGAGTAGGTTGTTCCCATGTGCCTTGTCCCGGAACAGGCCCATGGGCGCGTAGCCGACGTAATCAGTCTCCGGAAGGTCACTTAGGTAGACGCCGTCTTTGAGCCTGCCGCTGACACGGAACGTGGCGCTCACCGTTTCGGACCGATCTGAGGCCGGGCCGACTGGGGGGAAGGCGGCGCACTTGACGGTGGTCGTCTCGGTCAGGCGGATGGGGCCGCTCGCAAGGAGCGATTCACGGGACGGCTCGGTCCCGTCGAGCGTGTAGCGGATCTGTGCCTCAGAACTTCCGGGCGGCAGTGCGATCGTGATGTCGACGTGCCCAGTGAAATACCTCCCGTCGGGACTGATGACCGGTGCGAAGGGCGGCTTCGGCAGTGGTGCAGGTAAGCTCAGGCGGAAGGCATTCAGGCGCACCCCGATCTTATCGAACGGGATCGGTTCGAAGCCAATGAGCGCGGCGGGAGAGTCGGCTTTGAGCCGGAAATCACCGTTCTCGGGATCGATGAAGCCGGGATCGTTGTCGCTGACAATGTTGCCGGATCTGGCCAGGACGGCACGAATCTGTTCGTCGTCGTTCCGGTATGTCCTGGCCTTGCCGTCCCCGGATGGCGAACCAATGAAGGCAACAGGGTCAGCGATGAAGTTGCTCTCAACCTTCGTATCTCCCAGGCTTGCCCATGCTCCGAGACGCAGGAAGAAGCTGTCCCCACTGCTGACGTTCCGACGAATGATGTTGTCCTTCGGGATGGCCCGTTGGCGTACGTACTCGTCGCCCTTTGCGAAGTCCGCAGCCAGTCGCGCGAGCATTGGGTAGCGCCTGGCGTAAGGGGGCTTGTCGTAGTTGACCTCGGCAAGGCGTTCGACCATTCGCCAATTCCCACCTTGCTGGAACTTCTTCATGTCACCCCAGACGCTGAAGCTCATGCCGCGCCGGGCCTTGAGGAAGACGTTGTTCTCGATGAGCATGCCGCGACCGCTGTTGGTGTGGAAGATCTGATCCACGTCATGAAAGATGTTCCCGTAGAGGTGGATTCCGCCGCAGGGGAGATCCGGGTAGACGGTGAAACACCCCAGCTTTCCGGGGCCGTGGATGTGATGGAAGTAGTTGTGCCGGAACACGTGTCCGGTGTAGGTCCAGTCCATGCACGCGTAGATGGCCCCGACGTCGCCGGTCTCCTGCGCCACACGCGTGAACTCGGTGAACTCAATGACGTGATCATTGCCGCCGTAGCCGATGCCCTCGTGTGGGCAGTCGTGGATATATGAGTTCGAAATGCGGTTCCCGACACCGGTCAACTGCACTGCCGGTCGGTACGTCTTCTGCACTCGGGCGAAATGGTGGATATGGCAGTTCTCGACCGCATGATCGCCGCGCGCAAGTGTCTTCCGGTCGCCTCCGCTAAGACCAATTCCTGTGGCCGCGACCTCGTAGACATCACAGCTCCGGACCGTGTGATGCATGCCACCCTTGACGTCGATCCCGGTGCTGCCGACATTGCGGACAACGCAACCGGATATGTCGCAGTGGTTCCCCCCTTTAACCACCAAGGCCCCGGCGCGGGAACACTCGAACACGATCCCGCGAATGCTAACGTGTTCGGCCTCATCCAAGACCAACATCGGCTTCTCCAAGTCAGGAAACAGCACCTCGGCGTCCTCGATGGGGCTTGGAGGCCAGAGGTAGAGCTTCCCGGAGGAGCGGTCGAGGAACCACTCACCTTGCTCGTCAAGCTCATCCAGCACGTTCAGGTAGTAGTAGCGCTGGCCTTTCTTGTAGCCGTAGCTGTGATACGGTGGCTTGGGCCAGAGCTCCTTGCGCTCGAAATCGAACTTGAGGACCTCGTGGTGTTGATCAGACCAGTCGTGAAGCCAGTAGCCGTGGACCCAGACGTCTTCTGTGGACGCCCAACGCTCAGGCCGGTCACCGCCATAGTTGAACGGGCCCTCGTGCCGGTGCAGATCCGGACGTTTCGGATCCCTGATGGGGCGGGCTTTCTTGGCTGCCTCGGGGACATCCGCAATTCGGACAAAATCGGCATTTGGGTATCGCGCCAGGGTTAGGTACTTGCCGTTGAAGAAGACCTCCGCCCGGCGCGTTCCCGGCTTTACCGTGCCCGAGTTCGTGACTCCGAGGGCCGTGAGGTCTGCTTCCACTACGTTCGCACGAGCGGACTCAGGCAAGCGTCCACGAACGGTCGAATCCGTCACTGGTCCCCAACTGCTGAGCCGAACCCCACCCACTAGCCGTACCGTGTCCCCAGGCGCTGCCATCCAGATCACAGGCGACGCTTCGGAGCCGGAGTCCTCCTTGCCCAGAGTCAGCGTCTCGGTGACCCGGTAAATCCCGCCGTGCAGTTGGATGACGACAGACCCGGGGCTGGCGGCCCCCGCAACGCGCCTGGCGCGGACGGCATCCCGGGCCTTCGTGAGGGTCGCGAACGGTGCGGACGCAGCTCCCAAGCTCTCGTCGTTGCCGGTGGGCGCCACGTGGAATATGCAGGCGGGGGTTCCGGGAACCGGACCGGGCCCCAGGCTCCCCGAGCCCGTTCGCGCCCCCCCCGTCCCCATTACACAGCCACCCGTCACAAGCGCCAGCGATCCCGCTGCCAGCAGCCGACTCACTGTCGTCATTAGTCTTGCCATGGTCTTCGCACGCATTGCTCTGCCTCCCATTGACCGCCTGTCGCCACCTGTGCTATGGTCTTATGTGTGCACATATTACACATGGACATGCGAGAATGCTATGAATATCACACTTTCAGCCAAGCCCGAGCTTATTGCTCGTTCGCGTGCCCTTGCCAAGGCCCGGGGGACCACGCTGAACCAGATGGTCCGGGACTACCTCACTCGTGTCACATCCACGGCAACTGGTGTCGAAGCGGCTGTGGAGTTCGCTGACCTGGCTCGACGTTCCGCAGGTCAATCGCCTCCTGGGTTCAGACTCGACCGCGACGCCGTCCATGAGCACCGCTGATGTGGACTTCAGCCCATGAGAAATGCGGGGTAGCTCCGAATGGCGCTGGGATGAGGGCTGAGAGGTCTGGTGTTTCCAGCGGATGAACGCGACTCCGGCAAGGCCTACGTCGCTCACTACGAACGAGTTTCGTGACCATCGGGGCGGCGTTTGTAGTAAGGGCACGTCTAGACCAGAATGGTGTTGACTTAAGCCGTGAGACGCCCCCCATGGCCTCGGCCCATGGGTGAGAGAGGTGGGTGGGGTCGCAAGGCCACGTGTCACGGCTTCTCGGCCCCCAACTCAACGCCATTCACGTCTTGACCATATCCGCCCCTCACCTCAATCCCCACTTCAGCGCCAGATACACTCGGATTCGGTCCCTTTGCTCCGGAGTGAGCTTGCCGGTGTAAACCAAGATCTCGGCGATGGGCCCGGTAAAATACGTCTGGTAGTTCGGGGAGAAACAACCGACCCGGACCTTCTTCGCCCAGCGATCACTGAATGCATGCGTGACCTGCCGCGGGCCGCCGGTCTGCATGCCGGGAACCGTGGCTGCGATGCCGATAAGGTAGTCATACTCCTTCCCATCGCTGGCCGTAAAAATGCGCACATCGTGATTGACCTCACTGGGAGGTTCGGGGTTACTGATGACGGCAAGAACCGTGCCTGTGATCTTCTCCTGTGACAGGTCAGGCAACTCCATGCGGGTGGCACGCTTCTCATCGAAGGCCAGAGCCGGACGTCCGTTGAGGCCAGCAGGCAGGTACTTGGGGCGGTGGTCAAGGTTGTCCTGGCGAGCATCCCCCCCCTTCCCACTCTTGTCTCTCCAGAGGGTCACAAAGCCCGCCTCGTCGGTCTGCACGGTTTCGGCATCGGCTGCGTCGAGCCACACAGCCAGGTTTTCCCGTGGCACGGGAGCCGAGGCTGCGAACTCCGCAGGGAAGGCCAGCAGACCGCCTCGTTCGGCAACGTAGGTGGGGCCACCTGTGCCGCACCAGATCGCCCAGCCGCCGCTCTGGATCTTGCGTACACCCAGGTTAAAGCGTAGCAGTGGCGCTGTCGCCGGAGTAAACCCGCAGGCTGCGAACGGAATGCGCCACTCACAGCTCCAACTGTCCGTCCCGACAGCCGCTCTGTAAGTGATCGCTTCCTCAAGCCGCGCAACGACGTCGGCCGGCGTTCCCGCAATGTCCGGTACCGTCACGTGCCCGTCCGGCCACCCATAGAGATTGAGGATCGGTCCAGACTCCTTTCCGAATCCACTCTGCAGCACGATTTCCATGCCGTCAGTCGCACCCCAGGTGTGGTCCGCGACGGTCAACGCCGATGCCTTTGCCACAGGATTGTTCACGGCGACGGTGAAGGCTTCATTGTCATACCCTACCCAGGCCTCACTGGGCGGGACAGTCGCCTTGGAGCCGTCCCAGGACTCATCTATTGGGGTGGCTGGAGCAATCGCAGTCCACTCATCGATTCGGCCGTCGACGACGGGGTCGGTTTCGAGCCGAATCGCCCCGAGCACGGGGGATGGGCGAGTGATGCCGGACGCACTGCGAACCGGGTACTTGTCCCCCGGCCGTGCACAAGGGCGGTTGGTAGGCGCCGGGAACACTGGCACACCGTCGCGGATCAACGGGGGGTCCCCAACGCCGGTCCAGTCGATTGGCGCATGCGCCTTCTCCAGGCGGAATGCCCGAATCGCGCCGATGGGCCCATCCACGGCCGACCGGACTCTGGCAAACAATGGCTTCTTCCCCGACACGGGCTCGAGCACGGCCACCATCTCCCGCGAAACCGGTGAAACACCGGTGAAACGCGGATAGAATTCACCGATCTTCTCACCGTTCGGGGATCCGGTCCGCAGCTCGAGTTTGACCTCGTTCTTCTGTAACGCGATTTCCCCTCGGTACTGCTCGAAACGGAAGTACTCGAACTCACCCACCTTCTTGCCGTCGTCAGACCGGAAGACGATGAACACGTCACGCGTGCCCGTGGCTTCGGTGGAAATTACGGCGACAGCTTCGGAATAGATCTGGACCTTGGGGCCACGTGCCCTATCCGTCCGTAGTAGCTCAACCGTACCGGCGACCGGCCCATCCAGGCTGTCCAGACGGACCTCCAGGTGGCGCGGTGCCTCCTTATCGCTGCCATAGACGACGCGGAAGCGTCGGTAGCCTTTGCCCAGAGGCACTTGGTCAAAGCGCACCCACGAGTCTGCCCGGACGGTGTGCAGGAAGGTCCACTGCCTGCGAATCCCCTTCGCCGTACCGTCGTTGTGGATCGCCTCAAGGACGAGTGGATCGGTGGCGTTCCGATGCCGAGGACGAGCCCGGGCGCCGCGGTCCGAGTTCAGTGCCTTGACCGAGCTCGAGAACTCCATCACGGCCGACTGCCAGCCCCGGTCGAAATCGATGTCTCCGATGCGCACCCAACTCCCATCGGTCAGGCCGGTCACCCCCTCTGCGGAGTCCGCAACGCCGACGGAGCGGTCGGGGCAGGCTCCAGCCCTAATCGTCCGCCGGTCCAGCTGGGGCCACCTCGGCAACGGTGGCGGCTCGGCGAAATCATGCCCAAAGCGAAAGAGCCTACGCTCGGGAAAATCCGCCGGCTTCAGGTCGGCACAGGTGCGTTCGAAGTTCGGGTGGAAGAGATTGTCGTGTTCATTGATGTCGACGCACACGGTGTTGAACCAAAGCCCGCGCTGGTGCGAGCCCGGTGCGGCCCAAAGCAGGTTGTGGTGCAGATCAACATCGCAGGATCCTGCGTCGAGGTAGACGATCCCGAGCACGTTGATGCGCATGCCGAAGATGTCGTAGCAGTCATGCATGGCGTTGTACGCGATCTGCGTATTCAGGCCATCGAGCGTGCCGCCGCTGCCGTAGTAGCCGGTGATGAAGCCCGCGTCCTTGGTCTGCAGCATGCCGTTGTAGAGATGGTTGTGTGCAAACAACGTGGCCATGTAGTCCATTGGCCCACGCGTTCGCGATGCGGTGCTCGTGCCATTGCCGTAGATATTGAAGAAGTGCCGACCGGCGTTGCGCATCGTGTTGTAGGTGATGACGTGGCCGCCAACCAGGAAGTTCTCGTAATCGTTGAAGTCCGACACCGCATCCGTGATGGCGTTGAGGTAGTGACTCGTGTAGCTGACCTCGTCAATCAGGCAGTTGTGGATGGTGTGGTGGTAACCGCGCACGTAGAAACCGGCCCCGGCACTGAACCGCACGCTGCAGTTGAGAAAAGCGTTGTCGTGCCCCCCGACGAAGATGCCCGTCTCGCCGGACTTGATTGTGTCTCGGCCGGTCTCGATCTGGCCGATGCTGTAGTGGCGCGTGAAATGGCAAATGTAGGCGAACCGGCAGTTCTTCACCGTGCAGAATGATGAGTCCTGCATCTTCATGGAAGCCGCATGGATATCCAGCCCCGAAACGCGAACATGCTCGCGACCTGTGAAATCAAAGGCCAGTTGCCGCGCCTTCGCCTCAATGCCCTGTGGCTCGCCCCCGCCCTTCGGGATTAGGTAGAGCGTGTCATCCTCCCAATGCCACTCCCCTGGGCGATCGAGGGCATTCATGTGCCCCACGATCATTCCCCTGCCCTCTTCGGGACTGTAGCCGCCGCCATAGGCCGGCCCGAACCACCACGTTTTCGTGCGGTCCCCGACCGTGATCTCGCCATCGTCCGAGCTCTCGATGATCCCGGTTTGGGAAGACCAGCCCTGGTAGTGGACGCCGTAGTAACACGCCCCCTTCCAGTGGTTCTCCGGGTGCCCTTTGAGAGCGTTGCCGACAATGCGCCCCGGGGCCTTGGTGGGCTCGGAGATGGAGAGCTCGGCGAACGTGGGCCAAAGCGGGGAGAGCCCCGAAACGTACATCCCGAGGTCACCCTCAGGCTCGTTCGGGTGTCGGGCCTCAATCATGGCCTCCCGACCAACAAAGACCTGGTTTCGCCCAAGACCGAGGGTCCAGGCCATCGGGGCCTTCCAGATGGTGTCCGAGTGTTTCACCCAGCCCTCGGTCGGCTCACATCCAGAGACGACAACATCCGCGCCGACGGAGGCTCTGACAGTGATCGGTCGGTCTGCCGTCCCATTGCGTGGGAATGTGACCGTCTCCCGATACGTACCGGTGTGAATCACCACGATGTCGCCGGACATAGCTCTGTTCACGGCGGCCTGGATCGTTCGAACGGCATCACCTGGACCCGCTCCCAGGCCCGAGTTCGCATCGCTGCCCTGCGGCGAAACATGGTAGTCCGTTGCGAGTGCAGTGGAGAGAGCAGAAATGAGGATCACGCAAGACAACAGGCGACGCATAGTCTCTCGCTCCTTCATCCGGTCGGAGGCCGGGGACTTGCCTGAGCCGCTCTGGACGCGGCCAGGCTCCCCTAATCGTGGTTTGGTTCGTTCTTGAACACGGAGTTGTCTGTCAGAGCCGCCACTTCCGGAAGCAGTCGTCGTGCGCCGTGGCTACGCGCGTACCTAACGGTCGGGGACGACCGCTCTCCAGAAGACGACCGCGATGGCCGAGCCGTGCTGGAGGGCCGATGTCCACAGCGGCCGTGTCCGGCGGCGGGGGCCGGCGCTCATCCTCCACATACCTATCCTCGCCTCAGAATCCCGAGACTCTTGGCGGCATTGGGTCCATGGTGAACACGGCTTTGTCAAAACAGGCTTTCAGCATGTCGGCTCGAATCTGCCGGTACTCGGGGTCATCCCACCGATTGTCGAACTCATTCGGGTCACGGGCCAAGTCGTACAGCTCCCCGAACTCCTCGCCGTGGTAGACAACGACCTTGTAGGAATCGGTCCGCCACATGGTCAGGTAGGCCCGCTTGCGCTGTGGCGAGGTCTTGGCGGGGTTGGCGTTGTAGTACTCGGAATAGACGCCGTCCCGGAATGCCGGCTCCGGAATGCCCTCACCAAACAGCGAAACCAGCGAGCGCCCCTGTACCCGTTGGGGAATGTCCATCCCAAGAAGCTCGTGGATCGTGGGCACAATGTCCACGAGTTCCACCAGACCATCGTAAACACGCCCGGCAGGAATGGTCCCCGGCCACGAGAAGATCAGAGGAACGCGAACTGCCGGATCATACAGATACGGTCCCTTCTGGAAGATGCCATGGTCTCCCCCCATGTCCCCATGGTCGGCCGTAAAGATGATCAGCGTGTTCTCCCCTTGCCCGGTCTGATCCAGCCAGTCCAGCAGGCGCCCGATCTCAGCGTCGATGTGCTCGATGGTTGCGTAGTACGCAGCTTTCATCTCGCAGCGTTGCCGTTCTGTCGTCCCGGCGTAGCCTTTCGGGCCTCCCCGCTTCTCGTAGGCAGCTCGCTGGAAGGGGGGCTTCGCATCGAGCTCGCCATCGCGCCACAGAGGCGGAGGCAAGGCATCAGGGTCGTAATTGTCATAGAATTCCGGGAGGAGATCGAAGGGATCGTGGGCTGAAAACGGATTGATGCTCATCAACCATGGTCCCTCACGTTCCTCAGTAAGGAAGGACAATGCCTGGTCAAAGCACCAGGTTGTCTGATGATACTTGCGCTCGGTCACTTCCCGCGCGAAGATGACCGGGGAACGCTTGTAGACGTCGTCGAAGGTCTTCCCGTTCTTTCCGAGCCACGTCACCCAATCCCCCCCATGAGCAGCGGTGGAACCATGGCTCCATTCGAACATCCGGTAACCATCGTCGACCCGACGTTCTGAACCGTGAAACGCTGCACTGACATGGAGCTTGCCGGCCAGCCCGCAGTCATAGCCCTCATCGTGCAGCACACGCGTAATAAGGACCTCGTCGTCGGGGAGATTCTGTCCATTCTGCCGACACCGGGTGGTTACGGGATAGCGCCCGGTCAGGAAGCTCGATCGGCTTGGCGTACACACGGAGTTCTGACAAAACGCATGCGTGAAAGCCGTACCCTCCGCCACCAGACGATCGAGGTTCGGCGTCCGGATATGCTCATTGCCCAACGAGTGGATGGTGTCAAAGCGTTGATGTTCGGTGCAAATCCACAGGATGTTCGGACGGGTCGGCATCTCGTTGTCTCCTCCTCGGAAAAATCTCTGACTGTCACGCTCGGCTGTCACTACGGCACGCTTGAGCGCGGGATAGTCGCCGCACGGAGGCGATACCCACGTTGTTGCGTACGCCGCACGGCCCCCGGGCGGCATCTTCTCTTGGCGATCGGAGGGCCGCTCGCCGTACAAGCGGAATGGTCGACGCACGGAGGCGCCTCCCACACTGTAAAAACTGCCCCATCAAGGTGGGAGGGGGCTCCGTCCCGCGACCTGCCCTTCTCCGCAGGCAGGTTACTCGGATACGAGCGACAGAACAACTGGCGAAGGCCAAGCTCGTCAAGGGCCTGCGAACGCTAAGGCACCCCTTCTGCCAAGTCAAGGTGCAGGAGAAGACTGAAACACTCGCTTCAACCCGCTTCCGTGGTTGACACGGGGCGCAGGGCCCTGACATTTAGGGAAACAGAGAGAGAATCTGTCAGGGCACCCCAGGAGCCATATCATGCCCACATGCTACCTTGTCCACGACGACCATACACCGAAACGGGCCAAGTTCCCCGTGATCGACGCGCACAACCACCTCTGGGCAGCCTGGAAGTCGGTTGATCATGTCGTGGGCGTTATGGATCAGGTTGGCGTGATCGCCTACTGTGACCTCACTGCAAACATCTCCATCGCCTGGGGAGATGGTGGGTACACCCTCGGCGTGGGCAGCCTGGATGCCTTCATCGAGAACTGCTCAAAGCCCCACCCGAATCGCTTCTACGGGTTCACTTGTGCCACCTTTGCTGCCCCCAGTGATCAGCCCCTCTTCGATGATGCAGACGAATTCGTTACACGAACGACGGAGATGCTGCGTGACCACGTCGCTCGGGGAGCTCGGGGGCTCAAGATACTCAAGGAGCTCGGTCTGAAGTATCGGGATGCGCGCGGAGACGTCATCAACCTCGACGATGAGCGCCTAGCCCCCGTGTGGGAGTGCTGCGCTGAACTGGGCGTCCCCGTCCTGATGCACCAGTCCGATCCCTTTGGGTTCTTCGAGCCCGTCACCCCCGACAACGAACACTACGAGAGCCTGAAGAAATACCCGGACTGGAGCTTCACGGATCCGAGATTCCCCCGCAAACAAGGTCTACTGGAACGCCGAGACCGCCTGGTCCGCCGCCATCCCGACGTGACGTTCCTCCTCCCACACGTGGCCAACTTCCCGGAGAATCTCAGCTATGTGAGCGGTCTGCTTGATGAGAACCCGAATGTCTGCATCGACTTCTCCGCCCGGATCGACGAGCTTGGCCGACAGCCGCACAGTGCCCGGGAGTTCCTCATCCGCTACCAGGATCGCGTCTACTTCGGCACGGACATGCCAGCCTCGGCCGAAATGTACCGCTGCTACTTCCGCCTCCTGGAGACCTATGACGAGTACTTCATCACGCCGGACTATGACGGCACCTTTGGGCGCTACCGCTGGCACGTCGCCGGCCTCGGCCTACCGGACCAGGTGCTGAAGAAAATCTATCATGAGAATGCTATCCGCCTCATCCCGGGGCTCAGTGAGGACGTTGGGGATGCACTCTTCCCTGCCTCCACCTGAGCCCCATTGCAGGACCAGATGACCCACGCTCCCGAACAGAACAGTGTCCTCCTTCACGACACCGAACAGCAGTGCTGGCTTTGCTTCAGCAAGCCACTTGAGATCCACGTAGCCTCCGATGTGCATGACGTTATCCCGGCTCTGTCGGCCGTAGAGAGACGTGTTTCCAACGATGGCCTCTTCGCGGCAGGATTCGTGTCCTACGACGCAGCGCCTGCCATGGACGCAGCCCTGCCGGCCAAGCACGCGAGTGAATTCCCGCTGCTCTGGTTCGGCATCTACGACAAGCCCGCCCGAGTCTCCGGCCCGCGTCCGGCAGACGACACCCCCATGCCCCCCATCAAGTGGGAACCATCCGTCGACCGCCCCACGTATGACGCATGCATGGCCCGAATCCGCCGCCACATCGAGGCGGGCGACATCTACCAGGTCAACTACACTCATCGGCTGGCGGCCGAACTCCCTATCCCGGCATGGAACTTCTTCGCCCGGATGATCCGGGCCCAGGGCGCCGGCTACGGAGCGTATCTCGACGTAGGGCGCTACGTGATCTGCAGCGCAAGCCCGGAACTGTTCCTCCACCTTGACGGGAAGGACCTCACGTCACGCCCTATGAAGGGCACCATGCCCCGAGGCCTCGGAGCCGAGCACGACCGCCAGTACGCGATCAATCTTAGGGAATCAGAGAAGGAACAGGCCGAGAATGTCATGATTCTGGACATGGTCCGGAACGACCTGGGAAGGGTGGCAACCCCAGGAAGCGTTACCGTGCCAAGTCTGTTCGACATTGAGCAATACCCCACCCTTTGGCAAATGACGAGCACGGTCCGCTGCCACACGTCCGCGGGAATCACCGATATCTTCCGAGCCACCTTCCCCCCTGCCTCGATCACCGGAGCCCCCAAACGCCGATCGATGCAGATCATCAACGACATCGAGCCTACACCACGCAAGCTCTACACGGGAGCGATCGGCTACATCGCCCCGGATCGTCGAGCCCAGTTCAATGTCGCCATCCGGACGATTCTGGTCGACCGAGAGACTGACGTGGCCGAATATGGCGTCGGCGGCGGAATCGTCTGGGACTCAAAGCCTCAATCTGAGTTCGAGGAGTGCACGACCAAAGCGCAGGTCCTGGTGCAAAGTCAGCCGGAGTTCAGACTCCTGGAGACACTCCTGTGGGAACCCGGGGACGGTCTCTTCCTCCTGGAGCGACACCTCGACAGACTGCGGGGATCCGCTGACTACTTCGGCCGGAAAATCGACATCACGGCCATTCTCCACACCCTCCACACCGCAACGGCAGGTCTGCCACAACAAGGGCACAAGGTACGCCTGTTGGTAGGGAAGGACGGCACGCCGGAGTGTGAGGCAACCCCTCTCGCCCCGTTGCCGCAGCCTTGGCGCCTGGGCCTGGCCAAATCACCAGTCAACCGCCAGGACAGCTTCGTCTACCACAAGACGACCCACCGCGACGTCTACGAGAAGGCCAAGCAGGAGGGTGGCGAGTGTCATGATGTGCTGCTCTGGAACACAGATAGCGAGCTCACGGAATCTTGTATCGCCAATGTTGCCCTTGAGCTCGAAGGAGTGCTTTGCACGCCACCAGTGCACTCGGGCCTCCTGGCGGGAACCTACCGCGCTGAACTCCTGGAAAAGGGAGAGATAACGGAGAAAGTGCTGCGGGTCACCGACCTCGAGAATGCCACGCGCATTGTCCTGTTGAACTCCGTGCGCAAGTGCTGGGATGCGGTCCTCGTTGCCCGAACCGAGCCGCGCACAACGTAAGCGGTCTCCCCTCTCCCGCTGGTCAGGGCTCGGGAAGAGAAGTCCCCTCCCTGGAGGCGCCGGTTCTCCTATAGTAACCGGCCTGCTTCATCCGAGCCGCGCACAACGTAACCGGTCTTGAGTGTCCTACCACGCCCCGTCATGCAGGGCCTCGCCTTCGGCCTCAAGCAAGGGGCCCTCGACGATCGTGCTATGCCGTCCTCTCTCAAAGGTGTCACGGCAAGGCACAGCCAGACTTCCCCCGGCATGCCTGGCGAGGGCATCAGCCGAACAGCCGTAGACGACATGCCGGATTCCGGCCCAATAGATGGCTCCACAGCACATCACACACGGCTCAGTGCTGGCATAGAGTGTGCATCGCCCGAGCTCCTCGCGCGACCACTGCCCGACGGCTCGACGAACGAGATTCATCTCGGCGTGGCAGGTCGGATCTCCCTCCGTCACTACTGTGTTCTCAGCTTCCGCCATGATGGTCCCGTCCCGCACAAGGACTGCCCCAAACGGATGATTCCCGGCGGACTTCGTCCGGTGGGCGGCTGCAAATGCCGCTCGCAAACAGGTCAGGTCGAACTCGTTCACGGCTCTGCTCCAATTGTGTGGATGCCTCTGCAGGCGGCCGACGGACGACTCAAGGCGAATACACCACTTCCCTGGATACCGTTTGTCCGGAGGCGGCTTCGCGGACCTCGATCCGCCAAACACCCCCAAGATCATTCCTTGCCATCGGGAAACTGTACTCAGCTCGTCCCGCTTCCAGCAAGCCAGCACGGGAAAAGTCGCTGGCGGTACCGTCAGGGCGAACGAGTTTGAGCATGAGGGGCACGAGCCCGGGAAAGCGTTTGCCGTCCCGGTCATCGAGCCTGGCCTCAATGCACAGTTCCCGCCCGCGCTGTCTGCCCCAGGTGACCCACCGAATCCGTGCCTTGACTGTGAGCCCCCCAACCTGCCTATCTGCCATCATCAGCAACCGTGCTCCGCCCGCCGGAAGAAGCAAGGTGGCCCATAGGTGATCCCCCACGGACTCCAGCGCCACCTCGTGTCCGGCCAACACATCATAGGCAAACCGCCCCAGTTCAGGCGTGATCAGAACGGTTGCGGATTGCGGAACTCCCTGCTCCCTCACCTTGCCGAAATGACCATACATCGGGCCTCGGGTACGAAGGTCGTTCACGACGCCGATGTAGTTCACTCCTTCGGCGCCAAGTACGTTGAGCCACGTATCAGGGGTCAACGAACGGGCGTCTTCCTCGAGGTGCTCTTCGATCAGCCGCGAAAACGCGGGAGGGACACGGGAGGGAAGCGCTTCGGCATCGCCCATGGCCTCGACGTATTGGGGGTTGCCAACGTTCCCATACCTTTCTTCCAGCTGCTTCTCCCGTGCTGCCAATTCCTGCTCATAGGCCTCAAATGACTTGGTCGGTTCCAGAACGACGGTGCCCGGGATTTTGACCAACGTCTGCGGATCAACCACAACCATCCCATCGCCCTGAGAGAAGCGAGTGATGGCGTCAGCCGCCGGACGGGTCAGGCACACGGCACGGGAAACCACGAGTAAGTCATACTGCGCGAGCACGTCGTCGGCCCGCTCGAAATCTTCGTCGTACAGCACATCGAACGGCACACCGGAATGGACAACACAGTTCTCCAGCCAGGACGTTCTGGGCCAGCGCACTTCGCGGTAAATCTGACTCGAAAATGAGCGCAAGATGGCGACTTTTCGGGGCCGGTTACGCCAGCGCGGGATGAGTCCGGCCAGTGGGCCAATCTCCTCGGTGTGGAACCGCCCGAAGGTCTGCACCAGCTCGGGCGTCCATGGCATGATCTTCCCGGTGACCTTGGGGTTCTCTCCCAGGATACGCACCGCTTCACCCCAAGTGGGTGTGGGGGTCCCGAACAGCTCGTCCAACTGGGCCTTGGTCGTACAGCGGTTGTAGTAGTTGGAGAATGTGGCGCTGGTCATGGGTTGGGCGTTCCAGTAGGTCAGCATGCGGATTGGTTGAAGCACACAAAGCCAGGCCGTTTCCCGGAACATATCTGCGGTCGGCATAGCCGCGTAAGGGGCTGCTCTCCCCTTCTTGAACAGGAACTGGGGCATTCCAGTCGGGCGCATCCGCGTCCCGCGCACAGCCGCATTGAGACGCTCCTGAACCATCACCGCAGCCATGGGGTTCTCGTAGTAGTACCATTCCTGAGCGATGCTCACACGCTCGAAAGCCCGGACGGCGCAACGTCGAAGAATCGGTTCCTGAACCGTCAGGACATCAGGACGCCCGACATGGATTGCGTCGCTAATCGTCTGATTCATCAGGCTTTCGGTGGGACCGGTCGTGCCATGGAACCAGCGGTGGTAGGCGTAGAGCGGATCGCTCAACTCCAGCACTCGATCGGCTGGCGGATTCATCTTCGCCACACTGGGTTTGAGCCGTCCATATGGGTTCTGAAACGCATCGACGTTGCCCTTGGGCGGGTCCTGCCACGCCGTGAGATCAAGTCCGAACACCTTCTTGACCCAGTCACGCCTGGGCTGGGAATAGTCGTGCTGCCAGATCCATTGCATCTCGCTCGTAAGCGTCACGCTTCGAGCAGCCGGGACGTGTCTGAACTCCTCCGCGAAGGCCTCTGCCTCACGCGTCAACTGAGCCCGCATGTGTTTGCTGTCATGGAAATTGGTCCGGAACGGGCTTCCGGTCATGCCCTGAACCCAATCCTCACCGAGGACGCGTCGCGGATAACCGACGTAGTGCTTGAGCGGCCCCCAGGCGAGACCGTCAACCATGGCGTCCTCGACACGCCCACCACCGATCGTGAACCCCAACTCACGGGGCGCGTTCCACCCCCAGGGCGAAACCTGCAGATTCTCATAGGGAACGGCTGCCCTTGTGATCCGTACCACGCGCCGGAACGCCGCGACCTCATGGCCGGCAGCCTCCACGACAGCTGCAAAGGAGTAAACGCCCGTCACCAGGTCGGGAACGAAGCGAAAGGCGATGAGCCGACTCTCTCCAACCCCGAGTTTCCCGACCTCAACTCGGTCCAACACCGACGGACCAATCGTCAGCGTTGCCAGCAGACGTCGAACACGGTCTGCACCAGTGTTCGTGATCGTGCATTCCCATCGCTGTCGTCCTGGTGTTCGCGCTATCGTAGGAAGGAAGCGGCCGGGGCGGATACACACGTCCGGCTGAATGCCTCTCTCAAGACAGGCTTCGAGATCTGCCAGAGCCGCTGCCTCCCCGGCAGTCACAGGGCGGTCATACACAATGAGATCATCAAACACCGCTCCGGCTGACGCATTGGGCCCTGCTGAGCCCAGACGAAAAGCCGGCAGGGGCGTGGGAATCTCCACCCCCTTCAGTCGGGCCGCTTCCCGACCGTCGAGATACAGAACCGCATGATCCACGTCCCACGTCACGACTACGTGGCACCATGTCTGTAGCTCCTCTCGCCTTGGCACCCTTTTCTCGAGGGTCCTCCCATCGCGACGGCTGGACAACGCGAAGGACGCGTCATCCACGAAAGCCAGCTGCAAGTGGGGCTCCCAGCGGTTTGATCTTGGGATCTCGAACAGCGTCCGGCGATGCTGCTTCCGGATGTGCGGAGAGAACCAGAAGGCCACGCTCCCCCGACGGTGCGTCAGCCCCGAGTTGAGTCCAGGAAAGGAAAGTCGGTCCGCGGCTCGGTAGGCGTGACCAGGCATCCAGTCCGAGGCCGAACGAATCCCCGCGTAGGAGTACCCTCCCAGGAATTCCAGCTGGAACGCATCAAAGGCGAGTTGCTGGGCGGGAGCAGCCGCGGCAAGGCGAATACTGATTCTGTGATACTCCTGCTTGCTCTTGTCCCGAGTGAAACGACCGAGGGTGAAGACGGCTTCGTGACGGGTCCACTCCTCACCGGGAACGACAGCACAGCGCGCCAGTTCCTCTCCAGATTCGCTCCCGACCACCACACTCAGTTCGGCCGCTGCCCGGGAAGGCGCCGTCCGGACGTGGAACGAGAAGACGTACTGCCCTTCCAGGAGGTCGACCGCAGGGGAGAACACCATTCCATCTCCCGGTCGTGGAGCAACCATCTCAAGCCAATAACGCCCCTGCAGGCTGAGATGTGGGGCATCACCCGAGGGTCTAACGGTCAGCTTGCCCTCCCCAACAGGCTCCCAGCCACGTCCGGAATCGCCTCCAGGCAGAATCTCCGCAGCAACTGGGGCCAGGTAGTTCCGGAAGGTGACCTTCTTCGCCGTCTCAAATCCCGGACTCAGCAGCAGGCCTCGCCCGTTTCTCCCAGGCAGAAAGCAGGGGGCATTTGCATGGATGCGCTCGAAAGCCCCCCCCGTGGCCATGCTGTGTCGGGAAAACGATCCGCGGCTTTCCTCCCCTCCGGGAGCACGCCCCAGCAGGTCTCCGTCGAAGGCGAAATGGGAAAGCAACCCGCTCAGGGGGATGTCGGTGCCAGCCAACAGAGAGAAACTGAGGAGGGGAAGCAAACCGAACAGATGGCGCACACGACATGAGCGGAACATCGTTTTGCCTCCTTCGACAGGAACGCATGTTGCACGGATGGGAGCCGGGTGCCGAAAGACGCCGCACGGTCGCAGACCGTCCCACAACACCGGTTCATACACTGCTTCCAGGGGACGCCAGCAGCAGGAAGTGGTCCCGAATCCGCCGCACAGACTCAAGCACACTTGCCGAATCGGCACTGGTCACCTTCGCGCGACTGAAGACCAGACGGGCAAAGACCACGGCGATCACTTTCAGATCAGCGGCAACGACGGGATGATCCTGCGCCGTCGCCTCCGCATGCTCCAACGTATCGACGTTGCCCGGCCGCGGTAGTCCGGCAAAGGCAAGAAGCTCCTGAACAAGCTGATGAGCCACCGAAACGACCGCCCCGGCCTCAGTCTTCGGAGTGCGCAGCAGCGTGCCCCAAAGGCGGGTACAGCGACGTTTGAGACGCCAGTATCGGTAGCGTGCAAGCAGTTCCGCCTGATGGCGAAGCAACGTCCAGAGCCCTCCGAGGAAGGCCAAAGGCAGCAGCGCTGGAACAGGCCCGGCGTGAGTGAATCCCGCAAAGAAGTCGATCACTATCCGCCAGAGCACGCGCCGCGCACGCGCCAACAGGGCGAACAAACCTGCCCTGGCCTGCTTCCAGGCCCCCAACAACCACTGCTTCCCAAGCTTGACAGCCGCCTTGGCCAGGTCCTTTGGTCCGGGCTCGACCGTCTTGGCCTCCATCGCCGCTTCCCGACAGACAGCCTCAACCGCTTCGGACATCTTGCTCTTGTCTTTACGCGCTTCCAGGACGTCTTTCCTGGCAGGGCTGGCGACCTTCTTCGGCTTGAGCAAAGCAAACTCGGGTGGCCGGGCTTCCCACTCCTCACCGAACGGGTCCAAGACTTTGGCCAGGAAGCCGGGCTTGCTCTCAATCCGCATGTCACCGGGCGGCACACCGTCGAATGTCAGCCAACCGAACGGCTCGCAGAAAACCTGGCTCCAGGCGTGCGCATGGTACTCGTAGACCTCGAATGAACCAGTCAGCACATTGTAGTTCCCTGGTGAATACCCAGTGGCCAAACGAGCTGGCAAGCCGGCACACCGAGCGAGGACAACGAATGCCTGGGCAAAGTGTTGACAGTAACCCACTCTCGACTCAAAGAGGAAGTAGTCCACCACCTCCGCCTCCGGAGGAATGGCGGGGGCGGTGAGCTCATACGTGTAGTTCCCCCTCAAATAGTCCTTGATCGCCCCCGCCTTGGCCACGGCATCTTTATGGCCGACGGTGATCTGTTCGGCAAGTTCAGAGACGCGAGAGGAGATCAGCCCCTTCTCCAAATGGCGGTACGGACTGGGGAACTCAGCGCTGCCCCAACGCTCATCGGTCTCACGGGTGGCCCTTGCCGACAGTTCTTCCTGGCGCTGGGAAGCCAGTTCCGACGTTCCGAGCCTGGCCGTAGCGCCGTGCCACGGGCGTTCCTTGCCTCCGGGCGCCTCTGATCGGCGACCGCTCCTGGCCGCGTATGCGAGACCTTCTGATGCTGGAATGGGAGAGCTTAGAGCCACTGCCTCCGGCACAGGCTGTTCAGCGTCGCTCTTCCTCCTCCCCTGTCGTCGCTTCCGCCCTGCCGGCCCAAGTCGGAGAGCCCGCTTCGGCCGTTCCGCGGCCCGACTACCGTAACGAGTCATGAACTCCCAGTTACTGGCGATCAGAACAGACCGCTCACGATCACGCTGACCTGCCTCGTGGGCTGCGATGATCGCGTACTCCGCCCGGGCCAACTCCCGCCCGAACGCAGCGGCCGCTTCCGTCGTTCCTGCTTCCGTAGGGACACCGGAGGCACAGACATATTGCCACGGAAGAGCCGGGATGTTACGGGTCAAGGTCGCACCGAAGCCACGGAAGCGCATAGTCGGAGGGAGAGCACGTGCCGCGGCCGAGCCCTCCCCCCCGCTATACGACGGCGATTGGCGCCAGCGCCATGTCTCGGCTCGATAGGCGCCGAACAGTCTCCTGGAAACAGCCTTCTCGATCGAGAAATGCTGGGGCACGCGCCGCGGTTCAGGCGTGGCAACCATGTCTTCAGGCCCCCCAGCCTTCTGCAGGAGCGTTGAGACCGTCCACTTCTCCCCGTTGTAGACATCATAGAGCTGAGCCAGCCAGTACAACCTGGCCGACGATTTCACCCGCATCACAAGGTCGTCACCAATGGCCCCGCTCCCCGGCCCTTCCCGGGAATCCATCTCACTGTCTCCGGCGGAATCGACGAGGTTCTCCGCGTCTTTCGACACCACGCTGGGCGACTTGCCTTCGTCCACCGTCTTCGCCCCCTCCTCTGACACGATGTACCTCTTGGCCCCGCCGACCCAGTCCTTCCAGAGCATCGGGAACTCCTGCGGTTGCGTCGTTCCGTACGACACGGGCACAACTCCGGCCGAACGCCCCTGAGGTTGCGGAAGAGCCTGGATGAGAAGTACTGCAATGGCAGCAAAAAGGGCGAAGTGTATGGCCCGGTATCGCCACGTGCTGCCCGGGGTTGCCTCAAGCGCCGCATTCGACTCGGGCCCGGTCAGACGCAGGACCCGCGTGTGGTAGAGAAACAGCATCCCCAAAGGGACGTAAGCCAACACCGACAGCAAGTACACCGTTCGGTCTGGAGACGTCCCTCCGAACCCAACCAGGATCAACGAAATCACGACGAGAAGCCCGTATTCCCGTTCCACGCCGGAAAGGGAAAGGCCGAACGCAAGCAACGTAGCCGTCTCGACCAGCGCAACATCCGGGGTCGTCTGCCTGACCCGCATCTGGCACCAGCAAATCGCCCCGATCCCGATCAACGCTTGTGTTCCCTGACGCAACCACATCGGGAACCAGCGTTCGGGAAGACGTGACAGGAAGGCCACCGGGAAGACCAGCGCCAACGTGACAAGGGTCAAGGTCGGATCGCCCGACTGCCAGAGAGCGGAGACGATGCTCACTGACAGCAGGGCGAGACACAGGACCTGGTTTGAGAGGGTGACGTTGCGGTCTTTCACAGAGAACCCAACCGATCGTTAATCAATCCGGAACCGATGCCTTTGCTGTCAGTCGTCGCCTGCCATTGATACCGGTCACGACGTTGCCAGCGAAAGGGCTCTGGTCAACTGCATCCCGGGATGCAATTCCGCGGCATCCACGAGCCTGCTCTTGCCTGGAAGCGGCGCCTGGGAACGCCCCCTACTCCCGGACCGGGCCGCGAACGCTTCGCGACGAGCGCACAGCCACCGAACCGTCATTCCCTGAGCACAGAACACCTCAAGCACGCTTTGGGTGGACCGGGAACTCCCCAAACTCAAGCAGTAGACAGATGTATCACGGGGCAGACTGTCTCCGAGCACGAATGCGGCATCTGCAAGGCGCACAGGCCCTGCCTTGAGAGTGGCCAACGTGTATAGCAGTTTCTTCTCGGCCTCCGCGGCAGGCCCCGGGGGGATGGCCACGATCCTCTCGCCGCCCGCACAAAAGGCCAGATTGCAGTAAAGCCCGGCAACGTGCGAGCAAATGCTGGCCGCCGCCCGAACTTGGTATTCCAGGTTCGACCAGTGTTCAGCGCCGCTCACATCTTCCTCGAAGGCATCCAGAAGAATCGCAACCGACATGACCGCATTGCGCTCAAATTCCCGCACCATGAGCTTGCCGAAACGCGCGCTCGCCCGCCAGTGGATATGCCGCATGCCATCGGTAGGATTGTACTCACGGATCCCGAAGAACTCCTGGCTCGTGCCAGCGGCACTGACCGGATTTCCGTCTGTGGCAGCCATCCCGCTCCGGGGAGCCAACTCCAGCTCCGTCAAAGGCTCAACACCGGGCATGACCAACATGCTGCGAGGGCAAGAGAAGGAACGTTCACGCACGAAGAGTCCCGCTGGGTCACCACTCCGGAGCGTGAGCGCGTCAAGATCGAACTCACCCCGCTTCATCGCCAGCATCCGCCGGTTGACAACCCGTTCCTCGCGTCCGCCAAGGGATGGAACAACCACGACATGCGGGTCCGATGCCGCGAAGCCACAGGACTCACTGATCACCAGAGGCTGCCGGCGACGGCGCAACCCATTGGACACGAGCACCGGCATGGAAACGACGTGCCCTGCCTCCGCATCACCGACAGCCGCACGAGCGACCTTGACGCCGCGCAGGGAGAACAGGGCCCCAACGAAGCTCGCAATGGTCAGGGCGACAGCCGCGCAGGCGAACACGAACGCGAAAAGCGTCTGATGCACCATGGTGATCATGAACCAGACCACCCCGAGCACAAAAACGACATACCCACGCGATGTCGGCCGAACCGGGAGCTTCATTTGTGCTTTGCTCTTTCCCATCTCTCGATAGGATGCTGCCCCAGAATCGATTCCACGACCTGCTCAGAACTCTCCCATTCCGCCCGAGCTTGAAGCTTGAGCGGAAGCCGGTGACTCAGAACAGCCACGGCGAGGTCACGCACGTCCCGCGGAAGGACGTAGTCGCGTCCCTGGCAGGCCGCCTTGGCTTGACTGGTCCTCATAAGAGCCAAAGATGCACGCGGACTGGCACCGAAGTTGAAGGCGGGATGATGCCTCGTAGACTCGACGAGAGTCACAATGTAGTCTTTCACGGGGTCAGACACGTGGACGGTCCTTACGAGCGCCTGGCACTGCAGAATGTCGGACGCCTGGATCACGTATGAAATATCGTTGATCGGATGACGCGCCATCTGCCTGTCCAGGATGGCACACTCGACCTCATTGCTGGGGTATCCCACGCGCAAACGCATCTGGAAACGATCCAACTGGGCCTCCGGCAACGGATAGGTGCCGTGGAAGTCCACCGGGTTCTGGGTCGCGATGACGAAGAACGGCTTCTGTAACACATGCGAGTGACCGTCAACGGTCACGGCAGATTCGGACATGCACTCCAGGAGGCTTGACTGCGCTCTGGGCGTTCCACGGTTGATCTCGTCCGCCAAAATCACGTTCGCGAAAATCGGTCCGGGGATGAAATTGAAACACGCGCTGTGCTCATCGTAAACATTGACCCCGGTGATGTCCGTCGGGAGCAGGTCCGGGGTGAACTGGATGCGCTTAAACTCGGATCGGATCGACTTCGCCAGCGCACTGCCAAGCATGGTCTTGCCGACCCCGGGCACATCCTCAATCAGAACGTGCCCATCGCTGAGCATTGCCAGGACGATATTCTCAATGACATCGTCTTTCCCCTGCACGACCCGGGCAATGTTCCCGGTGACGGCCCGCACCATCGTCTGCAGGAATTTCAGATCAAAGACACGGCTGTCCAGCTCACCTGACACAGTGGCCTCGTCCATGTCAGACTCGACCTCATTGTAGACCAGCAGCGACTCTCCGAGCTGCGTGACATCCATGTGTTTGAGCTCGAGGGGTTCTGTGAGTGGAGCCGAATTAACGAACGTACCGTTGCGGCTCCCCATGTCCTCAACAGTCAGCACATTTCCGTCGCGCGCGAAGCGCACGTGGCGGCGCGACACCCCCCTCCCAGCCAGAACGAGATCACAGTCGGTGCTCCGACCAACAACGGTGATCCCCTCCGGTATCACATACTCGCTGACTTGTTTATAGCCCTCTTGAACGATGAGCTTCGGCATACGTTATCTCTCCGGCAGGCGTCAGTGGCGGTCAGTGGGTCGGGCGCAACTGCGGGAACAGGATCACATCACGAATGGACTCAGCTCCAGTGAGCAGCATCACCAGTCGGTCAATCCCCATCCCCATCCCACCGGCCGGAGGCATGCCATGCTCCAGAGCCGTGAGGAAGTCCTCGTCCAGGCGTTCGTGTTCATCGCCCCCTGCATCCACAGCCATGGCCGCCTGTTCCTCAAACCGGGCACGCTGGTCCGTCGGGTCATTCAGCTCGGAATACCCGGGAGCAATTTCCTGGCCATTGATCTCCAGCTCAAAGACATCGACGACGCTCGGGTCGTCCTCACAACGCTTGGCAAGCGGGACGAGTTGAGCAGGAAGGCGGGTCACAAATGTGGGCTGAATCAGCGTCTTTTCGATGGTCTTCTCGTAGACCTCGTGAGTCACATCCAGATCGGACATGGCCGGATCAAGGTCCAGGCCCATGCCGGTCGCCCGTTCTCGCCGCTCCTCCGGGGTGACCTCATACCAGTCAGCACCGCCCTTCTCACGCACCAGATCGGCATACGCAACACGACGCCAGGGGCGCTCCAGATTGATGATAACGTCATCCGCATGCTCAATCTGGAGTGTGCCAAAGACATCCTGCGCGACTGTGGTAATCAGTTCCTCGACCAAATCCATCATGACACGACAATCGCCATAGGCTTGATAGATCTCGACCATCGTGAACTCGGGGTTGTGGCGGCGCGACAGCCCTTCGTTCCGGAAATTACGGTTGATCTCATAGATGCGCTCAAAGCCACCGACGAGCAATCGCTTCAGATACAGCTCCGGGGCGATCCGCATATACATTGGGCAGTCAAGAGCCGCGTAGTAGGTCTCGAAAGGCTTGGCGGCCGCTCCTCCTGCAAGATGCTGCAACATCGGGGTTTCCATCTCGAGGAAGTCCCGTTCATCCAGAAACCGGCGGATGCGCTTGATGATGTCACACCGCTGCTTGAAGAGAGCCCGGACCTCTCTGTTACTCACCAAATCCAGATAGCGTTGTCGGTACCGCCGTTCGATATCCGTCAGCCCATGCCACTTCTCGGGCAACGGGCGCAGCGACTTGGCCAGTAGCCGGAACGACTCGACCCGCAGGCTGACCTCACCCATGCGCGTCGTAAACATCACACCCTCAACCGACAGAATGTCCCCAATATCCAGCGCCTTGAACGACGCGAATGCACCTTCACCCAGCCGGTTCTTCTGCACGTACAACTGGATCCGGTCGTCCTGATCCAGAACGTCGGCAAAGATGGACTTTCCCATCTTGCGCATGGCCATCAGACGCCCCGCAAACGCGAAATGGAGCTCGGCCTCGTCGCCTTTCTCCGCATGCGCGGCACGAGCGGCAGTCACAGAGCTGATCCCGTCAACACGGCCCCCATAGGGGTCGACGCCCTGTTCTTTCAGAGCCGCCAGTTTCCCTATCCGCTGGTCGCGGATGTCGGTTGGGTTCAGTGCCTCCTGCTCCGGTCTCGCGCTATCCTGTTCCTGTGTCATTCAACGCTCTCCTGTTCGCTCAGTTCAATCGTGTATCCGGTTTCAGGGTCGTCCGGGCGGCCCATTTCTGACCGGCCAGTGGGCAACCTGCAATATACTGCCTGGACGGCCTCTGTTCTAACCCGCGCTTCGCGCAGAGGAAGACCGGTGACCGGGCGCACTCGCCTCCGCTATCGCCCTCGCCCAACGCCTCAGGACACGGATCGAGGACTGCTCAACGACCAGCATAGGCCCGTCTGCTCCAACAACGGACACTGTCAGAACAGACGATCGGGATGGGGAGCTTATTGAGAGAATGTCTCGAAAGGGCTCTGACGCGACGGTTGATGGTCCGCGAGTCATTGTCGGGAAGATGGGTGTCGGCCGGTCTCGGAGGGAGCCATGGGGAGAACTGCCGCCGCTCCCGCCGATTCTCCCCTTCCTCACTGCCCAATGACGGCCAGTTGCCCCTGAACAGCTTCCGGCACGGACATGACTGAACTGGGAAGGCAAAACCGACACCGAGGGGGATGGCAGGTCAGTGTTCCTCGTCCTCACCGAAAGCAAATGCCTTGTAGGTCTCAACGCGCACAAGCTTCGGGTCACGCCAGGCGTTCACCGGCATTTTTCCCTTCAGGCACAGACGGGAAAGAAACTGCATCTTGCCCGGAATCTGGTCCCATACCTGCGGGAGATACGTTGAGCGACGCCCATCTTCAGTGGACAGAACGACCCCGTGAATCCCCGGCTTCAGCTTGCGCATGAGATCCTCCGCATCCGTGAAGGCCATCGGGACGGGTTGCGTGAGGACGCTCACCTCAAAGTGAACATCACGGAGTTCACTCTCCTCGAGTTTGGGGAATCGGCGATCCTTAAACGCTGCGCTCAGGGCGTTCTGCTGCACGGCCTGAACCAGGGGATGGACTGGGAATATGTTCCCTATGCAACCGCGCAGTTTTCCACCTTTAGTCAACGTGACAAAACACCCCAGTTTCTCGGTCAGGGTGGAAGAGTAAAGGGGGAGCTTGGGAAGTTCGACGTCCCGCAAGGCAGCTGAGACCGAACGGCGAGCCAAATCGAGAAGCAGCGTCTGCTCTCCGCTGCTCACCGGATCACCCTCAAAATCCGGACGTTTCGGCGCAATCGCCATCCCGTCCTGAGCCGATGTGTGCGGATCAATAAAGGCCACGCAGCCATACCCCACGATCCGAGCTTCACGATTCCTGGTCGCGTCACCCGAGTTCCTGTAGTCAATGAGCACCGGCTTCCAGGAGCGCCGTTTGGCGATCTCCAGCAGAACGCCGACGGGGGCCTTCCCGCACAGTTCCTTGCCCGAGACAGCCTCGCCATCCAGCTCAAGAATCGCGTCAAGGCACCCGCGGTCAGCAGCGGTTGCCGCCGCGTAGGTCTTGTCGTGAGAAAGGTCGCTGCTGACTACGAGGACTGTGTTCTTGTCGTCAAGTATAGGCAGCAGGGCTTCGGCGATTCGCTCGGCGTTCAGTTCCTGCCCCAGCACAATCGGGATCAGCGTAAAGGAAGCAAGTCGGCGCTGGAGGAACGGGAGCATCACCTCCAGAGAATGCTCCTTCTGGTGAGCCTTGGGTAAGCTGGCAAAGAAACCGTACTTATCCCGGAGCTCGCCGGCCACTGAGTCGATCGGGATATCGCCAAGAGCATTACGGTATGCATCAACGTCCAAAATTGACCCGCCGCCCCGCATGCGAACGCGGTGCGCGGGAGCCATCACAACAACGCGTTTCGTCCCCTCAGGGATCTGGCGGAACCCCTGAGCGGCCACGACGCCGGAGTAGCGATAGCCCGCGTGAGGAGAAATGATCGCTCGAACCCGTCCCGGGGCAAGCGTTGCCGGAGGCTGCATGAGCAAGGTGTCAACCAGAACAGTGAGTTTGGTGGGATCCGCGGGATAGAAGCTCCCCTGAACGGTTGGCTGGCGCACGCGCAGTGCGTCGGCTGACGGCTCCGCTGCGGCGGCCCACGATCCGCTTCCCCAGATGGTCGCCAGGGCACTCACTCCAATGAAAGTCCGGATCATTGCTCTCATCGTTATTACCGTTCTGCCCCGATGGACTCTATTGACTCATCCTGCCCGCTCTCTTTACGGCGAACCAGGAAAACGAACTCCCTTAGCATAAGCGCTTTGACCAGATGAATCACACCCAGTTCCGCTCGTTCCTTGTCCCACTCAAACTCCGTGGCCATTTCGTCGGCAACGTTGCGAAGAGTCGCCCCGTCCCTCAGGGAGTGAGTAAGGACAAACTCACCATGCTGGTCCAAGAGGAGCCGCCTTCTCTGGTTCAGTTTGAACCACCGCCCAAGCCAACGCTCGGCAGGAAATACGTGGCGCCGGATCATCACCATCAGTTCGCCGTTGGCGGCCCGATGCTGCTCCAGGCTCGGGTGTGCGTGCACCTCGACGTCCAAGGCACGCTGCACATCGAACTTCGGTTTTGGCAGCTTCGGGTCGGACTTCTTCCGGCGGAAAGGATTGAACGAGGTAAGAAACGACATCGCTGACACCTGAGCCATTCTGTAGTTGCGCCGCCCATGGCCCCAGCGTCAAGCGGCGTGAGTCAATGCTCTCTGACTTCGACAGCCCGGTTTTAGAGCACTTCCTCGCCGTCCATGGTGCCGACCTGGATCTCAAGTTCGTCCCGCTCCATGATGCGATCCACTTTGCCGTCGAGAATCCAGAGGACGCGATCTGAATGGCTGAGCATCTTCATATCGTGAGTAGCGGAGATGATCGTCACATTCGATTCGACCTTGAGCTCGTGCAGAAGCCCGATAATCTCCTCGCCCGTCTTCAGGTCGAGATTCCCCGTCGGCTCATCGGCCAAAATCACCCGTGGCGAGTTTGCCAGAGCCCTGGCGACAGCCACGCGCTGCTGTTGGCCGCCGGAAAGCTCGAGCGGATGGTGATGTAGACGGTCGCCAAGCCCCACTCGAGTCAACACCTCGCCTGCCCGTTCCTCGGCTTCCTCGACAGGCAGCCCCGAGAAGATGAGAGGCAGGGCGACGTTCTCGGTAGCCGACATCACAGGAATGAGATTGAACGTCTGAAAGATGTAGCCCATGTTATTGCAGCGCATGTAGGCCAGTTCACGCTCAGAAAGCTCGGCAATATCCTGCCCATTGAGGAAGATCTTCCCACCGGTAGGGTTGTCGAGGCCACCAATCATGTTGAAGAATGTGGACTTGCCGGAACCGGAAGGCCCCATGATAGACAGGAACTCGCCCTCATAGATGTCAGCCGTCACGCCGTCAAGGGCCTTCACCACCTCGTCTCCCAGGCGGTAGTGTCGTTCCACGTCTTCAGTATGGATAACTACGGGGTTAGTGGACATTGCTGACGTCTCCGACCTGGATGTCGATGTTGGCCCGGTCCTCGATTCGGTCGCAACGACCGTCCCGAATCCAGACGACACGATCACACTTATCCAGCATCTTCATATCGTGTGTGGCGGATATTACAGTCACGCCCATCTCCTCTGTCAACCCCACGAGCAGCTCAATAATTTCTTCCCCGGTCCGCACGTCGAGGTTAGCCGTGGGCTCATCGGCCAGGACAATTGCCGGTCGATTGGCCAATGCGCGGGCAACCGCAATACGCTGCTGCTGCCCCCCTGACATCTGCGATGGCTTGTGGGTCAGGCGATGGCCAAGCCCAACAGCCTTGAGAATCTCACCCGATCGCTCAAACGCCTCCTCGGAAGGAACCCCGGCAAAGGTCATCGGCAACATGACGTTCTCGAGACACGTCATCACGGGAATCAGATTGAAAGACTGGAAAATGTAGCCGATCTTGCGGCAACGCAGCCACGCCAGTTCGAATGCGTCGAGCTGCGCGATGTCGACCTCATCGATGAAGACCTTGCCTGCACTGGGCTTGTCCAGTCCCCCGATCATATTGAAAAACGTCGACTTGCCGGAGCCGGAAGGCCCCATGATCGCGAGGTACTCGCCCGCATAGACGGATAGATCGATTCCACGCAGAGCATGGACCTCGATCTTGCCCATTTGGTAGACCTTCTTCACACCTTGCGCATGAACAACCACGCGACGGGCCGCAGTCTGCTCATCGAAGTAAAGGAAGTCTCGAGCGTCCTTGTTGCTCAGTGTTGCACCAGTCGGCATGCTCATAGTTCCCGATCTCACGGCCCGGGCTCGTCTTGGCACCGGGACTCCATATCAGACATTCGTGCGCAACGCGTCCGCCGGCACCATCCTGGCGGCGACCGTGGCCGGGTAGATGGCGGCCACGATGGACAGGACAGTGCCCGAAAGCACAGACTGAACACCACACCCAAACAGATGCACGAACGGCGTGCTCTCAAACAACATCACGACTCCGGTACTCAGCATGTAGGCGATAAAGGGAACCACAAAACCGAGAACAGTCCCAATCACGGATCCCAACACGCCGATGAGAAAACTCTCGATGAGGAAGAGCTTGACCACGAAGCCGGAAAGCGCCCCAAGACACTTCATTGTCCCGATCTCACGGATGCGCTCAGTCACGGACATCAGCATTGCGTTCGCGATCCCGATGAGCGTCACCAGCATCGAGACCACCGTGATCCAGATCTGCCGAGCCCGTTCCTGCGCCTTGCGTTTGAGGACCTTGGCCTTCTCCTCCTCGCTCAGTTCAGTGGTGAGGGAGGAATAGACGGTCTGTGAGTTCAGCGCCGTCAGTTCGTCGGCATCGTAGCGACCGTGGAAGTAGTCCAGCACAACCGGCTGGCGCATCGTTTCCAGCCATCGGCTGAGTTCCGCAGCCGCCACCGGGGGAAAGACCTCGTGGGGCAGCAGCAGGAGGTGAGAATCCCGGAACAGTTCCTCCAAGCTCGTGACATGCGTATACGACGGTCCCGAAAACTGCGTCGGCAACGAGGACTCGCTTGCCGTCAACGACTCGGCCTGCGTATAGAAAACCCGGATAGAGCCGGCATCGGCTCGGTCAGCGATCCGGGCAAACAGGCGCTCCTTCTGCGCCGAATCCAGCTTCCCGGACACGATCACGGAGAGTGTGTGTTCCTTGAATGTCCCGACCTCCTCCTCGACCAGCTTCATAAGGCGGGTCACCTCGGTCTTGGTCCGGTTCTCGTCGGCAAGCCCTGATTTCAGCCCTTCGCCGGTCAGCACGGACATCAGGAAGGCAATCCCCAACACAACCCCGCTCATGGTGATCAGTGATCGCCCAAGCCGAATTTTCAGCCCGCGCAGGGTAATCCGAATAGCAATCCCCCAAGGCAGAATCACCTGCTCTCGGGTTCTGCCCTCGGGGACGATGGCTTCGCCGGATTGTTCAGTCATGGGTCGTCGTTCCGTGTTGTCCCAAAGGTCTGCCGCCTGACCGGCCTCGAGGCCCTACAGAGGCAAGCCTGAAATCGCCTTCGTGATCAGCGTTACAGCAACACATGCCATACCTATGAGCCCTTCGCCGACCAGATAGCCGGCCATGACAATGGGCAGGACACGCAGGACACGTTGGCGCCCGAACCTCTTGTGGAGGTAAAAACGGGCGATCAGCGCCCCTATGATCTCAAGAATGAAAACATGGCAGCTGTGCCCGAGCCCGCGTACGAAGCCGTAAACGAACATGATCGGCGCGCCGAACTGCCGCAAAATCGTGAACATGGCTGTGGTCGTTATGGTCCCGGCAAACAGGATCATCGGCTTAAAGGACTTCTCGAACATGGTCTCAACGAGGCCATCACCAGTTGTTGCCGACCAAAGGATGAGCGAACGCTTGATGCGCAGATCCCACATGATCTCAGTATATGGGAACACGGCCGACGGGATCTCGGATGAGTGCCAGATAAACCCCCAGAAAACGAACCCCAGAAGAATCGACAACGGTTGACGCATCAAGTCAGCTTTGATCAGGCTGGTGAACTTGGTCCCGGTCAGCTCTTTCACTCGGAAAGACATCGCCATTCCGCCGTAGTTCTCTTCGGGGTTGGGGGCCAGCCACACGCTGAGTCCCTTCGCACCCGAAAGGAGGATGACACTCTCACGCACAAACGGGATGTCAACATGCTGTCCGTTCACGGCGATGAGACGAGCATTGAGATAGGATTCAAGCGGAGTGAAGAAGAAGACAAAGAAGATGAGGAATGCCATGGGGAACTGGGGAACAAGTACCTTCCATAATGCAACGAATGCAGCACCGGCAATGAAGTACCCCACCACACAGAGCTTCAGCGACCAGTCTCCGCGCCCGGGAGGCACAGCCCAGGGATCACTGCGGTCCCCAAACAACTCCTTCTGCTGCTCGCGCTTCTCTTTTCCGCTCTTGTAGAACGCCTTGGCCGTCTGAAAAATGCTGACCAGGGCGATCCCAAGCGTACACCCCAAGCCGAAACTGAAGTAAAAATCGATGCTGTTGGCGATACTTGTGTCCACCGTTCCCATGCCGGGCTGCCAGGTCGTCAGTACGCCGGAGTGAACCAGAATTGGGTTCAGGATGAAGGTGACAATGATGGCCAGCCCAGTGCCCATGATGCCCCACCAGGGAATGATCATACCCGTGATAACCAGGGAAAGGTGCCAGGTGATTCCCGTGGGAACGGCAGGCAGAATGCTCTCGGTGATGGTCGTACTGTCATACCACGGAATGGGGAAAATCATCATCGGTTTGGCGAGAAATGCCCCGGTGATGACGGGCAGACCGATGTAGAAAATACCGAACGCCAAGCCAATCATCGTGCCGGACGAAAACGCTCGCCATTTCCAGGCATTCTCTTTGTCACCCGCGTCAGCAATGGCCATGGAGCCCTGAGCCGCGATGGGGGCAAACGGGAACGGCAAACGCTCAAGGTCGGACGTCACTCGGAACAGCGCGTAGCCAAGCGTATAGCGTTTGATAAACGCGAGAACCCACGTCCCAAGCCCGAAGACAAAGAACGGCATGAGCCAGTCCTTGTGCAAGAACGTCCTCTCAGTAATCGCTGGGGAATCCGCGGGTGGAGCAAACCAGGTCGGAAACTGCCCCGCGAGACCAGCACTGAGGACAGCATCACTGCGCACGATGTATGCCCGATACACGAATCCCCCGAAAACCCCGCCATGAGCAGCCATCATGGCTCCGGCGACGCCGAGAAGGAGTACCACCTCCTGACGATTCATCGTCTTCAACGCTCGACGGCTGATCTCCGAGAAGATGATCAACGTCACCCACGAGGCCGCGCCGAATCCCCCGCCATTCAGCAGGTTGAGGTAAATCGCGCCGGGCAGCATCAGGACGCCGCAAAACAGCGCCCCGAGTATGGTCGTCCACGTGAAGCCGTCCTTATACTCGGTCGGCTCATCAAGGATCGTCCGATACAGCTCCAGCTCTTTGTCTTGTGCAACTCGTTCACGTGCCGCCACGGTGGTTTTTCTCCGTCAGCGTTGCATACATTGCCGTCAAAAGGCTCAATCGGTTCGCGTCGCCTGCTACGCGGCCGTTGACTCGCCATCATCGTCGCTCGGTGCCAACATGGCTCGAGCCCGTTCCAGATACGCCCGCTTCTCCTCGTCAGGAACCATGCGCCAGTCCAGGAAGTGCTTTCGCAGGATCCTCAGGAAGAGATAGTTGGTCCGTTGCCAAGCGGAAATCCCCCCGGACAGGTGCGCCAGTCGCATGCGCGCTACGCTCTGTCCATGCTCGGGATCCTCAGTCAAATAAATCGTCACCTCCTGGCTGACGCCCAGATCGTAGGGCCGTAGCCACGTCACAACGCGCAGGGCCGCGGCCGGTTGTTCGCCGTAGCGCTCCAACGCACACTCTGGGGGAGAGGCATAGAACTTCCCCGAGGATCCCTCGCCAAACTCGTCAAGCCAGCCCATGAAGTAAGCGACAATACCGATACTGTCCCGGCGATTGAATGTGAACGGGAGGGTGAAGGAAATCACGCCATCCTCAGGCTCCGGAACGCGCCACTTCATGTCTTCGGCCGGAGCCGCAAGACGAGCGGCGGCCCGAGCCGGGAACCAGGTTGAGAGAATCACGGCCGCCATAATGACGACTGAGTACATCACCGCATAGATCGACGAGTAGTTGATCGTCAGTCCGGCACTCAGGCCGAGTACCTTCACCAGAGTTCCCGCGAAGTTCGCAATCAAGTACCCCCCCAGAGCGCCCACGACCGCGTAGACACACGCCTCGGCGATAAACAGGAAAAAGACGTGGAAGGGATTCAGCCCAACCGCGTTGTAGACATAGATCTCGTCACGCCGCTCGTAGACGCTCCCGCGCATCGTGTTGAGGACGGTCAGTGAGGCGATCAGCAACGGAATAAGCAGTTCCAGGTAGTTGGATCCGCGCGGCCGGCGGAACTTCGCCCCGAAATACGCCGTGTCACCGATCCCGTAGAATGCCTTCGACTCCGTCTTCTCGAGATACCGGTCCAGCATCTTCCGGACGCCCTTGTGCGAACCGATCTCGCTCAGGTCAATGGCAATCGAGGCGACGTGCCACCCATGGGTAATCGAGCGGTCATTGCAGATGATGATGTCGCTGCCGGACAGGCGTTTCATCATCTCGGGCATTTCGTCTTCCTCGACGCTGTCCTCGCTCGGGCGACCAATGATGCTCTCAACATCGTACGGCGCCAGGCTCTCGCCATCCAGGTCGTGGACCTGGTCAAACTTCTGCCCGTCATAGATCCCCTTCACAATCAGGACCGTGCCCTGCACACGAATACGGACCTCGGACGTCTCAACCATTCGGGGACTGATCTTCATCTCAGCCGCCATGCGAGCGGGAATAAAGCACGTTGAGGGATCGTCATCGCGGAACCAGTAGTGCGCGTGTTTCTCATCTTCCTCGTGCGGCTTGACCTTCGTGATGAACATCGAGTCAAAGACCACCGGCTCACACTGATTCACCCGGAGCTTCCCCTTGAAATGGCTGAAAATCACTTCAGGCTTCGGTTGCCGCTGTTTTGGAAAAATGACCAGACCGGAGGCGGGCAACCTGATCTTCTCACGCGCTGGCGGAGCGGCCTCTTCGGAAGCGACGGTTCCCTCGTCTGCCGGCTTCTCCGCAACCGTCTCGCCCTTCTCTTCAGCTTCCTTCTTTGCCTTTTCCCTGGCAGCTTTCTCAGCCTTTTCCTTCTCCTCAATCGCCCGCTCAGCCAAGTAGTTGATTGGGGTAATGGGCTCCTCTTTGGTGTTCCGGAAAGCATCGAGTTTTGCCTCGTCAAAGAGGTTGATCACCTCCAGGTCACGCCCCTGGACCTTGACCGTTGGCTTGGGGCCCTCTCCCTTCAACATGTCAGGAGTGATCCCCAGTTCACGAGCAGCCCCCAAACCAAGGACACATTTCGACTCGTGCTCATTCTCGAACCATGTGTCCCCCACCACGAGGAAGTCCGCTACCTCGAAGTCAGGGGCAGGCCCGATTGGCATCGACCCTTTGGCCGCCCATTTCAACGACTTGCCGTCCACTTCACGCACGACGGTCACGGACAGATTATCGATCTCCTCGGGACTGATGTACGTCTCGGCCTCGAGACGCTTGTTCATCGGCATGATGCCCCACAGCCCACCAACATCCCAGCGACGAACGGCAACGTCGTAGTCATTAACAAAGGCGTTGACCAGCACGGTTGTCTGGGTACCGAGGTGGCCCAGCGTATTGCGACGAATCTCGATGCCGGTGTAAGGAGCCCGTCCGATCGGGTACTCGACCTCGACATAATCGTTCTCAACCGCCGTAAAACAGATCATCACGAATGTGATCAACACAAGGGTCGAAGCGGTGAGGGCCGTTCGCACTTTCCGTTTGCGCATGTTGTTGATGCCCAGCAGGAAGCCGGTGAAGGCAGCACTCGCCTTGCTAACATCGGCCGTCGCCTGCTGGCCATGGATGATCTTCTGATACTCGGTCACGGCTGCACGGAACTTGGTGCTGACGAAAAACGTGACCAGAATACTGAGCATCAGAGTGATGAAGCCAAGGAGAATCATGAAGGAGGACCGGACGATCTCGAAGGCAGGATGGATCGCACGCAGGGCAAAAAAGACGGCCAGGAAGATGATCCCAACCCACATGATTTGCCGCCGAATGTCAGAACTCCCGACCATCAGTTTCTCGGCAAAAAAGGCAAACGGAATGAGCAGAAGCAGGTAGAAAATGATGCCGTACACAGCCTCGTTCTTGCTGTTCTTTATCACCGGATGAATGCTGGTCGAGTAAGCCAAGCTGTCCTTCATCATCTGGAAGGCTTCGTAATGGCGCCCCTCCTTCCGCAAATCGGCGGCCCCAATGGATAGATCACGCGCCTTGTTGGCAGACTCGATTGTCGGTTCATCAAGGAGTTCATATTTGCTGTAGCGAAGCACGCGCCGCGTGTTGATTGCCGACATGCTCCGAGCAAGGTCATCCCCCGGGTGATACATAAATGTGACATCGGCTGCCAGGTGCCCTTTGCCTTCCAGTTCGTCCTGCTCAACCGCGATCTCCGATTCAAACTCCTTTGGGGTGACATTCAGAGAGACGCCTGATATTCGTAGGAGGCTTTGGTTCTCCGGCGCGCCGGAAAGATACGTTGGGTAGAAGATCGCGTCCGGCTCGAGATACAGCACATACTCACCGGCGTAGAACTGCTCGGCGTAGTAGCGTTTTGGCCTAGAAAAGCCGCGCACCAGACGCGCCTCAACGCGGTCGTAGAGTTTCATCTTCTGAGGATTCTCAGCCTTGAAGATGTGAACAGGAGTGCATCGGAAGAGCACGATTCGTGTCAGTTCCGAGACTTGATGCACACGACGCCGTTCGGTCGGATACTTCTTCTCGTAGCCCAAGTCGCGGATCCAGTTGATCTCTCCTGACTCAGGGTTTGAACGTGCCGCGTGAAACGACACCATCCACCAACGGTGGGCAAAGCAATTTCGGAAGCGGAAACGTCCAAGCTCATCACTCATGGTCAACGGGTAGGGATCCATGTGCCCCGTCCAGTAACCACCGCCATTCTCATAGCCCCGCCAGCTTTTCGCGGACCAAAAAGTCCCGATCATCTGCACGACACTGTTCTGTTCAGGATGATTAGGGACCAGCGAGTTCCCGCGAATGGACGTTGTGAGACCGTCAAAATCACGCCCCCAGACCGGCATGCTGATGGGGATGAACTTCGCCCCACCTCGTCCGACCTGCTCAATGCCCGCAACGATAATACGTTCCAGGTCAACAACATTATCCCACTTGATGTCATCAACCGTGTCCATGGGAGACGCGTAGACCTCACGATTGTCTCCCTTGTTGATAAGCACAAACGATGTGAAACCGTTGAAAACCATCTTGGCGGTGTGGAAGTAGTTGATGAAGTAGTAGGTCCCGCAGCCTTGGACATCTCCTTTGGGCACACGGCTGACGACCTTCTCCTTCTCAAGCGGGTTGAGCTTCTCCTGGGCGGCCTTGAACTGCAGAGCAAACTCTCGGTCAGCCGGAATACAGCGACTTGACCACCACCAGCCTCCCGACGCTAACACCAGTTGGTTTGTCTTGTCAGCAAAGTTGATCTCCAGGCCTGCGACACGGCGTTCACCGGTCTCGCCTCGAATTTCGCGAAAAACGCGCATGTCGAGCTCGATCTGCTCAAGGTAGAACGTGTTTCTCGCAATCCGGTGACGGAGCCGTTCCATCAGCCTGTCAAAGCGCCCCTTCAGGTACTCCTCAAACGCTTCCTCATCCATATCGGGACGGACGACGGTCGGCATCCCGCTTGCCTGCGGAGGGAGTTCCGCATTCGGGTCGAAGTAATTGACGTAACCAGCCCCGTCAACGAGGATATAGGGCTTCGCGTTTGTCAGGCTCTGGTACACCTGTGCCTTCTTGTTGGCCTTCAGGTAGTCATCAAGTTCAGCTCCCTTACCAGACCCGGAGCGCAGCCAGTCAAGGCGTTCCTCCAGTGCCTCATCCTCGGCCTCGGCCGCGCGCTCATCGCACACCAACTCAAGCTCCTGTCGGAACAGCGTGAGGAGGTCGGTGCGGTCTTCCCAGAACGCTTTGTGCAGTCCCTTGAGAACCCGTTTCCGCTTGCTGCCTTCGGCGTCGGCCTCGCTCAACGTCCGGGAACGGGCTTCCTCAAAGTAACGTGGGGCGACGTCGAGCAACTCTTTCAGAAGCCCCAGTTCCGTACTGAATTCCTCTTTCTCTTCGTCATAGCGCTCGATGACTTTCTCCGGTTCAGGCTCAGTCCCCAACGCCGACATCAGGTAGCGACTTCCGGAAGCAGCCTGGCCTCGCCCCCCGGCAACGAACAGGACAACTTTGCGGCGCATTGCCTCCCGCACGTCCGGTTTAACAAGGTTCTCAGCCGCAATCATCAACGCCTGCAGCCCCAGCACCTGTCGAGCCCCCGGGGCCATGTCAGGGATGGAACTCCAGGCATCGTAATAGGCAGACAGAAGTAACGTCTCGTCGCTCTGCTTGGAGAGTTCTGACTGAGGCAGGATGGCCAGGATGTTCCGGACCTTGGTCCGAGTCCAGTCCACTCGGCAGCGAACCGTGACCGTACTCCCCTCAAGAAGCTCCTTCAGCTTGGTCGCGCGCTCCTCCTCGTCTTCCCCTTCCGCAGCATCCTCCGCCCACTTGACGAAGACAACCGGCACGTTGACTGAAGTGTGCGATTCCTTCCTGCGGAAATGCCCAGCGCTCACGTCATCCGTGTGCTCGTTGAAGTAGATGACGGCGCGTGCGCCGAAGTTCGCAAAGTCCTGGAAACGCTCCCGGACGCGCAAGAGCATGATATTGCCGCCGGCCTGGTCCAGGGCACCAATCTTGTCATCGCCGTCCGGGTCGCCTTTGTAGACCACTCGCCCGGTGATCCCCTCCGGCGGGGTTGTGGCCGTCCGCAGGCGGTTCGGGTAGTAGGGATGCGCCACAACACCAGGGATCGGCTTGCCATCCTCCCCAAGGACCTCGCAGAAGACGGTCTTGGGGACGACGACCTCATGCGGCTGCACGATCACTTCATAGCCAAGTTCCTCAAACCGGCTAATGACATGGTCTGCAGTCTTCTCGAAGCCTTCAGAGCCGGCGAAGCGTGAGCCGAACTGAGTGTACTGCTTGATGTCCTCCTGCAACGTCGTGCCGGTGATCCGGTCCGCGATGGCGTCATAGTCGGGCTCACCCGCATCCGGATTCGGCAGGAGTGCCTCCCGGGGCTTCAGAAGTTGGTGGTAGCCAAAACTGATACACACCAGTCCGGCGACGGCCAATGCTAACCAGAACAAAGCGTTGCAGAAGGTCTTCATGCTGCCCTATCAACTCATATAATGCATGCTGAGAACCATTACGGACGCACACTCCGCCACAGGGGGGGAGTTCTGCTAGAGGCGGTGCGGGACGCAGAACGTGTCCATGTAACCAAACGCGTTCAAAATCAGCCCGATGCCGTCCCAGAACAGGTACATACTGACTGCCCCTAGAAAAACTCCCACAAAGAAGGGAGTCATCGTCTTGCGGACGATCATCACGCCACCGGCTTTCAGAGCAACGAACTTGATGATCATTGCCGTAAACAGAGAGCCCCAGACCATATTTATGAAGTAGGTATTGGCTAAAATGTACCCCACAGGATGGAGCGGGAAGCTCACCCAGAGGCTCTTCGCCACGAACAACAACACGGTAACGACGAACGAAATCCCCAGAGCCCAGGCCTGCGGCCGTTGCACGAAATTGCCGTAGGGCTCTCCGTCGTCATGGGCCTTCTGGTAACGCTGATCCTGGAAAGCGACCTCACGGTTCACGAGGCGGACCTGGAAGCGCTGGTTGGCGGCCCAATCGCCAATATAGGGCACGTTCATCGCTCCCTTGCTGTAAGCAATCGAGAGCAGGAAGTATCCACCAAAGAGAAGACCGCCCAGCGCCCCCACCATCGCTCCCCGGGCAACGCACCGGGGACTCACTTTGAACAGCTTGCTCAACTGCAGCATTTCCACCTGTGTAGGCGCGCACATCAAATAGGAGGCAGAACACAGGAAGCCACCTGACACAATCATGATCACGAACATGTCCATCCCGAACAGGTAGGCTCCACCCGCGGCACTGAAGATGATGAGGGGCGTGTAAGGAGTCAGGTACGTCCAGGGCGTTCCGCACTCAGTCCGAATCCGGGCCGTCGACAGCCCGCAGGCCACAATGAAGGTGAAATAGAGTAGCCCTTTGAGGAAACCAACCTCCACGTACTGCATCCAGCAGCAGAGGAACAGCATTGCCCCCCCGAAAACGATGAGGGCACGACGGTAGGTCCACGCTTCGTCGCGATCATCAAAGTCCTCCTCGCCCGTCTCACGGCCGAACGCTTTCAGAAAGACCAGCTTCAGGTGCCGACGAGCGGCATAGAGAGTGATCACGGCCAACGCTACATAAGCCCCCGTGTGCTGTTCACGCACAAATGGGAAGTCCTTGATCGATTTCCAGCTGGTGAACATCTCCTCACGCAGGTAGAACGGGAGAGAACAGACAAAGAAGCAGAGGAGAATGCTGGCCAACAGTTCGAGTTCGATGAAAAACGCGATCGGCAGGACGATCAACGAAACATTGAATGGATGCCAGTAGAAGCCGCGAAAGAAGGAATACAGCGGCCTGTTGTTCTCGAAGAACTTCGCGATGTCGACCTGAGAGCTGATCATCGGCACGCGGAAGTAGTGGTGCAACCCCTGAAGCGAAATGAGAAAAACCGAGATCCCGAACCCGACCCACATGGCCCGCTTCTTGAACAGAGCAAACACGACACGACCATTCTCATCTTCTTCCTGCTCCAGAAGAGCTCGCGGAAAGATCAACATGGGGAAAGAGAAACGCTCGTTCTCTGCCCACTGCCTGCGCATGATGACCATCAGGGCCAACAACGCGGCAAACAGCGCCATGATCATTGTCCCCCAGCACGCCGCCGGTTGCAGCCACTCCCGCATCGGGATCATTCCCCGCATGCGTGACAGAATCCCCGCGAACGAGAACGTCTTGTCAGGCCTTATGTCCACCCGAGCGCGCTGATTCAGAGGAAGCTTCTCGTAGTCTGAGGCCCGGACCTCATTCCGTCCTTGGTAGAGGCTCTGGATCGCCTCATTGTTGTAGAGGCGCAGGTCAGAAATCCGAGCACTCCCCGCCCCTCGGAACTCAAAGACAATGTCCATGTACTCATCGAGCCGATCGGGGATCACCACCTGGGCATGGCAGACAGGATCAAACCCGCTCGGCGCAGAAAAGCTGACTTTTGTGTCACGATTCAGACTGTTGACGTTGAACTTGTCGTCCTTGTCAGTCAGCACGTAACAGTTCAGCATGGTCCCCCCCTTGGACTCGTCGATCTTGACAAAGTAGCTCAGGTGATAGTTCTCACCGGGGACCAGCACATCCTTCCCGTCCTTCTGCCGGGGAACGCGGTACTTGAGCAGAACCATCTCAAAGTCCGTTGTGCACAACTGAACACAACGCTTGAGGCCCTGCGCGTTGTCCTCTAGATCCTCTACCGTCACATGCTCTGGATCGGGCAGTTCGGCCGCTACGCCTTCCTCGTCCTTCGTTGGAGCAATGGCCAGGTAGTAGCCTTCGAGCGGGGGATCACGTTCGAAGCCGCCGTTGTCGACCAGCTGTGGTCCATGCGGCCAGAGCTTGTCAGAGTAGTGATGGAACAGTCGGGCCTGGTTGTTATCCCGTGGAACGGTGTAAATGAGCCCGATGCAGCGGTACCAAATGCCGTGCCCCATCCACGGCGCCGCGACCATCAACATCGCGTAGATGACGATGAGTTCGCCGCGAGGAAGCTTGACCTTCTTGTTGAGCAACTCGAAGAGGAGAATGATCAGGAAAACGCCCAGAAAGACACCGACACCACCAATGGGGGGCGAGTTGTCGTTGAGCGCAGTCCGGTTGACCGAGATGACGTTGTGCCAATGCGACCATACCGCCAAAAGGGCGAGGCTGAGAAGCCCCAGCGCAAACGTACGTGCATTGAAATCTCTGCGCACGCTGTCCTTACTCACGAAGCGTCACTCCCGCTTGTTCAGGCACAAGCTGTTCGTGTGTCAAACGGTGTCATTTGGTGGCCTCGAGAGCTCTACGGCAAGCGTCTCCCAGCTCTGCGGGCCTCCGGTCAGTTCCCTCCCCCCGGCGTCACCACACTCCCCTCAAAACAGCAGACTAAAGATCCACAATCTAGTCCCGCTTCAGTCACATGCAAATCCGCAGCCTGGCGCAGGGGGGCGACACGAAGCGGGGCATACAGGGCTCCTTGACTTGACTCAATCTCCCGGTATCCTGTGCCCCATGTAACGGTCTTTGAGCTGCCAGAGAAGCGCCTTGGGGAACCAGGCATGAACGGGAACTGACATCACCATGAAAGCCAATCGATACATCTCGCACCACGTCCTCCCTCTCGCCCTCCTCCTCGCATCGCGATGGCTCGTGGTTGGGGCGGCTGACGCTCCACCAGCCGGGACGGAACTGGTAAGCGATGGACGCCTGGTCTTTCGCGCCAGTACGCGCGTCACCTTTGGAGCGACCTACACCAGGAACGCCGTCAAGGCAACCGTCGCGTCCAAGACACCTGCCGATCTCCTCATACACACAGGACGACGGCCAAAGAACGTGTTCATTGGCCACACACGACTGACAGACGACAAGTGGGCATTCGATACGAAGGCAGAGACAGTGTCGGTGACCATCCCGGCCGGAACGCATGACCTCCAGCTGCGCTTCGATGACACCATGGACCTTGCTCCCTTCAAACGTGACGTCCCGGTGGTCGCCTGTGACGGCTCCTGGAAACGCGGAGCCAATCTTGGCACACTTCAGCTGACCTGTGCCGACGACCACGCCCGAGGAGCTTTCACGTGGCCCGGGCAAGCAGGGCTGTATCGCCTCCGAGCCCGGTTCGGCGGGCAGGACGCTACGGAAGCGGTCGTGGCGACCGCCTCAGCCACGCCGAATGCCGAGGGAGCTCGCCTGCTGTGCACCGGAACGCCGATCACGGTGAATGGTCCGGTAAAGGCCCGAGTCCCCCCGCTCGACTGCCTCGAAACGCAACTGGTGGCCGTCGTGGCAGACATGGAGCGCGTCCCGCGCGACAGACTGGACTTCACGAGCAGTGTCGTCATCGAGGGAGAGGCTTTCACTGCTGAAGGCGGAGGCGCCATCAAGAAGAGCCGTGAGCACCAGAATACACACGGGGGAGGATGCGTGTTCTCATGGGCCAATGCCAGCCACTGGATCGAATGGAGTGCCACCGTTCCCAAAGCAGGGCGCTACCTCCTGACGATCATCGCTGCCACCACCGAAACGCAAGCAATACGCAGCCTGACAATCGATGGCAAACCTGTGGTGGGCGCTGCGCTGACTACCTTCACCAACACAGGCGGCTGGGGACGCTCAACGCCGACTGACTGGCAGGCATTCCGCCCCGTCAAGGCGGACGGAACCCCCGTCGGTGTGGAATTGTCCGAGGGGCTCCACAGCCTGAGAATGGATAACCTCCTCGGCCAGCATCTGAACATTGACGTCATCCTCCTGACTCCCCAACCGTAGGCCGCCGGCCGACGACGGCCCACGGTGGCACCAGCCAAAGATGGACAGCATGTCCGCACCGCGCCCTGCTCCTCCCTCGTTCGCCAAGCCGCTATATCTGCTCTCCGCCGCGTTCTTCTTCATCTTCATGGGCGCCGGAGCACAGCAAGCTTACCTCGTCCCCTATCTGCAAGACGTGGCTGGCTGGACACGCCTTCAGGCAAGTACAGTCGTGGCCTGCGTGTACTTCTCAATGGTGCTGTTCCGCCCGGCCAACCTGTACCTGTTCAGCTCCTGGTCAGACCGACGTTTCACCATGGTCGGCTCTCTGACGTACCTCTGGTTCACCATCAGTATGTTGCTCACCGCCTACCTGAAATCTTACCCGCTGGCGCTTGCTTCAGCTTGGCTGTGGGGGGCCGGAGCGGCGATGATGTGGACGGGAACAACAATGCAGACATTGGCCCTGGCTGATGAAGCAGGCGGACGACACGGAACAGGGATGGGAATCCTCTACTCATCCACCCACGCAGGATGGATGTCCGGCGCCATCCTCCTCGGCAAGGTGTATGAAGCAGGCGGTGGCTCTCAGACCCCGATGCTTTACATCGTCGCCACCGGTATCACCTTGATCGGCATCGGCTTTGCCTTCGCCCTGCCACCGACTCCAGGCACGCCAAGACAAGTTCCGTCGTTCCGCAACATGCTTGCGGTAATGCTGCGTCGGAACGAGGCCATCGCCTGCGTGCTGCAGTTCACCTCTGCTCTCGCCTATGGCCTGATCCTCGGCCTGTTCACGAGCTACGTGGGAGAAGTGCATGGGAGAGAGTGGGTATGGATTTCCGTAGCCCTCTATCCCGCCACCCGCATGGTCATCAGCTTCGAGCGCAGAATTCGGTTGGATTCCGTAACCTGCTTGCCGCGTGGTCATAGGAACTTCTCCTTGTCGATACCACGCTCGTCTGGCGCACTATAGTTGCGTGCGATCTCTGCTTTTTCCAGCTTTTCGCTCTTTTC
>JABHEG010000135.1 GCA_018676675.1 Lentisphaerota bacterium
CTGCTGGTACGCCGCACGGCTCCCGGGCGGCATCCGGGCAATGACGGTCGGAGGGCCGCCCGTCGTACAAGAAGAACACGCGGTATCTTCTGCTGGTACGCCGCACGGCCCCCTGGACGGCATCCGGGCAATGACGGTCGGAGGGCCGCCCGTCGTACAAGAAGAACGCGCGGCATCTTCTGCTGGTACGCCGTCCGTCGACACTGGCCGTGCTGGGCAAGGCATCCCTATGCGCTGGACGGTCCCTTGCGCTGGAGCTAGGGTATTCGCTTCGTTACTGACACCGTTCCAGACGAGGAAAACCACATGCGCGTTCTCTACATCGACATCGACACGCTTCGCCCAGACCACCTTGGCTGTTACGGCTACCACCGCGACACGTCCCCCAATATCGATCGCCTGGCGTCCGAAGGTGTCCGTTTCGACAACTGTTACGTCTCAGACTCGCCCTGTCTGCCGTCCCGTGCGGCACTCTACTCCGGGAAGTGCGGAATCCGCAACGGTGCCATCAATCACGGCGGTGAGGCGGCTGACTACTACCTCAACCCGGATGACCGCGCGTTCCGGACGCTCGGTGACAACTACATTCAGCAGTTGCGCAAGGTTGGGCTCTATCCGGTGACGGTCAGCCCGTTCGGGGAACGTCATTCCTCCTTCTGGTTCTACAACGGCTTCCGTGAGATGTACAACACCGGCAAAGGTGGCGGCGAAAGTGGCGAAGAGATCATTCCCGTCGCTCTGGATTGGCTTGATCGTCGTGGGGATGAAGACAACTGGTATCTGCACGTCAACATCTGGGACCCCCACACGCCATATCGGGCTCCTGCGGAAATGGGCAATCCCTTCGAGGACGTGCCCCCGCCCGCCTGGATGACTGATGAGATCCGAGAGGCAACCTGGAATACTTACGGTCCCGGCTGCGCCCAGGAACCGGGTGGGAACTACTGCCATCCGGAGACCAACTCCCGCTGGGATCGCATGACCTCCGCCATTGATTCAATGGACGCCTACAAACACTGGATCGACGGCTACGACTGCGGGATCTACTATGCCGACCAGATGGTGGGGCAGCTTCTTGAGAAGCTCGAGGCGAAGGGAATTCTCGATGACACGATGGTCATCGTGAGCTCCGATCATGGTGAGAACCAGGGCGAGTTGTCCGTCTACGGCGACCACCAGACCGGTGATCATATCACCAATCGCGTCCCGCTCATCATCCGTCATCCGGAAGGAGTCGGTGGTCGTGGCCGCGTTGACACAGGCCTCCACTACCAGTTCGATTACGCGGCGACGGTTATTGAGATGCTCGGGGGCAAAGCACCGGGAACGTGGGATGGCGTGTCGTTTTGGGATGCTTTCAGAGAGGAACGCGAGGACGGGCGCGATTTCCTTGTGGTAGCGAACTGTGCCTGGGCTTGCCAGCGTTCGGTGCGCTGGGATGATTACATTCTTATCCGGACGTATCACTCCGGGTTCAAGAACTACCCCGACATCATGCTCTTCAACCTGGCAGACGACCCACACGAGCTCAATGACTTGTCCGAGGCCTGCCCCGAACTGGTGGGGCAAGGTTTGGCGAAGCTTGATCAGTGGACGACTGACGAGATGCGACGTTCGCAACGCACCGTCGACCCGATGTGGACCGTGATGCGGGAAGGCGGTCCTCTCCATGCCCGATTCACGAGTCCACAGTTCGAGAACTACAAGGAACGGCTGCGTCAGACCGGGCGGGAGCAGTTCGCTGCCGAGCTTGATCGGCGGGCTGATCGCTTGACCACCTGGCCGCACTGATCGGGGGGGAAAACCGCTCCTGTTAGTCGCGGCTCTGCCGGATGGGGGCCTCGTTCCGAGCCGCGCACAACGTAAGCGGGATGGTCTCCCCGCCATGGAAAGCCGCTTCTGTTAGTCGCGGCTCTGCCGGACAGGCCCCCGTCCCGAACCCGTAGACGACAACAGGCCCGCCGCTTCAGAAGCGTCGGGCCTGTCTGATCCTGTGGCGATGCAGCCTACACCATCGCGTTGCGTCATTTCCGGTCCCACCACTTGCGGACGCCGTTGACCTGTGCGACCATCCAGTGACTGACATGTCCGTCAACCCACAGTTGGTTGGCGAACGACCCATGGCGAGGCCAAACCTGTTGCTGAGCGTTGTTCCAGCGGAGCACGAAAGCCTGCCATCCATCCTCGGCTTGGTGACGTTGCTCAGCGCTCGTACAGGAGGCTTGCAATAGGCGTTGCTCCGGGTGATCGTATGGACGTACTCCGACACCCTATGTGCCCCGTCCACCGAGAACACCCGCGATGAGCAGACCACCCGTCATACTGTCTCTTGCCCTGACCGTGGTCCTGTGTTTTCCGGGCGCCCCTGTTCAGGCGGGCAAGCTCTTGAGTGTTGGTTCGGCCCGGACGGCTCCGACTATCGATGGCCAGTTGCGCACCAACGAGTGGGACAGCTTTGCCGCCGGGACAGGATTCGAGGAACTCCGCGCTGGTGGGGTGGCCGAGGCGCAGCCGGTTTTCCACACCACGTTTGATGCCGAGCACTTCCTGATTGCCATCCGCGTTCCCCGCAGCCCCGGCAGCCGCCTCGTGAGTGCTGCTGCTGATCGCGATTGTGCTCTCCATCGCGACGACTCCCTCGAGGTCTTCCTGCAGCCCGATCCTGCTGCTCCCGCCTACTACCAGTTTTGTGTCAACGCGGGCGGCACTGTGATGGATGCAAAGGCACGGGATACAGCCTGGAACGCTGAGTGGGAAGCCAAGGTCCGGCAGACGTCTGTGGGTTGGAGTGCGGAGTTCGCGATTCCGTGGGCGGTGATGGGCTGTAGGAGGGTCCCCTCGGTGGTTGGTTTCAACGTTTCCTGGAACTGTCAGAGCGGGGCGCCCGGCAGCTACAGCTGGGCTCGAATGGTCGACACATTCCACGACACGAGTCGGTTTGCACGCCTCAGATTGCTGGAGCGTGGTACAGCCTTCCAACTCACGGACTTGGGGGACTGGCAGGCGGGGATCGTCGCTCTCGACGTATGCCTGCTGAACGGCGATGCTCCCTTCGGGGTAACGCTCAAGGATCAGGATGGTGCCCAGATTAAGGCGTTCGGAACGACGCTGGGACGCGAGATCGTGACGCTGCCGTTGCCTATGGACGGGCGTTTCCCGAAAGGCGCAACGTACACGCTGGAATATGTCTGTGGCGCCTTTGCTGAAGGGGACCTCCGGCTGGTGGTCAAACCGGGCATCGAGGTCAAGATCACAAAGCGTATGCTGGCGGAAGAGGTGGATGTCCAGGTCGATGCTTCGGGCCTGCGGGGATACTCAGCCGGGGCGTCGTTGGATATCGCCCTGTCGCGGAAGGAAGATGGTTACATCATCAGTCGCATGGCGCCGCGAGTCGGCAAATCCAAGCGGGCTACGCAAACGTTCGACATCCTTGACTTCCCACCCGGAACGTACCAGGTGACCGTGACCGCTCGAGCAGCAAACGGCGTGTCTCTCACCAGTTCGACGGCAGCGTTCGAACTCCTGGGTGAGAAGCCTCCCTGGCGTGACTGCCGGGAAGGGATCACGGATCGTGTTCTGCCACCTTGGACTCCCGTTATGCCCGACCGTGAATACATCCGAGTATGGGGGCGCGATTACGCATTCGCCACGGCGTTTCTGCCGAATGGCATTCGCACGCGGGAGCGGGAGATCCTGGCAGGCCCCATTCGATTGATTTGCTCCGCGTCCGGAGCGGATACGCCATGGCGTATGGGGCCGGTTGACCTGACCGACCACTCCTCCGTGCGAGCCGTGCTGGAAGCGCGACAGGAGACGGAGGATGTGGTCGTGGACGGTCGCTCAACCGTCGAGTATGACGGCATGATTCGTCTCGATCTGAAGGTGCGCCGTAAGGAGAAGCAGAAGCCCAGGAAGCGGAGAAGAGCCAAAAAGGAAGATGAGGCCCCGCCTCTGCGGGTCAGTTTGCGTCTGGTCGTTCCGATCAAGGAAGAACACGCGCGTTATCTCTATCACTTCCCCGGCCGTTGGCGCAGCGCTTTCAACGTCGGGGAGCTTCCTGCTGAGGGATGGTCCAGCCCGTTCAAGCCGTATGTATGGTTGGGGGACGAGTGGCGGGGATTGGCGTGGTTCTGCGAGAGTGACCAAAACTGGCGTCCGGGGGACGCCGCCAGGAGTATCCGCGTCCTCCGCAGAGGCCGCCGGGTCGACCTGGTTCTGGACTTGCTGCATGAGCAGGATCTCAGTGAACCGATCGCCTTTACCATGGGACTCCAGGCCACGCCGGTGAAACCCATGACTCCCGATGTGTGGGACTACCGGATCATCCACAAGGGGCGCTACGGCCTTGAGAAGCCTGCTCCTGCGCCATCGGGGACTATTTCCTGGCCGGCTGAAGGCTTGTTTGACCTGGAGCGCGGAACGGTGGAGTGTCGAGTTCGCCCGGAGTTCGATCCTGAAGTCGTCGTGCCTGACGGCGTCAGTCGTGGACAGTACAACCAGCACCTCTTCAGTTTCGAATTCGATGCCAGTCGAAAGGTGGCGTTCTACTGGAACATCGATGACCGTGGAATGCGGGCCTACGTGCAGACAGGGCGAGGGGAGTTTCCTGCTATGGTTGGGGGGGCGGTACCCATGCAGCGCGGGCAGTGGCACCATGTCGCTATGACCTGGGGGGACGAACTGGCCATTGTGGTAGATGGCGAGACAATCGCGGCCAAGCCCCACGTCGGGACGCTCTCGGGAGACGCCGCGGATGCCACTCTCAGGCTGGGATTCGGGGCGGGGGCGTGTGCGTTCGTTGTGGACGAGTTCCGCATCTCGGACACGATCCGGGTGTTTGAGAATCTGAATCGCCCTTTGCGGGGTGATCAGCACACACTGCTCCTCGAGCGCTTTGATGAGACGTTTACTCCAGACGGGGCCCGGCGCACGATGCCGAGTCGGGTGGGAGCGGGCGCGGCGGCGGCAGGCGGTCTACCGTCACCGGACTGCGCATTCGTCGAGGGCCACTTTGGCAGGGCGCTGAACCTGGGAGGGACCGGGGAGCGCACATCGCCATTGGCCAGATACGCGCGTCTGGGAGTCCGGACAATCTGCTTCCACGAGCACTGGACTCCGGTGCAGAATTCGCACATTTCGGCTGACCCGAAGGGCCTCCAAGCTCTTGTGGACGGTTGCCACGCGAACGGCATCCAGCTCCTTCCCTATTGGGGATATCAGATGGCGGACACGCATCCCGGCTGGGAGAAGTACAGCGCGGAGTGCCTGGTCCAGCCGCGTGGTGGTGGCTACCACCGGTTGCCGGAACAGCGCGCTTACACCTCTTGTCTCAACAGCCCCTGGCAGGACTACATGGCCTGGTCTATCGCCAAGACGATCGATGAGTTCGGTATCGACGGTGTTTACCTCGATGGCACGGCGGCTCCATGGGCCTGCAGCAACGCCCACCACGGGTGTGGCTACACCGATTCGTCCGGCAAACGGAAGCCCACCTACCCGATCTTTGCCACGCGCGCCATGATGCGTCGAATCTACGCCATTGTGAAGAGCCGGAAGCCGCGAGGACAGGTGAACGTCCATAACTCAACCATGATGGTCATCCCCACACTTGCCTGGGCGACGTCCACGTGGGACGGTGAGCAGTTCGGGAGCGTAGACCGGGGACCGCACTTTGAGGAACTGCTTCCTCTCGACGCGTTTCGGGCGGAGTTCACTGGGCAACCATGGGGCGTGCCGGCCGAGTTCCTCTGCTACGATCGCCCCTACACCCAGAGTGAAGCGCTGGCCTTCGCCCTTCTCCATGATGTTCTGGTGCGCCCGAAAGATGTTCGTCTGGTGTCCGGAATCTGGTCCGCGATGGAGACGTTCGGGCGCTCGGAAGCGACTTGGCTGCCCTACTGGGAGAACGAAGGTGTCATCAAATGTACGCCGCCTGCCGTCAGGGCGAGTGTCTATACGCGCGGAGCCAAGGGGGCCATGGTTGTCGTGTCCAACCTCGGATCTGCCCCGGTGGAGGCGCAAGTCAGTCTCGATGCCAGGGCTCTCCACCTCCCGACCGGGGAGCGCACGGTGACCGACGCTCTGAATGGCAGGGCGATCCCAATGGTGGATCAGGTGCTCACCGTTCCTCTTCAGCCGCTAGGCTGGCGACTCGTGCACATTCGGTGACCGTGATGTTGGTAGGAGATCACGTCAGAGGAGCGTGTCACGGATGACTTCTCAAATCAGTCAAGCCTATTTTCAGACCTTGCACGAGTCGCCCGCCTTTGGTGCCACAGGGTTTGATTTTGCGGCCCTCCGTGAGGGGATGGCGACTCGTCGGGAACCGACGGTCCCCGGGGTTCGGTGCACCCGAATCGAGGCGGAGGGCATCGCCTGCGAGTGGGTAATGACCCCCGGAGCTGATCCTGGTGTTCGACTCCTGTACCTGCATGGTGGAGGCTATGTTTCCGGCTCGGGCGCCTACTACCTGCCCCTGGCTGCGCACCTGTCCGCGGCAGCTCAGTGCGCTGTCTTGTTGCCCGATTACCGCCTGGCCCCTGAGGATCCCTTTCCGGCTGCGGTCGAGGACTGCGTCCGCCTGCACGATTGGCTGCGGGTTTCCGGGCCTGACGGGCCCGGGAGCGCAACGGCCACATTCATTGCCGGGGATTCAGCGGGCGGCGGATTGACGTTGGCTTCCTTGCTTGTATTGCGAGATCGCGCTCAGCCATTGCCGGCGGCGGGGATCGCGCTGTCCGCCTTCGCTGATCTGACGCTATCCGGTGAGAGTCTTCGCTCGGAGGCCGAATTGGACCCTATCATGAGTCCTCTGTGCCTGCCGGACTTTGTGGCCCTATACCTCGGCGGAGCGGATGCCCGTCATCCCTACGCGTCGCCGGTGTTCGGTGATTACACCGGGGTTCCCCCTTTGCTTCTCCAGGTTGGTGAGCACGAGATCATCCGCGATGACAGTGTAGCCACGGCAACCAAAGCCGAAGGAGACGGGGTTGACGTCAAACTCCAGGTTTGGCCTGGCCTCTTTCACGTCTTCCAGTCTCACGAACCGCTGCTGCCAGAGGCCAAGGAAGCTGTTGCGGACATCGCTGCATTCATGCGGGAGCGTGTGTAACGTCAATGTGCCTGAACTGTGACTTGACGGAGCGGACGTGCCATGGCGCACTCCACAGTACCGACAGCGAAGCACCAACGCCGACACACGAACAGCACCGCAACGGCTCAAAGGAAATAACTGCTAACAGCTAAGGTGTGGCCCTGGCTTCAACGAGTACTCTCCATCGTCAATCGTGATCGTCGCCCGTAATCGTCAGCCGATTCCCCCGCTCACCGGTGCACGATTACGGATCACGATTTCCTGCGGGCTTGCTTGTCTCCCTCCGCACGCCAACGTTGCCCTTCTGCGGGCGACGATAGGAGGTCCGCCAGCAAGGGGCTGGTTCTGTCGCCATTCCTTCCTGGTCAATCTGATGCGGGGCCCGCATTCGCACAACCACGACGTGTGGATTGGGCGACACGTCACTGGAGGCAGCTCATCCCTGAGCGCTCCGCCCCGAACCGCACGCTCCAAGGACCCGGTTTGGGAAAACCGGCCTCCAGGTATCCGTGCGGCAGCGGACCGTTCTGGGGCTGGTCTGTGCCCAAATCCCGATCGTCCGGTCATCATTGTCTGACAGAACGTTTGCTGATTCCGCGCGGCATTTGGCGCAGGATGCTCGGAATTCTCCCTCCACTCGACTGATATTACCACGTTGGACAATAGGTGTCAACTTCTCCTGTTTCGTGCTTGGACATGCGCACATTGCCGGAAGATATCGGGTTCGATGTCGCACCGAAAATGGCGGTTATTGAGCTGGAGAGTTTGAGCTCAGGTCTGTACCGGTAGATAGGACCGTTGTCGGGACCAGTAATTGGTCAGGACCAGACGTTTTTGCGTTTTGTGGCGGGAGGTCTACCGTAGGAGACCGCATGATTCTGACGCGTTCTCGTCCCCGAACACACAGGCGCACCGATGGGCAAACAGACATGGCCTTCCCCCCTGTCCTCCCGGCGACTTCCCGGCATCGTGACGGTCGCGTCGTGTTTGCTCTTGGGAGTTACTGTCTCAGCTCAAACCCTTGGTTCTCGGCTGGTCTCCGCTTCAGGCGTGCGCGGGGGGCTTATCGTCCATCTTGGTTGCGGGGATGGACGGCTCACCGTCGGTCTGCGTGGAGGAGAGACGTTCGTCGTGCACGGGCTGGATACGGACGCGTCCAAGGTCGCCGCAGGGCGACGGCATGCGGCCGATGTGGAAGCTTCCGGCAGCGTTTCCTTCGCGCGATTTGACGGCAAAGCTCTTCCTCTCGTCGATGGATTGGTGGGTGTGATCGTGCTCTCTGAGCCGTGTCGCGTCCCGGCTGCGGAGTTCGCAAGGGCACTGGCTCCTCGAGGCGTCCTGCTGACCCGCGTTCCCGTTGACGGGCTCCCCAACAACACGCTTCTTGCCTCGATCCCATCCTCGATTGAGGGATGGGCGGCGTACCGGAAGCCTGTTCCGGCAGAAATCGATGAGTGGACGCATTTCCTCCACGGGCCGGACGGGCACGTCATGTCTCGTGACCACGTCGTCGGACCTCCGCACCACATCCAGTGGATTGGGTCCCCGAAGCACTCGCGCAGCCATATCCGGCTGACGACGGTCAATGTGATGGTGACAGGCGGCGGCCGGCTGTTCTACATTGCAGATATCAGTCCCACCGGGCTTCCCGAGGACCTCCCGGGGCGGTGGGCCGTAATCGCCCGAAATGCGTTCAACGGGATCGAGCTCTGGCGCCGTCCACTAAGCGCCTGGCAGACCTACTACGTGAAGGACCGCAACAGCTATCCGGCTGATGTCCACCGTCGTCTCGTGGCGGCCGCTGACCGCGTTTTTGTCACCCTGGATATCCACGGTTCTGTCTCGGCCCTGGATGCCGCGACCGGCAAGACAGTGCGCACGTATGAGGGCACGGAGAAGGCCGAAGATATCGTTCACGAAGATGGTATCCTCTACTTGTCGATGAACACGGGGACGCGCGAGCAGCTTGACCGCCGAAAGATGGCCTACCGACACGTTGAACCTACGCAGAAGCGTCTCATGGCTGTCGATGCGGCGAGTGGCCGTACGCTCTGGCGGAAGCAGGATCAGGACACGGATGGCGTGATGCCGATGACGCTGGCCGCGAAGGCCGACCGACTGTACTTCCAGAATCCGAGAGAGGTGGTTTGCCTGACCAAGGCAACGGGCACGGTGGTGTGGCGTAGTTCACGGCCCTCCGAGTATCTCCGTCCGGGTTGGTCCTCACCGACACTGACCGTTCTGGACGATGTTGTCATTTCCGCCGACCGGCAGAGCGGGCCTAACCAGAAGGTTGGCAAAGACAAGTATGCGGCGGGTGGATTCAGCACGGGTAACCTGGTGACGTTCTCTGCCGAGACCGGGGAACGGTTGTGGTCGGCCCCATGCGCTGAAGGGTGTCGTGCGCCAACCGACGTTTTCAGCGTGGATGGAAAGGTCTGGTTCGGGAAGACTCTGGAGCGCAGGGTGCATGAGTACCGTGAAGCCCATGACGTGAAGACGGGAGTCGTTCTCCATGAGACGCCGGTGGATGAGACGTGGCCCAAACAGCACCACCATCGCTGCTATCGCGACAAGGCCACCGTCAACTACATCCTCGGGGGGCGGACCGGTGTGGAGTTCATTGAGTTGGCAACTGGGGAGGTCAGCCTCCATACCTGGTTGCGCGGCAACTGCAAGTTTGGGGTCATGCCGGCCAATGGGCTGCTCTACATGCCTCCTGAACAGTGTGGCTGCTACATCGAGAGCAAACTCACGGGTTTCCATGCCCTCGCTCCGCGCCGGATCGCAGCTCAAATCGAGAAGGACACGCATCCTCTGGAGCGGGGACCAGCCTTTGGCGAGGTCTCAGCGGACGATGCTCCGCCCGAGAAGACGGCGGGTGACTGGCCGACGTTTCGGGGTGACGCGGCCAGGACCGGGCGTGCTGCCAAACCCGTCTCACCTGCTCCCGCGGAGGCGTGGCGTGTCTCTCTCGGAGGCGAATTGACGCCACCCGTTGTTGCTAACGGAGTATTGCTCGTGGCTCGCAAGGACACGCACGTGCTTCATGCGGCCAACCCTCGGACTGGAGAGGCGCTGTGGGACTTCGTTGCCGGGGGGCGTATCGACTCTCCTCCAACCGTAGCACGAGGTCTTGTCGTGTTTGGTTGCTGCGATGGCTGGGTCTACGCACTGCGCTGTAGGGATGGGGCGCTCGTCTGGCGCTTCCGTGCGGCCCCGGCCGAGCGGATGCTGGTGGTGAACGAGCGGGTCGAGTCCGTCTGGCCGGTCCACGGCAGTGTCCTGGTCCAGGATGAGGTGATCACCTATGCCGCCGGTCGTTCGTCCTACGTCGATGGTGGGATGCGCATGGGACAGCTTGACCTGACCACCGGCAAGCAGCTTCTCAGCAAGACGTTCTACAGCCGGGATCCGGAAACCGGAGACGCCGTCCCGCTCTATGAGCCCTTCCCATCCAGCAAGCGTTACGCTCGGATGGAAATGCCCGGAGTGCTTCCCGATGTACTGTCCTCCGACGGCAGGAACACCTGGATGCGCGCGGTGACATTTGATCAAGACCTGGAAATCAAGCCTGAATTTCCCTCCCATCTCTTCAGTTCCATGGGGTTCCTGGATGACAGTTGGTGGGAGCTCTCCTACTGGATGTACGGGAAGCACATGTTCGGGGGGCGTGCGGGGGTCGGTCTTGCCACCACGATGTATCCGCATGCCCGGATCATGGTCTGCGATGAGGACTCGGTCTACGGTTACCAGTACGGCTACGAGCGCGTTCGGTCCCCCTCTTTCATCGCCTCCGGGAAGATCCCCAGGATCAAGACCGTCAAGCTCAAGAAGGGAACGCGTAAACGGATCGCCTACACTTGGCGAGCAACCGTGCCGCTCCACGTCAACGGGTTGGTCCTTGCCGGGGATACGCTCTTCATGGCGGGGCCGCCCGAGGTGGATATCAAAGCCGCGCGGGAGGTGTTGAACACTGTCACCACTGACAATTATGATCCTCCCGCCCCACTGAGGGAAGCACTTGATCGGTTCCGGGGGCGTCAAGGTGGTTTCCTGGTGTCTCTCAACAAAGACGACGGCAAGAAGCAGCTTGAGACCAAGGTCGACGTTATCCCTGTTTTCGATGGCCTCATTGCGGCAAATGGCAGCCTGTTTCTGTCCTCTCAGGACGGTCTGGTGGTGTGCTTCAGGTAGAGGTCCGGAGAGCCGTCGTCTTCCACGGGGTGCCGACCTTTACGGCGGAGACCGCCGCTCTCCAATCGGTGTGCTGGGCTTCCTGGAGAGCCGTCGTCCTCGACGGTGTGCCGACCTTTACGGCGGAGACCGCCGCTCTCCAACGCGCTGTGCTGGGCTTCCTGGAGAGCCGTCGTCTTCCACGGGGTGCCGACCTTTACGGCGGAGACCGCCGCTCTCCAACGCGCTGTGCTGGGCTCCTGGAGAGCCGTCGTCCTCGACGGTGTGCCGACTTTTACGGCGGAGACCGCCGCTCTCCAACGCGCTGTGCTGGGTTTCCTGGAGGGGCGATGTCTACAGCGGCCTGGGCGTCGATGTGGGCATGGCCACATTCAGCCCGTGGTGCTTTGACGGTCGTTGTGGACCGCGGGCGCTGGGGACATCGCCCCTCCAGGATTTGACCTCAACGTTTCCGCATTTGGCGCATTTTCTCCACTTTTCCTCCTTCCTCCTTGTCGCTGTTTCTCCTGACCTACTCGTCTGCGCTGTTGGCATGGCATTTGCGTGACGGGCATGTGTTGATGCCGGAGACGTTGCGGCTTCCAGAATGGACTGAGGACAGATGGCAGTGAGCGTGAAGGCACCCCGGCATGCCTGCGGAGACGTGGGCAGACAGACGCAGATGACAGTGTTCGGGACAGACGATGGACGTGTCTAGAGTGTCTCGATTAAGAGGTGTTATAGAGATGAGTAGTGAGAAAATGATACATATTGTCAAGAGAATGAGACCTTCGCGGTTTCCATTCCTTGGTGGCCTTATCGCAATCGCGGCCGTGCTTGGTTGTGTGACCTTCGTATCGGCCCGCGGGGTCGACCTGCCGGAAGTCATGCACGGTATCAGCATGGTCGAGAGTCGGGGCCGTGATGTCGGCTTGCACAGCGATGGTGTGGCCTATGGGCGTTACGGCGTTACCTACGTCGCTGTGGCCGAGTTGCAGCGGAAGCGGCTGATTGGCCCAGGTCGGGTAGATCTGATGGATCCGGATACGAACGAACGCATGGCAGCTCGGTACGTGCTGTACCTGAAACGTCGCTACGGAAGCTGGTGGCGTGCCGTGCAGCAGTACAATCCGCGCTCCACAACCTACGCACGAAAGGTCTGGGCAGAGATGGACCGGCGCCGCAAAGAGGGCGTCCCACTCAACACTCCCAGCCTGGCTCTGAACGACTGAGTGACCGGGACACAGGTCCCGAGAACGTCGGAGGCTGTGCATGATGGACACGAGTCAACGATCTTCGGTCGCTGCGCCAACGTGCTTGAGCGAGGGGCTCTCATGGCTTTGGCGCAGCAGTTCCAGGCGTGGGCTTGCGGAGGATGACTTGCTGGGACGAACACCCAGCGACGAGCGCTCGATCTCACGCCTTACGCTGATCCACAAGCCCACTTCCCGTCTCGCCACCCTGTCGGGGACACCTTCACTGACCTGAGGCGGCTGATTTTCTTCCTCTCCTTTGCTTGAACGCCCCGTTGTCAAGCCCACGCGGACCGCTCTATTAACGCGACTGGTTTGCGTCTTGCCGACCGCGACCTTCTCTGCACACGACGAGTCTGCCCCGGAGTTTGTAGATGGATCCACGCACGTATTGGGCTGAGCAGCTGGATGAAGCGCACGCTTTCATGCAGCGATTGCTGGCGCACCCGATTCGGGAGGCCCGTGAGCCCATGTGTTCCCTTACTCGTCTTGCCCGGGATTGCGGTGTCCGCATTGACTGCCCCAGTGGGAAGAAGCTTGGCTTCCTGGAGCGCACGTTCTGGGTGCGACGGAGTGTCGCCGAACGGCTGGTCGCTGTGGCCGAGGCCATGCTCGAGCATGATCGTGTCTTGCGGGTTGAGGACGCCTGGCGGTCGATAGACATTCAGATCCAAGGCGCTGGTTGTGACTTCATCCTGGACACCGTTCACCGGAAGGTCCTGTGGGAGAGGAGGGGAGAGCCGCCCGGAATTGACCTGCTCATGCGCCGGATATCCGTTTTGACTGCCACCACACCGAAGTTCGCGAATCACACGTCCGGAAGCGCTGTCGATATCTCTGTATTGCGCCGCAACGATGGAGGGGATTTGGATCGCGGTGGGCCGTACCTGGAGCTTTCTGAAAAGACCCCTATGGCCTCCCCTTTCATTTCGGAGCAGGCCCAACGGAACCGGGCGTGGATCAACGAAACAATGGGAGATCACGGGTTCCACGCTTACCCCTACGAATTCTGGCATTACAGCTTTGGTGACGTGGACTGGGCCGTGCTGACGGGTGAGGAGCGTCCGGCTCCGTACGGCCCCGTCGATTTCAGCCCGGAAACAGGAGCCGTCATTCCCGTGGCAGACGAACGGCTGTTGGAGCCGTTGCTTCCTCGGGAACGCGTGAGTGAGTACCTTGAACGTGCCGGGCGAACCAGCTCAGGGGGGCCATAGCCCCGGGTGAACGGAGCACAGCGAGGATGTGGACATGCGTCTCTTGACAACATTGCGTCTGGCCTGGGCCTGCCTCGTACTCTTCTCCTTGTCTATTCCGTATCGCGTGGAAGCTCAAGAGGATGGGACTCCTGTTGGGGTGCAGGAGACATTTCCTGAACTGCTGCGGAATGCGGGTTTCACCGAGGGCACGACTGAGGACGGATTTCCACTCCACTGGCAGCGCTACGGTGGCGGAGGCAAGGGGCAGCGGCTGACGATCGTTCCGGAAGGGGAGGAGGCAATGCCGTCAACTTAAGCGGGCAGAATGCCATGGCACCTGTTGCGGCGCAGGCGGTTAGCGCTATATTGGCAGTGTCTCAGGTGGGCGCCGAACAGTGCAAGCCAGCAAGTAAGGAGTGACCGCAAGAATGTGTAAGA
>JABHEG010000205.1 GCA_018676675.1 Lentisphaerota bacterium
CGCGCCGAGTCGGTTCCGCGCGAGAGCCGCCCCGCCGGGAAACGACGATGCTACGGCATCGCCTCTTGCCCGGCGGGGCTCCTCTCATCCCGGAGCCGTCCTCGTCAGGGCGTACACTGACTTACGCAGCTTGGTACTAGTTCATGATCTTCTCAGCGTGCATTCCGAATTACAGCTCATCTTTCGCCCACGCCGGCTATCTGTTGGCTCAGGGGCATTCTCAACGCCATTCGCGACTACTGTCGCCAAGCGGAGCGAAGTGAGTTGACGCGGATGCGTCGGACAAGCGCCACCCCCCCCTCGACCTCCAGCGCGAGGGCCTGATTCTCGGGCTTCGGAAGCCAGCCGTGCGTGATGGCCACTTGCCCCCGATCCGCGAAGACCTCGATCGACGCCCGGTCGACAAGCAGCCGCAAGCGCAGCCTGTCGCCTGCCAGTTCGAGCGGGGCCTGTCTCGCCCCACAGTGCAACTGTCTCTTGCTGCGGTCGTAGCGGACAGTTTCGCCCCGAATCGCTAACGTCACTGTTGTCGCCTTGCGCATCTCGATATCGCACTCGATGTCGAAGAGGTCGCCCTCGACCCCCTTCAGGAGATTCCGGCCCGGTTCGAGCTCCGCATCGTCTCGGGCGACGACGACCTTGTCGTAGAGCCGCGCGATCTCCCGAACCGGCTGGCGGCAGAGGCGCAGACCCTCGGGCAGGCGCCGGAGCGTGAACTCGCATGGGAAAGTCAGCTGTTGGTTGAACGGCATATCCGCAGGGAAGCGGCCGCCGTGCATCCAGGCGATGTGGATGATCCGCTCATCCCCGGGGGGGGTGCCGTGCCAGCACTGCGAGGCATAGAACATGCCGTAGTCCATCCGGAACTTGCCCGCCTCCTCGTGGAATTCCTTCCCGTCGAAGTCACCAATGAGGTACTCGCCGTTGCCCGAGTGGAAGATCCACTTCCGGGTCTCCTCGTCTTCGATGGGAATCTCGAAGACGGACGGGCATTCGTGGAGCTTGCCCTTGTATTGGTTCGTGCGGGTCCAGTTCCTGAGATCGGTCGAACGGTAGAAGAGGAAGTCGTCCGGGCTATCCGGATGGATGAAGGACACCAGGATCCACTGCTTCGTGGGCTCGTGGCGGAAGACAAAGGGGTCGGCATGCTTCGGCAGGAAGGGATTCCCCTCGTAGTGCGTCCACGTTCGTCCGCGGTCCCTGCTGTACGAGAGACTGCCGGCCCAGAAGACGATGAAGACGTCCTCGTCACCTTCGCCGAAGCCGGCCGTGTTGCCGCGGTCCACAATGCCGCTGCCCGATCCCGAGCGAATGGGGGTTACCGGCAGGTGCTCCCAATGGACGAGATCCCGGCTTACGGCATGGCCCCATGAAGCACTGTGGACGGGCCTGTCGTCCCAGTGAGCATTGCGGCTCTGGGGGTTGTATTGATAAAACAGGTGGTACTCGCCGTCGTGATAGATCAGACCGTTCGGGTCGTTGATCCAGTTCGCGGGCGCGGTGAAGTGGAACTGGGGGCGGTACTGCTCGTTGTAGTCCGACTGTTGTCCTCTGGTTCTTTCGTCGGCCATGGCGCATGTCCTTCCCGTGGCAAGTAGAATGTTGGCGAAAAGCAGGACGCGGCGCATACTCGTCTCCGTCTGTGCTATGCCTCGACCACGCAGTTGAGCACCCACAAGAGCTAACTCAGCGGCTGCGATAGACGTGCGTGCGGTAGGGAACGAAGGTGTCGGAGAGCGTGCCGTCCTTGGTGACGACGGTACGCTGTTCGCTGACAACGCTGAACGAGCCGGTGAGGCCGGGAAAGTCGATCTGAGCGGCGACTTGCCGGGGACCGGGGTTGACGGCGATGATGGTCATACGATCCCCGAGGCGGAAGGCGCGGACGTGGAGCTTGTTGTCGGCGGGTGTGGCCTTGGTGACGCCCCCGACGACGTCCCTGCCGTCGCGCAAATCGGGCATGAGATCGCGGATTTCGGGGCCGAGGCGGGTCAGGAAGCCCTCGCTGAGGTGGGGCTCCTTGAGCGCGTACTTCCAGGCAAAGTAGACCACTCCCTGCGCGCCATGAACGATGGACAGATAGGTCATCGTGCGCTCCTCTTCGTAGGTGGGAGCCCGTTCAGTCTTGGCCTTCTCACCACCCCAAGCCCCCCAGTTGAAGGCCTGTGGGCAAGACCAGAAGTGACGCAGCCGGGAACCCGTGCCCTGGATCATGTCATCCATGGCAATGGAGACGGTCTCCATGGGCAGGCGAGGCGGACCGCTTTTTGCGAAGCCGGGGTAGGGATCGACCCAGAGAATCTCCCCCGCGTCGGCGAGGCCGGCCACACCGCGACCGGTGTTGTCGAGGACGATGCACGGGTGGTGCGGGTCCTCTTTGGCGACCACGTCGCGCACGCGTTTCATCTCGTCGCGGAAGATCGTGCCGCGCGGTTCGTCGCAGAGATACCACCCGAGGATCGCGGGATGGTCCTTGTAGAGGCGGACGAACTGCGCCGTACGTGCCAGCTCCTTGTCTGTGAAGAGCTTCTTGCTCTTGTTCATGTGCACGCCCACCTCGCCGAAGTAGGGGTACATAGCCGCTTTGATACCGAGCTTCAGGCAGTTGTCCAGCCATGCCTTCATGTCCCTGTCACGGTGGATGTAGAAACCGATGTAGGTGACGACGGTATTGAAGCCCGCCTGGGACATGCGTCCGGTTGGGGCTGAACAGAAGAACCCCCAGGCAAAATACGGCTTGCCGTCCACTAAGAGGCTCCCGTCCCGATCCAGGCAGGCCTCGCCCTGCTTCCGGGGCAGTACCGAGATCGTCCTGGCGGCGGTTGCACTACCATCGGCTCGCCCGACACGCAACGTGTACTCGCCTGGTGCGAGGCCCTTGGCCGGCAAACGCACGGCTACGGGTTGACCAGGCGTTGCCTGGACGGTCTGTTTGGCCAGCACGTTCCTCCCCTCGATCAGGGACGCGTTCAGGCGGGCGGGCGAGCCGTGGACCGTGATCTCGGCCTCGATGGCGTCGATGGGAGCGCTGGCAAAGATGGTGTCGCGATACCAGGGGGCAATCAGCCGCAAGGCGAGCGGGGCGCAAGTCAGGCTTACCTTCTCGCCACCGAAGGCCAGGAGCCTGCCCATCTTGGCATCCGTCAGCTGGTAGCGCACAACGTGGATGGGGCCGGTCAGGCGAAGTGGAACCGCGCCGGTTGCCTCCTTACCGTCGCTCGCACTCAGATCGATGGCGGCGGAGCTCGTCTCGTTCTTGGTCTGCACGGCAGTGAGCGCCAGTTGCACGGGGCCGGGAGACGTGCCCAAGCTGCCAACAGTGCAGGTCAGCTCCGCATCGGTCACCCCTCTTCCCCTGAATTGTGGATTGCGCAGCGCGAAGCCGCTAACACGCCAGGAGAACTGCGAGAAGGGTAGGTCGGGGAGCCGGAGCTGCCCGAACTTGGCGGGCACCCCGAACTTCTCCACCTCCGTGTGCACCCAGCAGGACAACTCGCTCGGTTTGGGCTTGCGCTCGCGCGCCACGTTCAGACCCCATTTTGAGCCGGTTTCGGGCTTGAGAGCCAGCCCGGCAAAGGGAATCTCGATCTCGATGGTCCAAGAGTCCTTGCCCACTTGCGCTGCTGCCCTGGCACCGGTCTCGAAGGAGGCATCGGAAGAGATGCCCATCTGGGTGACATAGGCGTCGTAGACCGCGCCCAATGAGTTGGCAATCACATGCACGTACTCCATGCCGTCGTCGGCCGGGGACAGGAAGACCTCAACGCAGTCGTCGCCCCAGAGCGAGCCATCGTGATCTCCGTGTCGGGCCAGTATCGCCTTGGGGGCTGGCTCCGCGCAATGCACGGCGATGTGAATTGCTTCGGCGGTGCAGACGACGCGGAACCGGGTGTTCTGGGCGGCCGGTCTGCCGGACTGCGGACACACGAGCCCGTTCTGTTCGGGTGTCGTTCGCCAACAGGCCTCGTCCAAACGACCGTCAAGCACCGGCGCGGTCTCCGCCAACGCTGCCGTGTAGGTGGGCCGTTCGGCCCCGTGCAGGGACACAGTGGCCAGCAACAGGACGGCCGGTAGACATACTCGCATCATCGTTTCACCTTGATCAGCTGTGTCTTCGTCGTGTGGTTCCAGGCCAGGTCCCAAGCACGCACTACAATTTCCCAAGTGCCCGACGTCAAGGCCCCGGGCTCGCCGAACACTTCTACTTCGGTCACTTGCGGGCCTGGGTGCTCCGTCAGCCGGAAACGCACGAAGCGGGCGTCGCGCGGCGCCATGTCCAGCCAGACACTGTTGACCGGTTGGCTGAAGGCCCGTCCGCGCCCGAGAACCGGGGGACGACCGACCGCTGCCGCCTGCCATGGACCGTCCGCGTTGACAGCCGTCTCGCATGTCACCAACGGCTTCCCCTGCAAATAGGAAACCCAGATGCGCGCCGCCTCCACGGACCGTCTCCGGCCCAGGTCCATCACGATGTCAACCCGCTCCGTGTTGCGCCACTGGAGCGCCTTGCCGACGAACCAACTGGGGCGACACTCCCCATCCAGCAGTTTCCGGCCATCGTCCGCGTATCGAGGTCTGATTGACTGGGGCCATGTGGTGTAACTCACCGGACCGTTTTCCGGCGCGCCGTTGGGAGTGAGTCGCCGCAGAGGCCGGAGAGTCAGTTGCCAGTCGCGACCGTGGCGGTTCATAGGCCGGCCCCGGTTGTCGTTGGCCAGAGCAGCGCCTTTTGGACGGAAAATGACCTGCGGGGGGCAGGCCAGCGGTTCATCCGCGTTGACCGTGAGTGTGAAGGGCTGACCGGGTTTGGCGGAGGAGGCGGGCTTGCAGGCGAGGGACAGCGCGGGGGGACTGGTGTCCACGACCAATGGCCGGGTCACCAAGGGAGCCATCCATGGCGTGTTGCGGTCGAAGACGACCCGATCCAGACGGGCCCGGAACGACGTGCCATCTACCGGTGGCTTGCGAGCAAGCCGGATGGCGATGGCGAAACGCTGTCGCCTAGCCTCCTCTCCAGGCTGCGGGGGGAGTGCGATTCGGACGCGTGGCCAGCGCGAAAGATCCACCGCCTTCGCATCAGTCAATGTCACTGGCTTGTCGTTCTGGCTGGGCAGCGCGTTACTCGCGGAGAAGACACCATCGTCGTGGGTGAGCCGAAAGATGGAGAAGCCGCTGTGGTCGCGTAACCGGCCGTGCTTGTCCGTCAAGCTCGGCGAGACGGGACGGACGTGCTCAGGGCGGAGTGTCGGACCCAGCATGGTGAACTCCACGGCTTGCCATCTTTCGCCAGCGGTGCATTCCATCTCCATGCCAATCAGTCCCACCGGCCCGTGTGGACCAGCCCTGCCATGCGTCGGCGAGAGATCGCTCACTCGCAGGCAAACGGCTCCCTCCGCAGCGAGGCAGAGAATCCAGACTGATACCAACCACGTGATGGCGTTCCGCTCCACGATGGGGCCTATTTCCTTTGCTTGCCAATCCTCACCGGCGACCGCAGGGACTATACGGGCAATCGCGCGCAGTATCGTCGTCGGTTCTGCCCAACTCATCGCGTCTCTCGTGCTACGCCCCTTGCTCAGGGCAGTTCCTTAACCAACGAACCCCATAGTTCGTAACGCGCTTTCAGGAGGCCGCGGGCCGTACTGCCGTTGTGACTTGGGATCGGGTTCACGGTCATGGGGAGTTTCAGTGGTTTCCCGTCCGCCGCGTGAAAGGTGACCCCCAGATCGTCCGAATACGCATATACCGGGCCGCTGGTCATGCGTCCGTCCTGGCCCACGCCCAGAATCGCCATGCGCAGGTGCATTCTGCCGGTCCGATCGAACGACAGTGCCCGGCCTCCCCAGCCACGGTTGAAGTTGTAGGCGCCGGGCTGCCAGGCACAGACCACGCCGTCACCGGGACCGAAGTAGGGAACAGTATCGCCGAGGGCCGCAAACCAGTCGGGATTCTCCTTCTCGGCCCGGCGGACCATCTCTGCTGCATTGCCCCGCGTCTCGATCCAGCGCGTTGCATCGGCGTCATAGCGCACGAGTGCCCAGCTCCAGATTCGTCCTCTTCCGTAGACGAAGAGCCTGCCCTTGGGGTCGCGGGCGAAATTTATGTAGTTCATCCAGCCAACCACACTGCGGGGATTGCTCTTCTGGCCCATGAATTCGAAGGAGTCAATCTCGCCGGATGCCCTGGAAACCCAGTACATGACCTGCGGTCTGGCGTCCCCCTCCGACACCCCCATTTTCTCCCAGCTTCCGGGCACGTAGTTGCCCTGCCTCGGCGTGTTATGCTGTCCGCCGAGAAGGTGGAGGTAGCCATCCCGGTCGAAGGCCACCGCCCAGCCGTCCATTTTCGCGTCACGCGCGTCGTAGATGAACCAATCACCCATCAACCGCCGCTGCTCCATGGTGCCGTCAGGGCCGATTCTGACGATCTTCACTCGGGACCATTTCCCCTCGGGACTGGGTTTCTGGTCGGAAAAGGACTTCAGTTGCTTCTCATACAGATCCAACACCTCTTGGTAGGGCACGCGTTCGACGACCGTCAGGTAGGTTGAGTTGTTGTACGTGTCGACCTGGTTGTAGGCGTTGTAGTGGGCGTCGGCGAAGGGGATCCCTTTGCTGATGTACCGATCGAAGTACTCCTGCCGAAAGGGGAGGAGGCCGCGGATTTCATCGAGTTGCTTCGCTCTTTCCGACGAACCCCAGCCAACCAGTTTGGGCAACTTGGGCAGGCGACCGAAATGCTCCCTGAGTGTCCCCAATGCCTGCATTTCTTTCCCGGCCCGGAGCACCGGCACGACGTCCTTCAGATAGCTTCGGGAGAGGTCAAGCGTCGCGAAGTAGGGCTTCGCCAGGGATTTTGCCAGCACGGCCTGCGTCCTCTCGCCTGCCGGATCGATCTTGAGCAGGGCTTTGATCAGGGCGTTGCGGAAGAACTCCTCGACTCGTGGGAGATGGGCACCCTTCTCACGATCGATCTTCTCCAATTTGTCGGCCAATGCGGGCACTGCTCCGCTCGCCTCCTCACCCATCTTGGCCAGTTTCAGTGCCGCCTCCGCTCGTCGGTCACGATCAAGGGATTCGTCTCTGAGGATCTTGACCAGTTGGGCCAAGCCGTCGGGCAACTCCGGACCTACGTCGTCAGCTATGGCGATTGCGCCGGGGGGCTCCGACGGCTTCGTCGCGGCCGCGAGCTTCCGGACCTCCTCCGCGCTCAGTGTTCGGTCGAAGATCACCATGTCTTTGAGCGACCCCGCCATGGAGAGCGTGCCACCGAGATTGAAGGTCCCCCAGCGCCCGCCGCCGAACACGAATGGGGTTCCGGACGGCGTGTAGGGCACGTTCGTGGCAGTATGCGCCAGCTTGCCGTCGATGTACAGCTTGGCCTCGCCTGATTGGGCGTAGGTGTAGATGATGTACTGCCACTGTCCGGATTGCAGACCGATGCCGGCTTTGAGGGGGCCGAGGATGTCGGGCAGAGCTCTGTGGGCCTCTCTTGCCCGTTTGCCGGCTCCGGCTTCCGCGGTCCCGGGGACGTAGGCTTCCTTGCCGCTGACAATCTCGATGGGCGACACCCCGTCCTCGTCAGGCAGACCGAACCGCAGCAGGGCACCACCAGGTTCCAGGTTCCCGCCCCAGCAACACCCCCATCTGAGTTTGCCGCCCTTTAGCGATCTGAACGGCTGGCCGATGATCAAGGCACCAAATCGGTATTCCTTGTCTCCGCCTGTCCGCTTTCGTCTGTGCAGAGAACTGAACACCCAACCGCCCATCGAGAAGGTCCTGCCACGATAGAATTCGCGGCACGGCACCTGAATCCACTGGTACACATCGTTCTCGAAGACCAGCGAGCCGTTCTTCCAGGGCACCGAGTAGATCGTGCCGTGGTTGGCGTTCCCGGAGCAGTCGTGCAGGACGACTCCCTTGCCCTCATCCGCGGGCCAGTAGCCGACTGGGTTCAGGGCCAGCACGGCCTCATGGCGGGTGGGTGAGCCCTCACCGGCACCGGGTCCTTGGGCAGCCACACCGATCGCTGCGATCACCGCGCAACCGAGGATCGCGCTGCCTTTCCGAAACCACCGAATGCGTGGCAAAGCGGCGCGTCCATGGCTACTGATTCGTGTGACACTCATACTGCTTCCTTCTATGCGTCTTCCAGGGGAACGTACCCATTTCCTACTCTTACTTCAACTCACGCATGGTCCGGTTCGTGGCGGCGGCGCATCCCACGCCCGGAACGTACATTCTCATGTGCCTCGATCTCGAACTCGTCCCGATCGAGATCATCCGCCTGTACGGATACCGTTTCAAGATCGAGGTGAGCTTCGAACAGTCACTCCATGTGGGTGGATCGGGACAACGATGTGCGCTTTGGCCGGCACGGGGATTGGCGATTATCCTATCTGTGGCTACAATCAGCACGTCAACCACCATCGGTCTGGAGATCTTCATGTCACGTTTCGCTCTCGCATTTGTGTTGGTAGTCGTAGCGTCGGCATCTGCCCAAGATAATCTTGCTGCGGGAATCGCCGTGCAGTTTGCCAACACGCCGAACTACAGGCACACCGCCCAAGGCGGAACCGACGCCGTCGAGATGACCGACGGTGCATTGACGTCGCGCACGGACGATTCGCTCTGGTTCGACAGTGCGACCGTGGGGTATTCCTATGGCGGATTGGCCCAGATCGCCGTTGACCTTGGCGACGTCAAGACCATCGGCGAAGTCGGCATCCGGTTGCAGGGCGGTTCGCCGCAGCCAGGCATAACCGTACCCGTGTGGCTTGATCTCGCCGTCAGCGACGACGGTGTCATGTGGTACCGCATCGATGGGTATTCCGCTTTCAACGACGGCGACTTCGAGCGCGTCGGCATTCCTGCTGATGCAGGCCAGTCGTGGGTGCATCGCCTGCGCTTCACCGACCTTGAGATCCGCGCCCGGCACGTGGGTTTGTCGTTCTACGCAACGGGCCTATCGGTCAGCGATGAGATGTGGGTACTCGGCAGCTCGCATCCCGAGCGGGACGTGCAGAGCGTCGCCAAAGACCCGTTCCCCATGGCGATGGCCGTTGCGCTGCCGTATTTCCACAAGCCCAAGCTGTGGATCCCGACCAACATCGTCACGCCCGTGCCGATCGGCTTGATCGGCTCACCCGAAGCGCTCGGCCGCGAGGTGCGCGTCCAGCTGGATGTGCCGCAGGGCGTCGAGCTGGCGGGCGGGGCAGTCGGCGGTGTGAAAGTCGGCGACATGGCCACCGAGACCATCCGCCACAACGGCCGGGAGACGACACGCTACACGCTCAAAGCGACGCCGACCGAATCGACGAAGACGTGGGGCCGCGTCTTCGTCCGCTGTCAGTGGCGTCCGGGGCAAGAAGGCGTGCTGCGGTACCGCGTCGACGACGGCGAGTGGTTCGAGACGCCGATGGAAGGGATCGCTGTGCAACCGGTGACGGCGCCGACGCGTTTGTGCGTGGGACTGAGCTGGTGGGGGTTGGGGAGTACGGCCGGCTGGCCGGACGTGGTAAACGCGTACAAGACGCTGGGATTCAACACCGTACCGATGTTCTCGCACTGGACGAAGCCGGACGATGCAGCGTCGTGGGCGTTGCTCGACAAGCTGCGGGCTGAAGGCTTCGAAGTCATGAACATCGACTCACCGCTGCATCGCATGGTCGATCGGCACAAGAGCAACCCCGACATCTACTGCCAATTTGAGGACGGCACGCACGGCACGCACGTGTGCCCGAGTTACCGAGGCAGCGCATTCGAGGATGAAGTACGACGCGTCGCGACGGTGTCCGGACGGTGCCGAGGGCGGTACCACAACTGGGACATCGAGCTGTGGTCATGGCGGGGCCCCGTCTCCAGCCGTAAGTGCACTCGCTGCATTGCCGATAAGGAAGCCTCGGGCATCGATGATTGGGAACAGTGGCAACAGGCCAAAGGTCTGGAGATGTTCACTGCCTTAACAACCGCCGTCGGTGATGCGCTGCGGGCCAACGGCGTGAGCGAATACGACATCGGTATGTACGATCTGCGCCCCGGTTCGCCGTATCAGTTCACCTGGAACTTCAAGCAACTCTACCCGCAGTTCACGAGCAACAGCCAGGTGTCGACGTACACACCGTACTACTCCTACCACCTCGATCTGATCGCGCGCGAAGTGCGCGAGGATCGGGAGCTGTTACCCGCCAGCGATCAGATGCCGTGGCTGACACCTGGCGACGCCGGCGTGTTTCCCGGTCGCGCCTTCAAGTATGCGTTGCTCGAGGTGTTCGCCAACGGTTCGCGTGGCGTCAACTTTTGGTCCAGTCGCGTCTGGGACGGGGAATCGCTTGCCGCCTACGCCGACGCCATTCGCATCGTGCGACAGGTCGAAGACGTGATCGTGGACGGCGAACCGCTTTCTGGCGCCGAGGCATCAAAGGGCGTGCGCGTCAGTGGGATGCAGCACAAAACCGAGATGTTCGTCCTCGTCAGTGACTATGACGGCGACGCGTCCGGACACGTGCGTGTACAACTGCCCGTTGCGCGTCCGTCACGCGTGATCGATCTGGAGACCGGAAACGCTGTTGCCGATCTCACGCCGGCAAGCGCCGCCGTCCACATCACCTTCGCCGGGGAACGCGCCCGGGCATATCACGTGATGCCGCGTTAAGGGATGTGCGTCCTATGGGGGCAGGTCCTATAACAGGCTTGGACCAAGCGATAAATGCAGATATCAGGACCGACCGACTCTCGGAAGTAGTGTACTTCCTAAGAGCACGATATGTGCACATACAAGGCCCCCAGCCCCCACCGCCGGTTTCGGGGTGGGGACGGTGCAGCCCCCGATCTCCTGTCGACCTTCGGAACAGCAGGGCGCGGACTTGCTCAGAGGCAGGTGCGATCTCTGGCAGGGAGCGTCAAGCCGGCACCTGAAAGCCTTACCTCAAACGCAGATCTCTGCAGGTCTCGATGAGAATATCAGGATAGTCGGTCACGATACCTTTCATGCCCATGGCAATGAAACGCCGATTGTCGGCGTCGGTATTCGAATAGAACATATTGAAGAGCAAGTCGCTCGTCTCCAGCGCCCGGCAGTGCGCCTCGTCGACTGCACCGAGCGTCGCAATCAGGAAGTTGCTGCCAACCGCCTTCCGTCTTGCCGTGGCCTCAGGCCCCAAATCGTCACGACCTTCGAGAATGCACAGATCGATGCGCTCGTCTATCCGTCGTATTTCCGCTCCGTCATCGAACGTGTTCACAATCACACATGCTCGTCCGTGCAGCCCATACTCATCGCAGAGCCCGCACACTTCCTCGATCATCAGGAGGTCATCGCCCTGATTCACGTGAAGGAATACCCCGACGTTGGCAGGAATCAGCTCCAGGCACTCGCGGCAGGTGGGGATCGAGAGACCATCGCACGCCGGTTCGTCAAGCCGTCGCCCGTCGAAATGACCGCCCGCCCAGAAGGAGGCATTCAGTTCCTTCAGTTGCGCGAGAGTATGGTCGCCGACTTTGCCTTTCCCATTGGTCGTGCGGTCAACTGTCGGATCATGTATCGCGACAGGCACATGGTCCTTCGACGCCCATAGATCGAACTCGATCACATCCACACCGAGCTTCACCCCTTCGGCGATCGCCACGGTCGTGTCCTCGGGGAACCGTCCAGCAAAGCCCCGGTGCCCAATGACCACAATCGACCCCGGACCACGGTAAAGCTCACTCAACCTCACCTGATTCACACTCATCACACCTCGATCCATTCAGTTGTCTGCCGGCACGCTTCCCCTGACAATGCAGCATGACCTCCCAGCGCCGTGAATCCCCCTCCGCGATTATGCTATGGGAGAGATTCTCAGGGAATGGCGGCTCCCACAGTGTGTGGAGCGGGCGTCCTTCGAAGAAACACAGCGTGGCTTTGATGAAAGCGCCGTGGGAAACGAGCAGTACCGTATGCCCTCGATTGTCCTTCAGGATTCCCAATATAGCCTCCACAGCTCGTGCTTGAAGCTCGTGGAATGTCTCGCCATCAACAGACTGATATTGCTCCGGATGCTCCCAGAATGCCTGATACTCCGCGGGAAACCGACGGCGTACTTCCTCTTTGTGTTCCCCTTCCCATGCTCCGAGATCGATTTTGCGAAGTTGGTCCATCTGGTGAATCGGCAGGTTTCGGTCGCCCAACAGAATCTGAGTCGTCGTTACGGCTCGGGAACTGGTACTGGAATATGCGGCCCAAATGTCTTCCCCCGCCAACTCGCGTGCTGCATCCTGTGCCTGCCCGTAGCCGAGGTCGGTTAATGGCGAATCCTGCTGGCCTTGCAGCCTCCCGAGGATGTTCCATACGCTCTGGCCGTGCCGGAACATGTGAAGTCTGGTCATTCTGCTCTTCTCACCCGCCGCGTGCATCCGACTCCGATGCCCCCAGCATAGACGCTCTGTGAACGGGGTGCAAATCTCCTGTAAGAGGGCCGGTCGCGGGAACATGACACAAGGGATACGGGGATACGGGGTCAGAGCATCTTCTGATTGTCAAGCGGTTTCGGGCTAATTTTGGCAAACGAATTCCCCCAGCTCCCTCGGGGATACGGGGTCAGACGTTACAGGAAAGGTATAAGGCCTTGTTATTACCTTTAATGGCCTTCAACCGGAGTTCGATATCAGATGCGCGAGCTCGCAGTGCTTCCGACGCATCGATCCGGTCGGCCATCAGACTGCGGGCATGGCTCATTGCCCCGACCGTGATCGGGCCAAGCTCCAGGCCGAGATCAGACAGTGTGTAGCGCCCCCGACAGTACGGGAGAGAGTGGGGTCGGGCCTGATATCTGCATTTATCGCTTGATCCAAGCCTGCCATAAGAGAACTGCCCCAAGCTCCTGAGTGTTCATCGTCGCTGGAGGGGGAACTGAACCCAAGCTGGGAGCCTGTGTCGATGCCACGGCGTGCAATCGTTGGTTTGGCGGCGGAAGGCCGCGCCTGCTGCTGCCATATCACGCAACGGTGTCAGGGGCGCTGGGGTTTACCGGTTTTCAGGTTGACGGAATACTGCGCGTCGTTGCGCTCCAATTCCCTGGCCATGGCTTTGGACATTGCCTGCAGCTTTGCGGGAGAGGCCTGGGCCAGGTTGTTGGTTTCCGCTAGGTCGTCCGCCAGGTTGTAGAGTTCGTAACTCCCGTCGCCGTAATTGTGGATGACCTTCCAATCGCCCTGGTGATAGGTGGTGTAGTGATCGTGGTTGTGGCCGTGGGGGAAATGCGTGACGACCTCCTCGGGACGGTGGATGCCGGGCGTGCCGATCAGGTATGGCGCCAGGTCAAAGCCGTCCATGCGATGGGCCACTGCGCCGCCGGCAACGTTGATGAGGGTGGGAAACAGGTCATAGCCTGCGACCAGCTTGTGACACCGGGTGCCGGACTGGATGGACAGCCTTTTCTGGAACACGTTCTTCGGGTTCAATCTGCCCCAGCCGACCATCAGTGGAACGCGTAGACCGCCTTCGTGGCGATGTCCTTTCTTGCCTCGCAACGGCGCGTTGCCGTTCTTGATTGGCGCATCCCCGCCATTGTCGGACAGGAAGACCACCAACGTATTCTCTGCCACGTTGAGCACTTCGAGGTGATCCATGAGGTCCCCCAGGGATTTGTCCATGCCTTCGATAAGGGTTGCGTAGGCTTTGGGGCGGCCTTCCAGATCGGGGTAGTTGTCGGCAAAGCGCGAGTCGAGGAGAAACGGCCCGTGCACGGCGTAATGTGCCATGTAGGCGAAGAAGGGCTGACCGGCGTTCACGGACTGGGTGATCGCGTCCTTCATTTCCAGCGTCAGGACCTCGGTGAGGAAGATGTCTTTCCCGTGGTACTTCTCGAGCCCGGGCACATGCCACATGCCCTTGCCGAAGTTGGCCGTGCCGTAGTAGGAGCCGGGGAGACCCGCGCCATGGCCGGCGATGTTGACATCGAACCCGATGTCGCACGGATCGCCCCCGAAGGTCCCGTTGGGGGCAAAATGCGCTTTGCCGGCGTGGATGGTCCGGTAGCCCAGGTCCTGAAGCAGGCGGGGCAGGGGGATGTCCGACTTGTCCATCCCGGCTTTCCGCCAGTCTGGATCTCCGAGGTGCTTCACCTGGTTGCTCCCCGTGTTCTGAGCCTTGTTTGGGAAGGTCCAAGTGGTGACGTGATGGCGGGTGGCGTTCATGCCGGTCATGAGGGAGACGCGGGTTGGGGTGCATACCGAGGAGACATAGGCCCGGGTGAACTTCTTCGCTTGATCGGCGAGGCGTTCCATGGATGGGGTCCGGTAGCGCTTGTTGAGGTCGGAAAGGACGGGACGGTCGTCCTGGTCGTAGTGGAACGGCTCTGAGGTGTCCTGCCAACCCATATCGTCGACCAGGAAGAAGAGGATGTTGGGGCGTGGCGGGCCGACTCTGACACGCAGAGACGTGGAAGCAGCACCCCCACGATTGCTTACGCTCAGCGTGTAGGCCGTGGATGTGCTGACGCCCACACGTGTCGAGCCTGAATTGCCGGAAATCGGGGCGACATCCGGCTGGATCCGGACTTGGTCTGCTCCGGAGGTCTCCCAGGACAGTTCGACCTGCCCCGTCCCGGTCAGATAACGTCGACTGGCGCGGAACTGCCTGATGCTGGGCGGACAGACATGGTCGGAGGACACGATCTGGATGCCGTTCACTGCCGCACGCCCGGTTGAGGAATCCATGTCGAGGGTGAAAGCCGTCGCCGTTAGCTTGCGGAACACCGCCATGTTCGCGTAGGGGTCGGGCCCCGTCGCTTCGACGAATGCCCCGGCAAACGTTCCCGAGTCGTTTCCCTGCAGTGACCGGGCCTCGCCGTTGTCCGGCTTCAGAATCAGGGTGTGCACGCGATTTGAGTTGTCTGTGTCAAAGTAGACGTACACATCGTAACCGATCTGAGCGAAGGTCTCGTCAAGATCGGTACAACGAAGGTGCCCCCTATCCATTCCGCGGTCAAAGGAAAGATACGAGTACATCAGGGCCCGATGGCCCCGTTCGTTCTGCCCGGAAGAAGCGCCGGACAGGCCGACATACGCGGAGGCGAGGGTCGACGTGAACCGTGCAACCTTGGCATTCCCCTGGTCGTCGCCCAGCCAGGCTTCCTTCTGCCCGTCAAGGCCCTTGATGTTTCCTCGTGGGAAACCAACATGATTCCAGTGCCGACCGTCAACAGGAATCGTTCCCGCAGCCTGCGCGGTCTCGATTCGGACGCCCCCTGCGCTATGCAGGTTCACACTGATGGACCGCGAAAAAGCGGCTGGGACAACTGCGACAGAGCAAGAGAGAAGTAAGAGGTATTTCATAGTTCCCATGGCGGTTGGGGCGTGGGGGGGCAACCTGCGAACGCGGACGAAAATCCTCACCCCGATGGGTTGAGCGACAGTCACCGGGTGTCCTGGCGAATCCGCCAGGCGGGGTACTCGGGAACCTCGACCGTGTCGCTGGCCACTTCGCGACCAAGCTTGTCATAGGCGATGGCGTAGACCACTGCCTGTTCCTTATCTGTCGGCGCCGGGATGCTCACGCTCCAGGACGCGTCGTCGCGGGCCGCTCTGTGTTCATTCCATTTGGCGCCCTCTGGCGCCGTTTTGCGTCTGCCCCAATGGAAGCTGGTGCGCAGTTGGCGCTTGACGACCATACTGACGCGCTCAATACCAGGCTCTGCTGCGGCCGCAGTGCGGAGATTCAGCTGCCCAGCAGCCACGACGGCGGTCACCGGGCCGACCGTGGGCCAGGTAGGGGACTGGCCAAGGCTAGCTTTGAACCAAGCCATCGGGATTCGGTTGTTGTTGACCTGACTGTGGTTGTCGTTCGGTCGCATGATCAAGCGCTTCTCAGTGGGCACCGCGCGGTACGTCTGCAGCACGGCGGGCATCCAGAAGAAGATGTCGTCTGTGCCTGACAGTATGAGCGTGTCGGCGCGGTATTGCCTGATGCCGTGTTTGGGATCGAATCCTTCCAGCCACTCTTCCTGCTGGCGGCGACTGGTCAGCACGATTGGACTGAAGTAACCGCCGAAGCGGATGTCGTCGATGAAGCCGGTGCCGTACTTGACCGCCGCGGTCCGATACGCCGGCTCAACGCCCAGTAGAAGTAAGGTGAGGTGTGCGCCGGCGGACATGCCGGCGACGCAGAGCTGTTCGGGATTCACTTCGGGGCGACTTCTCAGCAGCATCGCCACACGACGAGCAAACATCACGCCGTTGCGGATCCCGTCAACATCTCGGCCAAACGTCTTCCAGCCGTTTGGCGGATGGGCCGCCTTGTCAGCCATCTTCCGAGCCATGTTCCCTACGGCCTTGAACTGCGAATGGCCCCAGCCTTCCCGGCGTCGTTTCTCGCTTGTGCCGGCCCAGTCCATGACGAAACAGGCAAAGCCACTCTCTGCGTAGGCGATCCCCGCCGTCGGGGTAAGCTTTATGCGCGAGGCCCCCGCACCGTGGAGTTCCAGCACGCCGGGGTACTTCGCTGCCCTTTCGGGACGGCAGTAAAAGCCGTAGATCCGGGTCTGCGCTCCGTTGAACGGCGCACCGGCAAAGGTCATCTCCGTTACCGTCACCCCATCACCAGTCTTCTCCGAGATAATCTCGATGCTGGGGGGCAGTTCCTGGAAGCTCGGGACGGCAAAGAACGCCTGGCGGTCGAGTGTGCCGGTCACTGTGGATGCTGCAGCCACGCTCAGAGCAGCCGCAAGCGCAATCCGGAATCCCCAAGTGACTGCCATCAACTATGGTCTCCGGTACCTATCCCGTGTTCCTTCAGACGTACTGGTTCTTGACCAGGATCTTGCTGCTGCCGTCGGCTGCAATGCTCTTGACGGCGAGGGAGATGCGGTTGTCGTCGTCCAAGGCATCCCAATACGTTGCCAACACGGTCTCGGCGTTGCCATCAAGCGGCATGACCAACGGGTCGCCGACGAACGGAGGCAGGGGACTGCCGTCACCCATGTACGTGGTGATGCAGAGCCCATAGCCGGCCGGCGGCGCTGCCGGACGGACGGTGTAGCGGTCGGTCTGTTCCGGGTCGGTGGGGTTCGCTTTGAGGATGTTCAGCGCCACCTCGGGCTCATCACCGCGAGAATCGAGCATGCCGCTGATCCTCGGGGTGTAGTTTGGCGCATCCGGCTCGCGTTCGCGCGTCGCCAAGGCTCCCTCAAACGTGCCGCCTGCCGCGAGCGTGTCATGCAGTGTCCGGGTCTGGTCGCCGTTGCTGACCAGGTAGACGCCAGGCAGCTCGAGCATCGCCTCGTAGATGATCAGAGACGGGTCTTCGACCTTGCTCGCATCGAACGGCTCTGTGCTGAGCGTGACCCCTTCGCTCGCAAACTTGCGGTTGCGGCTGTTCGGGCTGCGGCCCATGATCCAGTAGACTTCGAGCCAACTGGCGCCGTCCGCCGCTTGGCCAACGATTAGACCACGGCCCGGGTAGGCGTTCTGCTTCAGGTGGGTGTTCAGGTTCTCTGCTGCAACTGCTGCGATGCTCACGATATGCTCTCCACGTATTGACTGAGAAAACTGGTCGGTAACGCTGGGCGCCTTCCCGCGCGTGCGAGATGGACAGCTACCACTCTATCCAGCTGTCCGCCAAAGGCAAGGCATGGCGTCGCCATGCCGGAACAGTCTACCGCAGGTTGTTTTGCGCCAATCTGCGGTATCCTGCCTCAGGCAGGACGACCCGGGATCCGATGTAGATGTAGCCGGGGTAGACCTGCGTGTTGTATTCGCGATCGGCAACGCGTAGCGAGTAGCTGTAATAGCCCCACGACCCGCCGCGGATGGCGCGGTACTTGGTTGCGGACACCGCAGCCTGGAAGGGGTCCATGAGGTCCTTCGGGTCATAGGTGTCGAACCAGTCCCCGCACCACTCGGCTACATTGCCAGCCATGTCCATGACACCGTCGCGGGTGCGATCAAGCGCGAAACTGCCCACGGGCACGACGCCCGGCATGATACCGGCGGCAGGGAGGGCGCGCGGGATGGGGTTGGGTGGCTCGCCGCGAGCGCGGGCGGTGTGGCAATGCTCAGGTGCGGGGTCTGCAGCGCCCCAGACGAAACGACGGTTTTCGTTGCGTCCCGCGGCAACGTACTCCCACTGCGCTTCGCTAGGTAGCCGGTACCCCGCCTTGGCGAGGTCGGCAACACCGGTCTTCGTGTTGTACACCGGTTCGAGTCCCTGGTGTTCCGACAGCCAGTTGCAGTAGGCTGCGGCCTCGAGCCATTTCACATAGATCACCGGATCGCTGTCGCGCCAGGAGTACTGGTCACGGAATTGCCGGTGCTTGGGCATGAATGCCTCGAATTGCTCGTTGGTGATCTCGAACTTGCCCACGGCGAACGGCGAAAGCGTGACCTTGCGCGCCGGGGCCTCATCGGGGTTGCCTCGATCGCTCCCCATGGTGAAGCCGCCGCCGGAGATGAAGACCAGCTCCGGGACAGCGAAGTCGCGGGACTTGGGAAGCAGCGTGGGCTTGACCTCGATCAGCTCGAGTTTCTCGATGAAGACGCTGCCTCTGTCATCGCCCGACGCATCTGGCTTACCGAACATCTGGCCGAGTCGGTATTCGAGCGTGAGGCGGGTGGTGGTTTCGAACAGACTCCAGAGCAGCGAGGTCGTCGCCAACGTGCCCTTGCCGGTGGGCGGGAAGCTGACCGGCAGCGCGCGCTCATACGGTTTGTCTTCTCCGTTGGTGTCGCTTCTCCCGCCGTTGATCGTCATGGTCAGCCGCGCGTCGTCGACGCCGGGATTGCTGTAGATGATGCGCAGGTTGTAGGTCGCGGTCTTCAGGCCAGTGACCGGCAACTCCAGGCCGCTGCCTGCTGTAGCCTGGGTCTGCACGCCCTTCCTGTGGGCGACCGTTTGCCGGGTTGCATTGCCGAGCAGCTTGGCGTCTGCGGCCGGCAGTCTCTTGACGACCGGGCCAATGGCGGAGCCGTAGGTGAAGTTGCGGTAGAGCAAGTGCTTGCCGCCATCGACGGCGCTGTTCTGCTTCGTCTCCTCGGCGATCACCTGTCTCCCGCCCACCACATCCGCGAGGATCTGCCCTCCGCGACGCAGTGCGAAGCGCGGCACACCAGACGTAAGCGGGACGGCCATCGTCCGAACGCCTGCCGGCATGGTCTGCCTACGGCGCTTCTTACCCAGCGCCACAGTCATCTGGGCCGGCGCGGTGAGAAACGTCGTGACGTACAGGTTGTCCTCGTTGTCGTCGTGGAACTGGTCATAGGGGTATGGCCTGTTGCGGATACGCACCCACTGTCTCTTCTTCGCGTCCCAACCGCGGTCTTGCCACTTGGTGCGGGTGCGGTAGACGGCGTAGAACTTGTCCTGCGCGATCTTCGGCTGCACTCTCGTCTTATACCAAGCCGAGTGATAGGCGGTCACATCAAGGAAGGATTCGTCGCGACTGACGTACTGCTTCTGCGATCCGAACGGCCAGCGTCCCGGGTAGAGGTTCGAGTCTTCATTGTAGTCGTTCCAGATGACGATCCCGACCATATCGGCCCCGTCCTCGATCGCGCCTTTCCACAGCGCGCCATAGCCGTCCATGCCTCGGCGGTCGATCACGTTCGAGCTGTTGTAGGTGGGGTTGACGCCTGCAACGAAGGCCTTGTGCTCGAGGATCGTCGCGTAGCGGCCGTTGGCGTTCGTGGCCACTTCGAGCGCCGTGCCCATGGTACCGAAGTTGATCAACCCGTCCAGCTCAGCACTCTCCCGGAAGAAACTGCGCGCCGTCTCGACGCTCCAATGCATGGCCCAGCGGGGATTCCAGAAATTCCCGACCCAAAACGGGTCGATTCCTTCCTGCTCGCGCAATTCCGTTAGCGCCTCGCCCCACTGTGCCGGCCGGCCGATGTAGGTCGCAAGCAGCGGCCGCCCCTGGTAGTGGAAGTAGTTGGGATGCCCGTGGTGGATCCGCAACATGTCTTTGACGTTCTCCGCCAACCCGTGCTTCCCGATGTAGTTCTCCGGAGCCATGGCCAGACCAAAGCCCGTGCCCAGGTGTTCTGCCGCCTCGAATATGCGCGCGACTGCTTTGCTGTAATTACTCGGCTTCAGTTCGCCGCGCTTCGCATCGCGATGCTTCCACTGCCCCACGTCGAGGAGGAACCCGTCGATGCCATGGCTCTGGGCCAGCGCCATTTCCTCCATGTAGTGGTCAACGCTGGTGAAATAGCAGACCATGTACCAGCACAGGACTGGGCGGTCTGCTGTGAGGCGGACGGGTTCGGCAGCGATCAAGCGGACGGCAGACAGGGACAGCATCGCGATGACGGCGAGGGAGTGGAGTGGGCGGGACGAAGGCACAGCGGATCTCCAATCGGTCAGTCGTTGAGGAGGTTCTCCAGCGCGTCCGCACCGGGCTCATCCGGCGCTGCGGGAAGCGTGGGGTTGGATTGAGCACGATACTCGTCCAGGTTTGAGATCTCGTCGTCATCTGGATCGTCTTCGGGGCCGGCCCCAGTCGCTGTCGCCAGATCACCGAACGTGCCGAACCAGTACATCTCGAACCAGTTCGGCAAGCCGTCGTTGTCGGTATCGCCGTACTCGCTCCAGAGCAGCGGCGGCGCCTTGCCGAAGTCGGCCTGCCAGTGATGTCTGAACTCAGTGGACATGCAGACCATGGAATTGTCTTCGCGGAACGGGCGTTCGGTGACCGGTTCGGGATTCGCCAGGTTGAGTACGACCTTCCCGTCGCGCAGCAGCTCCGCGACCACTGGTCCGGGGGTCACCGGGAACTGCTTGCGGAAGAACCCGGCGGGCGCCTCGAACTCGGCGTCACGACCGGGCAGACGCACGGTGGCGGGCGTCGCCAAGATGGTGACGACTTCGATGGCCCCTTCTTTGTACGGGCCCTGCTCGAAGGGGAAGACCTTGACCGCCGGAGGGTACTTGCGCGAGATGATGTAGAGCTTGTCGCGCTCTGGTTTCGGCGGTGCGCCGGTCTTCCACCAGGCGATGAAGTAGCCGGTCAGGTCGTAGAGTGTATAGCGGGTGTTGTAGGCGGGGGCGATGTTGGAGTTCTCGCCGTAATCGTTCCAGGTCGTGAACTGCAGCAGCGTGGCCTCGGTGTCGCGCACACGTTCCCAGCCGGCGACCATCCGGTCCACCCCCTTGCCGGCATGGACCTCGTACGGGATGTTCTCTTTCTGGTAGAAGCCGATCGGGCAGCTCCATTCGGCGCCACTGGCTTTGACCGCGGCAGCGATGTCCGCGGTGCTGGGACCCAGGTAGCCGAAGCCGCCAAGCGCGGATAGGTGCTTGCCCAACATCCCGGCCGCCCGGGTCAGCGTATCAGTGCCATAGAGCTGCTTCGGCACGCGGTGGAAGAAATGACTCAAGCAGTAGTGATAGAAGACGGGCTGACCGACCTTACGCTCGGCTTCCCGGAACGCCTGCCCCATGAGCTCCCACCCCTCCGGTGACACTCGGAGTCGCTCGATGTCCGCCTTCGATGCTCTCGGTCTCTGTCGTTCGACATGCCACAGCGCCAATCCGGTGGACGAATAGCCGAATATCAGAGGCCTGCTGTTCCGCCGTGCGAGTTTCGGGCTGTCGCCGTGCTTTTCCAGCAGGTATTTCACGGCTCCGACCAGGTCTCCGCCACAGGCCGGGTCGGGGCAGATGGTGATCTGGAACGGGTAGTCCTTCGCTTCCGCGGCTGCGAACAGGGCATCGAGTGAGCGCCTCGCGTCCTTGTGCCCGGCCCAGGCGTCGACTGCGAACCCGTCGATCCCGATGCGCACGGCGCGGCGGATCTCCAGGTCGGCGCTTTCCTCGGGAGTCAGTGTCGTGCCAAAGGGGACAAGATCCCAGTTTCGGACGTGGCCGCCGCGCCGCGTCGCCTTGTCCTTGCGGCCATGGCGCAACACCTTGGGTTCCTGCTTCTTGTGCCAGGCCTGCGGACCGGTCGCCACCGGGCAACAGCCCATGTAATGCGCGAACACCTGACGGGATGGGCGAGGCCGGGCCGAAGTGGGTTTCTGCGCCGTGGCAAAGGGAGTGAGCACGACGGCCAACGCTGCCAGGGAGAAGAGTTTCCTGCTCATCGAGGGTGAATTCCTTCCAGATCAGACTTGTACTCAAGAAATGCACGTCGCATCAAGAACTGCCCCCGTCCTTCGCACTCAGTAGCTTGTGTCGGCGCCGACGGTGACCCCGTTCTCGCCGGCACCGATGCAGGGACTGTCAGCGGCGATCGCAAAGTCGGCACGTCGCAAGGGCTCATACTTGAAGAACCGGTTCGGCCAGCCGCGACTCCGTGACCGGGCCGCCTTCACTGCCTCCGGCTTCGCCCATTTCGGGTCGGCGATGAAGCTGTGTCGGCCCTGCTTGAAGATCGTGCGCCATGCCTCCAGGTCGCCTTTCACCCCCATCCGCTTCTTGCTCGGGTCGTCCTCAGGCTGCGCGGTGATCGCGGACGGGTCCGGGATCGGCGGCATGTAGTCGATGAGGCGACGCTCGTCGTTCGCCGGGTCGAAGTAGTAGAGGTTGTAGTCGGCGTCGATCTCCTTGACGAGCGGGAGCTTGAGCTTGTACTGCTTCTTCTTCTTTGGAAAGAGGTGCTCGCCAAACAGGTTGTTGCGGATCACGAGCCGCTCGTTGCGCGGTCCGTAGATCTTGGCCAGGGTGGGGCCGAGGAGGGAGTTGCGCGTGATCGTGACCGTGCCGGGATTGTCGTACACCATCATCGATGCGTGGTGACTGACGAACAGGTTGTTGTGGATCGTGACCTCACGGGACCGATGGATCTGGATCGCGTTCACGTAGTTCATGCGGCCGTCGAACAGGCATCTCTCCACGAGGATGTCCGATGCGCCCACGACCGCGACGTGGCCGAAGCCGCCGCGGTCCGCATCGAGCTCGCTCTGTCCGGAAAACACAAAACCGCGCAGCACAACGTGGTGCCGGTCCCGCAGGTCGGCGCCGTAGGGGATCAGCTCCCGGCCGCCGCTGAGCTCGACGCGCTGGCCCGGGGCCGCCTCGAACACGATGGGATGCCCGGGCAAGCCGCTGCGAGACGGGCGTAGCAGCTCGGTGTAGGTGCCCTCGTGCACCAGGACTCGGTCTCCCGGCTGTACCATGCGGCAGGCGCACACGATGCTGCGTAGCGGCGCCTCCGCTGTGCCTGGAGCGGCATCGCTGCCGGTCACAGTGACGTGCAGCTCGCGCCCTGTCACAACATTTTCGGTGCGCGTAACGAAGCTCAACAACTCTGTACCCATGATGTCGCGTCGCGCGAGGGTCGCGTAGTACTCGGCTTCGCCTGCTGGGGTACGCTCAGGCCAGAGATAGCGGAACGAGTGGTACGGTGCGGGCCCGTCGAGCAGTTGTCGGTACCCGACCCGGACGTAGTACCGTGAGCCGGGCTCGAGGCCCTGCAGGGTGGTCGTGTGGTGGCGTCGGTACCAGTGCCCAGTGTCACGCACGATGACGTTTGTCAGTTGGTCCGGTGCGGTGCCATAGGCTACGATCATCGTCGCCTTGCCGCCCGCAATCGACCAGGCCAGGTCGGCGGTCGTGGCCGTCACAGCCAGCGCACGGAGTTTCGTGGCGGCAAGGTCGTCGCCTGCCGCCGGCTCGAGCCGCTGCGCGCCAATGGCGCGGTCCAGGTAACCGCGCCCGCGGCACAGGCTGATACGCGAGAGGCGCAAGTCACGCCTGGCCGCGTCCGCAAACCCGGGAGGCAAGTCGACGTCGTGCGGACCAGTCGCGGCGGCAGGAGCGTCGGTGACGTTGTTGTAGTCCGCAAAGAGCTCTGGCGGCGGTCCGTCAGGGAGCGAGAGCGAGGAGGCGTTCTCGCGGATGATGTTGCTCACGACCCAAAGCCCCCGTGCGGCAGGGGCGCTGACCACGCCTGTACCTCCGTTGAACGCAATGGTGTTGTGCAGGACCCGCACGTCGACCGAGTCGCCCACCACGTGAATGGCCGTGCCGGGATTGTCCACGAACTCGTTCTCCTCGATCCGCACGACGGACGAGTTCTGAATCCGTAGTGCCTGGCCCGCGGCGCCGCGAATCCGGAGTCCCTGAATCGACACGTTCCGGCAGGCCACGAGCTTGAGCCCGCCTTCAGTGGCGCCTTCCCCGTCGAGCACCACCTCGCCCTTGCCGTACGCCCGGATGGTCGTGGGACGCCCGTCGGACACCAAGTCCGTGAGCCGGAGCGCCTCGCGGTAGATGCCGGGAAGAAGGTATAGTGTGTCGCCGGCTTTCAGTTTGGCCATTGCGTGCGGGAGGCTCTGCCATGGCGCAGTCGCGCAAGTCCCCGCGCCCTCATCACTGCCATCCGGGCCCACGTAGAAGACCTCGTCGCGGTAGGGATATGCCCCGCGGTCCTCGCCGCCCGCGCCCGCTTCGCGGTACGGGGAATCGCTTTGCAGGCGCAGGTCATGCCAGACCGGATCGGCGAGTCGAGCCGCAGCCATCTCGCCACTAGCGAGTTCGAGGTTCGACCGTGGCTTCAGCGCACGTCCGACACTGCTCTTCTCACCGGTGTTGTGGCGGTAGACGCAACCGTTGGGGATCAGCCCCGTCGAGCCGGCTACGCGGTGGCAAGCATTGCGTTCGAACACGTTCTGGAGGTCCGGTGCGAGGTCCGCGTGCCCGTCGTCGGAGAAGCGCGCGTAGCGGATCGCCTGCTCGTGGGTGAACAACTGCCCTTTGACGTGCAGGCTGATGCTGCAGTCATACGCCAGGTTCCCCCGCAGGATGTTGCCGTAGCTACCCCCGTAAAACCGGATGCCGTGCTGGCGCGTGCGGTGCACCAGGTTGTTTTCCTGCACGCACTCGAAAATGTAGCCCATCATGCCGATGTTCCCCTGCTCGCGGTTGAACCGGTCAGCACAGGCGAACACCTCGCAATCGGCAATGCGGCTGCGAAGCGAGCTGTACGTGAAGATCCCGCGCCGGCAATGATGCACAATGCAGTTGCGGACCTCGCAGTAGTCGGCGTTGTGGATGAACACCCCGTACGTGTTGTAATCTCGTACCACGAATCCCTCAATAACCAGCCCGACCCGGCGTGGCGTGTGCAGCCACCCGGGGTCGGTCGTGCGGGAGGCCAGGCCGTAGTCCAAGACGCAGGCGTCGACCACATGATGCGCCATGCCCAGGTCGTCGGAGGGGTGCACGTGGATCTGCTTTGCTGCCTCGTCGTAGAAGAACGTCGCGGGTGTTTGTTCCACCAGATCGAGGTTGGCCACCTCGAACAGCTCTCGGTTGGTGTCCTTCTCATAGACGAGGTAGCTCGGACGGTCGAGGTGCGAAGAAAAGACCTGAGCACGCCCGCGTACGGGACTCCACTCCGCAAGCCGCACGCTGCCCACCAACTCGGTTCGGCCCGGAATGGCGGCCCTGATCGTGATGGGGTGCTCCCGGGTCCCGCTCTTCTCAATGAAGACCTGCTCATGGTAGAGGCCCGGCCCGACTGCCAGCGTATCCCCGGGCTGCAACGGCTCGATTCCGCGCGCCACCGTGCGGAACGCCGCGCCGGGCGTCGTGCCCGCGTTTTCGTCGTTCCCGTCGGCCGCGACGTAGTAGGTGGCGGCAGACCCGGTGGACCCCATGAGCGCGATGCTGAGGAGTAGGCAGGCAACAGATCGGCGTGTCATCATGGCACCTTACCTCAATCAGGCGTTGTAGCAGGCAAGCAGACAGGGAATTGCTTTCCGACGACAGGGACGAAAATGGCTGTCACTTCTCTCTTCTGCTTCCACTTCACACCGGCCATACCTTGGTCTTGCGGGCAGACTCTATCACCTCGATGGGGCCGGGGAACGGATTGTCCAGATTGCGTGTCCTGCCGAGATAGTCTATATCGACACGAAGTGGCGTGCCATCGGGGTTCTCGAAGGCTTGGTTCACCAGCTTAGGTTTACACAGCAACTCGGTAGTGACCAGCTTCCGCTGATGGGCATTGCCCCACGCTGGATCGAGAGCCATCTCCAGGATGACCTCATTCCCGTTCTTATGCACCCAGAATCGCGTGTCGGCTTCCGGGTCGAGCAGTGCATTGCCATCGAGCTTGCAGGGCTTGGCTTTTGCGAGGAAGACATTGCCGTCCATCCAGAGCGGTTCGCTGGATCTGTCGTAGCTCTGCAGCCCGGAGTCTTCACAGACGATGTTGTTGTAGAAGCGGTCGTCGCCATCCAGGATGTGAGCTACGTCGATCAGTTCGGTGGAATGGGGTTTGAAGTACTGAGTGAGACGATCTCGCTCTGGACGCTGCCGGATTTCGCCGACGAACAGATTGTGGGCATAGGCGCCGCCTTGCGAGGAGTCGAGCAGGGCGACCTCGGAAAGAAAGACATTGTTGTCGACGAGGAATGGACCATGGCTGACTTCCACGAAGAGGTCGAATTCCCGGTTTTCGTAGAAGACGTTTCCCGTGACCCTGGCGCCCTGGACCATCCAGTCGAGCCATATCCCTTTGGTCGAACGGTAGATCAGGTTGTTGCTGATGGTGGTGTCCACGGGGGCGTGGAATTTGATCCCGGCTTGCTCGAAGCCGCTGAACAGGCAGCGCACGTGGATGTCGTGAATCACATTTCCGCTGACGGTGGAGAACGCCGCCCCGTGGCTGCCCACGATACCGGTCTGTTCACAGAAGGCGATGTGATTGTTGCGCACGACGTGGCTGCCGACATTCTCCCGTCTCCAGCTGCCCTCTGCCAGGACGCGCTTCACGGTCTGGAAATGTGCGTTGTAGCCGTATCGGTTCAGGCCGTCCAGGCGGTCGAAGTACTTGCCCAGGCTGACGCCGCTGCAGCGCGAGTGGGTGATGGTGTTGTTCTCGATGATCCAGCCTTTGCTCCAGTTGGTACCGATCAGGCCGACTTGCTCCGTGGTCGGGGGGCACCACGGCGTGGCGGCCTGGCTGAGTGTGAATCCGCGCACGGTGATGTAGTTGATCCCCGGCTTGGACGGGTAGAACACGGTCCGGCGCTTGTTGATCTCCACCAGTTCCTCGTTGGGGTCGGCGTCGCCGAAGTTCGCCCAGATCCTCGTCCCCGCATTGTCTGACTTTCCGAACCATTTCCTCCCCCAGCAGGTGCCGAATAGCTCGTCGAGCGTGGCAGCCTCGTTCATCGCCACATCGTTCAGATAGACCGCGCCGGTATGGTGCTCGCGGTCCAGCGGGAAGAACCAGTCTCCGGTCAGCACATTGGCATAGGGATTGAACGCCCCCAAGTAGTCGTTTGACAGGTGCACCATCCACACGTTACCTTCGAGATGTTGCCATCCCCCGATCGCCTCGGATCCTTTGATCGCGACGTCTTCGCCGGGGGCGGATTGATAGACGATGCGCATGTCGTCCGACTCGCCGCCACGAGGCGGGTCCACCCGCTCACGATACGTTCCCTCATGCACCGTCACCGTATCGCCCGGTTGGGCCAGCATTGCGGCCGCCTGCACCGTCCGTAGCGGCTCTGAGGCGCTGCCTGGATTGCTGTCATCACCTGCGATGGAAACGTGGTATTGTCGGCCGGCTGTGTTGCGATCATCCATTGCCATTGTCCCGTTCCTTGCCGTTGTTCGAGGATCGTCGCCACGCACGGTGCCGTCAGACTGCTCCTCTACCAGCTTCTTCTGCTCGAACGCCGATCCCATGGGGGGACGCGCCGGGATAGCGACAGGTCCGAGCATCAGGCGGCCGTGCAGATACCCCGGGGGCGAGTGCCACGGTGCGTACCTGACTCCGCGCGGCCTGGAAGCCGCCGTCACGTGCGTTCAGCAACGTCTCCTACTGTAGCCGTGTATTCGGGCAACGCGCCGGTTGCTGTCCGGCGAATCTCCAGGTGACGGTGCCTCGGGAATAGCTCTTCCTGTACTTGTATCCTCGCTTGGCGCACGCCATTTTTCCTGCTTCTGGTCCGGACACCGTTTTCCGCCGTCTCGAATGCAGCTGACACTTCCCTGGAGATCTCGTCTATGGGTATTCCCGCACAGAGCAATGGCATCGCTAAGGGCCTCCTTTGCGTGTTGATTCTCCTACTCACTGTTGTACCACCCCGACTAGCCCGAGCTCAAGACACTGGTCAGGCCGGCGTGCTGTTCAAGCAGACCTTTGATGAGCCCAATTCCCATAGGGAGCTTCGGAGGGCAGGCGGCGGAGCACGCAAGGAAGAATCGATCACGCATGCCGAAAGCGGCGTCAAGGCGGGGAATCGGAGTGTGAAGGTGTCCTTCATACCGGGTTCCGGAAGGCATTGGTACTACAAGCTCCGATGCAACATCAGAGTAGACCCGGATCAACTCCTCAAGATCGAGGGCAGTCTGAAATTCAAAACGCAGGGACGCTTTGACCCTCTGGCCAGCATCCGACTTGGGCTGACCTACAACTGCTACGCGGATGACACCTACAAGAAGGTCACCGCCCGCAGCAGCGTCCACAGCATCAGTGGCCTCTATACGCCTGAGACCTGGCAGGTCTGTAAGGGAGAGCCTTTTAATCTGATCCAGAAGTTGGCTGACAAGGGCAGGCAGGAGAAGTACCTGATCATCACAAACATGCTGATCATGGTCCTTGACATGCCCCTGCATCAGAGACTGCAGATTTGGGTGGATGATATCGCCCTGGTGCACGCCACCCAGGCCGATGTCGACGCCTATCGGGAGAGCATCAAGGTTGACTATGAGCCACAACCTTACAGCAAACAGGCGAACAACTACTACTACGGCTACACCGGTGGCCTTTACAGCGGTTGGAACAGGTGGGACCGTCCGCACCAGTTCATGAACAAAGAGAAACGGGCCCTCACCAATATTGAGTTCATGCTCAACGGGTACTTCACGCAGGTTTTCGACTATGGACACAAAATCGATCCGGAGGGCAGTAACGTTGATCGAATCGTTAGCGATATGGATCTTCTGTACGGCTACGGCATCCACTCGGGATCTGTGTGCTATTTGACCCCCTACTACTACGGCGAGCGGAGTTTCGAGCAGTGCGAGGCTGTCATCCGCGAGACCATTCCCAAACTCAAGAAGGCCAAGGGGTTGACGGCCTACCTTGTGCTGGATGAACCGAAACCCGAGCGCAAGGTGTTGGACCATTGGGTCTGGACCAAAAAGCTGTTCCGCGAGCTCGACCCTGACACACCGTGTTCCGGGCCCATGAATTCACACAATCGGCTTCGGTACTACGCCCAGACTGAGCACACCCTCTGGATCGATGAGTACCCTATCCGCGGGCGATTCTTCGATGAATACACGAATGGGCCGGCAGGTATCCTCTCCCTGGAGAACGCCAACCGCATCTCCGCTGAGAGCGGCGCCAAGCAGGTCTGGAACATGAATCAGGTGTTCAGCCACACGGGGCCCGGCCTGGGACCTCGTCTCGCCACCCCGGCAGAGCATCGGCTGGGGAACTACATCAGCCTGGCAACGGGTGGAAGAGCTCTGCAGTATTTCTCGATGTGCGGCTATCTTCCTCACACGATCAAGCGGAAGTCGGGGCACACGCTGGGGAAGAGGATCATCGGTTTTGGCACTCCGGTCGGCGCCCCCGCATTCCCCGCAGGGCGTGAGGTGTTCAAGCAGGGGCCAATTCCGCCCACCTTCGGACCACTCTTGATTCCCACGGCCTGGGACCGCGAGCGCAGTCTCCCCGTGTCCTGCGCAGACCTGCCGTATCCGACCTCCTCAAAGAACAAGAAGGTGATCGGTTTTGGGCTCAATACTGGTAAGGAGTATGACGTTCTGGTGGTCTACAATCGAGACACGCTCCACACGCAATCGGGCTCCATATCTCTGGCTGAGGTCCTGCGGGAACGCGATCTCTATGATCTGTTCGCCGACAAGCTCATACCCCATGCGGAGGGCATGTTCTCTACAGGGAATCTGGAGGCGGGGGGCGGCCGGATGTACGTACTGTGCAGCGCCGCAGTCTACCGGAAGATCCGTCGGGCCGTCGCCCGCAACAGCTACGTATTGAAGAAGCGTCTGTACGATTTCTACTACCGCGAACAGCGTAATAACGGGCTCAATATGGATCGCTTCAGAGAGGCGTTCAGAGCCCCGCGTCCCGATGCTGGTTCCCGGGCTGCTCTGGCCTTGCTGGACAGCACGTACGGCAGACTCAAGTCACGAGAAGATGGTGACACTCCCTTCGCCGAGACCCATGGCTTGCTCAGAGAGGCCCAGTCCACCTTTGTTGCCATCGCAGAGGGACAGGTCAAGTACTTGAGCTGCCCTACGCCGAAAGACATCAGCGCCCTTGTCAAAGTGGAGGCATACCATGCCTGGTATGACGAAGCAGTCAAGCTGTCTGACACGTACGTGTTGCTGCGGAACCTGCTTTATTTCGGGAAAGCCAATGCAGCTCTGCCTCTGGCCAGGAGACTTGTGCCATTGATGGCCGCTCAACTCAGCAGCAACCAAAGCGGGAGTTATGTGTCCATAGGACCGGACGGTGTCAATGCGCTGCATCGGGAAGCCTTGAGCCTGAACAGTTTCAACCTGCTTGATGCCCTGCGAGACAACCTCAGATGAGATGTGCCTCTACTGATGGTGTCGTTGTGGGTACTGAGCTTTGAGCGCAGAATTCGGTTGGATCAAGCGGTGTTCTTGAGGATGTGCAGCGCGATCTCGATTGGAGCCGGTCTTTTGCGCAGGGCAGCGCGTGTCTTTCGAGACAGTCCACTGCCCGCTTTCCGAGCATGCTCGAG
>JABHEG010000247.1 GCA_018676675.1 Lentisphaerota bacterium
CGCGCCGAGTCGGTTCCGCGCGAGAGCCGCCCCGCCGGGAAACGACGATGCTACGGCATCGCCTCTTGCCCGGCGGGGCTCCTCTCATCCCGGAGCCGTCCTCGTCAGGGCGTACACTGACTTACGCAGCTTGGTACTAGTGTCAGTAGTGAGTGTTTGCCGCTTCCCCTGCTCTTGTGGCAGTGGTGCGGAGATTATGAGCAAGGCGCGTCGTGCCTTCTCTTCCCAATCTCCGTGCCAGCCGGAGGCATCCCGGGTTCCGCCCAGAACCTTTGGTCGGATTCCAGATAGGAGGTGACAGCTTCATGTCCCCAAGATCAGACAAGCCTTTGGTGCTGGTAATTGATGATGAGCCCAATACCCGTGAGGGGCTCAGGAAGGCGTTCCAGCACAAGTACGACATCCTGCTGGCGGAAGACGCCGACCGCGGACTCGAGATCCTGGCCCACGAGCGCCTGGATGTCGTGTTGACGGACCTGCGCATGCCTGGTATCGACGGGATGGCATTCACCAAACGCGTCACGGCTTCTGAGGACGCCCCGCTGGTGATTATGTTGACTGCCTATGGCAGCCTGCAGACCGCGGTGGAGGCCATGAAGGTTGGCGCGTACGACTATCTGACCAAACCGATCAATCTCGACAACCTCGAGATGGTGATTGACCGGGGATTGGAGTCCAGGCGCCTTCGGGAGGAGAACCGACAGCTGCAGATCGAGCTGGACGAACGGTTTGGCTTCGACAGTATCATCGGTCGATCTGGAGCGATGACGGACGTATTCGAGACGGTCCGGCAGGTGGCGACAGCTCGTTCTACCGTCCTTCTCACCGGCGAAAGCGGAACAGGGAAAGAACTGATGGCTCATGCGATTCATCGCTTGAGCCCGCGCCAGAACAAGCCGTTCGTTGTCTTGCACTGTGCCTCGCTCAACCCGAACCTTCTTGAGAGTGAGCTCTTCGGCCACGAGAAGGGCGCGTTCACCAGCGCCCATGAACGCACGACAGGGCGTTTTGAACGGGCCGAAGGAGGGACACTGTTCCTTGACGAGATCGGCGAGATTGACGCCTCAACTCAGGTCAAACTGCTGCGTGTGTTGGAGACGCGATCATTCGAGCGGGTTGGCGGAAGTGACTCGATTGATGTTGATGTACGCCTCGTGGCGGCCACCAACCGCGACCTCAAGGCCGCTGTAGAGGACGGGGTGTTCCGTGAGGATCTCTACTATCGTCTGAACGTCGTGAATGTTCACCTTCCTCCCCTGCGTGAACGGGGAGAGGACGTTTCGCTTTTGCTCAGTTACTTCCTGCAGGCCACGGCGGAAGAGAATGGCAAGACCTTGAACGGATTCACTCCAGAAGCGCTGAAGGTCTTGACGGCCTACGGCTGGCCCGGGAATGTCCGCGAGCTGCGCAACTGCGTTGAGCGGATGGTCGTGATGGCTCGGGGAGCGAGTTTGACTCTGAAGGATGTTCCAGTGGACGTCCGTCTGGCTGTAGGAGAGGAGCTCTCGACCAAGGCCCTCGGCTCTGAGCCAGAGTCTGGTTCTGAGGCCGCACTGGACATCGATACCCAGGAGCGGAATCTCATCGTCCGTGCGTTGCGTGAGACCAACGGCAATCGCACGGCGGCCGCCAAACACCTAGGAATCAGCCGACGGACGCTCCACCGGAAGCTACACACTTACGGCCTGGAAGACATGTAAGCCGCAGGGCTTGTGCCGTGCCGGTGACCCCGGGCAGGGATGCCCCGAGATCTGCTCAGCAGGAAGACTTCATTCTAGTGGTGGTGCCCCCTCTCACCATGGGGGGAATGGTCACAGGAGCGGCGTTTGCATCTGCTGCTTCTCGCGGACCAGCTGCATAAACTCGGTTTGCAGCTGGCGCACTTTCTCCGGGTCGGTTTCGCTGACCAGGGCCATCTGGACCGTGCGCGTCCGCTGCTCCAACCGATCTCGGCTGAGCTGGTTCAGGCAGTCTTCCATGGCCTTCTGTAGAACACTCTCCATCTCCAGGCGTCTTTTCTCCTCGGTGTGTTCGGGGTCGAAGCGTCCGAAGTTCGTTTCCACCAGAATTCTGGCGATGTGGGGATTGCTCGCGAGTTGGAGGTCTCCGGTGAGTTGGTCCGCAGCTTCAGACCATTCGCCCTGGGCCGCGCAGGCGATTACCTGATTGAGTGCCTTGCCGATCGGCGTGCCGCTGACCGATTCCGGTGGGAGTCGGTCAACGAGCTCGTGGGCCAGGAAGCCGTGATGGATGGCCAGATCCAGGAGAGTCAGCTCAGCTTGGTCCGCCAGGGACAGCGGCATGGCGAATGGAGGCGGAGTCGGCGCGCCTGGGGGCTCATCGTCCGGCGCGCCGTAGTCGTTCCGGTCCTCGTACTGAGGTTCGTGGCCTCCGGCAGGGGTGGCGCGGGGAGCGTCTGGGCTTCCGCCGCCCTGTTGGGGTTGCGGGGGAGCTGCAGCGTGCCCGTGCTGCCGAGGCTGAGAGGAGCGTCTGAAGTTCCTTGAGCCTCGGCGTGTTGCTCGTTGCTGTGCGTTGAGAATTTGGTTCAGCCCATCAAAGATGGCTTGTTCAGGCAGCGCGAGTCTTTGACTCAGCCATTGGCAGTAGGTGGCTCGAGTGACGGTGTCGGTAAGGGTCGCGACCACCTCGAGAACACTGCGCACGATGGCAGATTTTCCCTGTGGTGAGTTGATGTCATGCGTGACCGCTGCCATCTCGAACACATAGGTCATCGCCTCCTGAGCCTGGCCCATGGCATCCATCAACGCCTGATTGCCGCCTCGACTCAGGATGCTGTCGGGATCGTCGCCTTCCGGGAGGACCACCACCTTTACGGTCAGCCCCTGGCCATGGGCGATGCCGATGCTCTTCATCACGGCTTTGGCTCCTGCCTCGTCCGCATCGAATGCCAAGGTGATATTCTGAGTAAAGCGCTTGAGCATTCGGCACTGCTCTTCAGTGAAGGCAGTTCCCTGCGGTGCTACGGCGTTTATCAGGCCCGCACGATGGCAGGCGATGACATCGATCTGCCCTTCGCAGACGAGTGCGTATCCCATGTCCTTGAAGGCTTGCCGGGCCATGTGGAGCCCATAGAGCAGACGGCCTTTATGGAAGAGAGGCGTCTCCGGAGTGTTGACGTATTTCGGGGCTTTGGAGTCGGGCGTGAGGATGCGTCCGCTGAAGCCAACCACGCGTCCGAGTTCATCCCAAATGGGGAACATGAGGCGATCTCTGAACCGGTCGTAATGGCGTTGTCGCGGTCCCTCGTCCCGGCTGGAGACGAGCCCTGCGGTGACCAGCAAGTCGAGGGGGTAATTGCGGGTTTCGCCCCAGCGGATCACTTCGTCCCATGCATTAGGGGCGTAGCCGAGGCCGAAGGTCTGGATGGCATCACCGGGGAGCTTCCGGGAATCCAGGTACTGGCGTGCACCCGTGCCGACTCCTTCTCCGAGCTTCTGTTGGTACCATCGGGTCACATCCTGATGCAGGGCCAGCAGCTTCTCTTTCTTCTGCCAGGCTGCGTTGCCGTCACCGGCTTCGCCGCCGTAGGCTTCCGGCTCCGGGATCCGGACCCCCACACGCTGGGCCAACATCCGAACGGCTCCCACGAAATCCACGTTCTCCTGTTCCATGAGGAAGCTGAAGACGTTGCCGCTCTTCTTGCAGCCAAAGCAGTAGTAGGTCTGCCGGGTGGCGCTCACCTTGAAGGATGGCGTCTTCTCTTTGTGGAAGGGACAGCAGGCCCAGTAGTCGCTGCCGCGCTGCTTGAGCGGTCCGTAGGAGCCGATGACGTCAACCAAGTCAGCGCGGTGACGGATATCTTCGATGGTCTCTTCTGGAATTCGTCCGGCCATGTGGGGTTCGTCTGTGACTACCTCGGTCTATTCGCCGGGCGGCTCTGCAGGCGTGTCCTTCTTTTCCGGGGTACTGAGAAGTCGTCGTCGTTCTTTGGCCAGCCGTTTCAGGCGCCCGCGGATCTTCTCCTGGTTTCGGCTGTCTCCGGCTGCCTGGCGGGCGGCGAGGCTGCTGAGGTAATACTTCTGGGCTTTGACGGGGTCGCCCAGGTACACGTCGTTAAGGACCGCGAGATTCTGCAGGACTACTGCGTTCTCGCGGTCGTGGCGCAACGCCTCGCCGAAGCTCTCCCTGGCGTTCTCGTACTCGCCCTGGTAAACCTGGAGCAGGCCCAGGGAGTTGTAGACTTCGGGTGATTCGGCAAAGCTGCGATATCTGCGCAGAGCCTGAAGGCAGGTCTTGCCTTTCGGGAGATTCTGCTCCAGGCAGCATTTGGCCAGGAGCACCAGGACATCGGGCAGGGCATCTGGATGCTGGTCCCGGAGTTCTCGAGCCCGGCTCAAAGGCGCGACGGCATCAGCGTACTTCCCAGCGCCGGCGAGGGCCCAGCCGTAGAAGAAATTCGGCATGAACTCCTCGGGGGCCAGCGTGACCGCCTGCTGCAGGATCTCCAAGGCGTCTTCCTGCCGTTCTCCCTCATAGAGGCAGATTCCGTGGAGCACGAGCGCGGTCGTGTCTTTCGGGGCGACATCGACACACTTCTCGGTCTGCTCGATGGCCAGGTCCCATTTCGCCTTGGAGGCGAGGACAACCGCTTCCTGTAGGGCCGTGTCGAGGTCTGTGCGCGTGCATCCTGGAACAAGGAAAAGCGCGGCTGTCAGGAGGGCCAGGGCACAGGTTGCCCTCTGCTTGCTCATGCAGAGACACTCAGCTTGGGCTGGACCGATGTTCCGGAGGGGGGGGCAGGTACTGAGCTTGGCGTCCATCGGTGCTCTTTCGGGTCGTTCGTTCATGGCTGTGTCATCGGCTGTCCGGGAGCAGGTGCTTCCGTGTGTAACGTCGCTGTTCAAGGGGCTCCGGTCAACGGGCGCTGTCCAGCATTTCCTGGGCGTGCTTCTCCGCCGCCTGGGATGCTTCGGGAGCGCCAAGCATGCGGACGAGTTCCTGGCGGCGATCATCACCGGTCACGGTGTGCATGTCGGTCAGGGTCCGTTGGTCAACGACGGACTTGGTCACGACAAAATGTTGATCACCGGCCGCGGCGATCTGTGGGAGGTGTGTTATCGCGAATACCTGGTGTTTTTCTGCGATGGCCTGGAGCTCTTCCGCTACCTTGACCGCTACTCGCCCCCCCACATTTGCATCGACCTCATCAAAGAGGAGTATCGGGATTCTGTCTGCTCCAGTGAGCACGGTTTTCACGGCGAGCATGACTCGAGCCATCTCTCCGCTGCTGGCGATCCGGCGGAGGGGGAGCAACGGCTCACCCGGGTTTGGGGCGAAGCAGAACTCCACCCGATCGGCTCCCCTGGGGCCCGGTGCGGCTTCCTCAACGCCAATGTTCAGTTCGGATCGGGCAAAGCCGAGGTTTTGCAGCTTTGCGGTGATAGCTTCGCCGAGTCGTGAGGCCGTCTCCCGGCGTCCTTCCCGCAAGCGATCACTTGCCCGTTGGTAGCGTTCCTGGTTTGCGCGGATCTCTGCTTCAAGCACGCGTGCTGCCCGTTTCCTGTCTTCCGTCTCGGCGATTCGGGTGCGCAACTCATCCGCTGTGTTTAGCACATCGCCGATCGTCGGGCCGTACTTTCGCTTCATCCGTTGGATCAGTTCGAGTCGCTCTTCAAGCGCAACCAGCTCTTCTTCATCCAGGTCGAGGGTATCGGCGTAGGCCTGGAGGTCGAAGCTCAGGTCCTGGAGCGTTTCCACTGCATCCCCCAGGCGCTCAGAGAATTCCGCTCCGCGTTCCCTGTCGGTGTCCGCGATTTCCTGGATCAAGTGTACCACTGTGGTCAGCTGTTCGAGTATCGCGTCTTCGGATTCCGTCAGGCCCCGGCTGCATTGCAGGGCGATGTCCAGAAGGTGCCGCGCGTTGGCGGCTACGCGATGTCGTTCGAGGACACGCGCTTCATCTTCCTCACTGAGGTCGGCATTCTCGATCTCGCTGAGCTCGTGCTGCAGCAGACCCAGGTCATTGCCGGACACGTGTTTGCTCTTGGCGGCTTCCAGTTCGTTTTGAAGGCGCTGCACGTCCTGCCAGGCATCAGAACACTGGCTTGCCACGGGGCCGAGACCCGCAAAGGTGTCAAGGATCTCAAGCTGGTTCCGGCTCTGCAGCAGTGACTGGTGATCGTGGGGACCATGGATGTCGATCAGCAGCTCCCCGAGGGTCCGTAAGATCTGTGCGGTGACGGGACGGGCATTGACGAATGCTCTGCTGCCGGACCGTGTTACCACCCGCCGCAGAACGAGCTCTCCCTCTTCACAGGCCGGTAGGCCGGCATCCTCGATCAGCTGGACCACCTGAGGCTTAACCTCAGCATCCACTCGCTGAAGGGCGATTGCCGCCGTGACTTCGCACTGGGTGGCTCCGGCCCGAATGACCGTTGGGCTGGCGCGTTCTCCGAGCAGGAGCTGCACGGCACCGAGGACCAGAGACTTGCCTGCCCCGGTTTCACCCGTCACAACATTCAATCCCGGCTCAAAGCTCACATCGAGCTCAGGCACCAAGGCCAGATTCCTGATTTGAAGCAGGTCGATCATGTCACCAATGCTTGTTGCCGGGATGGCCGGCGGAGGCCGGACGACAGGGCATCATCCTTTCCCCGTCCTCGCCGACAGAGATACCATACTTCACTGGTGAGCGCTTTCTACGGTTTGGGACATGGGAGCTCCCATCTCTCTGGCCGTGTGCCAAGTTGGCGCAGTGTGACAGGCGGGGAACGCGGAAGGTGACACGACCGCGCACAGCGGCTCGACCTGTCGGTTATAGCGTGTTCTGTAAGAGGTGTAGTGATAAGTGGTTAGAGAGTTGTTTCTGGCTTTCTGGCAAGTCCTCTGCTTGGGAGTGCTGTCTACGTATGCACGCAGTGATGTAATGGGGCAGCCGTTAGGTTCTCCAGGTTGATCATAGGAGGCTAGTTATGTCGAAGATTTTGGGCATCGATTTGGGGACCACGAACTCGTGTATGGCGGTGATGGAAGGTGGCGAGCCCGTCGTAATCCCGAGCGCCGAAGGTAACCGGACCACGCCATCGGTGGTCGCTTTCGCCAAAGACGGTGAGCGTTTGGTTGGGACAACCGCGAAGCGCCAGGGAGTCACCAATCCGGCGAACACGGTCTACTCGATCAAGCGATTCATGGGACGCAAGTTCGCTGAGGTGAAGCACGAAACCGATCTCGTCCCCTACGAGGTGGTTGCGGCAAAGAACGGCGATGCCCACGTGAAGGTCGGGGACAAGACGTTCTCTCCCCCGGAGATCTCGGCCATGATTCTTCAGAAGATGAAGACGGACGCCGAAGCCTACCTGGGAGAGACGATCACTGAAGCGGTCATCACCGTGCCCGCCTATTTCAATGACAGCCAGCGTCAGGCCACCAAGGACGCCGGTCGCATCGCAGGATTGGACGTGAAGCGGATTGTGAATGAGCCGACCGCTGCTTCTCTCGCCTACGGCATGGACAAGAGTGCGGATGAGAAGATCGCTGTTTACGATCTTGGCGGCGGGACATTCGACATCTCAATCCTCGAAATCGGTGACGGCGTTTTTGAGGTGAAAGCCACCAATGGTGACACGCATCTTGGGGGTGACGACTTCGACGAAGCAGTCATCGATTGGCTCGTCACCGAGTTCAAGAAGGACAATGGCGTCGATCTGCGCCAGGACCAGATGGCGCTGCAGCGCCTGAAGGAGGCCGCTGAGAAGGCCAAGTGCGAGCTTTCCTCGAGCGCGTCGACGGAGATCAATCTGCCGTTCATCACGGCCGACGCCTCAGGCCCGAAGCACCTCACCCAGTCCTTATCCCGCGCAAAGCTCGAACAGCTTGTTGAGGACATGGCTCAGCGGTCAGCGGCTCCCTGCCAGAATTGCCTGAGCGATGCCGGTCTCACGGCCCCCGAAGTGAACGAGGTGATTCTGGTTGGTGGAATGACCCGGATGCCCAGGATCCAGGAAGTGGCGAAGAGCGTCTTTGGCAAAGAGCCTCACAAAGGGGTCAACCCGGACGAGGTCGTCGCGGTTGGGGCGGCGATCCAGGGCGGCGTCCTGAAGGGGGATGTGGACGATGTTCTCCTGCTCGACGTCACTCCTCTGTCGCTCGGGATTGAGACCCTTGGCGGCGTTGCCACAAAGTTGATCGAGCGGAATACCACGATCCCGACCCGCAAGAGTGAGATCTTCAGCACGGCCAGCGACAGCCAGCCATCCGTGGAGATTCATGTCTTGCAGGGCGAGCGTGAGATGGCGAATGGTAACAAGACCATCGGGCGCTTCCACTTGCAGGATATCCCGCCTGCTCCGCGCGGGGTTCCGCAGATCGAGGTCACGTTCGACATCGATGCCAACGGGATACTGAATGTTTCCGCCAAGGATCTCGGGACCGGCAAGGAACAGAAGATCACCATCACGGGAAGCTCAGGGCTTGATGATGGCGAGATCAAGCAAATGGTTGACGACGCCAAGACCCATGCTGAAGAGGACCAGAAACGCCGGGAAGACATCGAGGTCAGGAACCGCGCGGATTCGATGATCTACCAGACCGAGAAACAGATCAAGGACAATGGCGAACAGATTCCCGATGAGATCAAGAAACCGGTTGAGGCAGGGATCGAGGACCTGAAGAAGGCCGTCGAAGCGAACGACACAGAGCAGATGAAGTCGGTCATGGAAGATCTCGAGAGCAAGATGCACAGTTTTGCTGAGGAGCTCTACAAGACGGCTCAAGCTCAGGGCGGCGGCCCGGAGCAGCAGCCCCCGCCGGCGGGTGGGCCTGCCCCGGAAGATGCGGAAAAGCAGCAGCAGAAGCCCGGGGGCGATGACGATGGTGTCATCGACGCCGACTTTCGGATGGTGGACGACGATAAGTAAGTCGTGAGAAAAAGTGTCGGCCGCAACAGCCGACCGAAGGCAGAGAAGGAGACGTGTTGCATGGCTATCAACATCAAACCGTTGGGTGACCGCGTACTGGTCGAAGCCCTGGAAGAGACGGAAGTGGTCAAGGGAGGAATCGTGATCCCTGACAGCGCGAAAGAGAAGCCGCAGGAGGCGGTCATCGTCGCGCTCGGAACCGGCACGAAAGATGACGACGGGAACGACGTTCCTTTCGAGGTCAAGATTGGTGACACGGTCCTGACCAGCAAGTATGGCGGCACGGAGATCAAGTACGACGACAAGGAGTACAAGATCCTCAGCGTCAGCGATATTCTCGCTGTTGTCGAGTAGACCTGCTCGTAAGTGTTTGGGGCGAGCCCGGGACCAGCAATGCGTTGCGGCACGACATCGTCCCTGAATGAATTGAGACCAAGGAGAGATATCTACCATGCCAGCTAAACAGCTTGCGTTCGACACCAAGGGCCGTCAGGCCATTCTGCGTGGGGTGGAAGCCCTGAGCAGCGCCGTCAAGGTCACACTCGGTCCGAAGGGCCGTAACGTCGTCCTGGACAAGAAATTCGGTTCTCCCACCGTCACCAAAGATGGTGTGACCGTCGCCAAGGAGATCGAGCTCGAGAACCCGTTTGAGAACATGGGTGCTCAGATGGTCAAGGAAGTTGCGAGTAAGACGTCGGATGTCGCCGGTGACGGCACGACGACGGCAACGATTCTGGCCGAGGGGATCTTCCGTGAAGGTCTCAAGAACGTGACCGCCGGTGCCAATCCCATGGGCCTGAAGCGGGGCATCGACACGGCCGTCGAGGCCATCGTTGCTGAGTTGGCCGAAATGAGTGTTCCGGTCGAAGACCGCGCTCAGATCGCCCAAGTCGCGACAATTTCCGCCAACTCCGACGCCACGATCGGGGACATCATTGCTGACGCCATGGATAAGGTCGGCAAGGATGGCACGATTACGGTCGAAGAAGCCAAGACGATCGAGACCACGCTGGACGTCGTTGAAGGCATGCAGTTCGACAAGGGCTACCTCTCCCCTTACTTCGTGACGAGTAGCGAAGACATGGAGTGCATGCTCGAGGACTGCCTGATCCTGATCCACGAGAAGAAGATCAGCAATCTCCAGGAAATGCTCCCCCTCCTGCAGACGGTTGCAAAGCAGGGCAAGCCCTTCCTGATCATCGCCGAGGACGTAGACGGCGAAGCTCTTGCTACGCTCGTGGTCAACAAGTTGCGCGGCACGCTGAATTGCTGCGCGGTCAAGGCTCCGGGCTTTGGCGATCGCCGCAAGGCCATGCTTGAGGATCTGGCCATTCTGACTGGCGGCACATGCGTGACCGAGGATCTCGGCATCAAGCTCGAGTCGGTGACCGCTGATCAGTTGGGCAGTGCCAAGCGCGTGACGGTCAGCAAAGAGAACACGACGATCGTCGAGGGCGCCGGCCAGGCGAGCGGGATCGCCGGGCGCGTGAACCAGATCAAGCGTCAGATCGAAGAGACGACGTCCGACTACGATCGTGAGAAGCTCCAGGAGCGTCTTGCGAAGCTCGCCGGTGGCGTTGCGGTCATCAACGTTGGGGCGGCGACCGAGACCGAGATGAAGGAAAAGAAGGCTCGGGTTGAGGACGCTCTGCACGCCACGCGCGCTGCTGTCGAGGAAGGGATTGTTCCCGGCGGCGGTGTTGCTCTGTTGCGTGCTTCGAAGAAGGCCCTGTGCTGTCTTGAGGCCGAAGGCGACCAAGCCACAGGCGTCGACATCGTCCGCCGGGCTGTTACCGATCCGTTGCGTCAGCTCGCGGCCAACGCCGGCGTTGAAGGTTCCATCGTCGTGATGAAGGTTAAGGAAGGCGAAGGGGCGCAGGGCTATAACGCTGCGACAGACAGCTACGTTGACATGATGGCTGCTGGTATCATCGACCCGACCAAGGTCGAGCGCGCAGCTCTGCAGAACGCGGCTTCCGTGGCTGGTCTGCTGGTGACAACAGAGTGTCTGATCACCGAGATCCCTGAGAAAGAGCCCCCGATGCCTGCCGGACCTCCGGGTGGCGGCGGCATGGGCGGCATGGGCGGCATGGGCGGCATGGGCGGCATGATGTAAGTTGCCCCCGGGCGCTTGGCGACCCGGCCGCGTGATCGGGCCGCCCTGTCCCATCGGGCAGCGGAAATAGCGCTGCCCATTGCATATTGAGGCGCTCTCGCTTTACGGCGGGAGCGCCTCTTTTTCTTGGGGTGCCGCTCCAGGGGGACCCGTTCTTGTGGAGGGCGGGGCGTCCCTTCTATTCAGCAGACCAAGCCCCGGCCGGACAGGGGAGGACCGCTCCTGTTGGTCACGGCTCTGACGGACAGGGGAAGCTGAGCGGGGACGCTCAGTCTGCTTCGTCGTCTGGCGGGGGCGCATCGTGGTGACGGTGCGGGATGACGAGCTTCCGGCGTCGGTGCCAGAACTCCTTGGCGTAGGCATAGCCGGACCGCCCGGCCAGAAGCAGGCCCAGGCCAAGGAGTACCCAGGAGAAGGCGTAGATTGCGGCCGCAAGGCGCAGCCAGTCGGCGTTCTTGGTGGTGGCAAAGAGCATGCCACCCACAGCTACGGCTCCCAGGCCCAACGGCATGTTGACCGTCAGTAGGGTGACGCCGACGATGAAGCGCAGTCGCCTGTCAGTGTTTTCCGGGCAATCCAGTGGCGCGTCTTTCTCTGCCGGTCAGTCCGCGAAGACCAGACCTGAGTAGTGTTCTGACTTGTCGAAGATTCCGCCACTGCGTGCGAAGAACTCCTCCTCCAAGGCGAAGCATCCATCGTTGACCTGCATCCACGGGTTACCGTTGCAGGGATGGTAGGACTGCAGTGTGCTCCAGCGCTTGTAGTTCTGGTGTCCGTTCGTCTCAACTACGCCGATGGTCATTCCGGGGAGCGGCGCCAGACGTGAGGCGAATGTCTTGTTCCAGTCCACCTGGATCGGTCCGACGGTCAGATCAGCGCAGAACATGGGAACGCCGGCTTCGTGAGCGACCTTGGCGATTTTGAGGGTCATACTGAGGGTTTTCGCGATCGGCTTGAGGGCGATGGCTCCATATCCGAGCTCGATGCGTTCGCGCACATCTTCGTCGCAGTGGGCGCTTTCATCAGCGGCGATGCGTACACCCAGGTCCCCGACATGGACCTTGTACTCCTCCGGGAACGGTTCCTCGATGATCGCGATTTGGTCGAACGCGCCGATCTTCTTCGTGTGATCCAGGAAGCGTTGGAGGCGCTCTTTGCTGTCATAGCGGCCGTTTGCATCGAAGTAGTAGGGAATCTTGCCGTTTTCGGTGTAGGGAGTTGGGCGGCTGCCAATGGCGTTGTGGATCGCCTCGATACGGGCCATGTCCCACTGCAGCATCTTCTCACGATCACCGTCTTTGTCGGGATCCGACCCGATCTTGACCTTCAGGAAGAAGAACCCGTCTTCGACAGCCTCGACGATCTCTTCCAGGGGAATCCCGTAGGCCATCAGAGGAATGCAGGCAACTTTCGAGTGGCGGTTGGCCAGGGCGCAGCGGTATGCCTCCGGTACGAGTTCATCGAAGGTTGTGATACCGTTCTGCTGGGCGTGCAGCAACCAGGCTGCCGCATCCACTCCCACGAGTGCGTTGAGAGCAAAGGTGAGGCGCAGGTCGTCTTTGTTCGTGACTTTCTTGCCATAGTCGTGTACTACGGGCAGGAGCTCATCGAGCAACTCGATAGGGCTGTCGAAGCACCTGCCTTGAGCCTGGCGTAGGGCATACTCGGTCAGTGTGAACATGAGGGCGTTGCCGGCTGCCTCGGAATGGGCGGTGAACACGTCGGCGTCGGACCAGAGCGGGCTCTGGGTGTTCAGAGCTGCCGCGCGGTGTCCATTCGCTGAGACCATACCGGCAATCGACTGCCAGATTTCAGACACGTAGGCGCCCTTGAAACCGAATGGGCGCAGAAGTGGTTCACGCTCGAAATTGCTGGAAACGGACTGGATCTGGACGCTCATAGTATTCTCCTTTGGCCCCGTGAATATGGACGTGTGATGGCGTGATTCTGTTCCGTCTTATGCAGGCTCCCGCAGGGAGTCTTGAACGACCTCGGCGAGTTTATCGAGTGCCGGGATCATCCCTCTAAGGCAGGCGGTATACTCGGCAACTGTTCCCCCGTAGGGGTCGGCAACATCACCTGTTTCGTCCGCGAAGTCCAGCAGCAGATGAATCTTTGCATCAGCAGTGGGGAAGCGGCCCGCAAGGGTTGCTTCATGGGTTGCGGTCATGGCCAGGATGAGATCGGCTTCCTCTGCCAGCTCTCGCGTTGTCTCTGAGCTTCCTCCCGTTGCGGCAGGCACTCCCAGGCGTTTGAGGGCTTCAACGCCCTGGCGGCTCGGGGGGCTCCCGTTGACCGCGGCAACGCCTGCTGAGGCGACGACCACGTCCTTCATTCCGCGTTTGGTGCAGAGGTTGCGGAAGTAGGCCTCAGCCATCGGGCTGCGACACGTGTTGCCGGTGCATACAAAGAGGATTTTCATGAAGGAGACTCGTCCTGACTTGACCGGACGTTACGCCCACTTGGCGCGGAAGAAGTCGACGGTCTTTGCCAGCCCGGCATCGAAGTCGCTGGTTGGCTCGAACCCTGTGGCGGCAAGGCGCTCCACGGCGGCGCGTGAGTGTTTGACATCACCGGCGCGCTCCGGTGCGTGGGCAATCTCGGAGGAGGAGCCGGTCAGCTCGACAATCCTGGTCGCCAGGTCGTTGATCGTGATGCTTCCTCCGTAGGCCACGTTGTAGACGCCGCCCATGTCCTGGTGGGTGGCGAAGAACGCGTTCGCTGCCACGATGTCTTTGACGTAGATGAAGTCACGTGTCTGTTCGCCGTCGCCGAAGATGGTGATGGTCTCGCCCTTCAGAGCGCGCGATACGAAGATCGGGACTGCCGCCGCATATTGACTCCCAGGATCCTGACGCGGGCCGAACACGTTGAAGTAGCGCAAACACGTGGTGGCCAGGCGTCCTTCAGCCGCGAACATTCCGCAGTAGTACTCCCCCGACAGTTTGGTAACGGCGTAGGGACTCTTCGGTTCCGGGTACATCTCTTCGCGCTTGGGCACGATCGGGTTGTCCCCGTAGACGGCTGCCGAGGTGCTGAAACAGAGCTTTTTGGCTCCGGCCTCAGCTGCGGCTTCCAGCACGTTAAGCGTCCCGATCGTGTTCATCTCGACGCAATCCCCCGGGCAGGACATCGACTCGGGGACGCTGATCATCGCGGCCAGGTGGAACACGTAATCAACCCCCTTCATCGCCTGGCTTAGGACATGGCGATCAAGGATGGATCCCTTGATGAATTCGACCTCAAAGCCGTCCAGGTTTTCCAGGTAGCCTGTACGAAGGTTGTCGAGAACCCGGACGTCGGCCTTGCCCTGGAAATGCTGGACCAAATGGCTGCCTATGAATCCGGCTCCGCCGGTTACGAGAACTCTCACGATCGGTCTCCTCTGTCTCACTGGACCTGATTCGTCACGTCGACCTGCCACGTCTGATGTGGGGCATGATCGCAGGCGGCGTTAACGTAGCTGCAGAAGTTGGGTGTGTCTCTCGCGGCAGGGATAACTCAGAGGGACGGTCTCGAGTGCCCCACATCCGGTCACTTCCCAGGGGAGATCAAGGAGGCCGTGGGGAGATCAGTGGTGAATGCCAATCTCAGTGCCTGAACGGCAATCTCGGCTCGAGGGGACTCTCGCCCTCCAACGGGCATCCGTTGGCTGCGTTCTGGTTTTGGGCCGCGAGCGTCCTAGCTTGGTTGCGTGCTGGCCGCACTGGGAGGGACGCTGGCCGGCAGCATTCGCTGGGCAATGTTCCCCAGATGTTCCCCAATACGTCGCACATCGTTCAGCAATTCGACAAACAGAAGACCGGCCTGAACATCGCATTTCCCTCGGCGAAGACGGCGCTCATGGTCTTGCTCGGACTGCTCGACGGCCTTGCGGAGTTCACCTTCGAGGCGCAGAACTTTGTCCGGTGACGGGGGCGATTCGGCGTCGGGCGCGGCGAACGCGATTTCTGCCTGGCGTCTCACGATCTCGAGCATCTCATCGAGTTGCCCGATCGCTGCTTTCGAGAACTTGGCGTTGCCGTTGGTCAGCTTCTCGACCAGATCCAGAATGTTGATGGCGTGGTCTCCCATCCGCTCCGCGTCGTGGGCACAGTGCATGAGTCTGGGGATTGCATCTGATTGTGCCTCGGTCAGGGCGCGCTGGGTGAGCTTGGCGAGATACTCGGCAATATCGTGCTGTTGTTCGTCGATCCGTGCCTCTCTGCGGGAGATTGCTTCGACTGAGCCCTTCTCGCCTCGGGTCAGCATTCTCACGGCTACTTCCGTGTTCTTCCAGGCATCCCGGCCCATCTGGCGCACGACCGTCTCTACCTGTTCCAAGGCAAATGAAGGCGTAGTGAGCAGGTGCGGTTCGAGTGTCTGAACTTTGAGGGCTTCGTCCGCCGGGGATGGCAAGATCCGTTCCGAAAGCCATGCCAGGCTCCCAACGAAGGGCAGAAAGGCCAGCACATTCACGATGTTGAACAGCGTATGGGCGGAGGCGACGTGCCTGCCGATGTTCTCCGGGGTCGCCGCGAACACATCCCCCGCAGTGATCAGGTCCACGATGTGCATAAAGATGGGGACACCGTTCAGAGGGACGTAGAACAGGATGATCATATAGGTGGCCCCGATCATCTTGAACACCGTGTGCGCGATCGCAGCCTGTCGGGCCTTCCGATTGGTGCCGATGGAGGCAAGGATGGCCGTGATGGTTGTGCCGATGTTGTCCCCCAGGATCAAGGGGATTGCGGTGTAGAAGTTCACCAAGCCACTGCTGGCCAGGGCGATTGTGAGCCCGATGGTTGCCGAACTGCTCTGTACAACCATGGTCATGATGGTGCCGATGACCACGGCTCCAAAGACGGCTTTCCACGGCATGCTCCCACCTGTGGTGAGGGGTTGGCAGTCGAAGGTGCTGAAGAAGCGGATGAATGATGGGAACTGTGCGAGGCCTTTGAGCTGGGCGGACATCATGGTCATGCCGAGGAAGAGCATCCCGAAACCGACGATGGTCTGGGCCAGGCTGCGGGTCGCACTCCTCCGAGCAATGAGCAGCATGGTGACACCGAACGCGATGGCCGGCAAGGCCAGAACTTCCAGTTTGAGCGACACCATTTGGCCCGTGACCGTCGTCCCGATGGCGGCTCCCATGATGATCCCGATAGACTGCTGCAGGTTCAGGAGGCCTGCGTTCACGAAGCCGACGACCATCACTGTGCAGGCGCTGGATGACTGAATGACCGCCGTAACTGTGGCCCCCGCCAGTACTCCCACAAATCGGTTCTGGGCGAGGAACTGAAGGACCGTCCGGAGTCGTGGTCCGGCAATCTGTTGGAGCCCTTCGCTCATGAGGGTCATGCCGAAGATGAAGAGCCCGAGTCCGCCAAGAACTCCGAGCATCAATCCCGTTCGATTGATTGCCATGGCATCCATTACCACGGCTCGTGCTGCGTAACGCTGTTCAGGATCAGCGATCTCGGCTGTGACCATATACCTACCTGTGGCCTTGGGATCGGTCTTCAGGTTGACCGAAATCTGGCCCTCGGAATTGGTCTTGCCTCGAGACACGCTCAGCTTCCCCTTGGAGCCCGGCTGGGAGCTGAGACGGAAATGGACGGGTATCCCGGAGAGCGGTTCACCGCTCTCATCGGTCAAGGCCAACGTCAGAGGGGCGGGGAGTTCCTCTCCGGCCAGCGTCTCCTGGTGGGAACCGTACACGGCGATACCGGCCGTCAGCCTTGCCAGTGCACTGATGCCCGGGTGGTTGGGGAGGCGGATGCGGACATATTGGTCGCCAAAGGAACGCCCCAGGCGGACCTCCACAGAGGCCGTCCCTCCCTCGTTCGTGGTCTGCTCCGGTTCCCCGACAATTTCCAGGCCCCGCTCAGGTGACAAGGGCTCGAACAAGACCTTGACGTTGGGGACGGGACGCGCGTGCCCCGACCCTCCCAAGAGTCCCCGCCGCTTCGGGCCAAGGACCTCGACGGTCAGCGACTTGGGCGCAAGCTCTCCACACCGTCCTAACTGTTCACCTCCATGACTGATCGTGATTGTTGCCACGTCCGTTTCGGCCGTTCTCTGACAGCCTACCAGCACGGTGGCCAGCACAGCAACCAGGACCTGAACAGAGGCCGATTGCAGCCGAGAACGCCGTGGGTGCCGGCGCAAGTGTGGCGTAGCGGATCTCAGCTGCGGTGCGTCCGCGTGAAGGTGTTGGAGACAGGTTGGCATAAAGTAAGTCCTAGTGGAATGCTAACGGCCGTCTAACGCGGCGCCAACGGGATGCTGACAGTATGGATCAGAGTCGTAACATAGCGTGGATTCAGAACATGGGGGATTGACCGCTCAGGAAATTCAGGACTGTCTGGTTCGCGGTTCTCAACCGCCGAAGCGGGATTCTCCTGGCCTCGAGTACTGCCACGGGGCTTCCCGCGGCGACTCTTGCATGTCCAGGCGCGTGTTGCGGCGCGAGGCGCACTATGGTAACGACCGCCCGGGAGCGTATGTTCCGCGTCGTCCCCCCCCCGGCTCCGCGCTCCGGGTACGTTCTTTCGGGCGACTGCAGCTTCAGGAGTTCCGTGACATGCTCAGTGTTCAGACGTTGGCCGGCGTGCCACTTCTCGGTCGGGCCTTGGCCGTTCAGCAGCAGGCGATTCGGGCGGCCTGGAGTGAGGCGGACGCCGTCCTCGGGGATCAGGCCGGCATCGCCCCGGCTTTCCGGGTAACCTTGGGGGCTCTGCCTGCCGAACTTCTCGATCTGGAGCGCAACCTGTTCTCCACGTTTTTCGTCGCCGCGTTGCAGACGCTTCCCGTCTCTCCCGACCGCTGTCGGCTTTACGCCGTGCTCAACCACCTGTTCCGGGCCTGGGTGACCTCGGCGGACAACCTGTTGGATAACGAGGACAAGTCCGTCTTCCACTTCCGGATGTCGAACGACTCCAGGATCATGCCCCAGATCGTCACGATCATGATGGCGGATCGGGTCTTGCACAGCGTTCTGGATCAAGCGGTCGAGGCTGGCGTGTTGTCGCGACCTGAGGCGCGTTCTCTGTCTGTCCACACGCTCCGCATTCTGCTTCCGAGCGGGGCTGAGGAAGCGATGGAGGAAGATGGATTTGAGGACTGGTCCGATCCGGCATACATACTCAATGAGCTCCACCCCCTGAAGACGGGGATCCTGTTTCAGGTACCGTTTCTTGGCCCGGAGTTGGTGGAGACTCAGCTGGATGCGGAACGAGTCGCGGAGATGAAGGCAGCGATGACCTCTTTCGGGATCGGCTGTCAGGTGCTTGACGATATTCGGGACATGGCCCGAGACTTCCTCTTGCGGCGCGCCAATTATGTGGTTGCCGTCGCGGCGGCACGGGACGGAGCTGCGTCTGTTCGCCAGCGGCTTGCGGCAGGAAGTTCGTGTGAGGATTCCCGCGTTTACCAGAGCTTCCCTGAAGCTGTCGAGTCTGGCCTGGATGTGGCTTTCCAGCGGATCGATGGCGGGCTTGCCCGGCTTGACCGGTGTGGGATGACGGGGCTGGTGCGCGCTGGTCCTCTGATTCGCGGGCTCCTCCTGCGCAAGCTTGATCTGGCTGATCTTGTGAGGTAGGCATGTCTTCTACGCGTGGAGCCGGCAACGAAGATATGGGTGAGGGACGAGGTCCCGTCAGGCGCATCCTGACTCGCGGCAGAACGCTGGACCACGCTGCTGCACTCTATGATATCGTCCAGCCGGTCGTGACGTTGGGGCGCGAACGCCGTTACCAGCAACGGATCGTACAGGAATTGGCCTTGACTCCGGGATGCCGAGTGCTGGATATTGGTTGTGGCACAGGTGCTTTGACGGCTAGTCTTGGCCAGTGCCTGGACCCGGGCCAGGGGGGGCAGGCGGTGGGCATCGACGCGGCCCCCAGGATGGTAGAGCAGGCACAGCGCAAACGGGGATGCGAGGCAACCGTGTTCGAGATCGCCGCGGCTGAGGATTTACCGTTCGCCAGTGGTTCGTTCGATGCTGTCTGTTCCGCCTTTTTTTACCACCACGTTGACTTTGAGCTCAAACTGGAGGCCACGCGGGAAGCCTGGCGCGTTTTGCGGCCGGGTGGGGCATTCTTGGTGCTTGACCTGGATGTCCCAACCACCTGGTTCGGTCGGCTGACCATCGCTTTGGCCGAAGCGTTTCTGCGCCAACCCGAGATCGGGGAGAACGCACGGGGGCGAATGCGCGAGGCGTTCCTCCGGGGCGGATTCGCTGACATGGAAGCGCTTGGGCATTGGCAGGGCTACGTCAGTCTCTTCCGCATGTGCAAGAGCGTTGGGCGTCCGCCTGTGGTCGGCGTTCCCAAGTGAGTTCCCGCCAGTTCCTGCCGCCATCTCCCCCCCCTTGTTCTGGAGCCTGAAGGCGCCACTGGCCATGGGGGGAAAGCCCGGGTCAGACGTGAAGCTCAACAATGTCCCCATCTTCCATGATATGGTCGCGCTGGACAGTCTGGCCAGCGAACTTCCCTGACCCCCAGACACGGGCATACTTGAGATCCGCGGCTATCTCTCGGTGGACGGCTCGGGCGAAGTCGACGACTGTCCTGCCTCGGGGCAACGTGAAGGGGTCGATCTTATCGGCGGGTTTCCCTGGTTGCTTGCTGTAGATCCGGACAATATCGAGGAGTTCGAAGCAACACTTAGGCAGGACATCGAGCCCAAGTTCGGTCTCAGTGCTCACCGGGTGCACAGGACCGAGGTCGGGCCGCAGTTCGAGCAGCGCATCGAGGTTGTCGGCCGTGTCGGGTAGGTCGACTTTCGTTCCGAGGGTGAGCATTGGCTTGTTGTTCATTCCCTCCACGGCGGCCTTGCCTGTGGGGAAGAGTCCTCGCTCCGCCATGACCCCGAAGCAGTTTTCTGCCTGCTCAAGGAGGTCCGGGGCCGATAGATCCAGGCAGATGAGGAGGGCGTCCGCTCGTTCGAGCCCCCCCATCATACCGGTGACGAGGCCCTCACTCGTCACCGGGGGCATGTCGACGAACTGGATCTGAATGTCTTCGAAGGGCATCATGCCGGGAACGGGGGCGTGAGTTGCGTAAGGGTAAGGGGCGATATTGACTCGGGCCTTGGTGAGCTTGCCCACGAGGGCGCTTTTCCCAGAGTTTGGCATCCCGACGGCCAGGATCTGGCCTGCCCCGTGCTTTTCCACGAAGAAGATGTCTGTGCCGCCCCGGTTCCTCTTCTGTTGCTCGTCGGTTGAGCGTAGTTTTGCGAGGCGTTTCTTCAGGTCGGCGCGGATGTGTTCGGTGCCCTTGTGCTTCGGGATCACCCGCATCATGTCTTCGATGGCCTCGATCTTTTCAGGCGTGGTCTTCGCCTGTCGATAGGCATCTTCTGCGCGCTTGTACTGTGGGGTCAGGTTTGCCGGCATTGGTCTGGCTCTTCGGCTGGTAGCAGTCTGGGTGTTTCCTATAGATGAAGCGGAGTAGAAATCAAGGAGATGTCCTCCCGCTCAGGTGATCATCTCTTGCGAGGAAGGATTTGCCGGGATAGCTTCATCGCTCGTTGGTGAGCTTCTTGAACAGACATTGCGTTTCCCGTCCAGGAGTCAGACCGTGAATGCACCGAAGAACCCCTTCTCCTACTGCGTGAACACGAGCACGATTCGCGAACGAGCCCCGTCTCTTCCCGAGACGATCGACTTGGTGGCGGACGTCGGGTATCAGGGGATTGAGCCGTGGATCAGCGAGCTGGATGCCTATGTCGATCAGGGCGGGGATCTTGCCGACCTGAAACGCCAGTTGGGTGACTGCGGACTTGCTGTTCCCAACTTGATCGGTTTCTTCGAATGGGGTTCCCCGGATCCGGGGACACGATCCGCAGCGCTTGAGGAAGCCCGACGGAACATGGAGATTGCCCGTGCCCTCGGCTGCACAGCTCTGGCTGCCCCTCCCAAAGGGATCGTGGACCAACCCGACATTCCACTGCTCGACCTGGCGGAACGTTACGGCACATTGGTCGCTGTTGGGCGCGAGTATGGTGTGACCCCAATCCTTGAGTTCTGGGGGCACTCGAAAATCCTCTGTCGACTAGGGGAAGCGCTCCTGGTAGCTGCAGAGTCCGGAGCGGTTGACGCGCGTATTCTCGGCGATGTTTTCCACATGTACAAAGGCGGTGGGACCTTCGAGGCTCTGAAGCTCATTGGGCCCCAGACACTCGCCTTGGTTCACATGAACGACTACCCGGCTAAGCCGTCCCGATCTGTGATCACTGATGCTCAGCGCGTTTTTCCCGGGGATGGGGTCGCTCCGTTGGATACGATCCTTGCCGACCTCGTTCGTGCCGGCTATGTCGGGATGCTCTCCCTCGAGCTGTTCAACCCTGACTACTGGCAACAGGAGCCGCGTGCCGTCCTGGAGATGGGTCTTGCGAAGATGAAGGGCGCTGTTGCCAGTGCGCTTGGCTGTGCGGGTTGAGAACGCAGTCTGCTGCTTGAGGGCGGACCGCTACGGGTACAGGCGCAGGGCTGCCGTGCTCTCTATCCAGTAAGCTCTCCCCGGCCAGAGAAAGGCCTCCGTGCCGTCATCCGGGACGGCTTGATAGTTCTGGGTTGCGGCGTCCCAGAACCATATCGTCCCACGGATTTCCGGGGCCACCGGTCTCAGGATCTTCTCCGGTATGCCCACGAGGTTCCAGCCAATGTCAAGATCGACGGGAAGGTCGTTGACCGACATGCCTGGGATGAGCACGGTCTGTTCCGTCGGTCCGAGCAGGACCCAATGTCCACGGAGGGCGCTCAACGTGTCCGTCGAGGTGTAGACCGAGCCTGTCCATACCCATGCGGATGCGAAAAGCGCAGCTGGGAAAAGTGCCGCAACATCCTTCTTCTCCACTGGGAGTTCCCTGGGGATGGACACCATGTTCCAGACTGGCCCCACGGTTAAGTTGAACATGGTAGGATCGGTTCCCCCCTGGTATTCTTCATAGTTCGTCTTTCCGTCCTGATCGAGATCTCCGCCGTTGGTCACGTCCAGAATGCTGTCGATGTCATCTGCGGGGTCCGCATCGACGATGGTCTGCTCCCAATCGTCCGGCAGGTGATCCATGTCTGAATCGACACCGAGGACGTACGTGGCAGACTCGTTCATGGTGGGGCCTGCCAATGCCAACTCTCTATTCGGGGGAGCGGTCCAGCCGGAGATGTCGTTAAAGGTCAAGGTGTAGCTGATGGAGGGGAGCTCTTGAAGTGTGGTTTCGCTCGTTTTCCAGCCCGAGTCAAACCCTTCAGCTGTCAGCTTCCATCGGGCCTCCTCAGGGCCCTCGACTGTCACGGTAACAGACGTTGTCTGGGGGCTTGCCTCGCAAACGAACGGGACACCGGCCGGGTAATGCCTGTCTGCCTGTCCTGGTTGGACCTGGAGGAAGACGCGTTCTTCCTCTGTCGGAGTGAAGGTGAACTGACTGCTGCTTGCGAGTGTGCTGATGGTCGTCTCGGTTGCCCATCGTGTGTTCGTGACAGAGATATTGTCAAAGAAGAAGCCGACGGACTCGCTTGTTTGTGGGTAATACGTTCCTCCTGCGTAGTCGTAGATGACGCGCAGCTTCACAGTCTTCTCGGCAAACTCCGGAAGGGGAATTGTCACCGTGGTGAAGGAGCTTTCTCCGCTCGTGCCATCACCAGTCTGGCTCCAGATTGTCTCCCAGTTGGGGACGGCATTGGTTGAGAGTTCCAGCCTGGCCTCCTGTCCTTCCCCCGCGTAGCCCAGCCGTTTTGCGAAGAGCAATTGACTTGTGGATGACGGAATGAATGTCGCGTTGAACGTCACTGACTGAGCGTCCGTTTGGGGGTGGGCAAGGTGGAAGCCGAAGCTCCCGTCGCTCTTCGACAGGCCGGAGACAACCTCATAGCTCCCCGTGGCGTCGATGGTCATTCCCTGGGGACCGTTCTCGGCGCCTTCAGTCCACTCGGTTTCCTGAACAGATCCCTGCCGCAAGGTGTACACCGTCGCTCCCGGCGTGTCCGTGAAACTGTAGACCGTTGCCCCTCCCACAGCGGGAGTCGTGTCGCCGGAGATGATCGGAGGGGTATAGGGTGGGGTGTAGTCGACCTTGACGTTGTGGTTGCTGGTCACCACAGCCGTCTTCTCGGTTACGGTCAGCCCCAGTCCCGAGAACGCTACCTGGTAGGTGCCGTTGCCCGCTACTGGCACAGAGTATCCCCCCGACATGGCTGTCTGGGCGAAGTAGCCGGAACCGGCGACATCGACCCGGACGCCCCCGATCCCCTCTCCCACATCGTAGAAGCTGTTCCCGTTCAGGTCGAAGTAGACCACTCCGGTGATGAAAGGGGTGGCGTTCTGCTGTCGCCCAAGGTCCTGAGTCACGATCAGTGGCCCTACACTTTCACCGTTAGCGGAATTGACGCCCGACACAATCCCCACGCCCACTTCGCGCATGTCAGCACTGTGAATGTTCTCGCGGTGGCCGGGCGGAGACTGCATGCCGTATGGACCGTACCCCCAATCGACTTCGAAGCCTGCGTGAGCTGCCCAGACACCGTCCGTGTACGCTCCGACGTTCTCTCCCACAGTTGCGTAGCTGTAGCCTTGATGGCTGACACGATTGCCGACATGGTCTCCCTGCTCGTTCGGGTCGACTCCATTCGCTGACGTGTAGTGGCCTTGGAACACGTTCGCGAACATGTCCTGGCTGTGCAGCCGGGCTGCCACGGTCAGTTTGGCGTTGATCGACAGGGGAGGAAGTGTCTGCGTCAACGTCGAGAACTGCGTGACCATCTCGTCCAGATTGACGCTGAAAAAGTCGTATGAGCTGAGCACGTTTCGGTCCGTTGTGGTCTTGAGAAGCAGGGCTTCTGCGGAGGCGTTTGCCCGCGCTCGATTGATGTACTCGACAGAGAGTTGCTCCTCATCCGTGGGGTCTCCTATGGAGTACTGCAGTTCTCCTGCTCGCGTCCTCCGGGCTGGGGCTGCCTGGCGGGGGGCATCGTCCGGTGACCGGGTCAGAAGGACTGCCGGAGGCAAGACGGTCTGCCGGGGGCGCAACGGTGACTCGGTCGGGAGCGGGAGAGGTCGGGCCCACAGCGTCACCAAGGGAAGGAGCAGGGCTATCTCAGTCAGGCGTCTCATCTGTTCTCCGTTTCATGCCGGGCCTCCGGCACACAAGGTACACTTCCCAGCCCCGCCGTGCCTTTGAGGGCCTGGGCCGGGCCCCCTTCCCAACGTCCGAGAGCGGGGCCTGGCGACACGTCGTCCATATGCGCTGCCGGAGGAGGGCCGTGTTCGTCCTTACACGGTACCACCGTTTCCGGGCTAAAGGCAACCCGGCCAGTCGCCCGGTGAACGGTGGGCGAGGGCCGAGCAGGTCGTCAGTTCCTTTGGACCCGCCGTTGACCATGCGGTTCGCGGGGAGAGGGGTGGAGTGCTCCGGTTTGGCTCCGTCTGAGGTGACTCGGTCCACCATAGCCCCTGTGGACAATCTCCCTGCCAACTCGCGGCATCCCTCTCCGTGCGGCGGCACCGCTGCCTGCCCGTCGATTTGTGGAAGCAGTGTCGGCATACTAACGTGTCGATAGGGGGCGCGGGGATGTTCGGTGCCTTGGCTGGCCTGTTTCTGCGCGGAACGCTGGCGGAACGGTGATCCTGCATCGCCGCACAGTGTCTTACACTTGCCGCCTGGTGAGTACTGCGGTCTGAGACCATGCCCGGGGCCTCCCTGGGGAGGCGCAACAGGGCAAGCATGGATCCGGCGAGATGAGCATTGGGCACAAACTGACGTTGGCGTTTCTTGTGTTCGCGGTCCTGATCGGCGCGGCGGGCTTCTTTTCCGTCTCGGTGAGCCGTGAGGCACTTGAGCGACGGATCAGCATCGGGACAGCTGCCGCCGCTACTGAACTGATGGCCGAGATGGATAGCGACCTCCAGGGCCGCTTTGAGGCATTCGAGGCGTATGCCCGAACCGCCCGCGTGCAGGATGCCTTAATGGCCTCCAACGCGGAGTTTGCCGCTCGGGGAGATGGGAAAGCCCATATCGACCGCATGGACCGGGAGTGGGGGGCGGTGTCCGCTGACGGCGCGGCGCCTTTGATGCAGAAACTCCTGAGCGGCACCCTGGCCAAGGAGTTCAGAGAACTCATCGCGTTCTACAACGAACGCTCCGGTTTCCGCATGGTGGGAGAGATTTTCGTTACCAACCGCCAGGGCGCGAACGTCGCCCAGTCAGGACCGACCAGTGATTATATGCAGGCCGATGAGGATTGGTGGCAGCAGGCCCACGAGTTTGGGGCACACATTGCCGATGTAGCCTACGATGATAGCGCAGGCGTTTTCTCGACGGACTTCGCGATCCGAATCGATGACAGTGCGGGCGAGTTTCTCGGGGTCATGAAAGTCGTTGTCAGCATTGACGGTGTTCTGGCTGTCTTGCGTCAGCCTGGACCGAACGCTGCTGCTGACGGGTACCGGACCGACACGTTCTTCCTGCTCAATGCCCAGCATCGGTTGATCTGCTCATCGGAGAACGGCGAGCGGTTCGAGGACATGAGCCATCTTCTCCCTGGGGGGCAACTGCCGACTGGCGACACTCGCGGCGTGTTTCGTCGCCCGGTTCCCGGAGGACAGCCTCGCCTGTGTGCCTACGCCCGCTCTGTAGGGTATCGCAGTTACCCTGGGTTGGGTTGGGTGCTCATTCTTGAGCAGGATCTCGCGGAGGTGTTTGCCGCTGTCCAGGCTTTGAGCCGTCGCATCCTCTTTACAGCCATTGGTGCGGCGTTTGTGGGCGTGGCCTTCGCTTACTTACTGACGCATTCGGTTGCGGTGAGGCTTGGGCGCTTGAAGGAGGGAGCGGCGCGGATTGGGGGAGGGGACTTCAGCGTGCGACTTGGCGGGAAGGAAAGCGACGAGATTGGGCAGCTGTCTCAAGCGTTTGACTCGATGGCTGACAGCCTGAAGCGGATCACGGCTTCCCGTGATGAACTCAACCGGGAGGTGGCCGAGCGTCTGAGGACTGAGGCCGAACTGCGAGACAAAGCTGAGGCCCTGCACAGCGCCAACACCGAGCTGGGAACATCGCAGAGGCAGCTCCGAGTCGCCAAAGAGGCCGCCGAAGATGCGAACCGGGCGAAGAGCGAGTTCCTTGCAAACATGAGTCACGAGATCCGGACGCCGATGAATGCCATCATAGGAATGACCGACTTGGCTCTGAGCACTGATCTGAACTCGGAGCAGCAGGAGTTTCTCGGGATAGTGGGCGACTCGGCCAACTCCCTCCTTCACGTGCTGAACGATATTCTGGACTTCTCGAAGATCGAGGCCGGGCGCCTTGAGCTTGAGCAGATCCCTTTCCCGCTGCGTGACACCCTTGGGGATGCGATGCATGCCCTCAGTTTGCGCGCTTCGCAGAAGGGCCTTGAGCTTGCGTGCCACATCCCTCCGGACGTGCCGGATGCCCTCACGGGCGCCCCTGCCAGACTACGTCAGGTGTTGGTGAATCTGGTAGGGAACGCCATCAAGTTCACCGATGTGGGAGAAGTCGTTCTTGACGTCGAGTCTGTGCGGGTGGCTGGGGCGCTCTGTGAGCTGCAGTTCCGCGTTCGAGATACAGGTATCGGGATCGCTCCCGGTAAGCAGCAGGAGGTCTTTGCATCCTTCAGTCAGGCAGACAGCAGCATGTCCCGGCGCTATGGAGGCACGGGGCTTGGGTTGGCGATTTCGGCCAAGTTGGTCGGCTTGATGGGAGGGCGGATCTGGGTGGAAAGTGAAGAGGGGAAGGGCAGCAGCTTCTTCTTCTCTGCGCGCTTCGGGCAGCACAGTGGACCCGGTCCCGGCAAGCTGGATGACATCAGCGGGTTGCGCGTTCTGGTGGTGGACGACAACGAGACCAACGGGCGTATTCTGCTCGAGATGCTGCGGAACTGGCGCATGTGTCCGGTGTGGGTCGACAGCGGAGCGAGGGCCTTGGCTGAGCTGTGGCGGTGGCGGAGTGAGGGCAGGTGCAGTGACCTGGTGTTGCTGGACGCCATGATGCCGGGGATGAGTGGCGTTGAGTTCGCTGAGGACCTCCGGGCTTCTTCCGAGTTCGAATGCATGCCTGTTCTCATGCTCTCATCCGGTGGCTCCATTCTGTCGGGAGTTGACCGGCGACGGCTCGGGATCGCCCACTGTCTGGCCAAGCCCGTCAAGCAATCTGATCTCCTCGATGCCATCCATGATGTGTTGGGGGCCGGGCCGATGGTCCGGGTCACGCACACGCCCTCGGAGGCGACGCTCCCTGCGCAACCCGTGCGGACGTTGCGCGTTCTTGTGGCTGAGGACCGGGCGGCAAATCGACGGCTAGTCGAAGCCATCCTCCTGAAACGTGGTCATGAGCCGGTGCTGGTGGAGAATGGTAAGCAGGCGGTTGAGCAAGTTGCTCGTGAGCGTTTCGACGTTGTCCTCATGGACATGCAGATGCCGGAGATGGACGGCTATGAAGCCATGGGAGTGATCCGTGAGATGGAGCGTGGAACTGGCCACCATCTGCGGATTGTCGCCATGACAGCTCACGCGATGACCGGAGATAGGGAACGCTGCCTGACGGCCGGCGCGGATGGCTACATAGCCAAGCCGATCCATCGACTCGAGTTCTTGATGCTGCTCGAACAGGCACTTGAGTCGCCATCCGCGGAGCGCCCTCGTACCGTGCCGGTCGCCTCAGGCGGGAACTGTGACATGGTGTTTAACTCGGCGAAGTTTGTGGAGAACATCTCGGCTGACAGAGACCTGGGGGAGACGCTGGTCGCGACTGCTCAGGAGGAAATCCCCTCCCTCCTTCATGATGTTCGCGAGGCAGTCGCTAAGGGGGATGCGGAGGGAGTGGCCCACGGTGCGCATGCTCTGAAAGGTCTGGTGGCGAACTTCTTCGCTGATGCTGCAGGGAAGACCACTCTTGAGCTCGAGACGATGGGGCGTGAAGTCACGCTGGATCAGGCAGAGGATCGAGTCGAGCGACTTGAGCAGGAGTTGGCGGATCTGGTGTCGGCTCTGCAGACTTTTCTCACCACTTTGCCGAGCTGAGACAGGGCACCCGTTCGTCAGTTGACCACTGCTGGTCTGCCACCAGTCGGCTGTTTCTACCTTGGCCTTCCTGTCGTACATTGGCCCGAGATGCCTTGTATCGGATAACGTCAGGAGATTGACCGTGACTCAGTTCCCACGAACGACCGTTGGCGGCGTTTCGCTCTCGCGCATGATCATCGGCACGAACTGGTTCCTCGGCTACTGCCACTCGACGGCGGGCAAGAGCAGGTTCATGACGCGCATTGTCACCAACCGTGACAGTATCGCCGACATCATCGAGACGTTTGTCGGCTATGGCGTTGACACGATCATGTGCCCGCACACCAAGACGTGCGTCCCCGAGGCCATTGAAGAAGCCCAGCAGCGCACCGGCAAGAAGCTGGTGATCATCTCGACTCCTTCATTCAGCCACACCCCTGAGACGGCTGAGAAGGGGTTCGATCTGGACGAGGTCAGAACCACACTGGATACCGAAGTGGAGAAGGGAGTCACGTTCTGCATGCCCCACACCAGCGTGACTGACGTCATGCTCGACAAATGTCAGCGCAAGATTCGACACTATGAGGTCATCTGCGGACTGATTCGTGAGCGGGGTATGCTCCCTGGCCTGAGCACCCATGCTCCGGAGAGTGTCATCTATGCCGATGAGTCGGGGCTCGATGTCGAGACGTATATCCAGCCGTTCAACGCAATGGGTTTTCTCATGCACGTGGAGGTGGACTGGATCGCCCGAGTGATCAACAGCGCAAAGAAGCCGGTGATGACAATCAAGTCCATGGCGGCAGGGCAGATTCGGCCCTTCCAGGCCCTGACGTTCTCTTGGAACGCCATTCGTCCCCGCGACATGGTAACGGTGGGGACAGCGTCCCCGGAGGAGGCCGCGGAGCTGTGTGAGATGTCTCTGGACATCCTCAGTCGGCACCCCATGTCGCAGGAACTTCAGGCGACGCGCTCGAAAGCAACGCTGTTGAGCTAGCGGCGGCGGGCGGGAAC
>JABHEG010000243.1 GCA_018676675.1 Lentisphaerota bacterium
CGCGCCGAGTCGGTTCCGCGCGAGAGCCGCCCCGCCGGGAAACGACGATGCTACGGCATCGCCTCTTGCCCGGCGGGGCTCCTCTCATCCCGGAGCCGTCCTCGTCAGGGCGTACACTGACTTACGCAGCTTGGTACTAGTCGCCCTGGTTGATCAACTCACCGTAGGCCAGTTTGAGCGCCTCGGCGTCAACCGGGGCAAAGCGGTTGGGTCTACCTTCTCTCCGGCGCCGATCCACGTCCTTGACGTCCCGCTCAAGGAGCTCGCGTGCCCGAATGGGCAGCTGGCCACAGGTATCCTCTGTAAGCGTTCCTGACTTCCTGAGGTCGGCGATCAACGCGTTCAGCGTGTACCGGGTCACTAGGAGCTGAGCTCGCGTTTCATGGAGTTCGCGCTTCAGTCGTCTTCCAAACATCGCTTTCTCCCGCTATCTGTCGCCAGAGCGATTGTCCACTTCTGTTTCACGCCGCCTCTTCGGGGAGTGCCCGTCAGAGCGGATCCGGGGTCATCAGGCCGTTGGCCGTAACGCAAGTCTGGGCGTGGCAGATTGCCAACCCGAGCGCATCCGTGGCATCATTGGGCAGGGCCCCCACCGAAATTCCCAGCACCTGAGACACCAACAGGGCCACTTGTTCTTTGCTGGCGTTGCCATGCCCGCAAACCGCCTGCTTCATTTTCCTGGGCGAATACTCGTACATGGGGATCGCCAATTCGGCCAGAGTGGCAATCACGGCCCCGCGGGCAGAACCCAAGACCAACGCTGTGCGCGCATTCTGGAAGAAAAACGCCCCTTCAATCGCCCCCACGTCGGGGGCGTATTGTTTGACCAGTTCCCGGACGCCGCCGGCAAGCCGCCGAAGGCATTCGCTCAGAGGTTCTTTTGCAGTTGTTTTGATGACGCCGCAGTCGACGGCCTGGAAGCTCCGCCCGTCCGTGTCCAGGATGCCGAATCCCGTCGTTCGCAGGGCTGTATCCACTCCCAGAATCCGCATTTTGAGATTCGAGACCGCGGGTGTGCTGGAAAACGTCGGCTTGCCGGGTGACCTCAAGAGTTGGCGCCTCCTAGTGCCGCCACGGGGTACTATACCGCGCACCTGCACGTCCCGCTTTCCCCGCAGGACCCCGAATCGTGAGGGGACGGTCTCGTGAGGCGAAGCCACTCTCACTCTTGATCCGGCTCTTGGTCTGACTCCTGATCCATGCCCAAAGGAGCGTAGAGCCGGATCAAGAGCGCGGTCAAGATTGGGCTTCCCTCGTAGCCGAGGCATTGCCTCCAAGCCCTCGCTCGCAAAAGGCGTTGCTTGACTTCCCTGGTCGCTTCTGCAATCTTACTCTCCGCCTGGGCGCTGGATGCGCGCCCGATCGGGAACAGTGCGGGGTGACAGCTCCATGAAATGCGTTGACTATAAGTGAGGAGAAGAAGCATGCGCGAGGACCTTTTCCTGAAGGACTTCCTTGATCGTGACAGTCTCAAGCAGATTCAGCTTCAGCGTCTGCGTGAAACACTTGAGCGTGTCTATGCGAATGTGCCCTTCTATAAGGCGGCGTTCGATGAGGCGGGCGTCAAACCGGCTGATCTGGAAACACTTGAGGACTTGAGCAAGTTCCCATTCACCGTCAAGACCGATCTGCGGGACAATTACCCGTTCGGTATGTTCTCCGCGGACATGAGTGAGGTCGTGCGGATCCATGCTTCGAGCGGGACCACGGGCAAACCTACCGTGGTCGGCTACACCACCAACGACATCTCCATCTGGTCCGAGGTGATGGTTCGCACCTTCCAGTGCATCGGCATTGGCCCGGGGGATGTGGTGCAAAACGCCTACGGGTACGGCTTGTTCACCGGCGGACTGGGAGCTCACTACGGGCTCGAACGCCTGGGTTGTACCGTCATCCCGATGAGTGGCGGAAACACCGAAAAACAACTCGTCGTCATGAACGACTTCGGGACGACGGCAATCTGCTGTACCCCGTCCTATTTCCTCTACCTCGTAGAGCAGGCGGAGAAGGCCGGCAAGCCGATTCAGGAGACCAAGCTCAAGAAAGGCATCTTCGGGGCTGAGCCATGGTCAACGGAAATGCGCCAGCGGATCGAGGCTGACACCGGGGTGAAGGCGTTTGACATCTACGGTCTCTCAGAAGTCATCGGGCCCGGGGTCTCCAGTGAGTGCGAAGCCCAGTCCGGACTGCACATCTTTGAGGACCACTTCTATCCCGAGATCATTGATCCTGACACGGGCGACCCAAAAGCCCCCGGCGAACGGGGTGAGCTTGTGTTCACCATGATCACCAAAGAAGCGCTGCCCCTGATCCGCTACCGGACTCGTGATATCACCGCTCTGCACTATGACAAATGTGCCTGTGGTCGAACGATCGTTCGCATGGACCGCGTGTCCCACCGTTCGGATGACATGCTCATCGTGCGCGGCGTCAATCTCTTCCCGTCACAGGTTGAAGAGATCCTGCTTGAGGCCGAAGGTACCACACCACATTACCTGCTCGTCCTGACCCGCACCGGGGAACTGGACGATCTCGAGGTGCGCGTGGAAGTCACCGCTGAGACGTTCTCGGATGAGGTCAGAGTCCTGGAGGCCTTGCAGAATGGTATCCGGGAGCGCATGAAGTCCCTGATCGGGCTCTCGGCTAAGGTGACGCTGGTCGAACCCGGCACGATCGAGCGGAGCGTCGGGAAGGCCAAGCGTGTACTGGATCTGCGGAACTAGCCTTCATCAACGACGCTCCCCGTAGGGCCGCAGTGTCGCCCCGGAGCGGAACGAGAGAGTAGCGATGATAACCAAGCAGCTTTCCATTTTTCTGGAGAATCGTGCCGGGCGTTTGGGCACTGTCACCAAGGCGCTCGGGGAAGCCGGGGTCAACATTCTGGCTCTCTCACTGGCGGACACGAGTGACTTCGGCATCCTTCGACTGATCGTGAACGATGTCGCAAAGGCCGAAGGAGTCCTGAAGAAGTGCAACTTCGTCTGCATGGTCAATGACGTCACTGCCGTTGAGGTCGAAGACAAGCCCGGCGGCCTGGCCCGCATCCTCAATCTGCTCGTGGATAAGGGCGTCAACGTCGAGTACATGTACGCCTTCTCGGAGGCGGAGACCGGGCGCGCGGCGCTGATCTTCAGATTCGATGATCCGGGGAGTGCGGTCGAGCACCTGAACGAGGCTGGGATCAACGTCTTCGCTGACGTTGGTCTGGGCTGATGCCCCTCGCTGCTTCTCCGATGTGGTGTAACCACGATCCGGCTTAGGCCGGGTGTCTTGTAGCGCCCTCTAGGGCGCGATTTGCGTGTGGGCCCCCAGTCCCCTTTCTGGGTGTCCATACTGTTTTCTGCCCATGGTATGAGGCGGGCCTCGGCGGCAGTCGCCGTCCTCCCCCCCGCTCCAAACGGAGGAGTTTTTGCATATGTCAGCCCCGCGAGACGTCCTTCCCTGCCGTTTCTGTGCAACCCCTCTTGAGCACACGTTCGTTGATCTGGGGATGTCGCCGCTGTGCCAGCGTCACGTGACCCCTGAGCAGCGTCAGCACATGGAGCCATTCTATCCGCTCCATGCCTACGTGTGTCACAGCTGTTTCCTGGTCCAGCTCCCTCCCACGGTTGCGCCCCAGGAGATCTTCAGCGACTATGCCTATTTCTCATCCTACGTGGGGACGCTCTTGCGGAATGCGCAGGACTACGTGAATATGGCCGTCAAACGCTTCGGCTTGACGGAGGACAGCTGGGTGGTGGAGCTGGCCAGCAATGACGGCTATCTGCTGCAGTACTTCATCGAGCAGGGGATCCCTGTCCTCGGGGTTGAGCCGGCCGAGAATGTCGCGGAGGTGGCTATCGAGAAAGGCGTCCCAACGCACGTTGCCTTCTTTGGGACCGAGACGGCCGAGGCCCTCGTGGCAGAACGGGGACAGGCTGACCTTGTTCTGGGCAACAATGTGCTGGCCCACGTTCCCGACCTGAACGATTTCGTCGAGGGCATGCACGTGCTCCTGAGCCCGGGTGGCACGATAACGATGGAATTCCCGCACCTCTGCCAGCTCATGGAGCACAACCAGTTCGATACGATCTATCAGGAGCACTATTCGTATTATTCGTTCACAACGGTGGAAGGGGTGTTCGCCGCTCACGGGATCACCCTTTTTGATGTCGATGAAACGCCGATTCACGGCGGCAGCCTGCGGATCTACGGTCGCCATGCCGACAATAACGCATACCCCGTGACCGACCGTGTTCATGACCTGAAAGCGCGGGAGGAAGCCATGGGCGTCACAACCCTCGATTTCTACTTCGCTTTCGCGGAGAAGGTCAAGGAGACGAAGCGCCAGTTCCTCGAGTTTCTGATCGAGGCCAAACGCGCGGGCAAGACAATCTGTGGCTATGGAGCCCCGGGCAAATCGGCTACACTGCTCAACTACTGCGGGGTGGGGACGGATTTCATCGACTACACCGTCGATCGGAACCCCTACAAACAGGGGAACTTCACGCCGGGCACGCATATCCCCATTCTGGCTCCCGAGCAGCTCGCCGAGACGCAGCCGGACTACCTGGTGATTCTGCCCTGGAACCTCGTCGACGAAATATCGGAGCAAACGAGCTACATCCGCGAGTGGGGAGGGAAATGGGTCGTTCCCATACCTGCTTGCCGTGTGATCGAGTAGGTTGGGGAGGAGAAGCCCCCTGAAGAACGTCACAGCGACCGTGCATGTTCCCAAATGGCCGGTCAATGTTGAGCTACACCATCGGAAAACACAACCACAGGTAGACGATCATGATCACGACCGCAGACGATGTCATCAGGGCTGACTTGGACCATATCTGCGCCAAGCTGGAAACGGAATTCCCGCTTATGCGCGGGAGCCAGTTCCTGATTACCGGCGGGGCAGGGTTTCTCGGCTATTACCTCGTGCAGGCTGTGCTCCACTGGAACCACAGTCAGGTGGAGAGCGATCGCGTCAAGCTGACGGTCTATGACAACTATTCCCGCGGTGTCCCAGAGTGGCTGACCGCCTTGGACAGCGACCCCTGCCTGACCCTCGTCAAACACGATGTCACGAACCCGCTGCCCGAGGATATGCCGGCCTTTGACTACATCATCCATGGGGCCTGCATCGCTTCCCCAACCTACTATCGACAGTGCCCGATCGAGACGATGGACGCGAATGTCAACGGCCTCCGCTACCTGCTCGACTACTGCGTCCAACGCAAGGCATCTTCGTCGCCTGTCCGCGCGTTCCTGTTCTATTCCACCAGCGAAATCTACGGTGACCCCACCCCCGAAGATATCCCGACTCCGGAGACCTATAGAGGGAATGTCTCGTGCACCGGCCCTCGCGCCTGTTACGATGAATCCAAACGGTACGGCGAGACGCTCTGTGTCAACTTTGCGGACCAGCACGAGTTGCCCATCAAAGTCGCCAGACCGTTTAACAACTATGGCCCCGGACTCAAGATCTCTGATCGCCGAGTCCTCCCTGACTTTGTGCGTGATGTGTTGGCCGGACGCGACATCGTCATGCTTTCGGATGGGTCTCCGAAACGTACGTTCTGCTACTCGGCCGACGCCGTGGCCGGGTACTACAAGATTCTGCTGAGGGGCAGACCCGGAGAAGCTTACAACATCGGCGTTCCTGAGCCCGAGATCTCCATGGCTGACCTGGCTGACCGGGTCGTGGCCCTCGGCCAGGAGCTGTGCGGTTACCAGGGACGCGTCGTCAAGAAGGTGAGCGAAGACTCGGACTACCTGGTGGACAACCCGAACCGCCGTTGCCCGATCATCGACAAAGCCCGGGCGGAATTGGCCTATGATCCATCCATCGACATCGATGAGGGGCTGCGTCGTTCGTTCATCTGGTACCAGGGGAACTCTGAGGCGGAGGACGCATAATGAACGTCTCCATTGCCGGCACAGGATACGTTGGGCTCGTCACAGGTGTCTGTCTGGCGGAAAAGGGCCACTCGGTCGTCTGTGTGGATGTCGACCAGGCCAAGGTCGATGCGCTCAACGCGGGGACGCCGACGATCTTTGAGGTCGGACTCCCCGAGCTGCTTGAACGCCATGTGGGAGAGGGCCGTCTGAGCGCGTCCACTGATCTCGCGGCGGCCGTCCGGGAGAGCGATATCACCCTCATCGCAGTGGGCACGCCCTTTGATGGCGCCAAGATCGATCTCACCTACGTTCGCGCCGTTGCCGCGGAGATCGGCCAGGCTCTGGCCGCGAAGGACGAGTACCATGTCGTGGTGGTGAAGAGCACCGTCATCCCCGGGACGACCGATTCCGTTGTGCTGCCCATTCTCGAACAGGCATCGGGCAAGAAGGCCGGCCCTGACTTCGGCGTAGGTATGAACCCCGAGTTCCTGACCGAAGGGACGGCTATCGAGGATTTCATGGACCCGGACCGGATCGTCCTCGGCGGCTCGGATGACCGGGCCGTTGAGACCCTCGCGGAACTCTATGCCGCCTTTGAGAACGTCCCGGTTGTCAAGACCAACAACGGGACCGCCGAGATGATCAAGTATGCATCCAACGCATTGCTTGCGACCCTGATCTCCTTCTCGAACGAGTTCGCGAATCTCAGCTCCGCGCTTGGAGACATCGATATCGTCGATGTCCTCGAAGGCGTACACTGCTCACGCTACCTGACCACCCTTCTGCCTGACGGCACGACCCATCGCCCCCCGATCGTGTCTTTCCTCGGCGCTGGGTGCGGTTTCGGGGGCAGTTGCCTGCCGAAGGACGTAAGCGCGCTGATCGCCCAGGGCGGGGGGCTTGGCCTGCCGATGCAGCTTCTGCAGGCTGTCATCGATATTAACCGTGGCCAACACCAACAGATCCTGACGCTCCTCGGGAAGCACTTCTCAAGTCTCGCCGATGTGCGGGTAGCCGTGCTTGGGCTTGCCTTTAAACCCGATACCGACGACATGCGTGAGTCTCGGTCTGTCCCTATTATTCGCGAGCTCCTCGCCGCGGGGGCCTGCGTTCGGGCCTACGACCCGATCGCCAACGAGGCCGCTGATAACGTGCTTCAGGATGAGCGTGTGACCTACTGCGAGACCCTCGATGATGTCCTCGATGGCGTCGATGCAGTCGTCCTGGCGACGCGCTGGGAGGAGTTTGAACGGGTGCCCGAGCTGATCAAAGAGATGGAACCGGTGCCTGTGTTCGTTGACGGACGACGCATGCTTGACAAGGCGCGCTTCGAACAGTACGAAGGCATTGGGCTCTAGCCTCAGAGGCACCACAGTCAGGAAACTGCATGGTTATCGTTGATACAGCTCTCAAGCGTTGTCAGGAGGAGGGCACGCCTGTCCGGGTAGGCCTCGTCGGTGCAGGATACATGGGCCGGGCGATCGCCCTGCAGATCGAGCAGTGCGTTCCCGGGATGCGAGTGGCGGGCATCTCCAACCGCCACATCGAGCGCGCTCAGGCTGCGTATCGCCTGGCCGAGACGCCACATGAACCCGTTGTGGCTGCTGAACTTCAGGCCGTGGAACACGCAGTCGCCCAGGATCGCCCGGTGGTCACGGAAGATCCGCAACTCCTCTGTCAGGCTGCCGGGATTGATGCCGTCGTTGACTGCACGGGTGACATCGAGTTCGGCGCCGGCGTTGCCCTTGCAGCCTTGTCCCACGGGAAGCATCTCGTTCTCCTGAACGCCGAGCTTGACGCCACGCTCGGGCCGATCCTGAAGCACCGTGCCGACCAACAAGGCGTTGTGTGCACAGGGCCTGACGGAGACGAACCCGGGGTGGCCATGACGCTGTACCGGCTTGTGGCGAGTCTAGGCCTCAAGCCCGTCCTTGCGGGGAATCTGAAAGGCCTCTACGATCCGTACCGGAATCCGGACACGCAGCGGGCGTTCGCCGAGAAGGTCGGGCAGGACCCACGTGCCATCACCTCCTACGCCGATGGAACAAAGCTCTCGATGGAAACCTGCGTCCTGGCGAATGCAGCCGGATTCACCGTCGGAAAACGGGGCATGTTCGGCCATGCCTGTGACCACGTTGACGATGTCGTGGACCTGTTCGAGCCCGAACCCCTCATGGATCGCGGCTGGGTCGATTTTCTCGTCGGGGCCAAGCCCGGAACGGGTGCTTTTGTTGTCGGGTACTCAGAGCACCCCGTCAGCCAACAGTACCTGAGCTACTTCAAACTGGGAGGCGGCCCGCTTTACTGCTTCTACACGCCATTCCACCTGCCCCACCTGCAGTTGCCGCTGACTGTGGCGCGCGCCGCACTGTTCGGCGACCCCACCGTGACGCCCGTGGGAGCCCCGTGTTGCGACGTCCTGACCGTTGCCAAACGCGATCTCAAAGCCGGCGCCGTGCTCGACGGCATAGGCGGGTTCGATTCCTACGCACTGCTCGACGACTACACAGTGTGCCGGCAGGAGCGCCTCCTCCCGATGGGCGTCTCAGCCGGATGCCAACTGATTCGTGACGTGTCCCGGGACGCCCCGATCACGTATTCGGATGTCACGCTGCCCAAGGGCCGGCTGTGCGATCAGCTCCGCACCGAGATGGAGCAGACCTTCCCGATCTGAACGCCCAAGGACCGAACACACATAATCGAAAGGAGTCGTGGCCATGAAAGTCGTCCTCTTCTGCGGTGGCATGGGCATGCGAATGCGGGATTACTCCGAGGACATCCCCAAACCCCTCGTTCCAGTCGGGTATCGGCCGATCCTCTGGCACGTCATGAAGTACTATGCCCACTTCGGACACAAAGAGTTCATCCTCTGTCTGGGCTACAAAGCCGACGTCATCAAGAAGTACTTCCTCAATTACGATGAGTGCCTGTCCAATGATTTCGTGCTCACCAAAGGAGGAGACAGGCTGGACCTGTTGACCAGCGATATCCAGGACTGGAAGATCACCTTCGTGGACACCGGCCTGCACTCCAACATCGGCATGCGTCTGAAAGCCGTCCAGTCATACGTCCAGGACGACGAGATGTTCCTGGCCAACTACACAGACGGCGTCACCGACTTGCCCCTCAACGCCCACATCGACCGGTTCCGGGAGAGTGGGAAGGTCGGTGCGTTCGCGGCAGTTGCCCCCATCCAGAGCTTCCATGTCGTGGCTATGGAAGAGGACGATGCGACCGTGAAGAGCATCAATCACCTCACCCGTTCGGGCCTGTGGATCAACGGCGGGTATTTCGTCTTCCGTCCCGAGATTTTCGACTACATCGAAGAGGGTGATGAGTTGGTCGAGGCCCCCTTCCAGCGACTGATCGAGCGCAAGCAGTTACTGGCTCATCGCTACGAAGGCTTCTGGGCCAACATGGACACCTTCAAGGACAAACGCATGCTCGAGGAGCTCTTCTTCCAGGGCAAGGCCCCATGGCAGCTCTGGAGCGGCCACGGCGGCTGAGGGTGTTCGACACTGACGAGCGAGAGACGTCCCGGCCCCAAAGACCGATGGGAGCAGCACGATGCTGAGACTTGAGCTAGGCGAGCCGCACGCGGAGAACCACCGCTTCCTGTTCCTGGGAGCCCACTCCGATGACATCGAGATCGGCGCTGGCGGAACCGTTCAGACGCTCCTTCAACGCTATCCGGATGCGCACGTGGACTGGGTTGTGTTCAGCTCAGCCGGTGTTCGCGAACAGGAAGCCCTGGGCAGCGCGGCCGAGTTCCTGGAAGGCATTGCCGGCAAGGACGTCCTGCTCGGAGGTTTCCGGACCAGCTTCTTCCCCTATGACGGAGCAGACATCAAGGAGTTCTTTGAAAAGCTGAAGGCGCGCGGAACTCCCGATCTCATTCTCACGCATTACCGCGACGATCTCCATCAGGATCACGCGCTGGTGTCCAAGCTCACCTGGAACACCTTCCGTGACCATCTGATCCTGGAGTATGAGATCCCGAAGTACGACGGAGATCTGGGTCGGCCGAATATGTACGTGCCGATCGCGCAGGAGGCCGTTGACCGGAAAATAGGCGCTATCATGCGGCACTTCGGGAGCCAGAGCAAGCGCCAGTGGTTCACTGAAGACACCTTCACCAGCCTGATGCGGGTCCGTGGCGTGGAATGCAATGCCCCCAGCCGGTTTGCCGAGGCGTTCCATCTCCGCAAAGCAACCCTCTGAATCAGTACTGAAGGCAGTTTCCCCAGCATGGGAAGCGCCTCCTCTCCGGCAGAGCCGCGACTTACGGGAGCGGTCTTCGTCCCCCCACGCCGGAGCGCGCCTCACCCCTGGAGGGCTGTCACGGTCGTTGGGGATCAAACGTCAGCGGAGCTGCCTCAACCATCTTTGCCCGGTTCTCCAGGCTGTCCTTCCGCTCTTGAGCAGCCGCCAAGGGAGGCAGACCCGCTTTGGCGAGGACGGTCTCCCAGCGATAGACCCAGTCATGTCGACGCAGGGAGTGGAGGACGCTGGCCCGCCTTGCCTGGGCGATTCGTTCGGGCTGCCCGTCCATCTCCCGGAGCAGCCCCGCGATATCGTCAGAGGCGTAGTCGAGCTGGAATGCGACGGCATCCCAGTCGAGAAGTGTGCGGAAGGTCTCGCAGTTGGGCAGGTCGCCGATGAGGATGGCTCCTCCGGCCGCTCCCTCGAAGAAACGGAAGCCCACCTCGTCCTGTCCCTGGGTGTCTTCCGGAGCATCCACCTTCGCCTTGTTGGCGACAAAGTAGCGCGTTCTTTTCACCCTTTCGGCCAGGAGCGCCCGGTGCTCAGCGGCGCTTGGCACATCTCTGACCCCGGCGCTGTCGTACAGGTAGTGGATGTCGCCTGCCTGGGCCAGCGCATAGGAGGCCCGGTGCGCCGCCTCAGCTCTGCGGCCCATGCTGTAGAGATCGATGAAGCGTTCGGGAGGATCCGGATAGGGACAGAAACGCAAGGTGTCCACGCCGGGTGCAAGGTAGAAGACTGGTCGGCCGGTCGCCTTGGCGAGGGCTTCCGCCGTCCCGCTGCAGTAGACGCACAAGTAGTCGAACTTGGCGAGGGGAGCCAGCGTCTTGGGCCAGATGGTCTGGTGGGCCCAGAGCTCTTCGATCAGACACACGGTAACCCGACAGCGATCGTGCCATTCGGGCGACAGCTCCAGGACGTCGGCATCTCCGAGATCCTGTTGGATGAAAAAGCCCAGGTCGTACTCATGTGACACCGTGGGCGGCACGACCTTGGGCTCACGCTCAATCGACCAGCCCGTGCGCCGGCGCAGACGGCGGGTCACCTTCTCAAGCAGGCCTGTCACTGGCCGCGGCTCAAGGGTTGGGCACACCATATCCACCGCATCGATCTCACGGATGACATCCTCAAACTCGTAGCCACAGCAACGTGGGACGGACGCGAATGCATCGCGCAGGGAGAAGACACAGATACGTGACTGGTCGCTCATAGGCGGCAAAGACCTTTCCCAGGGGGATCAGGCTGATACATTGATCATGCATGGGAGAGCAAGCTGCCGTACTGATGACCTGAAGCGCTGTGATAGCTGCTCCTCAGTACGCGCCCCACACACCGTAACACGAACCTACAGCGGGGTTAATGCGACTGCAAATCCACCCAGTCAGCTCACTTGATAACCCTGTTTCCCGGAGTATTCTCCCGGTATGCCAAAAACAGGGAAGAACCAGCGCCGTTCACCAGCCTCACGCCTCCTCGGAACCTATGCCGGACACGTTCGTGGGTTCGGCTTCTTTGTGCCCGATCGCGGAGGCGACGATCTCTTCGTCCCGCCCGGCCGGGAGGGGGCCGCCATCGATGGCGATACGGTTGAGGTAGAGCGTGGTCACGGTGATACGGTCAGGGTTGTGCGCGTCGTTCGGCGCGGGAGACCCCGCCTGGCCGGAACCTACCTCGGCAAGGGAGCCTTCTCACCTGACGCGCACCACATCGGCAAGGTGCTGAACGTCGAAGGCACCGCCAACAAAGGCGACAAACTGGTGGTCGCCGCGACCCCGGACACGTTCAAAATCGACACCGTGCTGGGCCGCTCCGGAGCTCCCGATGTCGAAGACTCAGCCGTATTGGCCGAGCTTGATATCGACCCCGCATTTCCCCCCGCTGTCACAAAGGAGACATCTCGGCTGCAGGCCCCGGCGGGTGAAGACTTCAAAGGTCGACTCGATCTGCGGAAAGCTCTGACCGTCGTCACAATCGATCCGGCGAGCTCCAGGGATTTCGACGATGCGATCTCGCTTGAGCGCGAAGGGGGCAACTGGGTGCTGGGTGTCCACATCGCTGATGTGTCCCACTATGTTCGCCCGGGAACTGCTGTCGACAAAGAAGCCTACCGGCGCGGGACGAGCGTGTATCTCCCCAGCCGGGTAATCCCCATGCTTCCCGAGAAGCTCTCCAACGACCTGTGCTCGCTACGCGAGGGCAAGGACCGGCTGGCTCTGAGTGTCCAGCTGCGGTACAGCGGCAAAGGCGACCTGATCGGCACGAGATTCGCCAAAAGCGTCATCCGACCGGACCGCCGGTTCTCCTACGAACGGGCCTCGCGCGTCATGGACCGCACGCGGCGTGAGCCGGGTGTTGTGGGTACGGTCCTGCAGGACATGCTCGCCCTTTCCGACATGCTGCGCAAGAAGCGGCGCTCACTGGAGATGCCGCGAGATCGCACGGAGCTCGTTTTTGACGCGGCTGGGAATGTGGTTGACCTGAGATCGATTGCCCAGGATGTGGCTCACGGTGTGATTGAGGAGTTCATGCTTGCGGCGAATCAGCAGGTCGCTCGACTGATGCTTGCCCGGGGCGTCCCGGGCCTGTTCCGTCATCACCCCGCCCCTGAGGATCTTGCCCCGGTGTGGGAAGCGCTGAAACTCCTCGGGCTTGAGTCTGCGAGGAAACTCGGCCTGGCCAGAGCCATTCGCAGCGCCGCTAAGGCTGGCCACGGCCCGGCGATTTCGTCGGCTGTCTTCCGTTGCATGTCGCGGGCGCGTTACACGACCGAGGCTACGTCACACTTCAGCCTGGCATTCGATGCCTACTGCCATTTTACCTCTCCCATCCGCCGCTACACGGACTTGGTGACCCATCGGGAGCTGCACAAGTTGCTCGAGGGCCGCCGCAAGCCGTTGACGCTTCAGCCGGGGGGCTCGGATCCTGCCCCGACAGCTTCGGAGAAGTTGGAGGCCGTCGCCGACCACCTCAACGCTCGATCCGCTGCGGCCGAACGAGCAGAATCCCGCATCCGCCGCCGCCGTGTTCTCGAGTTTCTGCTGCGCCAGGGGTCGATCCCCACGGCTGGCCAGGTCACCGGCGTGGTGGAGAAGGGGCTCATGATGGACCTGTCCGAGTATGGTATCTCCGGGTTCCTGGCCGTGGATGCGTTGCCCGGAGGTCCGTACCAGTTTGAGCCGGGCCGCTTGACCTGCGATCGCCGTGCTTACCGGCTGGGACAGGACTTGGATGTGTGCATCCATCGGATCGATCCTGCTGCCAGCCAACTTGACCTCGCCCTTGCCCCGCGGTACTGATACCTCAGCCGGGCTTCCCCCGGTGACGTAGCCCCTGTGACCGCGACTGTTCCCTTCTCTCAAGGAGTGTCCCGATGAGCTTGCGTGTTGGTATCTGCGGCTGTGGTGCATTTGCCCGGAGCTTCATTCCTCTGTTCAACGCCCATCCGCTCGTAGGCGAAGTCGTGCTGGCCGACCTGATCCGTGAACGGGCAGACGAGCAGGCCGCGAAGCACGGCATCCAGCGCGTGCTGGGCTCCCTTGACGAGCTCTGCGAGAGCAACGTGGATGCGATCGTCCTTCTGACCCAGCGACAGCTCCACGGACCGCAGGTTGTCCAGGCACTGCGTGCCGGCAAGCATGTCTACAGCGCCGTCCCCACCGGCCAGACGCTCGACCAAATCGAGGCGATCATCAAGGCCGTTGAGGAGACGCGCCTCATCTACCAAATCGGGGAAACGAGCTACTACTACCCCTGCACGCTCTATTGCCGTGACCGCTACCGCAAAGGGGATTTCGGCGACGTCTTCTACGGCGAAGCGCACTACTTCCATGACATGAGCCACTTCTATCAGTCGTTCCAGCGCTCGGGCGGGGCGGACTGGAAACAGGTCGCAGGGATCCCCCCGATGCATTACCCGACCCACAGCGTCAGCATGATGGTCAGCGTAACCGGGGCTCGAGTGGCCAGTGTGTCCTGTCTCGGTTGGCGAGATCGCACGGATGATGGTGTCTTCAAGCCCGAGGCCAATCTCTGGCGCAATGTGTTCAGCAACGAGAGCGCGCTGATGGAGGCCGACGATGGCTCCACGTTCCAGATCAATGAGTTCAGGCGCGTCGGTTGGCGCGGGAAGTCCTCCGTTCAGATGAGTCTCTACGGGACCGAAGGTTGCTATGAGGAGAACGCCGACAGTCAGCTGTGGTGCACCATCGAGCCGAATGAGATGGAACGGCTGGATGAGCTCCTGGCCTGTCGAAAGCTGCCGATCAGTGAAGCACAGGCCGATGTCAACAGTGTTGTGCTCCAGGAGTTCCACTGCGGCGCCAGTCGCGTCCACCCGGTCGAACGGCTGCCGCGGGAGTTCGTGGGGCTTGGAAACGGGCACCTTGGCTCACACCAGTTCCTTGCGGATGACTTCGTGCGAGCGGCGGTCACGAACCACCTTCCTCCGAACCATGCCTGGGCGGCTGCCCGCTATTGTGCCCCCGGGCTCGTGGCTCATCAGTCCTCGGAGCAGGGCGGGGCGCGGCTGGAGGTCCCCGACTTCGGGAATCCCCCTGAAGACTGGCCCCTCCTGGCCCCTTGATTTTCCCCTCCCGGAATAGTCCATTACTTCCTCGCGTCGGGCAACCCCTGCGCCGCTGGTTTATTCACTCCTCCCGCACCGTGGAGACGCCGATAAGCGACCTATGACAGCCCCCGCCAAACTCACTCCTGCCATGCGGCAGTACATGCAGGCGAAGAAAGAGGTCTCGGAAGACACCATTCTCCTTTTCCGGATGGGGGACTTCTACGAGCTCTTCTTTGAGGACGCCAAGCGCGCCGCCCCGCTCATGGACATCGTGCTCACCCAGCGCGCCGGTGTCCCCATGTGCGGCGTCCCCTATCACGCATTGCGTACTTATGTTTCCCGGATGCTCGCGGGTGGTGTCAAGGTCGCCATTGCGGAGCAGGTCGAAGACCCCAAGAAGGCCAAAGGCCTGGTCAAACGGGCCATCACCCAGGTCATCACTCCCGGCACCGTGCTCGACGATGATGTTCTCTCCGCATCCCGCAGCAATTTCCTGGCCGCGATCACAACGGAACGCGGCAAGTTCGGCCTCGCGCTTCTCGATGTCAGCACCGGTGATTTCCGCATCACCGAGGGCCCCGACCTGGGCTGGCTGGAAACCGAACTCCATCGCTCATTCCCGGCCGAGTGCCTCGTCCCGGAGACGATCTACCAGCTATGGGAACGAGAAGGGTTCCCGGACGCCCCCGGTAAGCTCGTTTGGACGCCGCTCGAGGACTGGCTCTTCGACGTCGAAGTCGCAACCGATCGCTTGCTCCGTCACTTTGAGGTAGGCTCCCTCGACGGCTTTGGTTGCCGAGGCCTGACCCTCCCCGTCGGCGCGGCCGGCGCGGTCTTCTACTACGCTCAGAATAATCTTCGGCAGGATGCCGCCCACATCACCGGCCTCCAAGTCTACCAGACCGACGAGTGCCTTGTCCTGGACCGCATTTCGCAGCGGAACCTCGAACTCGTCGAACCGATCTTCTCCGAAGCCAAAGGCGCCACCCTACTCAGCGTCCTGGATCAAACCGTCACCCCCATGGGAGGACGGTTGCTGCGAGACTGGATCCTGCGCCCCCTGCGCGATCGGGACCGCATCGTTGCCCGCCTTGATGTGACCGAAGCGCTTCTCGCGGATCCAATCCTGTTGGCCGAGCTCCGCGAAGCCCTTGGGGCTGTGCGTGATCTCGAGCGGACGATCGTCCGCCTCAATATCGGCAGTGCCAACGCCCGTGATCTGCTCGTCCTCGAGCGCGGCCTGGGCGCTGTGCCCGGCCTGCGAACGCTCCTGGAAAGCATCGACGCTTCCCTCATGAAGGAGCTCCGGGAAGACCTGGTGGATCTGCCTGAGACCACCGACCTGATCCAGAGGGCAATCGTGGAGGAGCCCCCAATCGCGTTACGGGATGGGGGGATCATCCGTACAGGGCACAACGATGCACTTGATGAGCTCCACCAGGCGGCGACCGAGGGCAAGAGCTGGATTGCCGGCTTCCAGACCCGGGAACAGGAGCGGACGGGTATCAAGTCCCTCAAGATCCGTTTCAATAAGGTCTTCGGCTATTACATAGAGATCACCAAGTCCAACCTCGAAATGGTCCCCGAAGACTACATCCGCAAGCAGACCCTGGTCAATGCGGAACGCTATATCACCGGCGATCTCAAAGAAATCGAGGACAAGGTCCTGGGGGCCGAGGAGAAGAGCAAGAGTCTCGAGTACGAGCTTTTCCAGGAGGTCCGTGGGGAGGTCGTCAAATGTACTCCCCAGATCCAGCGACTGGCTAGGGCGGTCGGGACCATCGATGTGCTGGCGTCACTTGCGGACACCGCAGGCCGATACGATTACTGCCGCCCGGAGATCTCCGACGATACTGTGATCGACATCAAAGATGGACGCCATCCCGTCCTCGATGCGCTGATGCAGGACGAACGCTTCGTGCCCAACGACACCCTCCTCGACACGGCGGAGAACCAGCTTGCCATCATCACCGGCCCCAACATGGCCGGTAAGTCCACCTACATTCGCCAGGTCGCCTTGCTCGTCCTCATGGCTCAGATGGGCGGATACGTTCCGGCTGGCCGCGCCAAAATCGGCCTCGCGGACCGCATCTTCACCCGGGTTGGCGCCGCTGATGATATCGCGCGTGGCCAGTCGACCTTCATGGTCGAGATGGTCGAAGCCGCCAACATCCTCAATAACGCAACCAGCGACAGCCTCATCATCCTGGACGAACTCGGGCGTGGCACCAGCACCTTCGATGGTCTGAGCCTGGCCTGGGCCGTGGCTGAACACCTCCACGATCATGCGGCCGTCAAGGCCCGGACGCTCTTCGCAACGCACTACCACGAGTTGACCGAGCTGGCCTTGACCCGGAGCGGGGTCAAGAACTACAACATCGCGGTCAAGGAATGGGCCGACAAGATCATCTTCCTGCGCAAGATCATGCCGGGCGGAACAGACAAGAGCTACGGCATCCATGTGGCCCGGCTTGCCGGCCTCCCCAAGGTCATCATCGATCGGGCGAACGAGGTCCTTACCAACCTCGAAGGCGATGCCCTCGAGCCCTCCGGGAAGCCAAAGCTCGCCCGCACCCGCAACCGTCGCCGAAAGTCCCGCCCCGACCCCGACAGCCAACTGACCTTCGAACTCTGACTTGGCCGCCTTTCCGCCAGAGCCGTGACCTACGGGAGGGGTTGTTTCCCCAATGTGGGAGGGGCTGCCACGCCCCGACTGTTTCCCCAATGTGAGAGTGACTGCCGTCCCGCGACTTCCTCGCCTTTCCGTCAGAGCCCTGACCTACTGGAGGGGCTGTTTCCCCCAGAGTGGCGGCGGGCCTCCCTGCCTCCCAGAGAATCACCGGGCAAGGCTTGCCCTGCTGAATAGCAGGGATGCCCGGCGCCACCCTGAAGCAGTCGCCTCGTAACTGGAAGGGGCTCAAGTTCCGGGGCATTCGGGGCCATCCCTCGATTCCTTCCACATTGGGGCAGACATTGGCGGAATCCACCTTGCCTCAGGACTGAATCGAACCTACTTTAGAACGTGCCGGATCCGCCTCTGACCGGGGAAAACCCGCGGATTCTGCACCTGTGGAGGGAGCTCAGTCGGGAAGACACAAGCTCCTGATGGACCGCAGTGTGGGAACCCCTAGTTCGTGAGGCCTACTTGCCATGCACTCGATGCGCGACAGGCGTCTCTACAAGCGTTATTGCCCTCGGGGGCGGCGTGTACTCTCTACCACGCTTCTCCTGATCGTGCTACCTTTGCTCACCGGTGCGGATCAGGCTTTGCACCGGCGCACGCTGACGATGGCTGCCGGGCACGCCAGGGAAGCATCACGTCGTGCTGCCCTGCGACATCGGCTGCCGTCCGCGGTACACCAGGACATCCTCCCCCGCCTGCGCCGCCTGGCGGACTCCGCAGGTGACTGGGGGGAGCATCCACCTGCGGCGGCGGTCGAGGAACTCACGGCTCTCTCCGTCCAACTCAACCGCGCCATAATTGTCCTCCTCGCAGAGGGCAACCAAGCGGATTCCGCGGCCAGGAAGCTCCTCGAAGAAACGTTCGTGCGCCCCCTTCGTCGCCTACGGGCTTGCTGCAGGCTTCTGCAGGGCGACGCCTCCGAACGTCGGCAGGCCATTCGAGTCATTCAGGATCTGTCCAGAGAGGAAGACGCGACCACGTCTCCTCCAATGCTTCCGTTCAGATCCCCAGCTCCACGCGCGGCCGTGCCTTGGCCACGATCCCCAACGACCGAAACGGGGACGATGCTGACGGCTCGCGCCCAGCTTGAGCTGCCGTTGCTGGACGTGTCAGGGATTCCGCCAGCCCCTCGATGGCTTGCCGCCGCAGGCGATGTCCAGTGGACCGGGTTGGAGCAGCTGTCAGGCAGCGCCCAGTCGGGAGCTCCGGTAGCGGCTGACCTGGCGTTTTCCGGCGCCCAAACTCAGAGCGACGCACGTGCTCAGGATCTCGCCGTGAGACTGCAAACTCCGGTTGCTGTCTTCGAGCACTTCCGGAACACATTTGTTTTCGAGCCCTACTTCGGAGGAGTCAAGGGAAGCGTGCGCACGCTTGCGAAGTCCGCGGGGAACGATGCGGACATCGCATCGGCCATGATCAGTGTCCTGAGAGTCCTCGGCATCCCGTGCCGGTATGTCTACGGCACAATCCGTTTGACTCGGGCTCAGGCGTCGTCGTGGCTTGCCGTCGACGCCTGCTGTGTCGAGGATCTTCTTGCCGGTGCCGGGATCCCGCACGCTGTGGACGGCACGCGTGGCATCGGCGACCTCTTGATCGATCACATGTGGATTCAGGCCTACATCGACTACTTGCCGTACCGAGGGGTCACACCGCCTGGTACGTCAAGCTCACCCGCCGGGCGTTGCTGGGTCGATCTTGATCCCTCGTTCAAACAGCACACGCTTTCGCCTCGTCGGGAGATCGAGCGTGAGCTTGGGGTCAACACACGGCTATTCGAGGCCAATGTGCGCGGTCAGACCGAACGAGGGCAGTTGCCGGACCTTTCCGGTATAGCCAACGCCCCCGGAGAGACCCCGTCTGACGATGTCGTCACGTCGCTTCCCGCTAACCTGATTCTCAGTGAGATGACAGGGCTGGCCGCCCGACTCGACGATCTGATTGCCCAGAACGGTCTGACTCTCGACAGCATCTTCCGCGTACGCACGATCGTGGATGAACAGTCCGGTCTTCTCCCGTGCACGGACCTCTACACGATTGAGGCGCGGGGGGCTACCTACTCCGAGCTCCCCGAAGCTCTGTGCTCTGACGCTCGCATCACCCTTCTGGACGAACACCGGCGGGAGATCATGCACGCGGAGGCCCCGGTTGCTGCCTTGCTCGATGCACCCGTTTCACTCAGTTACGCCCCGTCCAACTCCCAGGCGGCCGAACTCCTCAGCGACCCTCTGGACGGTACCGGGGACGCCTATCCTGCCTACCGGATCCATGTGGTGCCCAGGCTGACGATCAGGGGGACGACCGTGGCGGAGAGCTCAGCTGCTTCATTGCTTGGGACTCCACACACTATCCAGTGTGTCATCACCCCGGGCGGATGCGATCCCGGCGTCTTTCCGAGCGTGGATCGATCTCGCATCGTAGTCAGCAATGAAGCCGTTGCCGCCGGGGCCAGAACGACCCTCACCGTGCACGCCGGCACGGTCATCCCTGAACAGCTTGAGGCCATACTGGCGGACCTCAACGCGCGGACAGACGATGTTGACTCGCTCCTGCGTGCTGCCGGGCTCATGCACTTCTATCAGTCAGACCGCAGCGCGAGGATTCTGGCCGGAGTACTCGAGCTCTCGGTCATCCGGTCTCCTTCGATCGTCGCCGTGACGCTTGACCTGGCTGTAGAGACGCTGTTCGGCTTGCCGTACGCCGTGCGCCTGGGGGGCCTGCGAGCCGCCTGCCTGCTGGACTCGCTCAGCGCGACTCCTGCCAGTCGTGGCACCGACCAGGCGGCGTTGGCCCTGTTTACCACGATCAACGCCTGCACCAGCTCGGCCCTCCTGGCCAATGGACTGAATCGGCTCCTGGATGCGCCCGTCGTCTCGCTGCTGGGCGGGCTCGCGCAAGGGAGTGAAGCTGGAATCGAGATCTGCACACTGCTGCCGGAACGCGACGCGCAGGGCACACCGAGCGTTCAGCTTTCGGCCGCTGAGCATCTTGACATCCTCGGGGTCACCCATGGCCCCGGAACTCGCGAGGCGGTAGTGAACTTGCTCAAACGCGGCGTGGCCTTGACCTTCCCGCGGCACGCCGTCGCCCTGCCGACGGAGCCACACGACTGCTTCCTCGCGGTTGACCCAATGAGTGGCGCATCCGGGTTGTTCACCGCGTCGACGGATGCCGGGGCCACTCCCAGCAGCGCTTGCACGACATGGGTCGAAGCCCTCGCAGCCAGTGCAGGCTGGCTCAGCGCTCAACCGACGTCTGGCCTGCCCGAGGAGCTACGCCATTCTGCCGCTGATGCCCTCATTGCGCTGCCGGCCGCGACCGACGCCATCAGCCTGGCTTTGCTGCCCACTCTTGCTCACATCAAGAACATGCTTGAGCCACGTTCCGAGGCGGCACCCGCACCGGATCGCATCGGCGTATCAGCCCTCAGCACCGTGGCTGCGGCCATCGCCCTGACTGGTTCAGTGAACCGATTCTCGACGCAGCCGCGAATTGCCGATGTCGCAGCCACTCCATCGGCCTTTTCGCCAAACGCTGACGGGGTACAAGACATCCTTGCGATCTCTGCGCGCGTGGTCCATGCCGATACATGGGACGTTGCTGTCCGTGCAAGCGACGGTTCCCTGGTCCGCTCGTTCACCCCGGATGACAACGAGATTGCTCTGCTTGGGAGCACGCGGGAGATCCGTCTCGTCTGGGATGGCACGGGTGACACTGGCGGCACGGTGCCCGATGGTACCTATGAGATCGCCATCACCGCCTGGGGTACAGAGATCAATCGTGCCACGCTGCCGATCGTTCTGGACACCGCGCCCCCGAACGCCGCGCTTGCGGTCACGACCACCGCAGCGAACGGGCGGCACGTCTGGGCCTTTGAGGGTACGGCAGACGATCCCTCGCTCGAGTCCTTTTCGCTGACCCTTGTGGACCCCGGTACCGGGGAACGACGCATCGAGTTGGCCGGGGGCAACCTTCCGGTCATCGATGAGGTGTTTCGAACTGCCCATGAGACCGAACTCCCCAACGGAACACACCGCGTTTTGCTGACGGCAGTGGACCGGGCGGGGAATCTGAGTGAAGTAGCTGCCCCCGGGGTGATCGCGGTCGAGAACCCACTGCCGGATGGGACTCCGCCGAGCATCCACATCGAGTCCCCGTTGATTGACGATCCGGATCAGGTCTTTTCTGGTGACGTCCCGTTCACGGTCACGGCGACCGACAACGGATTGCTCGCCGATGTAACGATCCTCTTTGATGGCGAGGAAGCGGTATCGGTCAACACAGATGGCTCCCACGCCTGGCTCCTCGACTGCACGGCATTCGCCGATGGTTACCACACGCTGATTGCTGTGGCGACCGATGAGGCCGGCAACACAACGACCAGTGACCGGCTTGAGTTCCTGACCAGTCGACATGCCCCCGATCGTGTGCGCCCGGAGTTGCGGGTTACGATGACCGATACGGCGGCTGGAGCGGACCTCCACCTGTCGGCGAGCGACAATCAGGAGCTGATCGAGCTGCGCGTTCTTCTGGACGGTGCAACGCATGCGTCGAAGTCCTTGCCCGATGGCACGGCATCCGGAGAGTTTGACGTATCCCTCAGCACCGCTGAGCTGGGCCGGACCGTGATCGCCGAAGCCATGGACCGGTACGGCAATATTGGGCGTCAGGAGATTGCGGTCCCCGCAACGGAAGACGACACCGAACCGACGGTCGGGATTCTGTATGTGGCACCAGGAGACACTGACCCGATCCGCGGGACGGTGAACGTGACGATCGAGGCAACCGACAATCGCGTTCTGCGACGTGTGGATCTGCTCCTGGATGGTGCGGTCTTCGCAAGCCACTCGTTCCCCACCGCCGCCCAACTTCTGGTCGTGATCCCGCCGGAAGCGTTGAGCGATGGTGCACACACCCTCGTCGCTCGAGCCACGGACACAGCTGGGAACCGTGCGGAGTCCGCACCACGGACAGTCAGCACAAGCAACCCAATTGTGGGTTTTGCGGTATCCCCCGCAGTGCTGGAACCGGGACTGCCAACCGGGACCAGCATCGCAGTGTCCGCACGTCTGCAGATCGCCGCCGAGTGGCGTCTCGACATCGCGGGACCAACGCCCAGCCCTGCTATCACCGGAACGGGAACGGACGTCGCTGCCACGATCGATGCTGCGATGTTCGCGGACGGCGACTACACGATCACGTTGCGCGCGGCAGGCGTGGAAGAGGGCGTCACGACCAGTTTCGAGGTCAATCTCATCACCGGCCCGCCGATCGCGGAGCTTGAGTTCCCAGGAAGGGAGGAGGCGATCCCGGGAGGCGTGGTCCGGATTGAGGACGGACTCTATGGGCTGACAGGGACAGCAGACGACCCGGATCCCGGTGATGATGTGGCCTACCGCGTGCTCCTGCTGAAGAGTGATGGCGCGTTCGTTCGAGATGTGACACCCCAGCCGGTCGATGGCAGCGGCTGGCATGTCGGGCGCGTCCTCAGTAGTGATCTCGGAACGATCGACTTCACCACGACTCGCAATGGGCTGTACACGCTGCGGCTCGCGGTGCGCGGGGGCGTCGATGTCTCCTTCGTTGAGACCGCGATCGCGCTGGACAGCTCACTGAAAGTGGGGCACTTCGGCTTTTCACAGCAGGATCTCCTCATCCCGGTTGCAGGCATCCCGATAAGTGTCATCCGGACTTATAGCTCGCTGAACGCTGAGGCCGGGGCGTTCGGGGTTGGCTGGACGCATGCCATCGCCGATGTGCAGCTCGAGTTCGACGAGGACCGGATGATGGCCGAGGACGAGACCGGGGCCCTGTTCTCGAAACGCCGCGGAGGCGGCCGCAGTGTTGCCCTTACCTTGCCCGGAGGCGACCGCGTGGCCTTCGCCTTTACCCCGCAGCCGGATTTCATGGGCTACAGAGCGCAGTGGACAGCTCGGGACGGTGTCTACGCCACGCTCGTCCCGAGCTGTACGAAGAAGATCACGACGCTGCCTTTCATGCAGCCCTACTGGGAGGCGTCCGGACCGGCAACGCCCATGGAGGCTTTCGATATTCCCGGGTTCGAGCTGACCACGCGTGATGGGACTCGCTATGTCATAGAACGGGAGGACCTGGGTGAGTTCTTCGAGCTGGATCTCTACACCGGGCAGGCGAGCTTCGTGCACGCCTACGGCGAAGGGACACTTCGGCGGGTTGAGCAGCGGACAGGCGATGTCCTGCTCTTCAAAGCCGATGGCTCCGGGATCGACCATCTTGATCCGTCCGGCACCAGAACGCGCTCGGTGGTTTTCCAGCGCGACGACCGGGAGAGGATTACCGCTGTGTTTGGGCCGGCGAGTCAGGACGGCGTTGGCGCAGCGGTTGGCCCGGCTGATGTCACCTACGAGTACGATGGCGTCGGCAATCTGACCAAGGTCAACAAGCTGACCGATCGGCCGAGTTCGCACTACGATACCACCGAGTTCGTGTATGACGACGCGGCTCATCCCCACCATATGACCGCAATCAAAGACCCTCGTGGTATTCAGCCCCTCCGGAGCGAGTACGATGCAGACGGGCGCCTTGTTGCCACCATCGATGCAGATGGCAACCGGGTCGAACTGGAGCACGACTTGGCCAACCGGACGGAAACGGTCTATGATCGCCTGGGGAACCCCACCCTTCATGTGTATGACACCCGGGGGAATGTGATCGCCACCACCAATGCCCATGGCTACACGACGCGGCGCACCTACGACCGCTTCAGCAACGAGACCTCCGTGACCAATCCCCTTGGCCTCACAACCATTTACAGCTATGACGAACGCGGGAACCGGACGTCAGTAACTGATGCGCTTGGGAATACCACCACGTACACGTACGACGCGTTCGGTAACAAATTGAGCACCACTGACGCGCTTGGAAACACAACGACCACGGAGTACGACCAGCAGGGCAACCCTGTTGCCACCGTGGATGCACTCGGAAACCGGCAGACCACGGCGTTCGACGCCAATGGCCATCTCACGGCGGTTCGAGATGCGTCCGGGAATACTGTTCTGACTTTGGACTACGATGCGGCGGGGAACATGGTCAAGACGGTGGACGTGACCGGGATAGCCTCTGTCATGCAGCATGACAGCGAGGGAAGGGAGACCGCTCGGGCCATGGAGTGGGTCAACCCCGACGACCTCACCGATGTCCGGCTGGTCAGCAATGAAACCGAGTACAATGCCGCGGGTCAGGCCGTTCGCAGTGTCGATCCGCGAGGCAACGTCTCGACCCACGAATACAACGCTCTTGGCAAGGTCGTCCGCAGCACCGATCACAGGGGGCAAACCACGGAACAGACCTACGATGTGCGCGGCCAGGTGATCCGCACGCGCTATCCAGGTGGTGCCGTTGTCGAAACGGTCTACGATGCCAACGGCCGAACCGTGGTCCAGACGGACCGGCACCAGCCCGGTGAGCCGGCAAACGGAAGCCGAACTGTCTACGACAAGCTTGGTCGAACGTTCCGACGTGAGAGGATTGAGAACGTCGTCGTGCAGATTGCTGGAGGACCGACGTCCTCAGCGGCCACCTTCGTGGGTGCCGACGGTCTGCTTTGGCGAACCAGCACCGAGTACAATGCCGCGGGGCAGGTGACCGCGACGACTGATGCAAACGGCGTTGTCCGGCGACAGTATTACGACGAGTCAGGCAGGGCGATTGCCTCAGAGGTCTACACGCCGGGCAATGGTGGCGAGCTGGTTCTCGCGGCACGTCAGGAGACGGACTATGACGCGGTGGGTCGACAGATTGCTGGGCGTGACAGTGAGGGCAACGAGACTCGGTTCTTCTACGATGCCTTGGGGCGTCGAGTCAAGACGTTGTTTCCTGATGACACGAGTGTCTCGACAACCTACAATTCACTCGGACGCCGCGTTGCTGAAACGGACCAGCTCGGCCAAACCACCCGGTATGCGTACGACGCGGCTGGACAGCTGATTGCTGTTACGCTGCCCGGGATCGCCGACCCGGAGGCAGCCGCAGATCAGGATGGCGTGCGGCCGCGAGTTTCACCCCGCTACGAGTACACCCACGATCCCTACCGTCGGCTGCGCGCAACCACTGACCCGAAGGGCCGCGTGACCAAGTTCACCTATGACGAGTTCGGTCAGCAGCTGACCCGGATGCTGCCTTTGGGCCAAACCGAGAACAGAGCCTACAACAGCCTGGGACAACTGGAATCCCAAACCGATTTCAAAGGCCAAACCAGCGAGTGCGACTATGACACTTTGGGAAGATTGGTCGAGAAGCGCCTCTTCAGCGCGCCCGATGGAGGGCCGGTGTCCCCGGCGGCCACGCTTGTGTACACCCATGACGACCTCGGCCGGTTGCAGACCATCACTGAAACGCAGGCCGACGGCTCAACCCGCATTACCGAGTACACCTATGACCAAAACGGTCGCCTGATCCGCCTCGCGGCACCCGAAGGCACGATTGACTACGCCTACGATCCGGCCACGGGACAACACACGCGCACGACCACAAGCCACACTGAGACTTGGTATGGACACGATGATCTCGGTCGTCTGGAGACGGTGACCGTGACTCGCGAGGATGGCAGGGAGCTGGGCGAACCGAGGGCGGTGAGCTATGCCTACGACGACCTCGGACGCCGCGCCGCGCAGCAACTCCCCAATGGCACCACGACCTTCTACGACTACGATTCGCTCAACCGGCTCACCAGCATCGCGCACCACAACGCGACGGACGATCTACTCGCATCCTTCAACTACACGCTCCGCCCGGATGGACGCCGTGTTGCCGTGGAAGAAATGTCGTTCGTAGTCCCGCCTTCAGGCGGCTCCCTCCAACAGCAGATCCGCCAGATCGCCTACACCTACGATGCCCTCAACCGTCTGACCGCGGAATCTTCTGGCGGGGAGACCCCAGCGGCCGTTCGGTACACCACCGATTACACCTACGATCTGGTCGGTAACCGGCTCCGCAAACGCACCGAGCGCCAGGTTGATCCCGACAACGCGCGTCTTGAGCTCACCGACGCGCAGTTTGATGCGAACGATCGCCTGATCTCCGAGACACTCAACGACCACGGGCAGGTCACCGAGAGGTCACACACCTTTGACCCCAATGGCTCCCTGGTCGAGAGCCTTGAGAGTGCTGAGGGAACGGGAGAAACGGTCTCCTCGGCCGCCTACACCTACAACGTTCAGAATCGCCTAGCGGGTGCGCTGATCGCCCGCACCGAAACCGATGCAACAGGCAACAAAATCCCGGTCGAGATCGAGACGTCCTACGCCTACAATCACAGCGGGATGAGGGTTGCCGCGGCCTCGAGTGTCTTTGACGTCTCCACCGGTGTTCGCACGACCCAGTATGTCGACGACTCCACCGCCTACCTCATCGACCCGCATAACCCCAGCGGCTACACCCAAGTCCTCGAAGAACACAGCACCAACGGTCTGGAGCGCTCTTACACAATCGGGGACGACATCCTCGCCCAGACCGACTCAGCTTCCAGTCTTCAGCCTTCACACTTTCTGTACGACGGACACGGAAACACACGAGCTCTGACTGACGTAACAGGCACCATCACCGACACCTTCGCCTACGATGCATACGGTGTCCTCCTTGACCCACAGCCTACAGCCATCAGTCTTCCTCAGACTGATCTTCTCTACGCCGGCGAGAAGCACGACACCGCCCTCGCGATGAACTACCACCGAGCCCGGTACTACAACCCCCAATCCACAACCTGGAACCGCCTCGACCCCTACGCGGGAGACCCGACCACCCCCCAATCCCTGAACAAGTACGCCTTCTGCCACCAAGACCCCGTGAACGGGATCGATCCGAGTGGGGAGATCACGCTCTTCGACGTCATGTTCACTGTAACCCAGTCCACTGCACTCCGGACGTTCTATGCGGGAGCCGTTCTTGGTGGGGTAACCAGTTCTGTGTTCACACTGCTGATGCGGATTGCCAAGGCTGATGCTCCCTTTACAGCTGAGTTCTGGTCAGATCGAGAGATGTGGTATGATGTTGGGGCGCAAGGGGTACAGGGGGCAATTGTTGGTGGTCTCTCTGCGCTTGCTGGGATACCATTTGCGGACAAGGCCAAGAGTCTGTCGATGGCTTCGAAGCTCCCCAGTATTTTCAGTAGAGAGGTGTTGGCCTATATTGGCGTACCCGCCGCGATCAAGGGGTTGATCGGTACTGCTTTGGCATTCTACAACGCTGTAGTTGTCGAAGGACGGACCATGTGGTCTTCCTCCAAGATCGCGGAGACGTTGATCTTCTCGACCGCGTCCAACTTCCTGTTCGACTTTGGGCAGCTCTCGGTATCCTGGCGTTGGAACGCGTCTCGGCAAGCCAGAGTCCAAGTCTTGGTCGATGAGCTTGACCGCCCGTTTCGCATATGGCGTCAGCGGACCGGGCGCCGGAACGGAGTGAACACTGCAGAAGTGGAACGCCTAGTCCGGGCGATCTCGAGGACACGGGCAAGCCTTGGATGGATGAGCGGCGCCTATGCGAGCTTCGTCTTCCAGCTGACTCAGAAGTTCGCGGCAGCAACGACACCTCTGGAATAGGAGCGAAAGAAGGTGACTGGCCTACAGGCGGACTTGGAGGCGCTTGGCATTCGGTGGTTCGAGCCAGTGGACCAGCGGGAGGGCGGAGGCCTATTCGTGCGACAAGGGTGGCGTTTTGCCTGGAGGCCCTTCGCTGGGCTTGTGATGTGGATGGCCCTGGTCTTGTGGGCGTGCGGAGGCCCGGTCACCATGGTGGGGCGCCAGATGACCTATGGTGTCTGGCAGATTCCGCTCTGGTTTCACCATGCCCTCTGTCTCGGGTATCTGGCTAAGCTGACGCAGCAACTTGCCATAACCGAACGCATCACACTGGAAGCGAATGCCTGCTTCCTGGAGCGCTTGATCCTTGGGATCCCGTGGACGCGGACCGATGGTCCCCTCTGTTGGGTGCGGGTGTTTGACGTTGTTCAGACGCCAGGGCCTGCGGAAGGAGCATTACTGAATCAGACAGGGGACACTGCCGTAGTGGTTGCAGCTATGGGGGCAGAGGGCAAGAAGAGATGGTTCGCTTTTGATGCCCATGGTTCGTGGACAGATCCGGGCTGTCGTCGGTCCGTTGTTGCCACTCGGGAGGAACTCAGGGACGACATTGCTGAGTGGATTGGCGGTGGGGGCGGGCGGAATGCAGGAAGGGGGCAGTGTAACAGTTTAGCGGATTCCGGGAGACAGTAGTTCAGCGGATTCCAGGCAAGAGAAGTGATATTTCTGCAGGACAGGCCTTGCTTGTTCTCCTTTTTTTTGCGCAATGATAGGCGTAGTAATACGCCTGTTTAGAGATGGAGGCGCTGATGTCAAACACGTACACATTGATGAAGAAGAGGACGCTGGGGTCAGGCCTTGGAATTTGTAATACGTGCCTCTATGTTGATGCATGGCCAGACCTCTGAGAATTGAGTATCCGGGCGCGATCTACCACGTAACGGCGCGCGGCAACGAGCGATACCGGGGTCAGGCCTTGGAATCTGTAATATGTCCCTCTATCTTGATGCATGGCCAGACCTCTGAGAATTGAGTATCCGGGCGCGATCTACCACGTAACGGCGCGCGGCAACGAGAGACGAGCCATCTTCCGTTCAGCTACGGATCGGGGTCGTTTTCTGGAGAAACTGCGGGACCTGTGCGAGGTCCACCGGATCGAGGTCCACGCATACGCGCTAATGACCAACCATTACCACTTGGTCTTGTGCACGCCCCGGGGGAACCTGGTTCCCTTCATGCAGCAGTTCCAGACCAGCTACACGATGTACTTCAACCGCCGTCACCGACGGACGGGGCATCTGTTTGCCGGTCGGTACAAGGCCAAGTTGATCGAAGGGGGGCATTACTTGTTCCTCCTCACCCGTTACGTCCATCTGAACCCGGTGAAGACCAAAGATGTCGGCCGGATTGGGCTGGGCGACAGACTGAAGTACCTCCGGGAGTATCGATGGAGTTCGCTACCAGGCTACTCAGGGCTGCGTGCGGCTGAAGATTGGGTCAGCTACAAGGCTCTCGAAGGCTTCCGTGATTACTCCTCCGACAGTGAGACGCGGAGGGCGTACCTGCGGTTTGTTGAGGAGGGACTTGAGGAGGATGACGATATCTTTCTCGAGGAACTGCGTGCCTCAAGCAGAGCGTACGGTTCGGAGGCGTTTCGCCGCGCAGTCGAGGATCACTTCAGGAACCGTACAGCCGGGCTGGATCGTTACGTTGATGTCTCAAGACGCCGGACAGAGGCACCGGTGCCAGCAGAGGAGGTCACAGCGGCCGTGCTGTGGGCCTACGGCCTGACGGAGGCGGCGCTACTCAAACGCGGGAACCGGGAGGCGAAGTACGTCTGGATAGGGCTATTGCACAAAGAGAGTGGGCTGACTCAACGGGAGATTGGGCAACTGCTTGGGCATACTGATGGCTCAACTGTCAGCAGGCATTTGGCCCATCTTAGATCGGACCTGACCGAGGATGCTGAAGTGCGGAGCCGGTACGAGGAACTACGGGCGCGAATTACAAATTCCAAGGCCTGACCCCGAATCCCCCCATCTTAGATCGGACCTGACCGAGGATGCTGAAGTGCGGAGCCGGTACGAGGAACTACGGGCGCGAATTACAAATTCCAAGGCCTGACCCCGAATCCCCCAAACGCGATGCCCGGAACCTGTTCGCATTTCTCGAAGTCAAGGACATGCCGCCGACCAACAATCATGCAGAACAGTCCCTCCGCCTCCCCGTCATCTTCCGCAAGATATCCTTCGGCAGCCGATCTCTCCTTGGCGCTCAAGCCATGGCGGTCAACCTGTCATTGCTGACCACCGCCAAACGACAGGATAGGAATCCCGTCGAGCTGTTCAAGAAACTTCTCCTCCACGGAGACAACACCCCTTGCGACGCGCTCTACGAACCCGACAGTCTGCCGGCCTTCGACTCATCCTGAATCTCCCGGAATCCGCTAAACTGTTACCAGGAGGAGGGTGGCGGCGGGGGCGGGCAGGATGGATCAGGCCAGATAGTCGCGATTGAGGGCCAGAAATCGGTCGCGCCAGACATAGTCATCGAGGATGCCGGTCGGGTCGCGACCGAGGATGACCATGGCAGCGAACACTGCCTCGATCGTTGCCAGACCGGTTGGCGGGTCCTGGCGGATCTTCGACACCCGGGGGTAGGCGGTTCTCCATGGTGGCAGGCTGCGCACCGGCACGTCGCCGTGAGCGCGCTCCAGGACTTGCACTCTGTGCCAGCTGGCGTCCAGAACGAGCAATCCCCGGTTTGCGTCGTCGTCGCTCAGCAACGTCCCACGCACCCCCAGACGCACGTAGTCGGTGAGGTCCAGCGGTTGCCGCACCGGATGGACGTGGAAGACGAAGTCCGCCCTTCCGCGCAACGGCAGGATCGAGCATTTGTGCCCTTTCTCCCTGCGGTGTCGGATGACCACGGTCGGGGCATGGACAACTGGGTTGTGTTGACCGTTGTTTGGCATCGAATACCGTCTGCGTCTTCCAGGCGTTTCCCGGCATGGCAGTGTCGCCGAGGGCGTCCTGCGCTTGATGCCGGTGGTCGAAGCTCTCGTGCTTGGTTCGCCGCCGCCACTAGTTCTGATGTCACGCCAAGTACGGGGGCCGTGGGCACTCAACATACTGGACTGAAGGGGAAGGGCCACCGACGGGCGGGCCCCCACTTTGGCACGTGGCGTTGCTGGTGCGTGGCCGTTGGGTTGGTGAGCCGCTCGCCAACGGTCAGACATTGTGGCGCCGACCCCGTCTGGGCTGGCTGTCAGGAGGGGGGAACAGCGACGGTTAGTCCTTGGGCAATAAGGTGATTATGTTCTGTTGAGACGCTTAGGCGTGCATGCCCGGGGCCAACTATCGCCAAGCAGAGGCTTGACGCCTCGGGCGCCCGAGATGGACGGAGGCGGTCGCTGTTCTGAGCAAGTAGGGTAGATGTCCGTGCCCCCGAATGGGGCGAAACTCAGTGGCCCTTCAAGGGGGGAGGGGCCGTTTCGACGCGTCCCACGGCTGTGGGACTTGCGCAAGGCCCTGAGCCTAGTCGAAGGGCTGCCACGCCCCGATCTTTGTCCCCAGACCAGAACCGAAGCAATCGGCGGGTGGCACCGCCTCCCACGTTGACGAACCGAAGCAATCAGCGGGTGGCACCGCCTCCCACGTTGACGCAGCCGCCTCGCAGGAGCGAGTTGCTTAAGTTCCGGGCATTCCGATGCCCCCCTCCTTCAGAAGCGAAAGGAAGAAACGTCTCATGAACCGATATCAACGATGTGTCTGGGGCTTGGTGTTGCTGGCAGTCCCTGCACTCCATGCCCTTGAGCGGACCGACACGGAGTTCAGGATTTTCCAGTTCCCCGCGGATAGAATCCCACGGATCGACGGCAAGGTCGATGACTGGCAGATCGTTGGGAGCGACTACGTCTACGGCACCGACCAACTTGCTGATACGGTCCAAGGCAATGGCACGAACCACGATCCGACCGATCTCGACGTGAAGGTCCGAGTCGGTTGGGTCAAGGGACTGAACCGGCTCTACTTCCTGTACGAAGCATTCGACGACTACTGGAACATGCATATCCGCCGAGGCGACATCTTCGAAGTGTGCGTGGACGGGGATCTGTCCGGGGGACCGTTCATCATCAACTCACAGATGGATCAGTCCGAAGCCCACTTTCGTTTCAAAGGTGTCCACGCCCAGAACTACCACATTTTCACTCCCCCCGGCCCGGGGCGCGACTGGGTGTTCGTGTGGGGGTGTCAGCCCTGGATCGGTGTCCTGCCCTACGCCAACCATGCCTACTCGCACGCGCTCAAGGAGGGGGAGGGCGGTCGTCTTGTGCTCGAGTTTTGGATAACCCCGTTTGACTACGCGCCCTACGATGGGCCGGCGCGTGCCGTCCCATCTCAACTCGTGGAGGATACCCGCATCGGCCTCTCGTGGGCTGTCCTCGACTACGACGAGAACAGCAGCAAGTACGAGGGCTTCTGGAATCTGTCGCACAACACACGGATGGACTCGGATGCGTCGATGCTGTGTGCCTTCCGATTGATGCCGCCGGAACCGCGTTTCCTGCCGGCACTCCACGCAGATTGGTCCTTCAAGATCCTCGATATGGACCGACGACTCGTTGCCTTCAAGGACTGCTCGCACGGCACCGTCGATGCGTGGCTCTGGGACTTTGACGACGGGACGACCTCATCCGAACAGCATCCCATCCACCAGTATGAGAAGCCCGGTCAGCACGTGGTTACCTTGACTATCAAAGGTCCGGCCGGCGAACGTCGTCGCATCAAAGTGTTTGACGTTGTGGTCAGGTGAGAAGGCGTCGTTCGTGAGGGCAGCTGCGGTGTACAGTCGGGCTTCTTGTACGGCGAGCGGCCCCCCGATCGCCATCCCTCGAGTGCCGCCCGGGGGCCGTGCGGCGTACAGTCGCCCCCCTGTTCACCGCCCCGATCTTTGTCTCCAGACCAGAAGCCAAGCAATCGGCGGGTGACCTTCGACTGTGCTCAGGTTCTTCGAGCACCGCCTCCCACGTTGAGGCAGAAGCAATCGGCGGATGACCTTCGACTGTGCTCAGGTTCTTCGAGCGCCGCTTCCCACGTTGAGGCAACCGGCGTACAGTCGGGCCCCCTGTTTACCGGCCCGCGAGTTCGTTGGTGAGGCAGATTTTCTGGATAACCCCGCCGCTGTCACGAGGGAACGCGACGGTCACGGTGTGCCGGCCGGCGGAGAGCCGCTGCAGTTTGTGACCGGCGTCCGGCGTGAGCTCAAGCCACGCGTAGTTGACCGACTTACCAAGCTGGAAGATCCCCGCCCGTTTGCCGTCGATACTCACGGCCAATTCGGTCGGTGCCTGTGGCGCCTTGACACGCGCGAACACCCGGTACAGATCCGCTTGCGGCGTCTCGATCGCGAACGCCGCGACGCCGGGGGGTCCGTTGGTAGGAAGGATCGTCTTCCAGCCCTTCTGATTCTCGTCTTCGGTGAGCTTGAGGCCGCCGCTCAGCTCCGCATCGGGCGCCGCGGAGGTCGGGTAGACGTAGGTGTCGCGCGCGGTCGTTCCTGCCGGAATGATGGTCACGTCGTCCATATACATCAGCACGTCTGTCTGTTCGACCTTCGAGACCGTGCTCACTGCGATGTAGAGTGCATCGTAGTCGTCAGGCACGGTGAAGTCGCCTTGCAGCAGCTGCCAGGTTCCCTGGCGCGACATATCGTAGGGGTTTGTGTAGAAATTCTGTCGCGACACGCCTCGTGAGCGCATGGTGATTCTCGGCCTGGGCCCCGGGACACCTTCGGCGAGTCGCTCCACCCGCAGCCACAATTGCAGGCGGTAGTCCTTGCCCTTCTCCAGCCAGGTGATCTCCCACGGCGGTCCGCATGAGTAGCGCGTCACGAAGTACTCATTCTGCCCTTTGACGCTGCCGGATGCTTTGGCCGCCGCCTTGCCTGAGTGTGAGACCTCGGTGCTGCGCGACAGCTCCAACGTGCCGCGCACGACCCACCCTTTCGTGTGTTCCTCAAAGTCGGGGTTCGGTACCAGCGCCGGGACAGCGCGTCGAGCGGGATTCAGAGCCGCGCCGACCTCCGCCTCATAGACCTTGTCCAGCGGCGGCCCCGGCAGGCGTGAGACCTCGTGCATGGCCATCGCTGCCGAACATATTGGCAAGCTGTAGAGAACGCTGTTCCCCGGTCCCCTCCGCTGGAAGGCAACCAGTCCATTCACCAGAGCCGTACGCGCGACCTCAGCCAGGCGCGTGTCGCCTGAATAGTTGGCGGCGAATCCGAGTCCGTTGGCCATGATGAGACTGAGGATGGGACTCACGCCGGTCTTGGGGCAGCTTGTGTAGTGGAACGCGCCTTCAGCCGGCTCATATAGATGATCCACCTGGAACGTGGCAATCTTGACGATGCGCTCGGCGACTTCCTGATCGCCGGTGGCCAAGTAGAAGTACTTCAATGCAGTCATCAGCACCCCGGCCATGAAACCTGCCTCACCGTCGTGCTTTTCCTCACACCGACAGTGTCCGCCGCCGAGCTTGTGTATCCACAGACCGTACTTTTCGTCGCCCTTGGCCCGGACTTCCTCATACATCAGGCGCATGCCGTTGAGGTAGTAATCATCGTAGGTCGCAAAGTACGTCGCCATCGCGATGATCCCCATCCAGCCGGGCACCCGTGCGTTGCCGTAGGAGAAGCCGAGCACGTTCCAGCCGCACACCCAGTCCGCGAGCTGCATGGCGCTTCTCTGGACCTGCTCGTCGCCGGTAAGCAGGTAGTACTCCAGATTTCCCTGGTTCCACATATGACCGCGGTTGGTGCAGTAGCCGGTGGCGTACAGCCCCATGTCCAGGTGCTCCTTCGGATAGTAGCCGCCTGTGTGCCCCAGCGAGTGTACCCAGGCTTGCCCGACCCGTCGACCCGGTCCGGGACCAGCCGTTTGCCCGGCTGCGTAGTGCACCACATCGACGTCCGCATTGTGCCGGGCCGCCTGTTCGGCCCCCACGAAGAAGCGACGGTCACCCGTGCGGAAGTACTGCGTCAACAGACCGTGCTGCGTGTCATACTCGATGTTGCGCCAGCTGTGGGCTCGGCCGCCGGGTGCGTCGCCAAAGTTCATCAGGCCGTACCAGTGACGGTCCTTCCGGGCGGCGAAGTAGTCGTCGATCCCGTCGTTCATCATGGTGTCGTACATGGCGAACTCGGCCGGGTCGTCGGAGGCAATGCCGAAGAGCGTGCCGGAGGATGTGTACCACGACGGTGCGGCGGTCACCAGCAGGGGTGCTTCGATCCGGGCCTGTATGCGCGACAAGTCCGTGCCCTCCGGCCCCATCAGCAGTTCGTGGCGCTTTTCGAAGCCCGAGCGGAAGGTGTAGCTTCCGTCGCGCAGATAGTAATAGAGGAGAGCCTCGTCGGGCCTACTTGCGTAACGGTCTCCGGGCGTGATTTTGGGGTAGAGCCCTACAACCAACCTCCCTTTCTCTGGGCCCAGGCTCTTCGGCCACTGCTGCCAGAAATCGCGCACGGCAACGGCAAGTCCGCCGCTGGTGACCATGCCAGGGCAACGTTGCCCGTCAGGCTGTCCGTCCACGCTGTACGTGTCCTCGGCATGCTGGAACAGCCGCTGACCTTCAGAAAGAGTGGCCGTCCGTCCCTCTTCCAAGGGAACTGCGGCACTTTCCGGACCGGGAGGGATGTCGAACACGAGATCGAGAGACGCGAAGGACTTCATCTCGTCACCGTACGTGTAGTCGGGCTCGACGATGTCGTGCCGGAGCACGTGGTCCACCCGTACGAACGGATGCCCTGCGTGGCAGAAGTAACGAATCAGAAAGCCGAAGTAGGCCTTCCCGGAGGAGTCACGGTGATGCCCACTGACACTGATCACCGCCCGCTGATGGTTGTCCTCCTCAATGATCACGCGCTCAGCATGGCCGGAAAACACCTCACCATCGACGGCCGTCAGGCGTGATTCAGGCAGGGCCGACACCAGCTTCCCGTCTACGTGCAGGGCTCCCTTGCCAGTGGCTTTGTCCAGTTCGAGGCGGGCGGCTCCCGTGTCGACAACAACCGTGTCTTCGCTCACCGTGAGCATCGAGGGAGGCGGGGTTGGCGCCTGTTCCTCCGCACGCAGTTCGAGCTGCTTGACCTCGTTCGCTGCTACCTCAACTGTGCTGCTGACCAACAGCCATTTGATGGTCCGGTCGGGCCAGCGGAGGAGTGCTCGGGCGGAGGTCGGAACGGGCGTGGCGCCGTCCATCAGGCGTACGGACTGTGGCTGTCCCAGCACCCCCTGCGGAAGAGGGATCCCGAATGTGACCGGCTCACGGCGTGTCACGCCCTGGGTCTCAGTCACGGTCAACGGAACGCGCAGAAGACCCCTGTTGCCCTGGGGAAATGGCGCTGGGGATGCAACGGCAACAACATCCGAGCTGGCCTTGACCCCGGACTCGGCTTTGGCAGAGATGTGGACGTAACGCTGTTGCCCGAACGGCACCCCGCTGATGTCAAACCGATGATTCCGTGCCAGTTCCGGTTCCGGAGGGAGAGATTTCCGGCACTCCGAATCAGCACCGTACCGTACGTGCGCGATCGCGGGAGCCGAGGTCGTGAAACGGACCTTGATGTCGTAGGCAACACCATTCTCGCGAAGACGTGGCCGTGCCGACAGGTGCTCGATTGCGAGGTCCTCCTGACCCAGCACTGGCGGCACCATCGAGGCCAACAGCAACATCATGACTCTCGTCCTGGTCATCGTGTTCTCCTTCGCGGTCCCGTTCGTGCGTGGCCGTCTGTCGGCCCCGCGTCGGTAATTCGGGCGTCCTCGCTAGCCAATACACGTTACCGGACCTAACCGGGAAGTATCCCATGGGGTCCATACAGAGTTCGACAAGAGAATGATGTGCCGAATGAGGCCGGAGATCACACCGGGGGCGTCGCTACGGATTGAGCGTCGTCCTGGTCGGTCTCCTGAACAGCCGGAAGTCCGTCAGGGCTTTCCGGATCCACAGGGGGTGATCTGCGCGCGAGTCGCCGCTCACGCTTCTCCTGGGCCTTTCGCGTCCTCGCCATTTCCTTGCGGCGCTTTTCGAATGTGTTCTTGTTCTTTGCCATGCTTGTCCTTTTGGGATGCTCAGGTGTCGCGAAACAAGGAGCCGATGTGCGCCACGTTCATGTCACCTGAACGGAGAGTAGCACAACTGTGAGACGATTGCTCGATATCAACACTGATATGTTCATCGGGCACGCATGGAGATGTCAAAGTAATTGATCCCTGAGCAATGGATGGTCGAACAGTGCCTCGGAGAGTAGCTTAACTCGCGCGGCGCGGGTCGAGCACCCTCAAGGCGAGCGTTGGGCCCAAAGGTGGAAGGACCGAATATGCCAGCACACAGACCTGAAGAATGCGATCAGCTATTGTTCAAAACCATCGACACGGGGGATCTCGACGCGGCTCTTGAGCTTTACGAGCCCGACGCTGTCTTTGTCGTGGCTCCCGGTCAGGTTGTCACTGGCCATGCGGCAATACGTGAGGTCCTGAGGGGGATGCTCGCAGCGGGTGGCGTGGGCAACATTGAAGGCGTTACATCGGTTGTCAGCACTGACGGCTCTGTCGCCTTCACGCGAACCAAGGGTAGTGCCACCCATGCAGGTCCTGACGGGAAGCCTGTCACAGTGGAATTCCACAGTGTAGAAGTTGTGCGGAAGCAGCCAGATGGAACATGGCGCATTGCCATTGATGATCCCAGCGGAATGGGGTTGGCGTGACGCACTTCACACTGGCCGCTGGACGCGCCAGTGTGAGTGCAGGCGTTGGCCGATGGAGGATGTCGGCGATCCCGAGGGGGGACCGGTACGAGGAGTTGCGAAAGGAGACTGCAGAACCCGGGGGCTGACTCCATTCCCTGCCCCCCCCTGACTCGGGGGGACTCTCGCCCTCCATCGGGCGTCCCTTGAGCTCATGGTGTGTGTGGCGGCTCGACGGCAGGTTGCATCAATGGCGGGGGCAGGCCATGTTGGCACAACCGGCACGATGGCATGTCGCTTTGACCGGTTGTGATCCTGTCCCTCAATTGGAGAGACCGTCAGCCATGATTCCTATCCTTCGGCGATCCACTTCACTTGTCCTTTGCGTCCTGTTCGGTACGATACTCCAGGCCGGCAACTGGCCCCAGTGGCGTGGCCCTGATCTGAACGGTTCCTCGCCCGAAACCGGTCTGGCGGAGCGCTGGGGCCCCAGCGAGAACGTGGCTTGGAGGACCGTGCTGCCCGGCCCCGCCGGCTCCACCCCTGTCGTCTGGGGTGACCGCGTCTTCCTCAGCTCTACCGATTCGGCTTCGAAGGGGTTGGTTGCCATGTGCGTCGATGCCCGTTCGGGGGATATCCTGTGGCGGCATCGTGTCGGTGATGACCGGAAGGCGTTGGGGGCGAATCGGATGAGTAACCCATCGCCGGTCACGGATGGACGACACGTGTGGTTTCTCTACGGCAACGGCATATTCATCTGTTTCGACATGGACGGCACCCAGCAGTGGCGACGAGATCTGGAAGATACGTTCGGGCAGCTCATCGTGAAGTTCGGCTACAGTGCCAGCCCGTTGCTCTACGGGAACCGTCTGTTCATTACGCTCATGCAGAATCGAGATCCCTATCGCTACATGAAGAAGGAGAAGAAGCGCCTGGAGGCGGAGGGAAGGGCCCTGCGTGAAGGCCCGTTGGAATCGTTCCTGATGGCGTTGAGTGCAGACGATGGCAAGACGCTCTGGCGCCATGTTCGCACGACGGACGCGACGGATGAGTCGGTCGAGTCATACACCACGCTGATGCCGTTCGAGCAGGACGGGCGGCAGAACGTGGTCCTCGTCTGTGGAGAGTGTGTGACCGGTAACGACATGGAAACCGGAGCTGAGAACTGGCGTTGGTGGTTTACGCCCCGAGATCGCGAGATTTGGCAACGCACCGTCACATCGGCGGTCGTGTGCGGCGATCTCATCGTGGCCGTGAGACCAAAGCACCGGCCCATCTTCGCTCTCAAGGTGGACGGTACAGGTGAACTTGGCGAGGACACGGTGGTTTGGTCTGTCGACAAGAATACGCCGGACGTGACCACTCCCCTTTTCTATCGGGGACGGCTTTACACGCTGGACGGAGACATGCGCACCATGACCTGCCTCGAGCCGAAGACCGGAAGGGTCATCTGGCGGGAATCTCTGGGTGGGAAAGCCGTCTTCCGTGCATCACCCACCGGGGCTGACGGCAGAATCTACTGCATCAGCAAAGGGGGAGAGGTGGTCGTGGTGGCGGCAGGGGACACCTTCAAGGTCCTATCGCGCACTGAGATGCCTGAGCGGCCGTGCATGTCCACCATCGTTCCCGCAGGCGGGGCGCTCTTCGTCCGGACGGCTAAGGCCCTTTACTGCATCCGCAAGGGGGGCGCTGCCGGGCAGTAGCAGGGAATGGCGTTGGGGCAAGAAGGAAGAACGGCACACCGCTGCGCTACGTGCCTCACTACAAACGGCGCGCTGCTGGCGACACAATTCGTTAGCAGGGGCGTCGCGGTTCGCTATGGGGCAACAGTGAATGCTGCGCTGGTTCTGTTCCCTGCGACAAGGTCCTCGACCGAGACCAGCCAGTCTCCCTGTCGGTCATTGATGGCAATGGGGACGTCCAGGGAGAACGTTCCGTCCACGGCAGCATAGTAACCGCTGTAGGAACTGCTGCGCGAACTGCTGTCACTGATGGCAACGTGGAGCGGTTGGACTCCCGGCACTGGCACTCCGTCGCGGTCCTGTACGGTGAAACGGAGTGTCATCGTTGCTCCACGTCGGGTGCTGGTTGGTGCGTCTACGGCGACGGACGCGAGAGGCCGGGGGGACCAGTAGAGCAGTTGTCCCCCCGCCGGGGGGACCAGCACGCGAGTTGTCAGTTGTGTTCCCTCCCGTACCGTTCTCAGCCGCTGCCGGAGGGAGACGTTGTAGAACACTCCGCCTCCGAACTGCTCAGCATCGAACAGGAGCTCTGCTTCCTGCGCGACACCATCGTCGAGAATCCTGCCGTACGCGCCCACATACGCTCCCGCCCTGCGCCGGTCGTTCACGACAATAATGCAGCGCGCACCGTGGCCATTGCGGACAGACAAAATGACGTCGGGACTGGTACTGGATACCGGCCAGCGGAATCCGGCCTGGCGCATGGCATCGGCAAGGCGTCGACCGGCTGACACCCATGCTTCGCGCCGCTCCAATGCGGTCAGTTCCTTCTGCTTCGTGTCGGGGAAGGTGAACCTGACAGCTCCGGGGATCTTGGGGCCAAGGGCGTCGTCCGCAACCACGATTCCACCGGCTTTCGCAAAGCGCAGGATCGCATTGTGGACACTGGCAGGCAGCACCTTGCAGGCCGGCAGAATGAGCGCCCGAACGTCTTCGAGAGCCGCATCATGAAGGGTCTCGTCGAGAACCAGACGCGGCTGCAGTTGTGCCAGGGAGACGGTCTTGTGGCAATCCCCGAAGGCACTCGAGGTCTGGCCATAACTTCCCGTACGTCCGAAGAGACTGCTGGCAGCGGAAGACAGAATGGCGACGTCGGTCGATTGTTCGGGCATCGCTTTCAACATGGGCCCATAGGGCTTGATGAGCTCGGCAGCGAGTCTCTCCATCTCTCGGGGCGTATCCCGGTTGGTGTAGTCATAGCTGCCCGGCCGGTCGCAGATCGCGCTGGCTCCGCCGAACTGAATCCTGGAGACCGGTCGGGAGAGCGCCAGCCACACGGCTTCGCGCAGGTGGGCAGGAGAGATGGTGATGTAGTTTCCCCACGCATCTGCGTCTTCAGCGGCCACCGAATCGCCGGCAGCGGACGCCTCACCCTTGGCATCCGCGGGCGGGATGGCCGCGCTTTTGTACCAGAACAGCTGGATTGTCTGGCATACTCCGTGTTCACCATTCGCCATCGCGATCAGCTCATCAGCGTTTTGGAGCACACCCAATGGAGAGGGATTCGTGTAGGTCCACGTACTGACGAGATCGAGTCCCGCACAGCGCCCGAGGAAGGCAGGACAGCGAAGCACGGGGTCGTGGAAGGACTCGAGCTCCGGCAGTTCGCCCTTGAGGGTGTCGCTGAACAGTCGATTCAGATGGGTGAAACCGGACCCGCTTTGCCACCACCACTTCAGGTAGCGATAGTGTGGATTATCGTCCTCGATCAAGGCAGCTTCAGACACTCCGAACGCCTGGGGGGCTTTCCACATCGAGGCACCCACAACGCTCCAGCCGCGCTCAAGTCCTGCGGGAATGGCGGAGCCAATCTCCTGCTGCCCTCTCTCTATGCAGAATGCGTGTCGACAGGGCGCCAGTTTGCGCTCTTCGTTCTCTGTTTCTGAATTGAGAAGCACATATCGGAATGCCGGCATACTTCGAATCGTGTTGGCAAGCCACTGAGCAGCTTCGCTAACCCGGCGCCGTACGAGCGGATGGTTCGGGCAGTTCATTCGGTGTTTCCCGAGCTGCGGTTCCCCATTGGGGCCCCGTATGAACGTGTCGTCAGCATCGCAGATGCCGCGCGTGTGGGCTCGAATCATGGCGTCCAGGCCGAACCGAAGGCCGGCGTCGGCGGACGGCACGACCCACGGCCTGTCGGTGAGATCGGTGGCTCTTCCGGGAGAGGACAGCAGAAGCGTGCGGCAGGTGAAGCCCAAGCGCTGCATTTCCTGCAGTGCCTCCTCATTCACCCCGGTACTATCCCAGCAGAGGACGTCGAGGCCGGAGCGATTAGCGGGGGGGGCAATCCACACCGAGAACGTCTTACGTGTCAGGACCTGATCGCCGGTAAGGAGAGTGCAGCGCAGACGATATTCTGAGTCGCGCAATGACTCACTCTTGACGGGGTACTGGACCGTCGCCTCTGTTCCGGGTTTGAGGCCTGGCAGCGAGACGCCATGGGGCATGAGTCCATCCAGTTCGAGGTGCGCTCGAAGGCCTTCGGCAGCGGCGCCTGTCGCGTTGGTGATGGTGAGTTCCACGGCTGCGTCCCGTTCGTTGCGCAGGAAGACTCGCCGGGCTCCGGCATACCTGATTCTGAATCCGCCGCTGGCCGGGCCGGCGGCTGTCTTCACTATGCGCAGCGCGCCGAACACCGCGCGCCGATGCCGCTCCCCAATGGCCACACAGCCAGCGGCAAACGTATCATCCATGGTCTCAAGTACGGGCTCCCCGTTCACGTAGGCACGCAGGATTGCTCCTGTAGCTTCGAACGCGACTGGCACGGGCTCCTTCCGTGCTCCGATCTTGATCGCGCCATCGATGGCGGCCAATTCGGTGGTCTGCCCCTGTTCCGTGAGCAGGATCCGGACGTGTCCACCGGGTTCGCCCAGCTCAAGTGCATAGTGGTTATCGCGGTTCTGCCATCGGGTAGCCAGGTAGAATGACCCCACCCCATCGACGGCCTGAAGCGTTGCTTCGAGGCGGCAGTTGGACCACGTGGAGGAGCCGCCGACCGCCCAGAATGGTCGATCACCGGCATCCGCCGAGTCGCTGAGTTCGCGGATATGGGTTGCGTCGACCGACCACTGGCCGCTGACCGGTAGCCAGCTGTGTGGGGCCAGTGCGATCCCATCGCCGACTCCGGCCCAAATCCGGCTGCAACCAACTTGGATCGCCAGACAAATCGCAAGGAAGCGTACCGTTGTCATTCTTCGTCCTCCTGTCGCGACAGCATGTGGCAGTGACGAGTTTCAGGGCCCAACGAATGTACGTTCCAGCACTGCGGAAGGCGAATGCTCAACGGCCGCGCGAAAGCTCGAGAAGATGCCAAGGGGCACTCGTGGGTGCGGACTTCTCCCAAGCAGTGGCGGCGTGCATGCGTTGCTCTTACAGTGGATCAGTCCAACTGAGGAGCACGACATCGATGAGAGTACGTTCACTTTCCCTTGGCATCTTGATGGTTGCCTGTTTCGGTGGGTCGGCGGTGGCCCAGAACTTACGGAGTCGTTTGAAGGGCCTGGTGTTCGAAGCAGAGGCCTGGAGTACGCCCGGTGACGCCTGGGTAAAGGACAAGCACCCCGGCGACAAGTGGTGCCTGTGGACCCAGGAGCAGGATGTCCACAAGAAGCGGTCCGGCGGCCAGTCGTTTCAGTCGCCGCACATCAAGACGGACCGAGCGACACCGGAAGAGGGGGCGCCCCCGCTTCACACGCACATCACCGGCCTTCCTCAGGGGCTCTTTCGCGTTTGGATGAACAACCCATCCCGCACCATCGCGCTGTCCTTTGACGGGAAGGAGTGGGAGCCACGCCTCGGGCGCGGGGAGCTCAACCTTGGGGTCCACCTCATCACAGACGGTACGTTCGACCTCTGGGTGGATGACCGCTACGCCTTTCCGGACCGCCTGGGATGGTGCTACTACGATTACCTCCGCTTTGAGCGCTTTGAGGCACCCGCCTTCAGTGATCTGACCGCGTTTACGCTTCCCGATGGCCGGACGCAGATCTCCTGGATCACGGACCGGCCATTCGACACAGGGACGGTTCACTATGGCGAAGGGAACGCGCTGGATCAGACGATGCCCGGTGGTGGCATTGGGTTGCGGAACCATGCCGTGGTTCTGCCGCCGGGGGTGCCTAATCGGCCCCACTCGGCCCAGGTTCGGGTGGCGTATCGTGGCCGGGAAGTGGCTCGATCAGACAGACAGACCTTTGTTCCCGGCACCCGCCCTGTCCCCAAACCGACCACGTCTCAGACGATCTTGCTGTCCGTGGCGGAACCGACATCTCATCCTCGCGCAGGATGGCCGGTGACTTCGGGGATACCGTTCGCGCAGGGAATGCTCGCCTCTGCGGATGATGTCCATCTTCTTGACCCGTCTGGTTCAGTGCTTCCGGCCCAGTTCGAGATGCTGGCTGCCTGGCCTGATGGAAGCGTGCGTTGGCTGCTGGTCGACTTCCGGACGGCCACCATCCCCGGACGCCCCAGTGAGTACCGCCTCGTTACCGGCCCGGTTCGCCAGAGAGCGGGAATGGGTGACGACATCATCCGGGCGGCGGAGACCGGTTTCGTCCTTGAGCCAGGGCCGTTCCAGATCCGCATTGACCGTGAATCGTCTGGCCTGGTGGGACACCTGATGACGACGGAAGGCAGGCGTGTTGACCTTGGCAGCGGCGAACTGGTCAGCGACGACGGCTCAGTCTACCGCCCCGGGCCACCCGAGCGGATCGTGGTCGAGACGAATGGTCCATTGCGGGGGACACTTCGAGTCGAGGGGCGGTATGTGAGTGCTGACGGCCTGGCGCTGATGCGCTATCGAGCCCGTCTTACCGTTTATCGGGGGCGGCCGGACGTCCGGGTCCAGTGGACGATCGGCAACGACAGCTTGGCGGAGACGTTCGTTGAGCTCAGTCGCGTGTCGCTACGGATTCCGCTGCCGGGGACCAAGACGGCGACTCTCGCGAGTGGAGCTGGAGGCGATATCAGCGAGACGGTGTCCCTGGCCATGCTGCAAGACTATGACGATCACGTGGCTGTAACGCATGCCGGGCAGACCGAGGAGCGTGAGCGGGACAGCGGATTCGTGAGAGTTCGTGCCGATGGCCTGACCCTCGATGCAATGGTCCGGGACTTCTGGCAAACGTATCCCAAAGGTATCCGTGTCACCCCTGATGGACTCACCCTTGACCTCCTGCCGGCGCTCCCTGAGGACCAGTTCGCTGCCCCGCAAGACCGGACCGACGAGCGCCAGATCGCGCTCTTCTACTGCTACCGGAACGGCAAGTACCTGTTCAAACGCGGAATGGAGTACACGGCTGACCTCATGCTCTCGGTTGGTGAAGCCGCTTCGCCCTCTGCTTCCGAGAGGGCCGCTCACTGGCAGTCCCCACTTCAGGCCGTCGCTCCATCATCTCACTACTGCGGCAGTGGCGCATTCTGGTGGGTTGATGCCCATCGGCCGCCCGAGTTCTCCCGCTACTTCGAGGCGTTCGAGACGTCCTTCGCGAATTTGGAGAAAGGGCGTGTCAGCCGAGGAGAATACGGGTGGATGAACTATGGCGACTGGTGGGGCGAACGGTCTTGGAACTGGGGGAACAGCGAGTACGATCTTCAGTATGTTTGCGCAGTTAACTTTGCCCAAACGGGCAACCTGGACGTCTTCCGACGCGGCGATCAGATGGCGCGTCACAACACCACGGTGGACACGGTCCACTACCCGTGGCAACCAGGAATGCGTGAGCTTGTCTACGCACACTCGGTCGGGCACGTTGGCGGGTTCTTTGAGCGCAATGACGGCCGGATCACGAACAAGGTTTACTCAATGACCGGCTTCATCCGCGGAGCGCGGGACGGATCGGGGGGACACACGTTCCAGGGGGGGAACTTTCTGTACGGCTTCCTGACCGGGGATCGACGCTATCTCGAAGTTGCGGAGAACGTCTGTTGGAACCAGGCCGAGACGTACACGCCCAACTGGCGTTTCGGGATCGAGCGCTCCTGCGGCTGGAGCCTCTACAATGCCATGTCGGCCTTCGAGTCGACATTGAACCCCTACTACCTCAACGCGGCGCGCATTTATCTTGAGAAGGTCTACGAACTGCAGGACCCGGAAACGGGGGGCTGGCGGATGAGGCAGGGGGCGCCCGAATGTGACTGTCCGGACGCCCCGCATGTGGGCGGTAAGGCATTTGCCACCGGCGTGCTCCTGCATGGCCTGATGATGGTGGACCGCGCTGTCCCCGACGCCAAGGTCAAAGCCAGCCTGGTGCGCGGAGTGGACTGGTTGATCGACCACTCCTGGAATGAGAGCAAGAATGGCTTCCGCTACAAGACGGGGTGTGCCAAGTTCGCCAACCATGGTTGGTACACCACACTGGTCACAGGCGGAATCGCGTATGCGTACGAGATCACCAAAGACGCACGCTACAGAGACTTTCTGCTTCGAACGCTCCCCCGGCCAGCCGGCAAAACGACCGGCAGCGGCCGGAGTTCCGGAAAGAGCTTCGCGAGCAACTTCCGGAAGCTGCCGCACGCTCTGTACTTCGTGAAGCGATGGGGCATCGCCTCGTTGGTTGCGCCGCCTGCCCGCCCGACTATCCATCTGCGCGACCGTGTGTTCCTCACTGAAGAGGGTGCTGGTTCGCTGGTGGCCTACGTGACCAACCCGCGGAAGACCGTCGTGCCGTGCGAGGTCCGGGTGATTTCTGTGAGCGACGGTGTGACCGTGGAGCCCCGGACCCTCACGTGGTCCGGCAACACGGGCACCGGGGCCAGCCCCGGCGTTCAGATCCGGGCATCGACGGATGCCGGCTCCATGCGGGTCGTCTGCCGGGCGGGCAACGCAACGTGCGAGAGCGTCGTCGCTCTTGTCCGGGTTCGTCCGCTTCAGCGAACGGGTTCGACGTTGGGGTTTGTCGGTCCTGCCGGTCACTTCTCGCTGACTGCCCTGCAGGCTGCGGGAGGGGACGTGGTGCGAATCGAGTCACTGCAAACGTGGGATCCTTCTGCCTTCCGGGCCGTTGTTGTGGGTGCGGACGTCCTCGGGCGCCTCAGATCTGAGCTGGATGCTACGGCCGGCAAACTTGCCGCGTTCGTCAATGGGGGCGGACGGGTTGTGTTCCTGCAGATCAACGATGCCGACTGGAGGCTTGGGATGCTGCCGTTTGATGTCATTGCAGACGATCGCAATGGGACGCTTGCGACCTTCGCAGACGCGGCAGACTGGTTGACCGATGGGCTGGATCCGCTGCGCTTGACCGGAGCCGTGTGCTTCGACACGTTGACGGCCGTCGGCCCGGAGTGTGAGGTCCTCGCTCACGACGCCACCGGAGGCCCGTGCCTCGTGCGCGCTCGCTACGGCGCAGGGGAATTCCTGATCATCGAGCCGAGTTTTGATCGCTGGGAGGATGGAGGCAACAGTGAAACGGGGGTCAGCGAGATGCAGGGCAAACGGTTCCTCGCAAACCTACTGGCATACCTCAGCAGAGGTTGAGGTCGCTCCCAATGCTATTGACTTCCTCTGCCCCCCGTGTCTGGCCGAAGAGTCGCCGGGTGGCACCGCCTCCCACATTGTGTGCTTCTCGAGAGTGGGAGGGCTGCCATGCCGCGACCGTCTCCAGAGGAAGTCAATAGCATTGTTGACGCTCCCCGTCAGGTCGCCCCATCAACGCAGTTTCTTGTCGATCGAGAATCCGCTCTTGCCTTTGGACTTCCCCTTCTTTCCGGAGGCCTTTTTCTTGCTCTTTGCTTTGGGCTTGGTGGCCTTCTTGCTGCTCCCCTTTGCGCTGCTCTTGGCGGACCCCTTCTTCTTACTCTTCGCCTGTGAACTTGAGTTCTTCTTGCTGCCCCTCTTTGCGCTGCTCTTAGCGGAGCCCTTCTTCTTGCTTTTCGCCTGCGAACTTGAGTTCTTCTTGCTGCCCCCCTTTGCGCTGCTCTTAGCGGAGCTCTTGTCCCTGCTCTTAACTGACGCGCCTTTGGCCGACTCTGTTTTGCTGCTTGCGGCGTCCCTCTTTCGCGACTTGCTCTTCTGGATGTCCTCCTCCCAGGCGCTGCGAAACTGGGCTTCCTCTTTGGCCTCTTCCCGGTAGACCCAGGGGGCTGTAGGAGTGGGATCGCGCCAGAGCCCGCGGCGCTCGCGCCGGGCCTCTTTCTCTGAACGGGCAAGCTCCCAGCTGTCAGATTCTGAGCGCACATGCCAGGCCCAGCCGCCGGCAACCATATCCCGGTTGATCCAGCGATTCTCGGACATGACCTTGCCGCGAATCTCACGATCGTCCTTCCCGGGGGTATAGGTCACAGACACGGTCTTGTTCAGGATCTTCTCCTGCAGCACTCTCAGGGCGTCCTCTGAGAACAGCTGTTCGTCTTCGGGGGTCTCGATCTCGGAGAGGGTAACCCGTTGGGACGTCTCTTCCCCAGCAAGCAAGACAAAGGTGTCTCCGCTGAGCACGGAAGTGACACGCCCTCTGAGCGTTTCACCCGGGGCAATCTGGGACCACGAGGCGAGGGTAACGCCTGTGAGCAGTATCATGATACGCATGGTCTTGATTCCTTACAGAACGCGGTTTCGAGAGCCGCATCTCCACTGATCGTCCTGCTACCGGGGCACTACTGCGCTGTCTGGCTCCCGTTCAGGAGCTCCTGTACGGCGTCCGTCATCCGTCGGAGGGCTTCAGTCAGCCGGGGGCGTGGGCAGCCGAAGTTGAGGCGCAGGAAACCTGGGCCGGCGAAGGCTTGTCCGTCGGACAGGCCGACCCCGTTCTCTTCGAAGAACACGGCGGGGTCGGGAACCGGGAGCTGACGGCAGTCTATCCAGGCCAGGTACGTTGCCTCCACCGGGGTTGCTTTCAGGAACGGCATGTCGGCAACAGCTGCCGCAACCAGGTCGTGGTTCACCCGCAGGTAGCTGATGAGGGCTTGGTGCCAGGATTCACCTTTGGCGTAAGCGGCCGCACAAGCCGTGAATCCCAGTGCATTGACGTCGGGAACGATGCCTTGAGCGGCCGAACGGAAGGAACGGCGCAGCTCAGGGTTCGGGATCACGGCGAACGAGCAGCTCAGCCCGGGGATGTTGTAGGTCTTGCTTGGGGCCATAAGGACAATGCAGCGCTGGGCTGCGTCATCGCTCAAGACTGGAAAGGGGATGTGTGGCTGGTCCGGGTCGAGTACGAGTCCGCAGTGGATTTCGTCGGAACAGACGATGGCATCCCTCTCGCGACAGAGAGCGGCGATTCGACTGAGCTCGTCATGTGAGAAGGCCCGCCCGGTGGGGTTGTGGGGACTGCACAAGGCCAACAGCGGGGCGTCCGGTCCGAGGGCATCCGCGAGCCCGTCCCAATCATGTCGGAAACCTCCGGGGGTTTCGAGGAGAGGGACTGACACGGTTTTGCGCCCGGAGAGGGTGGGAGCGCTCATGAATGGCGGGTAGATGGGGGGCTCGACGACGACGCCATCCCCCGGCTTCCCCACTGCTCGGCAGGCGACATTCAGGGCGCTGACAACGCCGGGGAGCCAGACAATCCAGTCAGGGTCTATGCGCCAGTCATGGGCTGACTCCAGTCCGCTGACCACGGCGTCGGTGACTTCAGCGGTCGGGAGTGTATAGCCGAGGACCCCGTGGTCCACATGGGCATGCAGCGCATCGAGAACGCACGGTGGGGCCGGGAAATCCATATCGGCAACCCACATGGGGATGACGTCGCGACCACGGTAGCGGTCCCATTTGAGGCTGCCTGTTCCGTGTCGGTCGATCAGGTGATCAAAGGTGGGGTCGAATGGGTTGGCCATTGCGGTTGTCTTCCGGGGTGGCATGCGGCACCCCTTTTTCACTGTCGCGGGGGCGAGCCCGAACGTTGCATGAACACACGGACGATGGAGTTGGGATCTGTTTGCAGTCAAAGTACTGTGACTGTTATCACGGCGATTTGTAAGGGCACACTTTGTCCCATTGCTCTCAGAGCAGGGCGTGTTCACCCTACGGGCGAGCCGGGGATACCCAACCTGCTTCGTTACAGCACGTTGGCAGTAGTCACTACAGCTCAACGTGCTCTGCCTTGCATCTCGGGCATCCCCAACTCGTGCAACATCCGGGCGAGGGCAGGATCAGGAGTCCAACCGGCGCAGCCACTCCGCTGCACTGGCGTCGCTTGGCATCCGCCAATCACCCCGTGGAGAGAGTGCGATCGTGCCGACTTTCGGACCGTCCGGCAGGCACGACCGCTTGAACTGGTGCATGAAGAAACGGCGACAGAAGGCCCGCAGCCATTTGGTGATGGTGTCGGTGGTGTACGTGTCGGCGAAGGCCTGTTCCGCAAGGAAGCGCACCTTGTCCGGCTGGAATGCGCGGCGGATCAGATAATAGAGGAAGAAATCGTGCAGTTCGTATGGGCCGATCACTGCCTCTGTTTCCTGGGTGATCTCGCCCTGCTCATCGGGGGGGAGGAGCTCCGGTGAGATTGGTGTGTCTACAACGTCTCGCAGGATCCTGGCGATCTCCTCATCGTCCCACGTGTCCGCGACGTACTCGATGAGATAGCGCACCAGTGTCTTTGGCACGCCGGCGTTGACACCGTACATCGACATGTGGTCGCCGTTGTACGTGCACCAGCCAAGGGCGAGCTCCGAGAGGTCGCCTGTTCCCACGACGAGGGCCCCGATCATGTTGGCCTTGTCCATTAGGATCTGCGTCCGTTCCCGGGCCTGGACATTTTCGAACGCGATGTCGCCGGTTGCCCCGTCGTGGCCGATGTCGTGCATGTGCTGACGGCAGCTTTCCCCGATATCAATCAACTCGAGCGGGACATCAAGAGCCTGGCACAGGGCCTGGACATTGCCGAGCGTTCGGTTGCTTGTTCCGAAGCCGGGCATGGTGATGCAGTGGATTCCGGCGCTGGGCAGTTCCAACCGTGAGAAGGCCTCCCGAATCACCAGGAGAGCCAGGGTCGAGTCCAGACCGCCCGAGAGGCCGATGACCACATCCCGTATACCGGTGTGCTGGAGGCGGGTGGCCAGACCGGTGCTCTGGATGGCAAAGATCTCTTGACAGCGCTCCCGGCGTCGGGCCGGATTCCCGGGAGTGAAGGGGTGGGGGTCGATCCAGCGTTCGAGTCCGTTTGCCGAACTGGGCTCACGCGACTCGAAACCGACTTCCCGAAGCGCGATGCTCTCCCCTTCCCCGGCGCGTTTTCCACGGGCTACTGCCTGCCCAAACGTCGCATTATGCACACGTTCGTGCTCGAGAAACTCAACGTCGATATCGGCCACGGTCAGTGTCGGTTCCCGGCGGAACCGATCGCCTTCAGCCAACACCGCCCCGTTCTCCGCAATGATGGCATGACCGCCGAAGACCGTGTCTGTGGTGGATTCCCCCACTCCGGCAGAGCAATAGACATAGGCAGCCAAGCAACTGCCCGACTGCTGGGCGACGAGTTGGCGGCGGTACTCCGCCTTGCCGACAAGCTCGTTACTGGCCGAGCAGTTGAGCAGGACCAGTGCTCCTCCCAGGGCCAGGCGGGAGCTTGGAGGGATTGGCGCCCAGAGGTCTTCGCAGAGCTCGACGCCGAAGCGGAAGTCAGGATGTCGCGAGTCTTGGAAGACCAGGTTTGTCCCAAAGGGGACGGTGGTCCCGCAAAGGCGGATCTCGTTGACGACTGCTGCGTCACCGGAGACAAACCAGCGCGGCTCATAGTACTCGCTGTAGCCGGGAATGAACGTTTTTGGGACGACCCCCAGGATGGTGCCGTGCTGGATCACGACCGCGGCGTTGAACAGTTGTGATCGCGACACCACCGGGGCACCCACGACGTACACGGGATCCAGGTGCGAGGATGCCGTCAAGACGCTTTGTAGGCCATCCTCTACAGCTTGAAGCAAGGCGCGCTGCTGGAAGAGATCTGCGCATGTGTACCCAGTCAAGCAGAGCTCGGGGAACACGACAGCATCGCAGTCCTGGTCAGCGGCCCGTTCGGCGAGCTGCAGGATGCCCTTGACGTTCTCGGTCACGGCGGCTGCCCGTACTGGTGGAACGGCGGCCGCAATCCGTACATGCCCGAATGTGGTGATCATTGACGCGTCTCCAATCTCGCGCATTGCCTGCGAGAGAGCCGGTGATTCTGGCAGTTGCCGGTCGGGAAAGCCCCACGGCTGAGGGTGCGAATCCCCAAGGTTACTCTATTGCTCGAGCGTGCGAATGCCACTGTGGGAGTGAGGCGGCGGGGGTCAGGAAACGGGGGTACACGTTCTGCTCATCTCAAAGGCAAGCAGGCTGTTTTGCAGGTCTGCGAGCGAACCGATCAGCCATGGTTCCCGGCGAGACATTGCGCCGATGTAGTAAGCGAGCTCATTCCGGAGAGAGTCGGACGGAGGAACGGTCAGGACTTTGGTCCGGTCCGGCCAGCTCAGCTGGAGTTCACTGGTATCACCCTGGGGCAGGATCCCCTTAAGAGCGCCTGTGGTGCCCGAAACGGTGATGGTGCAAACGGGGTGGTGCGGCAGAATCCGGACGCTGTGATCATCCGGGAAGGCCAGCTCAAATCCTCCCTTTGGCTCACTGCTCTGCACCCCGACCGGTGGGCGTTCGACCAGCCAGCACGCCAGGTCCACAGCCTGGAAGAGCGTCGGAGACTGTCCGCCCGGAGTTCGTTTCGCCTCATCGGCGAGTGTGATCTCCAACTCAAGGGCATCGCCCAGAACGCCGGACTCGACGATTTCCTTCACTCGGGCCCAGGCACTGGCAAAACGCAGCGTGTGGGTTGCTGCGGCGAGTGATTTGCTCTTCTTCAGTCGGCGCAGGAAGCCGTCCAGAGCACCGGCTTCGTTCGCGGGAGGTCCGGTCAGCAGCAACGGGGTTCGGAATCGGGGGATCTGCCAGACCCAGCGCTCATTCAGCGCAGCGGGAATGCAGACATCCACCAGGTCCAGCTTGCCGGAGTCCAGGAGTTCAGCGACGGTGGAGCGAAGCGGGGCCTGGGTCACAAGATCGCGGCAGGCGTCTGAAGGGCCATCAGTCAGGACGATACCGGTAACAGATACGGGTGCGAGTGTCGCGTACACGCGGAGATGCTGAGTGATCTGTTCAGCAGGGCCTATGATACCAACTTGGATGGTCTTCTCGGGCATTGAGCTCTTTCGGCTGAGCAAGCGGGTGCAGTTCGAAGGGCAACGCGTGCGTACGTCACCATTCTCGAATGGGCCAACCTACAGCATGCTCGAGGCGTTTCCAAGGGTGATCCGGGAGGGAGGATAGGGGGTCACGTCAGCAGAAGGCACAATGTGGGAGGCGGTGCTCGAAGAACCTGAGCACAGTCGAAGGTCATCCGCCGATTCCTGGTCTGTTGGGAGAAAGGCAGTCGGAGCACGGCGGCTCCTCCCACATTGAGAAGAGGAAGCAGGCAACGCGGGCGGCGGGGAATCGTCTATCGTCTCTCGGGAGCACCTTTGGGGGGCGGGGCTGAGCGTACGTTGGCGTGGGTGCCAAGCGCAGCTATGGTACTCGCTTTGCGGCGTGAACTGGGCTGGTCCCCGGTGGCTCGTGGTTGCTGCTGATGAGATCCCCGGGCGAGTGTGGATGGAGTTCAATGCTGGTTGCGGTCGATCTGGATGATGTGTTGGCGGACCTGATCTCGTGTCTGATTCGGACGCATGAGGAGATTGTGGGCGAGCAACTTGAGCGCTCGCAGGCTACGAGTTGGGACGTTTTCCCCCCGGCTGTGCATGACCACGTGCGCTACGAGGGCGGTTATGGCACGCTTTTGCCGCTTCCCTACGCCCGCGAGTTCCTTGGCTGGCTGCGGGAACGCCACACTGTGCACATCGTGACCTATCGCGGAGCACACGCGCAGCAGGTGACTGAGAACTGGCTGGCACAGCATGTCGATGGGCGCTTTGACGGACTGCACCTCACCGGCGGCGGAAAAGTGGATGCCTGCCGAGAGCTTGGGGCCGATCTCATCGTCGACGACAGCTACAATCAGATTCCGGCCGTGACCGATGCCCTCCAGATCCCAGGCATCCTGATTGACACGCCGATGAACCAGCACATTCAGGAGAGCGCCCTGGTGCGCCGGGCCCGAGGGCTTCGACAGGCCCGCCGCGTGATTGAAGATCTGCAGCGTGAGGACAGACTGGCATGAAGGAAGAAACAGCTGCCATATGGCAGGATCTCCAGGAGAAGGGCAGAGCGTGCTATGCCCGGTTGCGCGAATGGACGGTCAGTAATCCCCGTCGCGCGACCCAGCGAGCGGCCTTCCTGGTGGTGGCACTGACCTTTGGTCTCATCATCGCCTGGTATCCGTTCACCGGCTGGAAGACTTACGATATGATGCCGGTGGGGCTGACCGTTGACTTGCCTTCGAAACCGGTGGCTGCCGGAGCCGGAGGCAGAGTTCCCACTCCCGTCGCCGTCTTTGAGTCACGCACTGAGGACGTGGCAGTTGTGGTCGCCGCCTTTGAGACCGTGACGGGAGAGGCCAATCCCGCTCACCACGTCCTCAAACGGGCTATGGATTACCTGGCACACCGCCCCGATATGGCGGACGTGGAGTACCAGATAACGACTCGCCCGTTCAAGAGGCGTCCTGCCTGTCATGTGTCCGGCAAGTTCACCCGGGACGGTGCTGACTGCAGGGTTGTCGGGACGTTTGTCGTTCTGGAAGGTCGTGTTGCCCAGATACTCTGTCTGTTCAACGACCTCGAGGGGGCGCGCACGATGGAACGTATCATGAAGTCGGTCGACATCCTTTGATTCGGGACATCGTGTAAATGCCTGCGCAGGAAGATATCCCAGGGTTCACTGCTTCACCGATCGCTGGTCCTGTGACGGCTGACCTTCCGGATGACGTCCGGATGTGGCTGTCGGAAGCGTTGGCGGAAGGCGAGGCTGTCCATGCATGTCTTCTTGCCGATATCCTGCCTTCAGGCGACTTTGGCGAGCGCTGGAGTTTCCTGACGAACCGCCGTCTTCTCGTCTTGGCCCCTGACGCGGATCCGAGGCGGGCCCAGGCGGTGATTGATCTCCCGCTGGAACAGATCACCGAGGCACGCCAGGAGAAGTACGTCGCTTCGAGTGCCCTGATCGTTGCTGCCGGTGATCGAGGGCACGAGATTGCCCGCTTTTCTCTTGCGGCCCAGCATGAGGCGGCGGACCTCGCCTACTACATCAACGAGATCGTGAAACAGCGCGGGGAGGGGAAGACGTTTGAGGAGGTGCAGCGGCCCGTCACCAAGCGCCCCGGACACCGTTGCAGCACCTGTGGCAGAGCCCTGAGTCGCTGGAGCGAGGTCTGCATCCATTGTGTGGACCGCCGTCAGATTCTTGTTCGGCTGTTCGGGTACCTGATGCCGTTCAAGTGGATGGCTCTTCTGGGGCTGTGCCTCACGTTCACGATCACCGGCCTTCAGTTGATGCCGCCCTACCTCACCAAGGTGCTCATTGACGATGTGATCACACCCGGGAACGTGGGATTGCTGCCGGTGGTGGTCGGGCTGTTGATCGGGGTCAACGTAAGCGCCGCGGTAATCTCCATTTTCCGCTCGTACATCATGCAGTGGGTTGGGCAGCGCGTTCTGTTTTCTCTTCGCGTAAAGCTGTTCCGGCATCTTCAGTTGCTGCGTCTGCGTTTCTACACGACGCGTCAAACCGGGCGCATCATGTCACGCGTAAGCAGTGATCTTGGCCGCCTGCAGTACTTCATTGCCGAAGGCTTTCAGGAAGCGGTGGTCAACATCGCCACTATGATCCTCATCGCCGCCATCCTTCTTGGCTTGAACTGGCGCCTCTTTCTCCTGGCCCTTGCGCCCACGCCGATCATTGTCATCAGCACGCTCATTTTCGGGCACAGGATGCACATGATGTACCACCGCATCTGGCGACGGTCGGCGGGTCTGCAGGCGATCCTCGCTGACACGATCCCCGGGATCCGGGTGGTCAAGGCGTTTGCTCAGGAAGAGCGAGAGTCTGCCAACTTCGAGAAAAGCAGCCAGGATTTGTTCCGGCAGGAGATGGGCGCCATCAAGATCTCGAGTGCGTTCTTCCCGTTCCTTCATATCCAGACTACCCTCGGATCCATCCTCATCTTCGGTATCGGCGGCTACATGGTGATGAACGGCACGACGACCGTCGGGACGCTGGTTGCCTTCACGAGTTACCTCTGGCGCTTTTACGGGCCGATTCAGCAGTTTGGGCGCATGAACCATCGCCTGCAGCACTGCGTCACCTCGGCCGAGCGTGTGTTCGAAATTCTGGACTCGGATCCTGAGCCTCTACTCAATTCCGGCAAGCGACTGACTCCGTTACGTGGGGAGGTAGAGTTCAAAGGCGTCCGCTTCTCGTACGAGCCGGGGAAGTACGCGTTGGATGACATCACGTTCTCTGTGGCGCCGGGTGAGATGATCGGGCTGGTTGGGCCGAGTGGGGCCGGCAAGAGCACGCTTGTGCATCTGATCGCGCGTTTCTTTGAAGTAGAGGAAGGCGAGATCCTCATCGACGGCGTCGACGTGCTCGATCTGGACCTCAAGTGGTTCCGTCAGCAGATTGGCGTGGTGCTCCAGGAACCCTACCTGTTCCACGGACCGGTGTGGTCGAACATCGCCTATGCCAAACCCGGTGCCACCGCGGACGAGGTCCTTGTCGCGGCCAAGGCAGCCAATGCGCATGAGTTCATCGTGGGGCTTCCGGATGGCTATGATACGGTGATTGGGGAGCGGGGACAGACGCTTTCCGGTGGGGAGCGTCAACGCATCTCGATCGCCCGCGCCGTGCTCTGCAACCCGAAGATTCTGATTCTTGACGAGGCCACGGCTTCGGTTGACACAGAGACCGAGTCGGTGATTCAGGCGGCCCTGGAGCGCCTGGTTGAGAACCGCACGACGTTTGCCATTGCGCATCGCCTCTCGACGCTCCGCAAAGCCAACCGTCTGGTCGTTCTCGAGCGTTCTAAACTGATCGAGATCGGCTCACACGACGAGTTGGTGAGCAAAGAAGACGGCCTTTACGCGCGTCTGTGCAGTCTGCAGTCCGAGATGCACAAGATGAAAGCGATATGAGGACCATGAGTGGGCGCCCGGAACACGGCGCGCCCTGGCTGGTCCCTGCCTGCCGCAGCGCGTGGGGGCGACTGGCCCGGACGACCGGCCGGTTTGCCCGACACGAGGACGAAGAACAGGTGTGACACGCCAGAACTGGAACAGGGCTGGATGAGCGAGACTGAAGAACTCAATACGGCTCCCGATGCTTTGCAGAGCGATGAGCCGAGCCTGGGTGACGCGAGTGGGTGGATCATGCCGCCTGATGGCGTACGCATATGGCTTGACGACTTGCACAGGCTCTGTGTCAGTGCCGGTGATGAGACGTTCGAGGGCGTGCGCCCGCGCTATGCATTCCCGCTCTCATCGAAGTGCGACTACATCAGTTTCCTCGGTGAAGAGGGCAAGGAGGTCCTGCTGCTCAGTCACCCGCGGAAGCTGGATGGGGAGAGTCGCCAGGCGTTACGCACGGCTCTTGAGCGCACGTACTACACCGCCAAGATTCTGCAGGTTTACGATATCAAAGAAGCGATGGGAGTGGCCCAGTGGCGGGTCCGGACGAATCGTGGGTTCGCTACGTTCGAGATAGTCGACCGCAACCAGCACATTCGCTCGCTGCCGTCGGAACGCTATCTGCTGATGGATGCGGACGGCAACCGCTTCGAGATTGAGGACCTCAGTCGCCTGGACGCCCACAGTCAGGCGGAAGTTCATCACGAAACCTAAGTCCCATACGGACAGGAACGGATAGGGCGAGCCATGGCATCAGACGACAGCGCTCCGGTGAACTACGACGCCCGGCGACAGGCGCGGAATCAGGACCCGCACACGGTGAAGCGGGGCTGGAAGCGCGTGCTCGTTACCGTAGGTATGTGCGTGGGCCTGCTGGCCATCGTCGGTCTGACATTCTACGTGTGGTACGAGGTCACTCACGTCAAGACGGTAACCGCACGCGTTCGCGCGTCGGTTATCTCGCTGTCTTCGGTTTTTGATGCGCGGGTCACCGAAGTTTGTGTCGATGATGCGCAGCGCGTCGACAAGGGCGAACTCCTGGCCCGCCTGGATGACAGCGAGTTCCGGGCCAGCCTTGAGGCGGCTGAGGCGGACTTGCGGATTCGAGAGATCCGTCACGCTGAAGCCGCCGCCAAAGCTATCCTTGCGGCGGGCACCTTCGAGGCAGGAATTGCGCAGGCTGAGGCGGGGCTCGCCGTGGCAAAGGCTCGGGCACAGAGCGCCCGGGCCGCGCTTGCCATGCGTACCGAGCAGCTGTCCGAGGAGCAGCGGCGCGCTAATGCGCGTCATGCCGAGGGTAAAGCGACGCTGGGGAAGCTCGTTAAGGGAGCTCGGGAGGAAGACATCAAAGCCTCGGCGGCCCGCCTTGCGGCGGCCAGGGCGCTGCAATCGCTCTACCTTCTTGAGGTCGAGCAGTCGCAACAGCTTGTTGGTGAGGGGATCGATTCCCAGCACATTCTCGAAGTACGGAAGACGCGTCTCGAGACGCAGCGCAGCGCCGTGCGGGAAGCGGAACTCGGGTTGGAGCGCCTGGAAGCCGGCGCTACGGACGAGGAATTGGAGATCGCGCGACAGTCTCTCGCAGCGCGTGCGGCAGAACTGGCGTTGACCCAGGCCGGCAGCAAGCATCTTGACGTCCTCAAGGCTGATCTGGCGATCCGCGAAGCCGAAGTGTCGGAGGCTGAGTCGCAGCTCAAACAAGCCAATGCCCGGAAGGCTGAGGTCCAGATTGCGCAGGAGCAGACCCGGATTGCTGAAGCCGAGCTCGCGCGTGGCAAGGCGAACGTTGCCGGGCGCCAGGCTGTGTTGGACAAGGTGGCCATCAGGAGCCCTGTGGCTGGTACCGTCACGCGGATCTTCTGCGATGTGGGCGAAGTGTGCCGCAAGGGGGTCGCTGCTATCCTTGTCGCGGAAGAGGATGAGCCGCGCTGGATCGAGGGCTTCGTCCGCGAGGATGACGCAATGCTCGTGAACGTGGGCGACATCGCCAGAGTGCAGGCCCCGGTTCGCGGCGCACCATTCGTCACCGGCAAGGTTGCGCAGATCGGGCTCCATACACAGTCACTGGATGGGGCGGAAGGGAGCCAGGCCCGGCCGGGGCAGGCTGAACGTGTGTGGTTGCGGATTGTCCCTGACGCCAAGCTGCCTGGCGATCCTATAACCGGGACCAGCGCCCGAGTTGTCATCCGGGTGCGCTGAACGCACAGGGCAGGCTTTGCGTCTGCCATCCTCAATTCCATCCATGGAGATTCCGGCCCAATGACTCACGCGAATCGAGTTCCACGGCTTTGCACCTGTCTCTGGGCCTTTGCGCTTTGCGTCTCTTTCTCCGTGAGAGGCCAGAGCTCTCTGCCCCCCGGGCCGCTGGAGCTTGGGCTTCATCAGGCATTCCGGCTGGCGCTTGAGGCCAACAAGGATCTGCTTGTCTCCCGCCATGCACTCGCAGCTGCCGAGGCCCGTGTCGAGGCTGCGGAAGGGGAATTCGACACGATTGGGTTCGCGGAGAGCAGCTACGGAATGACCGATGAACCGACGGTTGCCGATCCCGTGGGGAGTGCTGACAGTGACCTGGGTTTGCTGGAGGCGGGCGTTCGGAAGCGATTTGTGACAGGAACAGAAGTGGACGTGACGGGAACGAGTCAGTATACCGAGGAACGGAGCGGGACCTCGGCCCTTCCCGAACGCGTCCGTTCGGACGTTTCCGCCACAGTTCGCCAGGACCTGCTCCGTGGATTCGGGAGTGGGACAAACCGTGCTCCCATCGTGCTGGCCCGGAACAACTGGCTTGTGTCTGAGCAAACTCTCCGGGACACGGCCATTTCGACTCTTTTCTCCGTGGAACAGGCCTACTGGGACCTGCACTTTGCCAAGGCCGACCTCCAGGTACGGAAGACGCAGTTGGAGCGCGCGGAGGCGCTTGTGTCCCGGGCTCAGTCCCAGGTTCGGGTGGGTGAAGCCGCACCGATCGAGGTCACTCGAGCCCAGTCCAGCGCTGCCCAGCAGGAGGTCTCACTGCTTTTTGCTCAGCGTACGATCCATCGCGTCACGCATCGTCTGCTGCGTCTGCTGGGCATCCTCGCCCCGGAGGCGGCATTTCCCCTGATTGAGACGACTGACTCGCCGTCTCTTACTCCCGCAGACGTCAGCCTGGGGAAGGCACTCGCCACCGCGATTGCATCACGTCCCGACCTGGCTCAGGCTCAGCTCCGCATCGACAGTGCCGGTGTGCGGGAGGGCGTGGCCCGCAATGCCTCCTTGCCGGAGGTGCAGTTGTACGGAAGCCTTCACGCAACCGGGCTGGATGACCGAGCCGGCGGGAGTTGGGATGCGGCAACTGACGGTGACACCGGGGCCTGGGAGGCGGGAGTGGTCCTCGAGTTCCCATTCCGGAACCGAAGTGCCCGTGGTACGCTTCGCGCTCGGCAGGCCGAGACCCGTCAGGCGGAGGCCGCTCACGCCGGCTTGGTCGAAACGGCCCTGCGGGACGTGGCCGACGGGGTCGCGGATCTGCAGATTGCCCGGGACCGTATCGGTGCTTCCGGGAAGGCCAGACGCCTGGCTGCCACCCTCCTGGAGGCCGAAGAGAAGAGCTTCAGCCTGGGGCGTTCCGACAGTCTTGACGTCTTGAATGCTCAGGCGGCCCTGGCCGCGGCGGAACGGGATGAGATCCGCGGTTTGGTCGACCATGCGATTGCCTACGCCAATCTGTTCCGCGTGCAGGGCAATTTCCTGCAGGCGAAGGGCATCGCCTGGGATAGTGGATTGGGCGGCGAATAGTCGTGTGGCCTTCAAGTGGTGCATGGCTCTGAACTTGCTATATAGTAGCAAGGCATGTGCAGGTGTTGCAGACCGTATTTCCGCAGCGGCGATGCGCACTCCGCGGATAGACACAGCGTTGGCTTAGTCACCAGTGATCGGGAGGAAATCTCACAATGACACGTTTCGTTCTCCATGCAACTGTCGCTATCGGGCTTCTGGCGCTGCTGCCTCTCATGAGCGGCTGCTCGACTGTAGTAGTCGGCGGGTTAGCCGCCGGATCAGCCGGGGGATTTGCCTACGAGCGGGGCAACTACAGAGGCATTGTCAGATCGCCCATATTCGACTGCCAGAAGGCCACGGTCAGGGCTGCGGAGAATCTCAATCTGGTGACGCTGGACAGTCAATTCCTCGGCACGCGGAGCAAGTTTATCTTCCGGTAGCCGTTCACGGGGGTGAGGTCAAGCCCGATTTCACGTTGTTGTGAAAGAAGCGCGACTTTCTTTCGGGAGACGGCTGGGATCTAACACACCTCGCCGTTATAGTGGCGGCCATGAACACAACCATGGCCAGCCCGGA
>JABHEG010000058.1 GCA_018676675.1 Lentisphaerota bacterium
GGAGAATCGCGAAGAATGGTCCGCCCGTAAGGGTTGCCAGGAAACAGAAAGGCCTCATTCGTCGAATGATGAACGCCGAGCCAAGAAACAGTGCCCGGCCTACGGCTTACCGATCCCTGGCGCGGGAGCATTCCGGCCTCCTCGGCACGTACGTCTGTACGCACCAAGGTGCCCGAAACACTTCCACATCCAGGCATCAGCAAGGGGTGGGCCCGCTATTCGCGCCCGCCGCCACTAGTAGGAAGAACGTTTGACTCCATAACTTGATTGGCGGACGGAAGTCGGTTGACCACATCTCCCGCCTCCGGGAACCCGGCGACCATACGGACGAGCATGCTGTGAGTGAACGAAACAGGCACCTTGGTGGATCAATGCTCGTGGTGAGCGGCGGCGTGCTGCTGAGCCGCGTTTTCGGGCTGGTTCGTGACGTCGTGTTCGCGTCTACATGGGGGACGAGCACGGCGTTTGCCGCGTTTGTCATCGCGTTCACCATCCCGAATATTCTACGGGCTCTGTTTGGTGAGGGGGCGTTCTCCGCTGCCTTCGTGCCCACGTTTACCAAGACGCTTGAGGAAGAAGGGGAAGGCGCAGCGTGGTCTTCGGCCCAGCGCATCGTCACCGTCCTTGGGGTTGTTCTCCTGGCGATAATCGGGGTGGTCGTCATAGCGTGTCTGATCGCCCGTCCGCTGTTGACTCGAGAACTGGATGTGCTCATCGCGCGTCTTTTGCCGTGGGTCATGCCCTATGCAGCGCTGATCTGCGTGACTGGTGCCTTGTCGGGCGTGCTGAACAGCATGCGGCGTTTTGCCCTTCCCGCAGTTACTCCTGTCCTCCTGAATGCCACCCTCATCCTGACCGCCTTGTTCGTTGCCCCCCTGTGGACGGAGACCTCTCAGGATGGTGTTCTGGTGTTGGCGATCGCCGTTCTTCTCGCGGGGGTCCTGCAACTTGGGCTGCAACTTGTCGGCTGTGGGAAACTGGGGTTGCGTTTCCGGGCGGAGTTCGCGCCAAGATCGGCGGATGTCCGGCATGTTACAATGCTGATGGCCCCGGCTCTGCTGGGGACCGGTGTTGCCCAGATCAACGTCGGTGTCGATCGATTTCTGGCCCGTTGTCTCGGCGCCGACGCGACGGGGGCTCTCTACTACAGCCAGCGGCTGGTCTACCTCCCGGTTGGGCTTTTTGGGGTCGCCATGGCGGTGGTCAGTCTGCCGGCTTTGTCTAGGGCCTGGGCAAAAGGTGACCGGGTGGACATGGTGCAGAGTCTGACTTACGCACTGCGCATGGTTCTCTTCCTCACGCTGCCGACTTTGGCCATTCTGGCCGTGTTGTCAGAGCCGATTGTCCAGCTCCTGTTTCAACGCGGGTCGTTCACGGCGCAAAGTACGCAGCATACGCTGTGGGCGCTCTGGTTCTACCTGCCCGGCATCCCAGCCTTTGCCTGCGCGAAGATCGCAGTGACCCCGTTTTACGCGAAGCACGATACGAAGACACCAGTCAAGATAGCGGCCGTGTGCCTTGTCCTGAACGTCATCCTGAACCTGGTCCTGATGCAGTTCCTCAAACAGGGCGGGCTGGCATTGGCGACGGCGCTCTGCTCCTGGCTGAATGTGACGCTCCTGCTACGGTGCACGCGCCGTGAGATCGGCGGCATCGGGGGCCGGCGGTTAGGCCTTAGCGTCCTCAAATCATCGGCTGCGGCACTGTCGGCGGGTGCTGCCTGCATGCTGGGCCGGCAGCTCGCCGCTCCACTTGTCGCCTCAGTGAGCGACCAGTCCCTGCTGCTCGGCCGGGCAATCGCTGTCTTGCTCCCGCTGGCCACCGGTGGGCTTGCATTTGTTGCGGCTGCAGGACTCCTTCGCTGCCCGGAACTTGGGGACTTGCTCAAAACCGTACTGAAGAAGTTTGGTCGGGACGACCGTTGATTCGAGGCCCGAGATACGCGGTTGGTGACGCGGAGAGGGAGTGTGGGTGCCTTGGGGCGGAGTCGCTTCAGAGCCCCTGGTAAGGAACACGAACCATGGTGAATGCGCAACTCCTGTCACTTGTCCCCATCGCCATCCTTCTGGCCGGCAACAGCCGGACAGAAGGGGCTGGTGAGGCGCAGCCTGTAAAGAAACGACGCTACATCCAGGCCGTCGCTTTCGGCGACTCCCTCACCTGGTCCATGCGGGCTCCCTACGGAGAGAGGTACGCGGACCACATCGAGGCCGAGTTGGCTGAGCGTCTCGGACCCGACATCTGCGTCGATGTCGCTGCGTGCGGCGCCGGAGGAAACACAGCCCGAGAAGCACTCCCCCGAGTTCAACGCGACCTGATCGACTACGCCCCCGATCTGGTCATCCTCAACCTCGGTGCCAACGACTCAGGCCGAGAGAAAAAAGAGGTCTTCGAACGTTCATATCGGGCCATCCTGGAGCGGCTTCGAACTGAAACCGATGCGCTCGTTGTTTGCGAAACCATCCCGGTGCTTGACGAGGAGTGGCATCTCTACCGCGATCGCGGTTTCGCCAGGAAAGCAGGCGGTCTCAACCGGTACCTGGAAGCGTTCAGCCATTCCTTTATCCGCAGAGTGGCGAAAGAGCACTCATCCCTCGTTCATGACAGATTCAGTATCTACCACGACGCGCTTCGGGAAGCCCCTTCACTTCGTTCAAGGCTGATCCGTCGTGATGGCGTTCACCTGACCGAGGAAGGAAATGCCTACTTCGCCAAGACACTGGCAGACCTTGTCAGGGACAGGGTCCTGGAACGCCAGAGACGGGAACCTGCGAACAGCGAAGAGTGGCTGGGAAGGGCCGAGAAGAACGCCACACTCCAACGCGTCCTCGCCGCGTCCAGCTCAGGTCCAGCCCTGCGAGCAGCTCTTCTCAAGAACGAGCACGTCGTGCGGCTTGAGCTGCAACAGGCACGTTCGCATGCCCGACGCGCCGCCTGCAGCAACGCCCCGGACCTCCGCACTACCGCCGCACGCATCGAGGCCCTCGCTGCCGCCTTTATGGCCACTCAACGCATGCTCAATCCCGCAACCGCTAACGCCGGAGCAGGCAGCAGAAAATGGGCTCTTGAACGCCTCCAAGGCCTCTCAGACGTGCCTGGAGGGCTACGTCAATTGCTCGAGTAGACAGGCAATCGCCTACCCCAGGTCAACCGCCCCATCGAGTAACCCGATCGGCAACATCGCTGGACGCTCACACGTGCTCTCTACCTGCACGTGGGTGCCACTGTCCGAGGCATCGTGGAACGCGTGCATCAGATCAAGGACGTGGTACGTCAGCTCACCACCGGCGCGCGGACTACGCCCGTTTTCGAGGGCACTGGCCATGTCCGCCACGCCAAGACCACGACTGTTCTCAGCGTGGGCGTGCGTCAGGGGAAGATGACTCCACTCATCGGCTCCCATTCGCTTGATCTTGATCGGCCCGCCAAAGGTATTGGGATTTGGCACGCTCAGGGAACCCTCTGTCCCGAACACCTCGATAAACGGGGTCTGGGATCCCCACACATCGAAGCTCGTCACGATTGTCCCGATCGCACCACCGGCAAAATCCATGATACCGGTCACGTGAGTAGGGACTTCGACCTCTACCTTCTGGCCGTACTTCTTCTCGCTGGTAATGGTCCGCTCGGGGAACGTGATGCGGGTAGATCCGGTCACACGTTTCACCGGCCCAAGCAGACTGACCAGAGCCGTCAGATAGTACGGTCCCATGTCGAACATCGGGCCGCCACCGGCCTTGTAGTAGAACTCCGGGTCCGGATGCCAGCTCTCATGGCCGTGTCCCAACATGAATGTCTGAGCAGCGACCGGCTCGCCAATCCAGCCATCATCGATCAGCTTGCGGCAGGTCTGGATCCCCCCACCCAGGAATGTGTCAGGTGCACCCCCAACCAAGACGCCCTTCCCCTTCGCAGTAGCCAGCAGCTGCTTCCCTTCCTCCCGCTTCAACGCTAACGGCTTCTCCGTGTAGACGCTCTTGCCGGCCTCAAGCGCCTGCATGGCCACGGGGAAATGGTCGGGAGGCGTCGACAGGTTCACCACGATGTCAATTCGGGGATCAGCCACGAGCTCTTCGGTCGACAGGATTTCGACCCCGGGGTATTCCTCGACCTTGGCCTCCGCCCGTTCGGGGATCAGCTCCGAGCAGGCCACAACATCCACGTTCCTGAACACCGTGCACAGGTTCTTGAAGTAAATCCCGCTGATATTCCCGCAACCGACAATTCCGACGCCTTTGTTCGCCATTCCGAGTTCCTTCGCTGTCTGTGGGTCTGGTGCACGACAATGACGGGGACATGACGCCAGGCCCGCACCGTTTGTGATCGAAAGATACTATGATCCATAGGAGTTCCGTATACCACGCGCGACATAACAGGATAAAGGCCGATTCGGCAAGCAATGGCGGGCCAGCAGTTCGGCATGCCTGCCGGGTGTCGTCCTGAATGGCGTCAAGGAGAAGGGCAATCGGGGCATGACAGCCCCTCCCACGTTGGCTGCACCTGACCTCAATGTGGGAGGCGGTGCCATCCGGCGACCTCTTGTTGGCTGCACTCTTCGCCGCTTACCTGAGTGCCTGCCGAAGCAGCCGTGCACGACATCTGGTCCTCAGCGCCATCTGCCGTCGGGTCAGTAGTCCAGGGCCTCCGGATAGATCCGGCAAACCTTCTCGGCCCAGCACTGCCAGGTCATCTCAGCCGCCCGACGCCTGCCCTGCTCTCGCAGTTCATTCTGAAGGTCTTTTGATTCGGCAAGCCTGCATAGCGCATGGCCGAGCTCAGCGGCGTTTCCCCGGGAGAACGACAGGCCCGCGCCTCCTGCGGTCTCCGTCACAGCCGGACAGTCGCTGTGCACGACCGGAGTGCCCGACGCCATCGCCTCGAGCACGGGAAGACCGAACCCCTCTGTGAGCGACGGGAAAACGAATGCAGCAGCTCCTTGATACAGGCCGGGAAGATCTTCATCCGAAATAGGCCCGCGAGCGACGATCTTCCCGGGGCCCGAGTACCTCGCCAGGCGCTCGACGAGTGAACCTGAACGCCAGGCAGGACGCCCGGCAATGACCAGGTCCCAACCAATCGCATCGGCAACATCCGCGTAGGCGGCCAACAAGCTCGGGAGCCCCTTCTTGGGCTCGAGATTGCCGACGAACAGCAAATACGGCCGGGAACTGGATTGGGGGGCGGTGGGCTCTGAAACATCAGGAACGGAAAAGCGCGATGCATCGACCCCGAGGGGGACGACATAGACAGCCCCGAGCTTCTCACCAAACAAATCCAAAACGCGGTCCCGGACGTAACGACTCGAGACAACAATCGCCGCCGCCTCACGGATGCTCGTCGGCATCAGAGAACGCATGTGGCGAGCGTTCCCCCAGGAACACAACTGCGGCTGATCCAGCGCAATGGTGTCATGGACGTTCAGCACATACGGAACCGGGCAACGCAACGGCGCAGTGTAGGCAAAAGCATGCAGCAGTTCTACGTGTTCGCGCTGCAACAGACGCGGCAGGAGAATCTGCTGCCAAAGGACTCGAGCGGGAACGTGTTGGGTGACGTCCGGAAGCCTGCAGGTGGGCACGCCGTGCTCGCGACAGACGTCGAGCACAACCCGGTCACGGGCACAGACGCTGAAGTCCAGTCCCGCCGGGAGGCCCAGCAGGGACAGGACCTCGTGACGCACAGCCAACTGAACCCCTGAGTAGGGAGGTCGAATCACGCTGGCATCGCAGAGGATCTTCATGGACGCGATTGGGCTCCAGAGGAGAGACAACGGCTCGTCACGCCATCCATAGGAGGGAGAGAGTCCCTCAAGGCAGGGCGTTTTCTCCCTCTACCTTACACCCCTGAGCTGCGGATGCCCCACAAGATGGACCGCCCAAGCGCGTTTGGGGGCCTTGAACGTACCATGTATAATACGACCACGGAGCGAATAACGACCAACGCCGGCGCCACATGCCCCGGCACAGCCAAAGGGATGATCACCGATGCACGGACAAACGAGTCTGCGAATGAAGCACGCGCTGCACGGCATGTTCTGCCTGGGGTTGCTGGCAGCGTGGCTGCCAACACAGGCCGCACCCAGGGACGGAAAACCGGTGAAGGTCGGGTTCCTCCTTGAGACGTATGATGTCAATCGTTGGGCCCGGGACGAGGCATTCTTCGTCGGCAAAGCGGAAGAGATGAATGCCAAGGTGATGAAGGCGGTGGCGGATGGGGATCAGGATCGCCAGAACAAGCAGGCGGAGAGTTTCCTGGTCCGTGGAGCCGATGTGCTCGTCGTCATACCGAAGAACCTCGAGACCGCCGGGAGAATTGTGAAATCAGCTCACCCCCGCAAGGTGCCGGTCGTTGCCTACGATCGCCTGATCCGGAACTGCGACCTTGACGTCTACGTGACCTTCGATAACGAACAGGTTGGCTACCTCCAAGCCAAGGGAGTCCTCGAAGCCGTTCCCGAAGGCAACTACATCCTTCTGGGCGGAGCAGCCACAGACAACAACGCCCGCCTGCTGCGCAAAGGACAGCTCAGGGCAATTGAGGAACACCGCAAGGCGACCGGTAAGACGATTACCGTGCTGGCGGATCCCTTTCTCGACAACTGGGATCGCGAAGAGGCCCGGCGGAAAGTGGGTAATATGCTGACCCGATTCAAAGCTCAAGGCAAGGCCGTCCAGGCAATCGTGGCCTCAAACGACTCTACGGCCGGTGGAGCCATCGCGGCTCTTAAGGGCCAGGCCCTGGCTGGGAAGGTCGCTGTCTCCGGCCAGGACGCAGAACTTACGGCCTGCCAACGCGTCGTGGAAGGCACCCAGACACTGACCGTCTACAAGCCGGTCCGTCTACTCGCTGAAGTGGCCGCTGCCCTGGCGGTCGAGTTGGCCCGCGGAAAGACGGCCGAAGAGGCCATCCGGGAACTGGGGTATACCGTCCAGCTGCTCGACAACGGCAAGCGCCAGGTTCCCTCGATCTTTCTTACTCCGACGTTCGTCACCAAAGCCAACATGGTCAAGACGGTCGTCAGCGATGACTGGCACCCACTCGAGAAGGTGTACAAGAACATCCCGAAAGACCAGTGGCCCAAGTGAGAACAGTGCCCCCAATTCTCGAGGCACAGGACATTCGCAAGGACTTCCCCGGTGTCCGGGCGCTGGACCGGGTCGATTTCCAACTTCGGCCAGGGGAGATACACGCTCTCGTGGGCGAGAATGGTGCTGGAAAATCCACCCTCATCAAGATCCTGACCGGAGAGTATCCCGTCGGGACCTTCGAAGGGATGGTGGTCCTTCAGGGACATCAGGCCCACTTCCACTCAGTGCGGGATTCCCGGCAGGCGGGAATCGCGGCCGTCCACCAGGAACTTGCCTTGGTCGACGACCTGACCGTCGGTGAAAATGTCCTCTTGGGCGACGAGCCCACGCGCTTCGGGCTGTTCGACTGGGAGCGGCTCTACGAGCAAGCGGAAGCAGTGCTCGCCATACTGGGGATCGATATTGATGTACGCGAGGATGTCCGTCGCCTCGGGGTCGGCGAGCAACAGCTCGTAGAAATCGCGCGAGCACTGCGACGAAACGACCCAATCCTCCTGCTGGATGAACCGACGGCTGCTCTGGCGGGAAACGAAGTCCGCATCCTGCTGGACTTGCTCTCCCAGCTCAGGGAACAGGGCATCGCCATCATCTACATATCACACAAGCTGGATGAAGTGTTCACCATCGCTGACCGCATTACCGTGCTGCGCGACGGGAACACGATCGCCTCCAAGCCAACGGATGAGTGGAGTCAGGAAGCCGTCGTTGCAGCCATGGTTGGGCGGGAACAGGAAGCAACGCCAACCGTGAACGCCCCCCCCGCGGGGGACGTCCGTCTGGAAGTCTGCAAACTGGGCCTGCACGCTTCGACTCGCGGCGGCCACCCCTTACTGCAGGACGTGTCATTCACCGTTCGGGCAGGCGAGATTCTGGGCATCGCCGGCCTGATGGGCGCCGGGAGAACAGAACTGCTCTCAACCATCTTCGGTGCGGCTCCCGGACCGTGGCAAGGCGAGGTCCGGGTCGCCGGCAATCCCATCGCCCTGCGCAGCCCTGAAGACGCTGTGGCCGCCGGCCTGGCACTGGTCCCCGAAGATCGCAAGGCTGACGGACTGATCCTGCCCTTCAGCGTACTCACGAACCTCTCCCTGGCCCACCTGGATGACATCTCCGTGAGCGGAGTGATTGACCAACACAGGGAAGTGACCCATGGCGAGAAGCTTGTCGCCGATCTCGGCATCCGGACGCCCTCACTCCACGCTGAAACCCGAACGCTATCCGGGGGGAACCAGCAGAAAACCGTCCTGGGCAAATGGCTGATGCGGGAGCCGAAAGTCCTGCTCCTCGATGAACCGACACGCGGAGTAGACGTTGGCGCGAAAGACGAAATCCATCGGCTTATCGCTGAGCTGACCAGCCGCGGAATGGCCGTTGTGATGGCATCCAGCGAGCTGCCTGAGTTGTTACAGGTTTCCGACCGGATTGTGGTGCTCCGCCGAGGCCGAATCGCGGGCGAGTTCACCCGGGCAGAAGCCACTCCCGAAGCAATTATGGCGTGCGCGACGTAGGCCCGTGCCGACTGAGCGAAACGGCAACGGAAAACCGAAACAGACACACAGACGTGGAGATGACACTTCAGATATGAGACGCAAACCGGCCAGGACCATCGATCTCAGAATGTTGTCGATGCTGGGCATTCTCGTCGTCATGTGGACCCTCTTTCGGCTGAAGACCGGGGACTACTATTTCGGCGGGGACAGCATCGCTAACCTGAGTCGCGACATGGCGACATGGACCATTCTCGCCGGTGGCATGACACTGATCATCGTCGCCGGGCACATCGACTTGTCCGTGGGCTCGCTGCTCGCGCTGACAGCCGCAACCTGTGCGTACCTCATCAACGACGAGTACGGCTGCGGCTGGTCTGCGACACTGGCCGTTCCGGTAACTCTGCTCATCGGGCTCGCGATCGGCCTCTACCAAGGCTTCCTCGTGGCCTATTTCCGCATACCAGCGTTCATCGTGACCCTGGCCGGCCTGTTCATGTTCCGTGGCATCACCCAGAAGATCAGCGCAAGGGACCCGCGCGTACCCGATGAAAGCTGGGTGTCCGCGTTCGGCTTCCAACACCTCCCGCCCACAGCTGGCTGGTGCCTGGCCGGGATCTGCTGTGCAGGACTTGGGGCTTGGGTCTGGTGGGGGAGAAAGCGTCGAAGGTCGCTGGGAATCGCGCCGGGAAATCCGGTCGTCGACTGCGTAAAGGTCATCGCCCCCGGAGCCGCACTCCTCCTCTTCGTGTACAAAGTCAATCAAGCCCGGGGAATCCCCCTCCAGACTCTGGTCATGGCATGTGCCCTTGGCGGAGTCCACTTCATCGCCCGGTACACACGTTTCGGACGACGCGTCTTCGCCGTTGGTGGCAATCCCCAGGCGGCCAGGCTGTCCGGCGTCAACGTCGAGCGGACGACGCTCGGCGTTTTCGCCCTCATGGGACTCATGACCGGACTCGCAGGGGTCCTCTGGATGGCCCAGAACCAGGGGTCAACCAAGAATGCGGGGACGTTCTACGAACTCTACGCCATCGCCGCCTGCGTTATCGGCGGGACAAGCCTGATGGGAGGACGTGGTTCCATCCTGGGGACCTTCCTGGGAGGGCTCGTCATGGCGACCGTCATCCAGGGCATGGACTACACGGACCTGGAAAATTGGCTTCAGCTCGTTGTCCGCGGAGGCGTCGTGGCCATTGCCGTAGGAATTGATGTGGCGAGCAAGGATCCGGCGCCCTGGATGCGCCGCCTGGCCGAAACAGCCCGATTCCGGAGAAGAGGAGACCCGGAGACAACCTCAGCCGGAGACTGAACCCAACACCCAGGACTGTTTCGTCCTGACGAATCTGACCCGTTCGTGATAGCGTGGCAGCGCGATGGCCTCTCCGAATTCTCGCGCTCAGGCTCTCACATGTCCAACAGAAGTGAGAATGAAACAGTCCTGGCCAGCCCCAGGCCCCGGTTGACGCGAAGGCAATCGACCGGTAACGTGATCTGTAACGTCATCACACATCGCGTACCGCAAACGAACCGGAGACTCTGCCTCTATGGCTCCATCAGTGCTCACTGTTCTTGTTGGCGGCACCATCGTGGCCATTGTCGCGTTGGGCTGGCTCGTCCCCCTGATCATCGGCATCGTCCGCTCGATCAAGGGGCAACGCTCCCCGGGCCTGATCATCTTCGGAGCCTTGTGGGGATCCGTCGGCCTGTTCTTCGGCTTCATAGCTGTCTTTGGGCTCTTTGCGTACCGCGGCGCGAAGGCACACACGGACGTCAAACCGTTTGATGCGGTGCAGGCTGGTGACCAGGTGGCCACGCTGACAGTCCCCTTCGAAGGCGATGTCGAGCTCCGTTTCGTGAGCGAGGCCGGAGATGAAACACAGACCTACACCACCAAGGGCGAGGCTGGCGCTGTGCCCGTACCGGCAGGCGAGATTACCCCAATCTCTCTCATCTTGACCGGACCGGATGAAGATGGGAAGACCTGGACGGCCTCAACGTTTCTCAAAGGCCGACGTCGCAAGCCACGAACGCTGGCCGCCGGAGAATCCCAGGACCTGAGCATCGGCCCACCGTTTGAGGCCCGTGTTGCTCTCAGTGGAGAGTCTGCCGGCAAACAGTTCCTCGACTTCAAACTGAAGGGGGCCGCCGGCAATCCATTCACCATCCGCGGGCCGGGGGGCGCGAGCAAAGCTCCGTCTTTCGAGGTGGCGGACGAGAAGGACGAAATTGTCTGGCATGGCAAGTTCGCCTACGGGTGAGGCGGCACATGCCGGTACTCGGGTCGAGTGCCAGAAAACGTCAAAGGGTCGCTCCAAGTCCGTCCAGTGGTCCAGTCCGGACCGTTCGAGGTCAACTGCATCAGCACGCCCTGGGAACGCTGAAAGCGCGCTGAAACGCCGGCAAATGGCCCCGGATCTGCGGTGCTCAGGAGGTAAGACATGCCAGGCGGCGCATGGGGAGCAACTGACGCTCAAAGACGAGCCATGGCCAGAACGCGAGACTTCCTCTCGCGGGTCCGAGCCCGAATGGGACCTCAGGGATACCGAGATGCCACTGCGGAAGAACGCAGAAAATCCGGGCGACGCATCAGGGTGGGACCAAAGCAGCGTCCACTCGCATCCCGACGCCCCTCTTCCCATCCCGTTCTGCGGACATTCGCCGCTGTCGGACTGCTGTACGCGACGATCCTCTGGTTTGCGACGCTCTGCTCAACTCTCGATGCCCTCACTGACCAGCGATACGAGTGGCTTGCCGACGCTGCCGCCTTCCTCCTGGCGACGGCCCTGAGCCCCTACGGCCTCATCCCCCTGCTCATCCCCGTGCTCTTCTTCGTCACCCTGTTCATCGCTCTCCGGTCGAGTTTCGAGAAGACAACGCCACCCGAAATCTCCGACAAAATCCGGCACACCAAGCTCGCAACAAAGGGGACAGCCACCACCGGGGCGACGTCCCCGACTCCCCCCAAGGCTGACGAGCCGTCGGACACCGCCTGACCGGGTCACTCCAGCCCCAGCAGTCTGACGGCATTTTCCCGGGCGACTTTCCTGAAGATCTCTTCACTGATCCGGCCGCTGTCACGCAGCTCGCACAGAAAGTCAACCAGGGGCGTGGGCGTGTCCGGGGCGCAAATATCCGTCCCGAACAACAGACGATCCTGGAACTCGTTCAGAAACTGCACCGCGTAGTCCGGATCACGTCTGAGGGCGTTACACCCGCTCCCGGCGGACAGGTCACCGTGCATATTGGGGTAACGACGGAAGAGCTTCGGAACGACGCCTTCCTCATTGATCGCTGTCGTTGGGTACCCCGCTCGGTCGAGTGGCGTCTCAAGCCGTCCCATCTCCGCCCAGAATGTCTGTGAGTGCCCGAGGAAGTTGAGCTTGGGGAAGGAGCGGAGGGCCTCCTCGAGCTGCGGCAGGCCGGGATCGTCGTACAGCCCATATATGCCCCCGATGCGGTGAGCCAGATGGAAGGTAAGGGGAATGCCCACATCCTGCACGTGGCGGAACAGGTTCTGCACGCGGAGATCCCGAATGGGCAAATTCGCCGTGACTTCCCCGATGCCTCTGCAGCCTTGGTCCCGGTAGTAGCGGAGTACATCGCCAAGCGGAGCCGTGGGCGAGTTGGCCACAGCGCGAGGATCAACATTGCAGAACGGTATGAAGCGCTCCGGGTGCCGCGCATGGATGGCGAGCACCTCCTCGTTGGACTGAGGGATAAGAGTGCACTCGGGACTGATCCCCGGCAGCACAGCTGCCTTCTCTATCCCGAGCCCATCGTAACGCTCGATCAGATACTCAGGGGTCGCGTAAGCCTGCTGCCCTCCACGCAAAGGAGCCGGTTCACTCCGCGTGTGGACATGGACATCGATAAACATGGGCCAGGACTCCTCCGGGGATGCACCAAAACTCCACCTTAAAATGCCCGAGCATTCTCTCTCGCCAACCCGGAAGCTCTGCCGAAATCGCCGCCGTCACGACATTTGCATCCATCCTCCGATCAACCTAGTGTAAAGAGACCTATGGAGAGGCCGCCAACCGGGCCCTGGACGCTGGCAAGCACGTCGTCAGCGCCAGAGTCCGTGAACGGTGGCACTCAAAACGGAGGGACTGGGCAATGGGACGATACGTACTCGCACTCACTGGACTCGTGGTGCTGACCGTCTGCGCACGGGCCGCGGATGAGCAGTGGCTCATGTATCGGACATCGTCGGAGATGAGTCGCATCGTGGGGATGAGCTCTCGCTCGATTGTCGTACCGACGGCCACTGAAGCTCCAGACGACGTCGCTTTGCCCGAACTCAACCACAAGGAACCGGTGTACGGCAAGTGGAGTACCCCCATGACCGAAACCGGCCATGTGTGGTTTGCCTTTGACCGAAAGGGTAAGTACGGATCCTTCAACCGCCTCTACGCCGACCTCGACTGCGATGGTGACCTGACTGATGAGGAAGCCATCAAACCACGGACGGCATCCGACTACTCGGTAGCTTTCGGACCAATCCCCGTCGTTTTCACAACCGAAGAAGGCCCTGTCACCTACCATCTGAGCGTGCAACTCTACACCCACGGCAAGACTCCCCGAGTGTACCTGAGATCCAGCGCCTGGTACGAAGGAAAAGTCACGGTCGGCGACAACGAGTTCCGCTGCATTCTGGTCGACTACAACACCAACGGCAGGTTCGGTGACGCCGGACCGAAGCTGAACGCGGTCGACCGCGTACGCCTGGGACCGGTCGCGATAGACAAGCTCGACACCTACTTCGTTGGTGAACTCATGGAGCTGGGTGGAGCCTACTACCGTACCACCGTGGCCACCGATGGGGCGTTCATTGCGTTCGAGGCTGCCGAAGACATCGCCACGGGCACAGTCCAGCTGTCCAGTGCAGTCAGCACGTTCAGCGCGGCAGGCGCGAAGGGCCTCTTCCATTTCCAGCCCGATGAGTCCGGGACAATCACCCTCCCGGCGGGTAAGTACAAATCCTACGACTGGAGCCTGGAGCAGAAGGACGACAAGGGCATCCCCTGGAAAGCCCATGCCAACACTGGACGGGAGTGGTTTGTTGTCCGTGAAGGAGCAGAGACGGAACTCTCGGTGGGTGCCCCGCTGGTGTCGTCGCTGAAAGTGACTCAGACGGACGGTCAGTTCCGTTTCAGCCAGTCTCTGCAGGGCCAGCTGAAAGAAAGCGTGTCTCTGACCAGGAAGGGCTCCCGGCCCCCCGCCCCCAAACTGCGCTTGGTCAGCAAGACGGGGGACTATGACAAAACACTTACCTTCGAATATGGGTGAGGCGGCACATGTTCGCTCTCGTGGCGAGAGCCCACCAAGACTGACGCATCCTACTCCGCGACCATCGAGCAGGATACCCCTTTCGAAACCACCTGTCCCCCCGTTGAGATCCGCAGGAAGAAGTGATGACGAACGCCAAGGGACTCCGGCGCTCGTGCACCCGCCTCGCCTGAGTCCAACTTCAGCCGGAGGCCGGCAAGGGGCGGCTTTCGCCTCGTGATCGACACCGGCGCTGCGGGACTGTGCACACTGCAACACGGCCCCCTTTCACAGATGTACCGCGTCCCGCGGGGACTCGGCCTCTGCCCGTCACTACCCAAGGGAGGAAACCAACATGACACGTCTGATCCTGCTTCTTCTGGTCACCTGCAGTCTCTTGTCCGCTCAAGACACGGGAACGCAGACCACCATCTCCGGAACGATCTCCGGTGCGGATGGGAAGCCGCTGTCAGGAGCTGTTGTACGCCTGTACAGATTGACCTATAGCATGGCGGCAGGCCCCAAATTCAGCGTGACCGAAGAAGGGGATTGCACAACCAAAGCCGACGGTCTCTTCACGTTCAAGGGGGAGGCATTCGGCCCGAACAGCATGAGTCAGGGGATCATCGTCGCACAGAAGGAGGGGCTGGCCCTGGGATGGGCGAATACGCACGCCATGGCGCCCAAAGCCATCCACATCGCCCTTGGTGAAGGCAAAGCCCTGACCGGCAAGGTGGTCGACAAAGCTGGAAAGCCCGTCGCGAAGGCCAAGGTGTCAGTCGCCGTTATGATGACCGGAGCGGGGCGAGAGCAGCGTTGGCTCATGGGGATCGAGAATATCGCATGCCTGCACTGCACCACGACCGCAGACGGAAGCTTCTCTTTCACCGGTATCCCCGAAGACGCCACCGCCGAGTTCCTCGTGCGTGCCCCCGGGCATGGGGCTCTGATGACCATGGATTTCGCCTCGTTTTCGGGCACTGGACTTAGCCACACGGCTGGACAGAAGGATATCAAGCTCACCGTCGGCCCCGGAGCCACGATCAAAGGACGAGCCGTCCGCAAAGGCACCGAGGAGGGAGTGGCGGGACTCGATATCCGCGCCACGAACCCACGCGACCCATGGGGTCTCCTCAGCCCTGCTCCCTGTGTTACCGGAAAGAACGGCGAATTCACCATCGAAGGGCTTGGGGAGGGAACGTACCAGCTGGCAGTCGCTCCCGGGAAGGAAGGCAAGGCGGAGTGGACAACCGGCGAGCTCCAGGTGGTCGCCAGTTCGGGTGAAACCGTCGAGGGGATCCGCATGGAACTCAGCAAGGGTGGGTTGATCGAGATCGCAGTCAAGGAAGCCGATGGAGGCAAGCCGATCGCGAAAGCAAATGTCATGCTTCAGCAGCAAGGCGGGAGTACCCCGAAACAGGGCGTGACCGACAACGCTGGCCTGGCCCGTTTCCGAGTGAGTGCGGGTGATTATCAGGTCAACTGGGTGCACAAGCCCGGCTACACGTTCAAGCGTAACGCGGAAGTCGTCACCGTAAAGGACGGGGATACCACAGGCGTTGAACTCGAACTTCAAGGCCAGCCAAAGGTGCGCGGTATCGTCGTCGATGCTGAAGGCAACCCCGTCCCGGCTGCCGAAGTCAATACACTGCCCATGGGGAACCCCCGAGTGAGCTCTGACAAAGACGGACGCTTCGAGACGAGCTGGAATCCTCAGTTCTTCGGAGACACCGGCGAAGGGACCGTGTGGATCGTGGCGCGCCATCCCGAGCGGAACCTTGCCGCGATGGTTGAAAATGACGAGGAGGCGGAGTCGCTGCGCATCGTGCTCAAAGCCGGTTGCACGATCTCCGGGCGCGTGATTGGCCAGGACGACAAGGCGATCCCGAAAGCGGCAGTGACCGTCCAGGTACGCGCCGGGCGCTTCAGTGGTTCGATCGGCAAGCAGCAGACGACCGATGAGACGGGCGCCTACACCTTCCAAACTGTACCAGCCGGAGCGAAGTGCACGGTTTCGGCACACTCCCCCGACCATGGCCAAACGCACCTGCAAATCGAGCCTATGGACACCCCCGGCACAGAGAAGGCAGCCGCCGACATCGTGTTGAAGGTAGCAGACCTCTCAGTCTCCGGAATTGTGGTCGATACCGACGAAGAACCCGTAGCTGGAGCGCGTGTGTACGCCTACGGAAACGGGCAGTCTCATCGCCAGGCAACGACCGACAAAGAGGGGAAGTTTGTGATCAGGAAGCTGTGCGAAGGACAGCTCAATCTGAACGCACACACAACGGACGGTAAGTCCCATGGATCGACGCAAGCCGAGGCGGGGGCCAACGATGTCCAGATCGTGCTTGGACAGCAGCCTTCGCCGAGGATGGTTACCCCCAAAGAGGCACCGTCGCTTGCCGGGAAGTCCTTGCCGGAAACTGACCAACTGGGGCTGAGTGATGTCATGAAAGATGCCTCGGGGAAACCAGTGTTGATGATCTTCTGGGACCGCAAACAGCGGCCCTCCAGGCACGTTCTCAAACAGCTTGCCGCCCAGGCCGATCTGCTGACACAGGCAAAGGTTGTCACAGCATCGATTCATGCAGGCCCGGTCGATGCGGCTGTCCTCAAAGCATCGCTGACTGATCTGAAGGCGCCGTTCGCTGCAGGGCAGATAGAGGGGAAGACAGACAAGGTCCTCTTCACGTGGGGCGCGCGTGGCCTGCCATGGCTGATCCTCACCAACAAGCAGCACAAGGTCATCGCGGAGGGTTTCAAGGTCAGTCAACTTGGCGACCTGCTCGCGAAGACCGCACCGAAGTAAGCCCTGTGGGGCGGAGCGTAGGGTGGTTTCCCGCTCCCTACCAGTTCAGCGACTCCTCAGCAGGAGCTTGGTGAGTGCAGCCCGGGCCGATGCCATCTGGTCTTTCGAGGCGACGAGTCGAAGATCATACGCACTTGCAGGCTCGATCGATAGGCGGACCTGGCCCTGAGTCGTCGTTTCGAGCTTCTGCTCCTCAAGAACACCCCATTCAGCAGAACGGAACTGTCCGACCTCACAGCTCCTCTCCCTTGCCTTGTTCTGCTGTCTCAGCATCACAGCGCCCTCCCCAAAGGGGATAACAGCCAGCTGTTGCGATCTCCGCACGTCCAGACCGTCCAACGCAACCAATGCCTGATGTCCGCTGAACGAGGCGATCCTCTGCCCACCAAGCATTACATCACCTTGGGCCTCCAACGCCACTATCGCTCCGTCGTTCCTGACCAACACCAGTCCGGGCCGTCCCGGGGCCAGGACGAGAGACAGGCGGCTGGTTGAACCCGGAATGGGAAGCGAGACCATCTGCTCATGTTCCCCATCGTTGTGAGCAATCAGAGCAGTCCCGCCACGCACCGGCAAACGGAACACGTGCACAGCTGCGTCGTCCGACTCCACGGCGATCGTCTTGAGCCCCGTCTCCGCCACAAAGGAGCGGTAGAGGTCCCGTGCGCGGTCAGGCTCATACAGCTCAACCGGGCCGCGGACCCAACACACGCGCCCTTTGCCCGCCTCGCCCCAAACCGGAGGAGCCGATGCTCCGTCAGGCTGCGGGAAGGGCGGAATGGGAGATGAAGCTTCAGGGACCCCGAGTTCGCGCAGGCGGCCCAGCCGCGTGGCCTCCCGAGACCGATCATAGCGGACGTCACCACTCACATAGAGATTGCCCCCGGCCTCCACAAATGCCCTGACCTGGCTGAAGACCTCGTCACTCGGGCAGTAAGGGACCGGCCAAATCAGGGCTTTCGCGGCAACAGGCAGCCCCTCCAACGCCTCCTCATTGATGACTCCGAATGGAACGTGGCAGCCCAGCAACCAGTCAATGGAACGCAGCATGGCGTCATGAATCACCCCGGAATGGGCACCAAAGCGGTTCGAGTCCGGGAAAACCAGATAGAGCTCCGGGGCCTGGTAACGAGGCTCGAGAAGCCGGAAAAGGAGCGTCATGTTGCGGAACGCGTCAAGGACTGGTTTGCTGACCAGATCGGGATGGTTGATCCCCCAGGGGAAAACGCAGTCCTGGAAGTCCTTCCAGTCCCAGTTGGCAATCAACGATGCCCCCATCCCGGCCGCATAGTGCCCAACCGCGAGGTAGTAGGCGACCGAAGCTTCAGCAGGATCTCCAAGACGGCCGGCTGTCCGAGCGTCATGGGCGATGCGTGAGCCGAATTCGCCCACCGTAAACGTCTTGCCCTCGAAGCGCCGATCGATCATCTTGAGGATGCGGCGGAACCGGCTGATTGTCCCGTAGAAATGCGTACAGGTAAAATCCAGGTCGTTCGCGCCAAGCAGCTTGTCCGCTGCCGTCAGGTGCTGCAGATGCCCGATGGTCACGAGCGCGCCGGGGTCACCCTCCTTGAGGCCCGCCACATTCTCCTTCGCCCAACGCTGCAGGAGAAACACGCGGAAACGGTCAATGTCACGAGCCCACAGGTCTCCCCAGTCTGCCGGATTCCCACTCAGGGGGACGTCGGCGATGCCGGCCCAATTCCGACCCCAGGCGGAAATGGCCTGCGCCGTGCTGCCGTATTCAGCCGTCAGCCAATCAGCCGCCAGCTTGCGGATGTGCGCCTGCTCGCTGAGAGCCACCCGCGGCTCATTCTGAATGTCGTAGATGATCCCGGGAACGTCGCGATAGCGGTCCGCCCAGAACCGGTTCCAGTCGCGCTGAGCGGCCAGCTGTTCATCGGTGAGTTCCACCGGCATCCAGTCATGCACGGTCAGGAAAATGACCACATTGTTCTGCTGGGCGAGTTGCACGATCGCATCAGTCTTGCGTTGGGTGGCCAGCGGTCGATTCAGCAGACCACGAGCATCGTAGGGACGCTTGCGGGGATCTCCGTCCAGGGCGAATGGCGAGAAGTGCAGGATGCGCATCACATTCTGCCCGCAGTCGTTCATCTTGGCGAAGTCCCGACGCCAGACCAGGGGATTCTCGTTGGCCGAGTACCACATCATGCCTGTCTGATTCGTTCCGCTCACCAGGGTCGGCGTGCCGCGGAACCGGAAGTAGTTGTCCTGAAGATCGATCGTCGGCCCCCGGGCAAGGACGTCCTCGTCCCAGATCACCACGCCCGTGCGCATCACATCGGTCGCCTTGCCATCCACCTCAAGCGTGGCCTCGATCGTGTAGAACGGCAGCGCATCCCCCATCACCGGCCACCGCGCCTCAATGGTGTGTGCCCCTGGCGTGTCGAGCTGCGTTGTGCTCAAAACGGTGTCCCCAACCGCGATCCTGACGGCAGCCTTCCCAAATGTGCCTTCTAGATGTGCATCCACGGAAATGCGCATCGTCTCCCCTCGGCGATAGCAGGCCAGATCTGTACTCAGACCGTACAGCAGACGAAGAGCGACGAGTCGCTCGACCGTGTCGACGAGCATCTTGTCGAGAATGGCGAACCGGCCATCGAAGAGGTCTGTATTGGTCGCCCCGAAAAAGGCCCAACCAGCCTTGGCATAGGGACCGGCGACGTTCTGAACCAGCGCCCCCACGGCCCCACGACTCCGCCCATACCGGTCGGTTGCCTCGACGAGGGGAACCCAACGGCCATAGACGTCCGGGAACACGGGGCTGTTGCTGCCCGTCATGGCAACGGCAGCCATGCCCTCGACCCTCTCCTGAGAAGTCCAATCAGGCGACAGGAGAAACTGATCTGCCGCCGCGCGAAGGCCAACGGCGTTGCGAAGCTCGTAGGATGGATCAAACACCCCGATTTGGTCCCGCCGCAACCCCATTGTGTCACCGGCCTTGCCATGCCGCGTATTGAGGACGGCGCTTGTTCCCCTCTGACGATCCATGTCTGCTGCGGTCACACTCACATCGACGGTGTCCCACACCCCGTCTGCATGGGCCTGCAGTTGGTCAAAGGCGTACCCGCCCAGGGAAACAAACGCTCCGCCGCCTCTCAGGTAAGCCTTGAACGGAGCAATGGCTTCGCGCGGAAAAAAGGGCGCCGAGGGAAGCACGACCACATCGAACGTCTTGGGAGTCAGCAGCGTTGCGTCCGCCAGGTCGCCGGCCCGAAGAAGTGTCACCCCAAAGCCGGCCTGGGAGAGGAGAGCCTGCAGCCGCGCGGGATCGGCATGGCCCGGAGCCTTTGCCACGGTTGGTTCCGAGAGGATTCCCACTGCCCCGCGACGCCCACGCTGCGCCGCGAGCCCACTCGTCCTCGGGAGCGCTGTGGATCCGGTCTTCACCTGGGTGATGCGTAAGTCGTCGATCAGCAGGTCCATATCCGCGAAATTGCACCCGAAGAGCATGCGATCGATGGTCATGAATGCACGCTTCTTGTCGCCGCGAGGCTGGAAGCGAAAGGACGGGAATGGGAGAGAGACCTCATGCCACCCCGACCCCATCGTGTCCACATCATTTCCGTCTACCCGAACCCGGACAATGTAGCCGTCCGCATCCTGCTCGAAGAGCCACACATGGAACGCGGCTCCCGGGGCAGCACGGTTCACTTTCAGTCGGAAGTAGAGCCCGGTGTCAGCCGGCTCAACAGTCAGAGCCCGCCGCACATTCCCCCAGCCATTTGCTCCGTTGGTGTACTGCAGGCGAACACACCGCCCCGCCCCGCCATCCTCCGAAATCGTGATGGCAGGGGCTTGGCCACCGTCCGCATTGGGGGAAAGGCTGTCGGCGCTATCCAATGAGTCAACGAGCCGTTCTGCCCCTGAAGTCGACAAGGCCTGAGCGGCCAAAGCAAGAAAAGGAAGGACCAAACCAGTACGCATGGGAAAATGCTCCGCAAACCAATTGATAGTCTATTGCCCGACTCGCTCCAGCGAGATCCGCTCCACCCGAACGCTGTCCTCCTTCACGGCCTCCGGAAACCCGATGCGAAGTCCGCACAGAGCGCCTCTGTAGGCACCGGATTGCCCCAGGTTCACAACGTAGTCCGTCATCGTGCCGTCATTCGTGACGGGCATGGCCACGCTACGTTCCTCAGTCCACCAGGAGGCCGCCCAGGCGTTCCACGACGCCGTCGTGTGGATCTCCGCGGAGTAGGGACGCCAGAACACCCGGGCCTCGCGTCCCTTTGTCTTGAAAGACGCGCGAATGCGCAACGTCGGGGTCTGGTCAGCCTGCCAGAACACGAACGGGCTGTCCAACGTCGCACGCCGGCCGTCAAGGGCCACGTCAATGCCCCCTGCAATCGGCCAGCCTCCGTCAACAGCATTGCGGATTCCCCAGTGCTGACGGTCCGCCTCGAACGCCCAAGTCAGAGAGGCAGGTCGTTGGGCATTGTGCTCGCGGGCGTACTGACGGATCCCGGTCAGACTGCCGACCACGAACACGCAGCTGTACTCGTAGACGATGTCGTGGTCAAGTACATCCGTGTGCATGGGGGAGACGTATCCCGTCGGCCCATCCTTCGGGCCACCCGAACCGCGCCGCCCGGCGAAGCCGCCGTGGTATTCGTAGACTCCCGGGTGCCACACGCCGATGCCCCACCCAGTCTCATCGACCAGAGCAGCCCAGCTCTCGCTGGCAAGCCACTTGGACCACGGCCAGGGCTCACGAGCGGTCTTGCGTACCTCAGTGAGAGGCCCATCGGTGAACGGACGCTCGCCGACGTAGGTCATCAACCGATGCCAAACACCATTCGTGTAGACCGCGGGGACCTCCTGATGGAAGGGCCGATACTGAGTCGTGTCTCCTCGTCGGTTGTTGAGCCGCCCCCGGAACCGGAACGTGCTCCCCTCCAACTCAATCCACGTCTCGAAGGTGCACTGCCCCGGATCGTTGTCCATTGGCCAGAGCATGGGGACGCTTCTGACGTAAAGCGCAGTGCCCGTGTTGCGGCTCTCCAGAACTCGTGAGCCGTTGCCGAAACTGTCACCGGACTGAATGGGATTCCAGGGGAAGCCTCCCCAATGCTTCGCCTTCCGCTTGCCCTCGCGCTGGTAGTTGTGGGGGCCTGAGTAGAACGACATCTGGATCTGTCGCCCCCAGTCATGGCTGTTGATCAGATTCCCGCTGCGCTCGACATGAGACACGTGAGTAACGGCCCCGCCGATGGAGAGATCCACCCCGACTCGAATCGTGCCGTTCTCGATGAAACTCATCGACGTCTCTTTCGCCATCCCCGAACTCCCTCCTGTGAGGAAGCCCCCAAAAGCCGCCAGCAGAGCTCCTGTCATGATTTGTCCACGCATAGCACTCCCCGAACAGGCTGCTCACGCCGCCCTCCTGGCGGGGAGACGGGTAAGAATGCAGTCTCAGCGATCCACAAGAGAGAAGGTTGCCGGTGGGCTCTCACGGGACGATCCCCGATGCGGGACCGCCGGCCGCAACGTGACACCGGAGCATCACTGCTCGCAAGACAATATCGCGAGCCGGGAAGCATAGGCAACTCCCCAGCCCCAATCTCCGGCGGAAACAAAATCCGCCCGGCGTGTCGTCAGCACACTACCCTTGATAGAGCCTGCCCGGGTCGTCACCCGGCCGCAATGGCCGCAGGCGGAACTCGTACTCAAACGTCCCGGGCTCTACTCGGTATTCCGGATGAGTGTTCCGGGTCCAGCCGTCATCTCCTCCCATGCCGGCGTGCGCGGCGTCCAGATGAACGTAAACGCCCTGCTCGAGCGGCAGCTCATTCGTGTGCCCGGCACGATCAACCGCGGCCACCGGATAGGGCAGCACGCCAAAGTGCATGTGGCCGTCGCCGATGACCATGAGTCCGTTCCCTTCCTCATCACGCAGAGCCGCCCAGCGGAGGTCCTCGATTCCCCCGGTCTCGCACGGAACGATAAACCCATGGAACAACTCGCTGACGGTAGCGCGGTACTGCCCGATGTGGGCACTTCGTTTGCGGTCACAGTAACTCTCGTGCGGCCCGCGACCGTACCAGCTCATGGCAGCACACGTCGGCGTCAATCCCATGGTCACTCCGACCCTGGGCAGGGGGGGAAGCCAGGGAGAGGACACGACGCGCACCTCCACCAGCAGCTCGCCATCACTGCGGAGTCCGCAACGGATTCGCGTCTGGAAACAGACGTCGCCATCTGGATTACGGCTGATGAGCTCAGTCACCGCAACCGGCTGACCACCTTCACAACCAACCTGGCTGAGCGAGCACAGTTCTGTGCTCAGATCGTCCAGGCCGGCATCCCGCCACATCTTCGCCCAGCCACGGTCTACGGAACTCGCCGTGTCGATCTCAGTCGGAGGGCGGAAAAGGCAGGGCCCAAGCGGGGAAGCCAAGAGCTCCCGGCCGGCCACGGACAAGCTGCTCAGCAGGCCGGAGACCGGACTGAGAACGGCAGATACGCTCCCAGCCGCAAACGTGACAGCACTCGCCGTTTCGGTGACCGAGACAGCCCCCACGTCGACCGGTGCAGACGGCGCCGGAGGCACACGCCACGGAATTTCGAACTGCTCCCTGACGACAACGTGCCCGGCCGGGCACCAGGGCGTCTCATCCCGGTAAGCCGCCGTAACGGTCAGCAGATGCTCTGCCCCAGGCTGCAGCTCTTCCGGTTGAGGAAGCTCCAGTGGAACGGTCTGCTGCTGCCCAGGGAGTGTGCCAATGCTCTTCAGAGCCCCGCTGGCAATGGCGTGCCCGTTGGCCAGAAGTACCCAGTCGAAACGGAAACCTGACAAGCCCAGAGCCAGGTGACGATTGCGGATGATCAGTTCCCCTGCGAACACCGCCCTGCCGGGGGTGGGGTAATGGAATCCGGGCACAGCGGGCACAGTGATCTGGATAGGCGATTGCACATGTTTGAGTTCCCAGGCTCCGGGGTGCGGGATCAGGTCGGGGGAGACAACCCCATTGTCACACATGCTGGGACTTGGGTCGGTGACCGCTTCGCCGAAGTCGCCGCCGTATCCGAAGAACTCGCGCCCTTCAGCATCGGTCATGCGAAATGCCTTGTCACTCCAGTCCCAGACAAAGCCCCCCTGGAAACGGGGGAAGCGCTCAACCATGTCCCAGAATTTCCAGACATCTCCCGTGCTGTTGCCCCGGGCGTACGCGTATTCACAGCAGATCATCGGCCGCTGGTCTTTGGGGTCTGACAGATGCTGTTTGACCCATTCCAGCTCCGGATACATAGGACAGAGTATGTCCGTGACCTCAGGGCCGGGGAAGCCGCTCTCATACTGAACAAACCGCGTCTCATCATAGAATCGCAGCCAGGCCTTCATGGCCGCATGGTGCGGGCCGCAAAAGCTCTCGTTGCCGAGTGACCAGGCAATCACACAGGGGTGGTTCTTATCACGCAAGGCAAGGTTCTTGGCACGTTCGAGGTAAGCTCCCGACCAATCGGGGTGATTCGTGAGCTCGCTGCCAAGTCCATGGGTCTCGACATTGGTCTCATCGACAACGTAGATTCCATATTCGTCGCAGAGCTCATACCAACGCGTGCAGTCCGGATAGTGCGAGGTGCGCACGGCGTTGAAATTGAGTCGCTTCATGAGTGCGATTTCTTCGCGCATGCGGTCCTCGGAGATCACCCGTGCCGTGTCGGGATCGTGTTCATGTCGATCCACTCCGCGCACAACGAGGCGCTTGCCGTTGAGCAACAGGACCCCATCCTGTATATCGAGCTGACGGAAGCCGACGCGACAGCTCTCGAAGTCCGACGCCGTACCGTCCGGTCCGATCAGCGTGATTCCGAGGGTGTAAAGGTAGGGGGTTTCAGCCGTCCAATGCTCGGGCTGATGGACGGGCACATCGAAGAACGCAGCCCCTTTTTCAGACCCCAGAGGCTGGTAACCATGCGTTGCAGACCGAACATCCGCAGCTGTAGGTGCACCCCAAAGCGGGACACCATCCCGATCGTACAACATGGCCTCGACTCGGTAGCCCTCGAGTGACGCGCCGGTGTTGGTGTTGAGCAGCGCGCGGAGACGAAGCGTCGCGTCCTTGAAACCGGGATCGAAGATCGTCTCGACCTTCCAGTCGTACAAATGGACGTCCGGCTTGCTGAAAAGAACGACGTCACGCTGAATCCCGCTCAAATGCCAGTAATCCTGATCTTCCAGGTAGGCTCCGTCGCAATAGCGCAGGACCTTTGCCGCAAGCGTATTGGTCCCTCCCCGAACAACATCCGTGAGCCGGAACATGGCCGGAAGTCGACTGTCCTGACTGTAGCCGACAAAGCGACCGTTCACCCACAGGTACAGGGCCGAGTCCACCGACTCAAACGAGACGTAGATCTCCCGTCCAGCCCACGCTCCCGGGATATCGAAGGTGCGGCGATAGCACCCAGTCGGGTTGTCTGCGGGCACGCGAGGTGGATCGGTCGGGAACGGGTAGATCACGTTGGTGTAGATGGGTTTGTCCACGTCGTCGAACTGGCGCTGCCAGTTGCCCGGCACAGTCGCCTCGCGCCAGCCGGAGTCGTCGAATGCCGGTTGGGCGAAGAAGGGATCCACACTCTCAGGATCCGGGAACCACTGGAAACGCCACGTGCCGTTGAGGAGACACACGCTGTCGGAAGAGAGGCGTTCCCCCCGCAGAGCCGCCTCGCGACTCGCGTAGGCACCCCACGGCGAGTGCGCGGTTGAGCGGTTGACCTGGAAGACGGCGGGATCTTCGTAGTAAGGGCGGGTCGTCTGCATGCTGGTCTGGCCTCCGGAATGGTGGATCCTGCGACGATAAACGCCGGAATGGTGCGATGCAACACCTCTTTTAAAGCCCTGACCAACGGGAGGGGATGTCTTGGGGGCGCGGGTAGAGCAACGCGACGGCCGCCTCTTTCAGAGCCCTGACCAACGGGAGGGGACGTCCTGCGGCGCGGGTCGGGCAAGAAGACCGCTTACGTTGTGCGCGGCTCGGTTCGGAACGTGCCGCGACTGTCAGGAGCGGTCTGGTCTGCCGTCAACCCGCCCGGCACACGGGCCTCACCCGGAACCGCATGCCGGGAGACGTCTCGAGCGTCTGGCACCAGACATCCCGTACGGTCTCGAGTGCCCCCCCGTTCGGACCAACCACGGAAAGCTCATCGTCCGGGTCCACGATCCGACAAACGGCGCCTGCGGTGGACACAACGCATGCCTCAACAAGGCGCCCCGCTTCCCAACGGATGTCAACCACGAAGCCCCCTCGGCCTCGCAGGCCGCGAACGCTCCCTGAAGACCATGCGGATGGCAGAGCCGGCAGGAGATTGAGCTCTGCATAGTAGCTCTGCAGGAGCATCTCATGGACCGCGGCAGCGCCTCCCAGGTTCCCTTCAATCTGAAAGATGCGTGGCGGATGGAGATCCAGGAGTGAGTCGGATGCGAAGTCAGTGACCAAGTGCTGCAGGTGCTCGAAGGCCTCCTCCCCTCTTCCGAGACGCGCGAAAAGACAGGCCACCCATGCTCGACTCCAGCCGGTGTGCCCGCCGCTCGCCGCCATTCGTCCCTCGAGCGAACGTTCGGCAGCCCGGTACAGCTCCGGACGACGGAAAGGACAGAACTGCTCGCCTGGGAATAGGCCGTACAGGTGCGAGAGGTGGCGGTGCCCGGGTTCCGTTTCGGCAAACTCCTCGTTCCACTCCAAGAGGCGGCCATCTGAGCCAATTTGCGGCTTGGGAAGCGCGTCCAGCATGCCTTGCCACCGCTCCTGATCAGCACGGTCTATCCCCAGCGCACGACAGGCCTGGACCAAATGGGTGAGTACATCCCAGATCAACTCGAGGTCCATCGCCGCATTCACACAGAGACTCACGGGGAAGCTCGTCTCGGCACCCCCGTTGAAACGATTTTCCGGAGACTGTGAAGGCACGCAGAGAAGGCGCCCATCTGCCCCCCGGATGAGATAGTCTTCGAAGAACGCTGCTACGCATTTCATGAAGGGATAGGCCCGTTCGCGAAGAAACGTCTTGTCCAGACTGAACTCGTAATGCCACCACATGTGCTGCGCCAGCCACGGGGCTGCCCCGACCCACACGGCCCAGCCGAACGACTCCGGCGTGCTCCGTCCCCAGGCGTCCGTCTGAATGGGGAACCACACACCATCGCAGCCGTAGAGATCACGGGCGGCGGTCTTCGCGTGCGGCACAAATCGCTCAATGTGCTGGAGCAGTGCGTCAACAGATTCCTGCATCCCGCCGTTCTCGGCCGGCCAGTAGTTCATCTGCAAATTCACATCGTGGTGGTAATCACAGTTCCAGGGAGGATCGATGTCTTCATTCCACTTGCCCTGGAGGTTCGCCGGGAGTTGGCCGTTGGCGGATGAAGCGATGAGGAGATAGCGCCCGAGTTCATAGTAAAGCAGTGCCAGCCCGGGATCCGCATGGCCCTCGCGCAGGAGTCGCATGCGTTCGTCGGTTGGGAGATCGGGGTCTTCGAGAGGCAGCTCGAGCGAGAACGTCGCCCCATGCCGGGCGAACTCCGCACAGTGATCATCCACGAGTTCACTCCACACGGGATCCGTCAACGCTGCCAACGTCGCACACGCCGCATCGCCTGAGACAGACGTCCCGGCGTCAACAGCAACGATCAGCTCGTCGGCCTCTTTCACCAACAGGCGCTCGCCCTCCTCACGAACCTCCGCGGTCCTGCCGCGAGCGAACACACGAGCCCCGGCAGCGAAGGATATCCCATCCCGGAATGCCCCAACCAGGCAAAGCCGGTCAGTCATCACTGTTCGCTCAAGCTCGCAGTCCGGATCAGCCCGGCGATCGAGAGACAACCGGCAGGTGAAAGGCATAACGGCGCCGTCGACCTGACTGGCACAAGTCAGACGCACAAACAGGAGGTCCAGACCAAGATGCGCCAGCACGTCCCGCCTGAAGAGCGGACGGGGGTTGTTAACGGACTTGAACGTGACCGACACGATCCCTGTGCTCAGATCGAGCTGTCGCTGGTAGCCGTATGTGGCGCTGTGTAGCACATCGATGAACAGGTCACCAATGGGTTCATACGAGTCCACGCGGCTGGGCACACGCTCCTCGGCATGACAAGCGAACGCCCGATTCCCCTCCACGGTTCCACGCTCGTAATCACCATCCAGCAACAGGTCCCGCACCGCCGGCAGACGGGCCGCAACGTCGCGATTCTCGCGCTCGCGGTTCAATCCCCGCCACAGCCACTCGTGGTTGAGGGCGATGCGCTCCACCGGCACCGTCCCAAGCACCATGGCAGCCAGACGTCCCGTGCCCACCGGTAGACCGGCCAGCCAATCAGATGCGGGTTGCGTGTACCAGAGCCGCTTGTCGTGTCCCATCGCCTCACAGACTCCCTGCTATCACGCATTTCTCATAAACTTGGGGTGCGTCGAGCCTTGCTTTCGCAAGCGGGTGCTGTGGTGACCACTGCCTCGTGCGGCGAGAGCGAGGATCGGCGTGCCCCAAGTTTACCCAACGGGTGGGCATTGCCTCTTGGTCTCCGAAACACAGTGTTTCGCCCGAGGACCGACCACTGATTCTCAATGGTCTCTGCCAGAGCGAGAAACAAACGCCACAATGTCCTGCCCATGAGAAATGCGGGCTATGCGTTCTTGCCGCTCCGCTCCAGCAGGCCATTCACGTGAAACCGGAGGCCGTCCTCAATCGATGTGGATGGAACGCTGAGCCCGGCCCCCGCCAGGGGGGCGAGATCATAGATACGGTGACAGAGGAACGACGCGCGTTCCGGATGCTCGGCCAGGTAAGCGTCGCCGGGGATCTCCTCCACGTTCAGTCCGACCCCGAGCACGTCGGCCACAATCTGGTAATACCGGCGCGATTCGATGATATCGGGGCCGGCAGTGTTGAAGATCCGACCGTCTGCGGCGCTGTTCCCGGCAACACTGAGAATGGTCTCGGCAAGGTCCCCGGCCAGAATGGGTTGCTGCAGAAAATGTCCACCACCCACAAGCTGAATCGGCGCTCCCGCTCGCAACGTTCTGATCAGGTCCGGATCACGGCCATGCAATGGCAGACAGCCAAGCTCAGAGGTCGGCCCATAGATATGACAGGGGCGCACCACCGCCCAGGAAAAGCCTTGCGTGTCCCCCTCAACCAACTCGAGCTCACACAACCGCTTCCTCGAGCCATAGGCAGAGAACCCATCCTCAAGTGTCAGGAAGTGGTCGCTCTCGGCGGGTTGTGGGAAGCGCCGGTGGAAGGGATGGAAGACGAAGTCGGTAGAGACGAGAACGAAACATGCGGTCCGATCGCGGAACAATCGGATGTCTTGCCGGATGTCCGGCACGTCATAGCAGATGCAGTCCACCACGAGGTCCCACGTCATGCCTGCCCCGACCACTGCCGCCTCCAAGGCGCCGTCGTCATGGCGATCGGCCACGAGCGATGTCACGCCTTCAGGCAACGGACGCTTACCACGCGTGACCGCCCACACGGCATGCCCATCGGCCAGGGCGGCCCTGGCAACAGCCCCGCTGACGTGGCCGCTGCCACCGATGATCAGGATATCCATCATCCCTCACTCCTGTTCAGTGATGTCCAAGGCGGTGAAGACGACTCCTGCGCCCAAGTTCCCCGGGTCGATCGGTGCCGAACTCAGAAGTACGTCCACAGCGGTCCCATCCTTCCGCCGAAACTGAGTTCTGACTTCCCCCACCCCGTGCTCCTGTATCTGGGCATACTTCACGTCCCCGACTCGCCGATGTTCTTCATCCGAGAGATACATCTGTCTGGAATCCATACCCGGGAACTCATCCACGCCGTAACCGGTCATCTTTGCCAGCCGTTCATTCCCCCAATTCAGCACGCGATTGGTGACCACCCCGATCCCCACCGGGGCTGCCTCAAAGACGCCTCGCAGCATGGCTTCACTGCGCTTCAGTGCCTGCTCTGACTCCTTGCGATCAGTGATGTCAGTGTTGATGTGAATCAAGCGGATGAGCTCACCAGCATCATCAAGAATGGGCGTGCAGGAGACGAGAAACGTGCGTTCCAGCGCCTCCATTTCCATCTCGCGGGCCACGAGCGGTCCAGAGGGACTCAATGCTTCCATGGGACATCCCGCGGGGGGAAGATCACTCCCGTAGAACAACTCACAGCACTTCTCCCCCAGCACGTCATCCAGCGACTTCCCCAACAGATCAAGGGCAGCTCGATTCGCCTGCAGCACATGGTGTTCCGGGTCCAGGATGAACGCCGGCTGGCCAATCGCCTGGAAGATGTCTTCCCACTCGCGGCGGGCCTCACGCAACGCGCCCTCCGTTCGCGTCCGTTCGGTGACATCTCGCTGCACGCCGACATACCACTGCACGTGCCCCCCGTCGTCCCGTACCGGCGTGACCCTGAACTCACAGATGAACGTGCTGCCGTCCTTCCTGCGGTTGAGGCGCGTTCCCGTGTACGACTTGCCCCGGGAAACTGCTGCGTACAACTCCTGTTGAATGGCATCACCTGCCGGGTCGGCGTTAAAGACATCCGGCGTCTTCCCGAGCAACTCGCACTTCCCGTACCCGAACAACTCCTGAGCAGCCCGGTTGGCGTAGACGATGTGGAAGTCGGTGTCTGTGACCAGAATCGAGTCAGACGCTTGTTCTGCTACGGTCCCGAGGAGTCGGGCTTCCCCCTCTGCCTGCACGCGTTCGGTGCTGTCAATGATGAATCCCTCGATGCCGGTCACTTCACCCGCCTCCGTGACCGGATGCGCCACATAGGTGTGGTAACCCACCGTGCCGTCCGTGCGTTGCCTGCTGAACGCTCCTGACAGGTAGTCCTCGTCCCCCCGCATGATCGCGGCAACGAACTCTCGTGCCCTCCCGACATCGTCGGACGTCTGTATCGTGTCGAAGTGCTTCCCCACGACCTCGTCGGCTCCCGAGAGCGCGTACAAGCCGAGCCATGCAGCGTTCACGTCGCGGATGATACCATCCTTGTCAATGAAGAAGTACCCGGCATCGGTGTTTTGCACGATGCCGCGGAAGCGGGACTCGCTGTCTCGCAGCCTGTCGAGAGCCTGTTCCCTTGCCGTCACATCAATGTGCTGTATCGCCGCGTTGGTGACGTTACCGTTCGTGTCCCTGATGGCGAAGACTGTGACATCGAGGACGACCGACGCCGTCTGCACCAGACTGATGCAATTGAGCCGGGAGCTATCGTACTCGATGGTGAACCGTGCGGTTGTGCCTTCGCTGAAGACCGCCCTGACGGCAGGCATGTGGCCCTGCTCTTCGACAATGCTGTCCGCGAGTATGTTGTACTTGCCGACTACTTCCTCCGCCGTGACACCCAGCAGGTCTTCACATGCCTTGTTCAGCCGGATCAACGTCCCCCGTGCGTCCGCAATCCACATGGGGTATGGGCTCTGTTCGATGATGTTGTCGAGGAAGGCGCGGGAGTCCCGCAAGTCCGCATCGGCCCGTCTGCGTTCGGTGATGTCGTGCCCAATCCCGCGCATGAACACGGCCTGACCACCCTCGTCACGCTGCACTTCGCCACAGGCGTGGATGACCCGCTCTTCGCCGGTGCGCAAGACAATGCGAAACTCCATATCGAACGGAGCATCTTCCCTTACCGAGGCTTCAAGGGCAAGGCTGACGCGACGACGGTCTGCCGGATGAATGATCCTCAGTACAACCCGGAATGCCAAAGCGTTGACGCCTTCCTCAACTCCCCACATGCGCCGCATCTCATCAGAAGCGGTGATATCGTTGCGGCGCACGTCCCAACGCCAGTTGCCAACGTGAGCAATTCGCTGAGCTTCGGTCAGTTCGTAGCGGCTCTCTCTGAGCGCGGCTGTGCGATCAGCGACCAATCGCTCAAGTCCCTCTTTACGGCGCTCTTCCTGTGCCCGGAGACGTTCGAACTCATCCTCGCGCTCCTTCTCCAAGACAGCCATGCCGACGACTCTTACCAACGCCTCGCCTGTGATCGGCTTGGGCAAATAGTCGAACGCTTTCTCGCGCACGGCGGCGGCAGCCGTGTCCAGACTCGGCTCTCCCGTCATGACGATCACGGGAACGCGAGGTGCGCTCTGATGGACCGCACGAAGCAACTCGATCCCATCGCGGTGCGGAAGAATGATATCAGTCACCACAACATCGATGTCGTTCGCCTCGAACGCGGCAAGGCCCTCCTCACCGTCGGCCGCGGTGATCACATCGTGCCCGGCGTCACTCAGGAAGGCGTCAAAGGTCAGGCGCAGGCTCTTCTCGTCGTCGACGACCAGAATCCGCGTCGTCATGGGTCCATCTCCCGCTTCGGAACTCGTCATGGAACAGCCGTCCGCTCCGCAATCGCCTCGCATGAGCCAACTGCAGCGATGCGTGATTGCCCAAACAGTGTCCCCGCCCTGCCCCATACCAAAACCTATGCGGATGGATCGCCAATGCAAGGAAGCCGCTCCGCCAAGGCATGGATGTCCCACGGCTCAGAGAAGCGGAAAAATCAGGCAGTGCGACCAGGGAAAATGGCGGAGAGGGTGGGGTTGACGGGCGCAACGAGCGCCCTGCCCCTCAACAAGTTCGGGGCCCGTCTCGGGCGCAAACGCACCCTCGGCTCGAACCCACGGGGGATCACTCAACACGGCAGGACGACAAGGAAAATGGCGGAGAGGGTGGGGTTGACGGGCGCAACGAGCGCCCTGCCCCTCAGCAAGTTCGGGGCCCGTCTCGGGCGCAAACGCACCCTCGGCTCGAACCCACGGGGGATCACTCAACACGGCAGGACGACAAGGAAAATGGCGGAGAGGGTGGGATTCTCAGCCATGGACCCTTATCAAGCTGTCGCAAGTGTCTGCTTCCGCCTTGTTTAGAAGCGGTTATGGTTTTTGCATGGAGAGGCCGTCAATGTCGCCGACATGGATTGTATGGGGAAATATAGGGCCAAACTGATAATGAACAAGTAACACATCAAGGCCCTCTCCGCCATTCAGAGCGGGTCATAAAGCCAAGCGCACGGTCCAAGGTTGACTCC
>JABHEG010000180.1 GCA_018676675.1 Lentisphaerota bacterium
AACGGAATAAATAGCGAGGAACGAGCGGCTTTATGCCGGATCTGAACTTGCCCGGTAGCAAGCGTCATGGTAAACCACACCATTCTCCATACCGGCTCAGTCTCTCTTCATTGTTTTCATAGAACTTTTGACGCTACCTTTGATCGATACACCGGCCTTGAACAAACGGTAGCCTCTATTCAGGTCCATTTCGGCGACTGCAGGGCTGCTTCCTTTGCCATGTCGTGCTTTGAAGATTTTCTGTGCGTCCGCAACCGATCGTGCGGAGCAGCTATCCCGCACTACCCCGCCCGATTTGGTGTGTATCCGTCCCTCGTAGGTCGCGATGCCGTCGGCGGAGCGGGAACTCTCCACGCTGAGGACACGATGCCGGGCGTATTTTGCCAGGGCCATGGCCGCAGCGGCCCCCGCATCAGGCGCCCGCAGTACTTCGGTAACTTCCTTGGGGTCCAGCGTGCCTTCGAAGATGGAGAACTCATTCTTGCTGCTGACCTGGGTTACACGGACGATGCGCTCGCGCGGGTAGCGTTGCCCGAACGCCTTGAACGCAGCCTTGAGGTCCATTGCCTCCATGGTGTCGAGGAGGTCCGGGCGCTGGGTGACCCCGTAGTAGGTTACAGAACGACGATTGCTGGGATATGGCCCCGCGTGGTTAACCACGCGGCCGGGGGAACGCGCGGCAACAATCCGCCTGGCATCGGACGGGTTGAGGGCATAGCAGGTGTCCCTGGTGTTCTTGCCGTCGGCCGTGCGGATTCCGCAGAGAAATAGCCTGTATCCACGCCCTGTCGGATCGCGGATGTATGCAACACTGACGATGCGCGAACCCGGGTGCCTGGAAAGAAAAACCGCGCGCGCTTCGTTGGTGTTACGCGCGCGACATGTATCCAGAATCGTCACCCACCGCCCAGATTCCCGTTCCCAGGCATGAATGTATGCACGGAACAGGTCAAGGTAGTTTCCCACCGCCGTCGTGCTCAGCACGAGCACAACGAGGTTTGGCCGGTCCAACATGAACTCCCTGTCGTCGGCAACTCCGTCGGGGACCCCGTAGAATTGGAGCATTGCCTGATGCAGACCCTCCGCAACGTTTTCCTTCATCTCGATATGAGTTCCTGCCTGGCGATTGTCATTAGCCACTGCCTGGGCAGTGCCCGGTTGAGGCGACGGCGTGCCGGATTCGTCCACGATTGCTCTGAAGTAGGCGCGCGTTCTATCCCCTCTGGAGAAGAAACTCGCCGCCAGCAGAACATCGGTTTCTTCGATCAGCGAGATGTCGGATGTGAGTGCTGTCACAAACACGTTGTTCGTTGTTTCGCTCGTCCCCACCCGATTGACCTGATAGGACGCAAACTCTCTGCCATCCGGCAGCGCGAGCGCTACTGCCGCGAGGGTTATATCCCTGGTGGTGGTGGTATGGGTACCGCTCGCGTGGCGCATGCGCAACGCGTAATCTCCTGCCGGTAGGTCTTCTCCCAGTGCAACGATGACGCTGACTCCCCGTTTGCCGGTAGAGCGGAGTTCCTTCTCAACGTATTGACCGATGGGAATTTCGGTGCCGGTGCTGTCGACAAATGAAAGGCTGTGGCGCACGGATGCCGGCGTGTAACTTGGATCCGCAGGATCAGTCAAGGTCCTTGGCCATGGTTTGTCGTTCTCCGTCGTGCAACAGGCCACAGCCAGAATGTTTCCCTGTGACGGGAGGGTGACCACAGCCTTCGGGTTACCCAATGCCGCGGCCCCACCCACGAAAACGGTGCTGCTGATGTCTGGGGCGGGGTATTGCGGGGCGGTGAAGGTGGTGTAGGGCCCCGGATCAAGCGTGACAGCGTGGTTCAGTACATCATCCTCCACGGTGACCAGGGGGATGGCGAGAATATTCCCGCTACGCGTGTTCATCGTGGTACTGTCGGCCCGGTGCTGTAGCTCGAACGTGTTGTCGCCACTGAGCCCCTCGAAGATATTGATGACGCCGAGCATCTCTTCGTTGCCAAAGGATCGGCCTCGGTGAAGACGGCTTACGGACGGCGAGAAGGATGCGCCGCCATTCAGGGACAGGCGGAACCATGCCTCCACATTGGGTTGTTCGCCGCCGCCGGTTCCATTGGGGCTTTTCGAGGCGAAGGAGGAGGTAACCAACACGGCCGTGTTGGCGGGCAGATCGGTGACCGTCACCGTGAGGCCCGTATTCAGCCACGTATCTGCCGCGGTCACCTGAATGCCCGGGTCACCCAGTGGTGTTCCCAAAACGGACCCAATTTTTACCGCCCGCGCCATGTGCCCCCAGGTGCATAGGAACAGCACCGCAGCGAGACCTATCCTCGTAGACAGACGAAGGCCTGCCCATTCTAGACGCTTCTCAGTCATTCTCGTTCCTCGCTTTCCTGCACATGCTATCACTCGCCGATGCCTGTCGAAAGCCACTTTTTGCCGTCCGTGTTCCTGCAAAGGGCTATCCAGACAAGCCAAGTCCGCCTTGGATGGCGTTGTGCTCAAGGGAGAAAATATCGTGCCAAACAGAACCTGTCCACTGAGCCTTTCCTGACTCGGTTCCCCTGGTCTTGGCACCATCGCATACCAAAGACCAAGCACTCAGAACCAACGTGTACCCTATGTCCCTCAGTGTACGCTCCGTAAACAAGCCGCGCGACAGGAATTGCCCAGGCAATAGCGGTATCGGGGCAACCGTCCAGCACCACGCCAAGACCGGCAGGTTTGTTCGGGATTGCTCTACTTGCGCCGCCAGGTTCCCAAATAGATATGGCTCCTGATGCCTTGCCTTTCGTGGAAAGCGCGGAGCATTTCTCGTCCTTCAGTAGAAGGAGGCCCGATTCTCCCTTATATTGTCTAAGTCTGTACGCATTGTCTGTGTGTATTCCGCTCCCTTGGAGTGAGTCGTGATGTTGTTGCAAGCAGGTCGCCACAAGAGGAGTGTTGCCCGGCGCATTGCCGTACTGCTTCTATGCGCCATTGCGCTGCTCTC